>PACX01000013.1 GCA_002702895.1 Flavobacteriaceae bacterium | reverse complement strand
TGGCCGAGTGGTTTAAGGCGCACGCTTGGAAAGCGTGTATACGCCAAAAGTGTATCGAGGGTTCGAATCCCTTCCTCTCTGCTAACTTATATCCCAACTTATAATCCATAGGATTGTTGTATTGAATAGGATTGTTATCAACTCCAACTTCTAACTTAAATCCCATCCTTCTTTATTCTAAATTCTATTTCCTTTTACTAAGAAATTCTTTTTTTACATTAACACTCATTCTTACTCAATACTTATTGCAGGAGATTTAATTTCATTCCCATATGACTATCTCTGAATCCTAATGCTCTATAAAACTCTATTGCATCAGGCCTCTGTTTATCAGTCGTTAATTGAACCAAATGGGCTCCCTTATCTATACTTCTTTTAATTGCCCATTTGAATATCCTTTTCCCAAAACCCTTTCCTCTAAATTTCTTTTGAATTCTTACTGCTTCGATTTGAGCTCTTAAACCACCTCGGTATGTTAAATATTGTATAAAGGTAAGTTGGAGTGTACCAATTATTTCTTTATTAAAATTCTCAAGAATGATTAATTCTTGGTTTTTATCTTGAAAAATATTTTGGAATGCATCATAGTAACTCTTTGGTAATGGAACTTTATAATCTTCTCTTTTGGAGCCAAGTTCATCATCAGCTAACATTTTTACTATATTAGGTATATCGCCTTTTCTTGCCTTTCTAAATATTAAATCCTTATTGTAAATTTGTTCCATTAATCCTCTTTACCTACTGATGTAAAAGCAATCTTAAATAACACTTGTATTCTCTTTTCTATTCTACTATCCTAAACTACTTTGAACTTAATCCAAGCTTTTATTTCTACCAATTTACAAAAAACTGAACTTACGAGAAGGTCATACATTTAACACTATCAAACACTAAATAACTCTACTTTAACTAAATCCCTTTTATTGATAAATTTATTCCATAGGTTTATCCCCATATTAGTTATAGTATACTTGTATGTTAAATTAATTCCTAAATTAAATTCCTTAGCATTATAAGGTGAAAATCGACTCTGTGCAAAGTTATTTTTTGGTATATAAAGTAGGTGTGTGAATCCATATCCCTGGTCTATCCCATTCAAATGACTAACTTTTGATCTGTGTAATTTTAATTTCCATAATTAGATTTTATTTCATGATATTAATGCTTTGGGAAATTCATCAGGTACCAAGTCCCAAAGTATTGGTAAGATAAAATATACCATTAGAGCAATTATAATAATTGAGATCAGATTTAATAAAAATCCCCTTTTAACCATATCTGGTATTTTTAAATAGCCTGAACCAAAGACAATAGCATTAGGTGGTGTCGCAACAGGAAGCATAAACGCGCATGAGGCAGCAACAGATGCAGCCACCATTAAGATATANGGATGTAAATCAAACTCTAGTGCAATGGGNGCAAGTATAGGCAACATCATAGCTATGGTTGCCATGTTCGACGCTATCTCGGTTAAAAAGTTAACCACAGTTATAAGTAGTAACAATATAATGAAAAGATTCATTGTTCCGAGGTTAGAAACTTGAGTCCCTACCCATATAGCTAGACCACTACTCTCTACAGCTTTGGCAAATGCCATTCCAGAGCCTAATAGTAGAAGTACTCCCCATGGTAAATTGAGCGTATCTTCCCATTTTAGGATTTTTTCTTTTTTTCCTTTCGCGCTTATAAGAAACAAAAGGGAAGCAAAAAAAATAGAGATAATAGTATCGTCTATTCTAATAAAAATGTGTTTCAATAAAAAATCTTTTGTGATCCAGCAAAAGGCTGCAGCAAAAAATACCAAACTAACAGCCTTTTGCTCAAATGTTATTTTTCCTAATTCCTTTCTAAGTTTAGATATTTTCTCACGACCTCCAGGAAAACTAATTTTTTTAAAGGAAAAAGCGATTCTAGTAAGATAATACCAAGAGATAAAAAGTATAATTACTGATAGCGGTAAACCAAAAATAAACCATTCCAAAAAAGATATTTCATAATTATAGATTTGAGAAACCGCNCCTGCCAATACCATATTCGTTGGGGTACCAATTAATGTAGAAACCCCTCCAATAGAAGCACTATAGGCAATTGAAAGCATCAATGCTTTTGCAAAATTATTACTCTCCGACCCACTGAAATTAGGATTATCTTGTAATTGCTTTATGATTACTATTCCGATTGGTAACATCATTAGAGAGGTAGCAGTGTTGGAAATCCACATTGATAGAAAAGCGGTAGCCAACATGAATCCCAAAATAATTTTTTTAATGTCTATGCCTATGAAATAGATGATATTTAAAGCAATACGTTTATGTAAATTCCATTTTTCAATAGCAATAGCAATAATGAATGCGCCCAAAGTAAGAAACACAAGTTTATGACCATATGCCGAAGTAGTATCGGCTAATTCCATCCCCCCAGTGAGTGGGAATAAAATTATTGGTAGTAGGGCAGTTACTGAAATCGGAAGTGCTTCAGTTATCCACCACGTGGCAATCCAAAGGACAGAGGCTAAAACGGCATTTCCTTCTTCAGGTAAACCTTCAAAATTTATAATGTAACGAACCAGAACGAATAATGTGGGGCCGAGTATCAACCCTATTTTTTTTAAGTTCAATGGATAATTTTTATCTTTTTAAAATTAATTCTTTGATAGTTTAGTTATAATGATTTGCACAAACTATGCAAAATGTTAATTCAAAACCTCTCAAAAATCTATTATTAAAATTAAACTTTTTTCTAAAATATTCCAGAATTAATGAGAGTATATTCATAATTCAACATTATTCCAATAGTAAGGGAATGTGAGTTGTAATTATAAAAATGAGGATTTACTAACTGAAACTAATTATTAATCGCTTAAGAGCTTCTTTTTTCCAGTATTTGGGTCTTTTAAAATTACAGCCCTATCATATTCTTTGCCAGTTGCTGTATATGCTACATAAGTTAGTTTGTTTTTATCAATTGTAATTACCTGAAAAAATTGCATATACTGAGATGATTTATCTAATTCATAACCTTCTTTAACATATTCGTTAAGNTTTGAAAGATCTAACCTGTAATGTTTAGGACCGCTGACAGATGTTACATATACAGTTTTAACCTCTTTAGAATCATTTATATCACGAATCTCAGGAACATGTCCCCTGGCGTAGGTGTGGTCATGACCATTAAGTACTAAATCAACGTTATATTTATCAAATAAAGGTTTCCAAACTTCACGACCGTACTCAAAATCACGGCCTCTTGCTGGAGAGAACACTGAATGATGACAGGTAACAATGTTCCATTTTGCAGTTGAGTTCTTAAGTTTTTCCTCCACATATTTTGTTTGTTCTTCAAGATTATAGTTTGAATTAAGAACAATTATCCTTACGTCTTGATAGTCTGTTGTATAAACTGTCTCATTTAAACTTTTATTAAGTTCTTTTTCAATAGGGATTGTAAATTGAGGACGCCAATGAATTGACAGATATCTATTTCTATCATCTGAAAATAAAGGCCAGTATTCGTGATTACCTAAAACTGGTATTGCGGTCCATTGACCATGAATGAAGCCACCAGCTTTATGCCATTCTGCCCACTCAAGGTCACGATGAGCATCATTAACTAAATCTCCTGCATGTATTACAAATGAAGCATCAGGAGCAGTCTGGTATGCCATACGAAAAACACGTGACCAATGTGAATGAATATCATTTTGGGCATCACCGAAATAAACAAATTTTGTAAGCGCATATTCTTTTTTAGCAGTTTTAAATTGTATCCATTCAGACCAGTGTTTATTACCATCTCCTACTCTGTATGCATAAATTGTGTTGGGTTTTAAATTTCTAAAAATTACGCTATGATAGTTAACATTAAATGAAATATTCCATTCATATTTACCCATGTCAAATGGTTCAATAGTAGCTTGAAAAGTTATAGAACTCTTTGTAAAGTTTGAACTTTCCGTAGCAACCGCAATTTGAGCTACACCATTTTTTATGCTTTTGTCAGTACGCCAAGTAACAGCTCTTGATGTTGCAGGGTCTCCGTAAAAGGTCAATATAATTCTGTCCGGGTTTTTACTTGGAATTTCCCAATGATTTAGACTTATTTGATCTTTTTGGGCTGATACAGTGAAGCTTAATAAAAGACAAACTGTAATAGCAACTTTAAAATCAAAAAATTTAAATAGTCTAAAAATGATGTCCATATAAATATGTAAAAATATTAATCTGAAATATACGTTATCTTTCTGTATATTTTAAATAAATTATAATTAACTGATTAACATTTATTTAAAAATAATCTTTAATAAAAACATTATTATTAATTAAACTTTTTATATATATTTAACAACTTAAAATTTAACAAACTAACTTAAATAACAAATGAAAAGAATTTTATCCCTTTTAGTAATTACAGCATTTTTCTTCTCAAGTTTTGCCTTTTATGCTCAGGAAGAATCTGCTGTGCAAGAAGAAGCTGTACAAGAAGAAGTAATGGTTGAAGAAGTAATGGTGGAAGAACAACAAGAGCGTTCTTTTACTCAAGAACTAAAAAATCGTTTTATTGAAGGAGGACCAGGATTTATGGGTATTGTACTTGCTTGTTTAATTTTTGGATTAGCTATAGCTATAGAAAGAATTATATATTTAAATCTTGCAACAACTAATACACAGAAATTAACTGAAGATGTTGAAAGNGCTTTAAAATCAGGTGGAACTGAAGCTGCTAAGGAAGTGTGTAGAAATACTCCAGGTCCTGTAGCTTCTATTTTCTATCAGGGNTTAGACAGAGCAGGAGAGGGNGTTGAAAGTGCTGAAAAAGCAGTAGTTGCTTATGGAGGTGTTCAAATGGGACAACTTGAAAAAAATGTTTCTTGGATTTCTTTATTTATCGCACTCGCGCCAATGCTTGGTTTCATGGGTACAGTTATTGGTATGATTCAAGCATTTGATAAAATTCAAGCTGCAGGGGACATGCAACCATCATTAGTTGCAGGAGGTATTAAAGTAGCTCTTTTAACTACTGTATTTGGACTTATTGTAGCTATAATTTTACAGGTATTCTATAACTATATAATTGCTAAAATTGATAGTATCGTAAATGACATGGAGGANGCATCTATAACTTTGATTGATATTTTATCAGCTCATAAAAAATAATTAGTATGAACATTAAAAAAATAACCACACTTGTCTCAGCAAGTTTAGGAGTTCTTGGTTTAATCTTATTAGCATTGATTATTTTTAAAGGGGATGATGCAATTGAAATGAGTGCTATGCAAGGAGATTATGGTACNGTTTCATATATCATTTATTTAGCTCAATTTATTTTATTAATCACTGTTTTAATTACCTTATTTTTTTCACTTAAAAATTTAGCTAGTGATAAAGGGAATTTAAAAAAATCTCTTATGTCTTTAGGAGCTTTTGCTATGGTAATTCTAGTTGCATTTCTTTTTTCATCTGGAGAAGAGACTCCCATGCAGGATGGTGAAATGTTATCTGCTTCTGGAGCAAGAATGGTAGAGACTGGAATAAGAACTTTTTATTTTTTAACTGTTATTGCAGTTGGTGCAATGGCATTTCATTCAATAAAAAAATTAATAAAAAAATAAATGGCTAGAAAATCACCAGAAGTTAATGCTGGCTCTATGGCCGATATTGCCTTTTTATTATTAATTTTTTTCTTGGTCACAACCACCATCGAAACTGATTCAGGAATTAACAGAAAACTTCCACCAATGGAAGAGTTAATTGATCCTCCTATTATAAAGGAAAGAAACATTTTTACTGTCGTTGTAAATAAGAATAATGATATTCTTGTTGAAGAAAAGCTAATGGATTTAAGAGATGTAAGGGCCGCAGCAGTAAAATTTCTTGATAATGGAGGTGGTATTGGTGAAGAAGCTTGTGATTATTGTAAAGGAGAAAAAGATAATTCATCTTCTGATAATCCAGATAAGGCCATAATATCTTTAAAAAACGATAGAGAAACAGANTANAAAGTTTANATATCAGTTCAAAATGAATTGGTTGCAGCATATAATCAACTTAGAGACAGAGAGTTTATGATTNTTTANCCAAATGAAAGAATGACTTATGTTGAGGCTGATAAAGTCTATTCTGATCCCAGAACAAGTCCTAAAGTTAAAGCTTTATTAAAACCAAAGCTTGCTGTTTTAAAAAAAATGTATCCTCAGAAATTATCTGAGGCTGAACCTAGTAAAACAAATAATTAATAAGATGTCTAAGTTTAAAAAGAAAAAAGGTGGTGAATTACCTGCAATATCAACTGCATCCTTACCAGACATAGTTTTTATGCTTCTATTTTTTTTCATGGTAGCAACAGTAATGCGTGATAATACTTTAATGGTAACTAATACTCTTCCAGCGGCTGATCAAATAAAAAAATTAGATAAAAAAGATCGTGTTATTTATATTTATGCTGGTAAGCCTAGTGCTAGATATAAGGANAAATATGGNGATCAGCCAAGAATTCAGTTAAATGATAAGTTTTCTGTAGTTTCTGATGTGGGGGCTTATGTTTTGGCTGAGAGAGCAACAAAGCGTGAAGAACTTCAAAATGTTTTAACTACTGCTTTAAAAGTTGATGGAGAAACTAATATGGGTTTAATTTCTGATATAAAGCAAGAATTGCGAAAAGTAAATGCATTAAAAATTAATTATACTACACGAATTGGAGATTATACTCAAAACTATTGATAAATTATTTTTTATAAAAAACATTTAAAGCATCTTTTTTGGATGCTTTTTTTGTTTTAATAAATTAACTTTATAAAGTGTTAAGATTAGTAAGCCTTATTTTTATTTTTTTATTTTCAATTTCATGTTATTCTCAAATCAATGAAATTGATGATAAATACAGAGAGGATCAGATTTATTTTGGGATATTCTACAATTCTTTAACAAATAGCCCAAATAATTTTAGCCAAAACAAGTTTTCAAGTTCTATTAATTTGGGTTTTATTCGTGATATTCCATTAAATAAATCAAGAAATTTTGGACTTGGNNTAGGTTTGGGATATTCTAACAGTAATTTTCATAATAATTTAAAATTTTCTAAATCTAATAATCAGATTGATGGTCAAATTGTTTCAGATTTAGATTCTTTTAATAAAAACAAATTGGTTTTAAATGAATTAGAATTTCCTTTTGAAATTAGATGGAGAACTTCAACACCAGAAAGCTATAAATTTTGGAGAATTTATTTTGGCATCAAAACTAGCTATATCATGAGCAGTAAATTTGTACATAAATCCCCCTCTGATAACCAAAAAATTAATGATTTGCCATTTAATAACCTTCAATATGGTTTTACATTAAATGCAGGGAATAATACTTGGAATTTAGGAATTTATTTAGGTCTTCAGCCGTTATTCAATGAAGAATTCACCAAAAATCAAATAAATATTAGAAATATTAAACAATTAAAAGTGGGGTTGATTTTTTATATTCTTTAAATGATNGGNTTTTCNATTATTAAATTCTCTATTTAAATCATAAAAAGATGCTAGTTTTACAATTTTATTTATATTTACATGGTTATTTATGTATTAGGTAACAACAAAAAAACTAAAACAATTATATTATGAAAAGAATTTTGTCACTGATTGCTGTACTTTTTAGTACATTAATTTTCGCACAAACAACCGTAACCGGAACTGTAACGGATGATAACAATGATCCAATTCCTGGAGCTAATATTGTTTTCAATGAAATGAATGGTACNATTGCTGATTTCGATGGAAATTTTTCTATTTCTGTTAATCAGAATCCTCCATTTACTTTAACAGTTTCTAGTGTTGGTTTTGATTCTGCAACTTTAAACGTTACAGCATCAAATTTAAATTTTGATGTACAATTAGTTTCTTCACAAAACCTTTTAGATGAAATAGTAGTTTCAGCTTCTAGGGTTCCTGAGAGACTTTTTGAATCTGCTGTAACTATTGAGAAGTTTGATTATAAAGATATTGCTAAGTCTACAGGTCCAGATTTTTACAGTAGCTTAGATGCACTTAAGGGAGTCCAAATCAACTCTGGTGGACTTTTGTTACAACAAGTAAACACTAGAGGTTTCTCNACTGTTTATAACGAAGGTTTTGTTCAGCTTGTTGATGGAATGAATAATGAGGCTCCTGGATTAAATTTTTCAGCTGGTAACTTATTAGGAATTAATGAATTAGATATTCAGAGTGTTGAATTAATGCCTGGTGCTGCTTCTGCTTTATATGGTGCAAATGCAACAAAAGGTATTTTATTTATGAATAGTAAAAACCCATTTGATTTTCCTGGAGTAAGTGTAGCATACAAACATGGAGTAACTTCACAGAAAGCTGCTGGTGACAACTACTATTATGATATTGCAATGAGAGCAGCTCATAAATTTAGTGACAAATTTGCTGCTAAAGTAACTGTTAGTTATGTTGAAGGTGAAGATTGGCATGCCGTAGATTATAGAGATATAAATAAATTGGATGGTGCTTATGCTGCTGCTGATGCATCAAAACAAGATCCTAGATCTTTTGCTGATTATGATGGTATNAATGTTTACGGAAATGTTGCTCAAAATATTAATATGGATTTAGCTTTTGCTGGATTAGTTCTTCCAAGTTTGGTACAGCAAGGATTGATTAGCCCTGCTCAAGGAGCTTTCTTTGGAAACCTTTTTGCTACACAAACTTTCTTTGGAACTCAAACTATTAGAACAACAGGCTATAATGAAGTTGATTTAACTGATAATAAAGCTTCAAGTATGAAGACAGATGTTGCTCTTCATTTTAAACCATCTGAGGATTCTGAATTAATTCTTAATTCTAAAATAGGTCAAGGAAATACTATGCTTCACGCTACTAATAGAAACATGCTAAAAAACTTCGGAATTCAACAACATAAAATAGAGTATATCAACAAAAATCTTAATTTAAGAGCATATACCTCTATTGAAGATTCCGGAAACACTCATGATATGGAAGCGTTGGGTACTGTTATGGTACTTGCTCAGCCTGGTGGTGCACCAAAATGGTATGCTGATTATTTAGGTCAGTATTTTGGTTTAAGTGGTGTTTATACTTCAATTAATGCAAATCCTGTAGTTGGACTTCAAACTATTCTTGGTGCTGCAGCTCAAGGAGCTACTTTTGCACAATTACTTCAATCTTTATATATAAATGATCTTTCCGCTCATGCAGCAGCTAGAAAAGCAGCTGATGCTAATATGATACAACCTGGTAGTTCCGCTTGGAATACTGCATATAAACAAGCAATTACAAATGGAATTGATGTTTTTCGTGGAGGCGCAGGAATTTTAGATACATCTAAATCCAATACTTTTGAAGCTAATTATAACCTTCAAGATTTGGTTAGTATTGCTGATATTATTATTGGTGGTTCATATAGACAATATATTTTAAGATCAAATGGTACATTATTTACTGATTATACAACTCCAATTGAATATACAGATATGGGATTATATGCTCAAGCTAAAAAAGATTTTTTTGGAGGAGCATTAAAGTTAACTGGTTCTATGCGTTATGACAAGAGTCAGTTTTTTGATGGACATATCACTCCGAGAATTGGAGGATTATTGTTTCTTTCAGAGAATCAGAATTTAAGATTCTCTTACCAAACTGGTTACCAAAATCCATCTTCTCAAGATCAATATATTGGACTGGATATAGGTTCTGCTATTTTAATGGGATCATCTCCTGATAATATTGATCGTTTTAAAATGGAAGTTCAAGGAATAAGTTCAACTGCCAGATACACCTTAACAGGTAAGCATATTATGGAAAATTCATGGACATTGGCTTCTGTACAAGCTGGNGCACCAGTTGCAGCTGTTCTTGGAAATGTAGAACCACAATATGTAAAATCTTATGATCTTGGATATAGAGTAAATGGAACGAAAACAGCCTTAGATATTAATGCTTATTTTACAGAGTGGGATAATTTTATTGCTGCTAAAACAGTTGTAACTCCTATGTATATGGTTCCTGGTTTTGGCGGATTGGCTGCGCTTGCTCAAGGAGATTTTAGAGCAGTTAGTGTTGACAGTAATACGGACGAAGTCGTTAGAACTTATGGAGTTAGTGCTGGTTTAGAAACGGAACTTTTCAAAACATATGATTTAAATATAACAGGTTCATATAACAAGATGAAATTTAAAAATCCTGACTCAGATTACGAGGCAGGATTTAATACTCCACAAACTAGAGTAAAAGTTAGTATTGGTTCAGATAAACTTGCTAAGAATTTCTCTTTCAATTTAAGTGCTAGATATCATGATAGCTTTATGTGGGAACAGTCTGGTTTTATAGATGCTAGAATCCCTCATTGTACAGTNTATGATGCTTCAATGAATTTTGAATTACCTAAAATAGATGCCAGAATTAAAGTTGGTGGTGCTAATATTGGAGGCAGTGAATATCAGTTAATTCCTGGATCAGGATTCATAGGAAGTCAATATTATGTAGGGTTTACTTTAAATCCTTAATATCAATTTTAAATGTTAATAAAAAGGTGCCAATTGGCGCCTTTTTTTTATTTAAAAATTAAAAAAAGTGAAGTATAAATTTTATATTTGCCTCAATAAATTTCCATTTATAACAAATATTTTTCAATTAAAAATTATAAAATGTCAAATTCGATTGGTAAAGTTTCTCAAATTATTGGTCCGGTAGTGGATGTAACATTTGATACCTCTTCAACTACGCTTCCTAAAATATATGATTCTCTTGAGATAAAAAGAGATGATGGTTCTATTCTGGTTCTAGAAGTTCAATCTCACGTTGGTGAAGATGTAGTTAGAACTATATCAATGGATTCAACTGATGGTCTTCAAAGAGGAGTGGATGTTTTTGCAACTGGAAATCCAATTCAAATGCCTATTGGTGAGGATATTTATGGTCGATTATTTAATGTTATTGGTGATGCTATTGATGGATTAGGTGACCTTCCNAAGACTGGTGATAATGGTTTGTCAATTCATAGAGAAGCTCCTGATTTTGACCAGTTATCTACCTCAACTGAAGTTTTATTTACTGGTATTAAAGTAATTGATTTAATTGAGCCCTATGCTAAAGGAGGAAAAATCGGTTTGTTTGGAGGAGCTGGTGTTGGTAAAACTGTATTAATACAAGAACTAATTAATAATATTGCTAAAGGCCATGGCGGACTTTCAGTTTTTGCAGGTGTAGGAGAAAGAACAAGAGAAGGAAATGATCTTTTAAGAGAAATGTTGGAATCAGGAATTATTAAATATGGCAGAGATTTTGATAAATCTATGGAAGAAGGAGGATGGGATTTAAGCAAAGTTGATAAGAAAGCAATGAAAGAATCTAAAGCAACCTTTGTATTTGGACAAATGAATGAACCTCCTGGAGCCAGAGCTAGAGTAGCNTTATCTGGATTAACAGTTGCAGAATATTTTCGAGATGGAGCTGGTGATGGTCAAGGAAAGGATGTTTTATTTTTTGTTGATAATATTTTTAGATTTACTCAAGCAGGTTCGGAAGTTTCCGCATTACTTGGAAGGATGCCCTCTGCCGTTGGTTATCAACCAACATTGGCTACAGAAATGGGTGCTATGCAAGAAAGAATTACTTCAACTAAAAAAGGGTCTATTACATCAGTACAAGCTGTTTATGTCCCTGCTGATGATTTAACAGATCCAGCTCCTGCTACAACTTTTGCTCACCTTGATGCTACTACAGTTCTATCAAGAAAAATTGCTGAATTAGGAATTTATCCTGCCGTAGATCCTTTAGATTCAACTTCAAGAATTTTAACTGCAGAAATTTTAGGCGATGATCACTACAATTGTGCTCAGAGAGTTAAAGAGCTTTTACAAAAATATAAAGAACTTCAAGATATAATTGCTATTTTGGGTATGGAGGAACTTTCAGAAGAAGATAAGCTTTCGGTATATAGAGCAAGAAAAGTACAAAGGTTTCTTTCTCAACCTTTTCATGTTGCAGAACAATTTACTGGAACACCTGGAGTTTTAGTAGATATAAAAGATACCATTAAAGGTTTTAATATGATTATGGATGGTGAATTAGATCACCTTCCAGAAGCTGCTTTTAATCTTAAGGGAACCATTGAAGAAGCAATTGAAGCTGGAGAAAAAATGTTAGCTGAAGCGTAATTAATAATTATGTATTTAGAAATTGTAAGTCCTGAAAAAACTCTATTTAATGGAGATGTTGAATCTGTTCTAGTCCCTGGATCAGCTGGATCATTTCAAATGTTAAATAATCATGCCCCAATTGTTTCTACTTTAGGTAAAGGAATTGTAAAAATTATAGGTGATATAAAAATTTCTGAAAATTTATCAGATGTTTTTTCTAAAATCAACTCTAAGGAAACGCATTTAAATATATCTTCAGGAGTTATTGAAATGAAGGAAAATAAAATAATCATTTTAACTGATTAGATTTATCTTTTTTTAATTTTATTGCATTCGCATTAGTTTATACTCATGAATTACAAGATTTCAGTATTCCTTTTTCTTTTTATCCAAATTATATTTCCTCAAGATTCAACCCAAGATGAAATTTTAGACGAGGTTGTAGTAACTTCAGCTAAGATAGATATTCCTTTTTCTAAAAATTTTAGAACAGTTAAAATAATTTCCTCCAGTGAAATTAAAAATAGTCCATCAACTAATGTTTCTGATTTGTTGCAAGAAATTACTGGAATTGATGTTAGAAGAAGAGGAATTGGAGGTGTTCAAGGAGATTTATATATAAGAGGAGGAGGGTTTGATCAAACTTTACTACTTATAGATGGAATGAAAATGGACGATGCTCAAACGGGGCACCATACATTAAATATGATTCTTCCACTTTATTTGATTGAACGAATTGAGGTAATTAAAGGCCCAGCTGCTAGAATTTTTGGTCAAAATGCTTTTAATGGAGCGATAAATATTGTTACAAAAGATGCTAAAGGAGAAAAAAGAGAGATAGATTTGAGTTTAAAAGAACTTTATTATGGTTCATTTGAACAGAAAAATATATCCGCTNTAACAAAAATACTTACTAAAAAGGTTAAATCTTTAATTAGTTTTTCAAATAATAGTTCAGATGGTTACAGACACAATACAGATTATAAAAGGAATAATTATTTTATAAAATCTTCCTTTAATTCGAAGTCTTATCCAGTTGATGTTATTGCTTCTTTTACTGAAAATAAGTTTGGAGCTAATGGGTTTTATGCTAGCCCTAGTGCTACTGAACAATATGAAGAAACTCAGGCAAGTTTAGTTGGAATATCAACAACAATTAATTCTGATAAATTGTCAATTACCCCAAAGTTATATTGGAGGCGAGGACAAGATGAATACATTTATATTAGAGATGATCCATCNGTTTATAGAAACTTACATATAACAAATAAGCTNTCNGCTGAATTAAGTGGTTCTTATTACTCTAGCTCTGGTGTTACAGGTTTTGGGGTNGACTTATCTTCAGTTAATATTTCAAGTAATAATTTAGGGGANCATGACAGAACAACAGTTAATATATTTGCCGATTATACTTTTAAGCTATTTGATGAAAAATTAGTTCTTTCACCAGGAATAGCGATTAGTTATTTTTCTGACATGTCATTTCATTCTTTTCCAGGAATTGATTTAGGTTATGATTTTAGCTCAAATTTTAAATTATATAGTAATATTGGAAAGACGTATAGAATTCCAACTTATACNGATTTATATTACAGTGATAGAACAACAATTGGTAACGAAAATTTAAATCCTGAATCAGCAATATCTACGGAATTTGGTTTAAAATACAACAGATCCGATGTCAAATTTACAGCTGCTTTATTTCAAAGAAATGCAAAAAGTATAATTGATTATGTTAAAGAGAACGAAAATGATTTATGGAATGCTGTAAATATAGGTTCATTAAAAACAAATGGTTTTGAATTTGATTTTAAATACATTTTTAGAAATCAAAACTATTTAAGCTTGGGTTATACTAAGATTAAAGATGATAACTATGTTTCAAACATTAACTTTTCAAGATATTCTCTTAATTCTTTAAAGCACCANCTAACCTCAAAATTAAATTTGAAATATCTCAAAAATATAAACCATTCTATAGTTTATAAATACTCAGAAAGATCAGATCATTCTAATTACAGTGTATTAGATTCTAAAATTAGATATAAAAAAGGGCTTTTTATTTATGTAAGTAATATTCTTAACGAGGATTATTCTGAAACAAATTTAGTTCCTATGCCTGGAAGAAACTTTTTAATTGGTATTAGTGTTGGAATAGACTAATTCACCTGATAAATAAGTTTTTAACACTTTAGTTGTTGGTGTTAAATTTAGTTGAACTTTCATTATATCTCTATCAATTATTATAAAGTCTGCAAATTTATTTTTTTCAATACTTCCTTTTTCATTTTCTTCAAAATTTAGGTATGCTGCCCAAATAGTCATTCCTTTAAGTGTCTCATTTCTTGAAAGAGCATTTGAAAACTCAAAACCACCTTCGGGATAGTTATCTAAATCTTTTCTACTTGTGGNCGCATAAAATGTATGGAATGGGTTAACTTTTTCTACTGGAAAGTCTGTTCCTAGTCCAATAACCTTTGATCTGTCTAATAAATCTTTATAGGCATATGCTCCTTTAATTCGTTTTGGTCCAATTCTATCCTCTGCCCAGTACATATCACTAGTTGCATGAGTAGGTTGTACAGAAGGTAATATTTTTTCATTATAACCATCTAAATCCTTACGATCAATAATTTGAGAATGTTCTATTCTCCATCTAGGATCTTTTTTAGTTTTAAGAACTTTAGAATAGGCTTTAAGTAAAATATTAACTGTTGAATCTCCAATTGCATGGGTATTCATTTGAAAATTTGCATTTGATAATCTTACGGCTAATGTTTTAATACTTTCAACATCCGTTACCAGTTTTCCGTAATTATGCTTATCATCTGAATAAGGCTTCTTTAGAGTTGCTCCTCTAGATCCTAACGCTCCATCACCATAAACTTTTACAGATCGTACGTTAAGTAAATTGGTTTTAATTGGACCCTTTTTTAAAAAATAATTCACATCATCTTCTATGTTACTGATCATTGCATAAATACGCATCTTTAAGATATTCTGTTTTTGCAAACTATCAATTAACAGTATTACTTTTTTTGATAGACCAGCATCATCAACTGTGGTAAGACCATTTTTAAAGCATATTTCTTGTGCACTAATTAAAGCTTTTATTTTATCGTCCAAAGAGATTTTGCCAAAAGCTTTATCTATTATAGACATAGGTCCATCAATTAAAATTCCAGTCAATTCACCATTTTTTATTTCAATAGTGCCATTATTTGTTTTAGTATTAATATCAATTCCAGCTATATTTAATGCCTTTTGATTTACTAAATATGCATGACCATCAATTCTTTCTAAAATAACTGGTATATCNGGAAAAATTAAGTCTAATTTATATTTATCAGGAAAATTTTTAATATCCCAATCGTTTTGATCCCATCCTCTTCCTTTAACTATAGTTTTAGAATCATTATTAGAAATCTTTTCTAGAATTTCATTGAAAGATTTTGTGCCTGTTAAATCAATGACACTTTGATTAAGACCTAGTCCATAAAAATGACAATGAGCATCTATAAGACCTGGCAAAACTGTTGAACCATCAAGATTTATAGTTTTTTTGCTTTTGTATTTAGATAATATTTCGTCTCCTCCTACATCAATAAATTTACCATTTCTTACAGCAAAGGCTGAAGCTTTAGAAAAGTCCTTGTTAACTGTATATATATTACCATTATAGGCGATTAAATCGACATTGTTATTACAACCTAAAGAAAAAGTTATTATAACAAATAATAAGCATATATTATTTAATTTGATTAAGTCTTTCATAAATTAAGTTAGTTTCCCATCCTCTATATACAAGATATGAAATGATTTTTTTCTTTTTTGAACTACAACTTATGCCATTCAAAGATGATAATTTTTTATTAAAAATATAATCAAGTTTTTTGTGATAATCTTTTTCATTAATCTCTTTCATCCCTAGAGATATATTATATGTGGATATATTTCTTTTTTTTAATTCATTTTGAATTCTTACTTTCCCCCAGTTCTTTATATTAAATTTTCCTCTAACAAAACTCTTTGAAAATCTAGATTCATTTAAAAAGTTTTCATTAATTAAGTTAGATACTATTAGGTTCAAATCAGAAAATTTAATTTTATATGTTTTTAATTTTTCAATTACTTCTTTATGACATCTGTCCTGATAAGAACAGTAATATTGTAGTTTTCTCTCTATTTCTTTTAAAGTTAAATCCAAATTATTCATCTATGAAAATTAGAACAATTTTGAACAAAAAAAAAGCGGCATAAAGCCGCTTTTTTACTATACATTGATGATTTTACCATCTTTATCAAAAAATCGAAAATGTAAATAGGTGTAAGCATCTCTAGGAATAATTTTAACCCATCTTTTATGATCAAAATACCATTTTGATCTAATAGAAGGATAACCACTTTTTATATATGCAGCTATAAATGGATGCAAATGTAAAACGAGTTTTTTATTATCATACTTTTTGTTGTTTAAGATTTTTTCTAATTTATCTGAAATTTTATCAATTAAAACAATTGGAGCTTCAACAGTTCCATTAGTATTAGGATTTAATTCTTTTGTTTTTATTTCCATTTCTGGTCTTACTCTTTGTCGAGTCATTTGAATTAATCCAATTTTACTTGGAGGAAGAATTTTGTGCTTAGCTCTATCTGAATTCATTTCATTTTTAAAATGATCAAATAGATTTTTTCTGTTTTCTGGGCTTGTCATATCAATAAAGTCAATAACTATAATTCCACCCATATCTCTAAGTCTCAATTGTCTAGCAATTTCTGAAGCTGCTACTAAATTTACTTCTAAAGCAGTTTCTTCTTGATTTTTTGCTTTTGTTGATCTATTTCCACTGTTAACATCAATTACATGAAGTGCTTCAGTGTGCTCAATTATTAAATAAGCACCTTTACTCATTGTAACAGTTCTTCCAAAAGCTGTTTTAATTTGACGTTCAACTCCATATTGTTCAAAAATTGGAACATCAGAATTATGAAGCTTTAAAATTGATTGCTTATTAGGAGCAATTTGTTTCAAATAATCATTAATCTCTGAAAACATGGATTTTTGATTAACATAAATTCCAGTGAAGGAGTCATTAAAAATATCCCTAAGAATTGATGAAGATCTATTTAATTCACTTTGTACTTTTAAAGGCATTTGAGCTCCTTTTATTTTTTTACAAAGCTCAATCCAATATCCATATAAGTTTTGTAAATCTTTATCTAGTTCAGCAACTTTTTTATCTTTTGCTACTGTTCTAACAATAACTCCAAAACCTTTAGGTCTTATACTTTGTACTAATCTTTTTAATCTGCTTTTTTCTTCTCTACTTTCTATTTTTTGAGAAATAGAAATTCTATTAGAAAAAGGNACTAGTACAAGAAAACGGCCAGCAAAAGACAACTCTGAACTAATTCTGGGGCCTTTTGTTGATATTGGTTCCTTGATAATTTGAACCAATATAGATTGATTAGGACTTATNACATTGGAAATACTNCCTTCCTTGTCAATTTCTGATTCAAAATGAAATCTGTCAAGGGAAAAATTCTTTATTTTACCTGTACTTACACCTTTAATGAACTTTATTAAGGATAGAATTTTCGGACCTAGGTCATGATAATGTAAAAAGGCATCTTTTTCATAACCAACATTTACAAATGCTGCATTTAGGCCAGAAATAGTTTTTTTGGTTCTAGCTAAAAAGATATCACCTACATTAAACTTATTGCTATCGTTTTGTTTATGAAGTTCAATTAATTTTCCGTTTTTAAGTAATGCAAAATCAACTGCAGTAGAATTTGATCGAATAATAATTTCTTTACTCACAATTTATGATTTAGTATTCATATTAAAATATGAATAGGTTATACTATATATACAGGATTTAATTTTACGGGGAAGATTAATTAGTAATGAACAAATAACAAATTAAACTTCATTTCAAAGAACATTTATAGTTCTAACAAGAAATAAAAATACTATTTCTTTTTGTGTCGGTTAGCTCGACTTCTTTTTTTTCGCTTATGGGTTGCTACCTTGTGTCTTTTTCTTTTTTTACCACTTGGCATATATTATTTTTTAATTAATTATTTTTCTTTACATCATCAATAAACACTTTGGCAGGTTTAAAAGAAGGAATATGATGAGCAGGAATTCTAATAGTTGTATTTTTTGAAATATTTCTACCTGTTTTTTCAGCTCTTTTTTTTACAATAAAACTTCCAAATCCTCTCATGTAAACGTTTTCACCATTTTTAAGTGAGTCTTTAATTTCAGTCATTAAATTTTCTACAGTTGCAAGAACTTCATTTTTTTCTAATCCTAAGTTGTTTGAAATTTTAGATACAATCTCTGCTTTGGTCATATTCTTATTTTTATTTATGTTTACTTTTTAAGTTGCCAAATATATAAATTTATATTCTAAATTCACTTTAAAATAACTCTATTTTGGGATTTAATTTATCACAAAGTTTTATCAATAGTTTTTCTAAAAATCTCATTAGTTGGTATAATTTAAATAAAAGAGAATTGCCGTGGAGAAATACAAATGATCCATATAAAATTTGGCTTTCTGAAATCATTTTACAGCAAACCAAAATTGTTCAAGGTCTTCCTTATTATATTCGATTTGTAAATAAGTATCCAAATATTAAAAAATTGGCTCTTTCCTCAGAAAAAGAAGTAATCAAATTATGGGAAGGTCTGGGTTATTACAGTAGAGCTCGAAATCTTCATAAAACAGCTAAAATTGTTATTAAAAATTATGATGGTATTTTCCCTTCAAAATATGAAACCCTTATTAAATTACCAGGCATTGGGGATTATACTGCTAGTGCAATAAGTTCTTTTTCAATAAATGAAATTAATCCTGTTTTAGATGGCAATGTTTATAGATTTTTATCAAGATTATTTGGAATTGATATTCCAATTAATACTAACAAATCTTTCAGGGAATTTAAAAATATTGCAAAAAAATTAATATCTAGAAAAAACCCCTCTGATTTCAATCAAGCTATAATGGAATTTGGATCATTAGTATGTAAACCAAAAAACCCAAAATGTAATGAGTGTATATATCAAAAAAAATGTTTTGCATACCTAAATCAAAAAACATTAATATTCCCTATTAAAACAATTAAGAAAAAGTCCAGGGAAAGGTTTTTTAACTTCTTAATAATTAAATCTATAAATGGAAATATTATAATTGAAAAAAGAATAAATAAAGATATTTGGCAAAATTTATATCAATTCCCTCTAATTGAAACAGAAAAATTATTAGATAAAAAAAGCTTATTAATTAAATTAAAAGAATATAAATCCTTTGATTTTCAAAAGACAGAATTTTATTTATATCAAAATAAAAGTTTTAACCACAAACTAACTCATCAAAATATTAATTATTCATTTTGGATTTTTAATGTTAAAAACATAAAAAATAATAAAGTAAAGATTAAGAATTTAGAAATGTATCCATTTCCAAAACCAATTTCTAATTTCCTTTTGAACTTTAATTGGTAGTATTTGCTTTTTCGTATATTTGATCATATAAAATTAAATAAATGAGNGGGTCTTTAAACAAGGTAATGTTGATTGGAAATCTTGGGGATAATGTTAAAATGCATCATTTTGATGGTGGAGGTTGTATAGGCAGATTTCCGATTGCTACAAACGAAAATTACACAAATAAAGNAACAGGAGAAAAGATTTCTAATACGGAATGGCATAATTTGGTTGTAAAAAATAAAGCAGCTGAAATTTGTGAAAAATACCTTAAAAAAGGTGATAAAATTTATGTTGAAGGAAAAATAAAAACGAGAAAGTGGCAATCTGAAGATGGGACTCAAAGATATTCTACAGAAATTCATGTTTCAGAATTTAATTTTTTGAATACTAAAAATGATGTAAANACTGAAAATAATCAGGAAAATTTTCAAAAAGGTCAACCTCCTATAGAAACTACTGAAGCAGATGATTTACCATTCTAAATCAATTTTTTAATATAATATTGAATATTCAAATAAACCTAATTCCTATTCTGTTTTTTATTGATACGTATACTTTAGTATTTAAAATTAGCTTAATAGTATTACTTTTAATTTTTTCTGCTTTAATTTCAGGATCTGAAGTTGCCTTTTTTTCACTTTCTAGCACTGATATTAAAAAAGCAAATTCATCAAGAAATAAAAGTTTAAAAATTATATATGATTTACGTAACAAACCTAAAAGGTTATTAGCTGCATTATTGGTTTCAAATAATTTTATAAATATTGCAATAGTATTACTTTTTTCATCCTTTGGAGATGAAATGTATTTTTCTTCAATACCATTTTGGGCAAACTTTATAATTGAAGTTGGAATCATTACTCTATTTATTTTATTATTTGGAGAGATATTGCCAAAAGTATATGCAAATAGGAATCCTATTTCTTTTTCTAAAAGAATGGCTCTTCCTATAAAAATAATAGATAAATATATTTTCTTTTTTTTAACCATTCCTATGAGCATGATAACAGAACTTATTCAAAAAAAATTAGTTTTTAAATCTACTAACTTGTCTGTAGATAAATTATCGGATGCTTTAGAACTAACTGATAAAAGTGAAACATCAAAAGATGAACAAAAGATTTTAAAAGGCATTGTTTCCTTTGGAAGTATTGAAACAAAACAAGTTATGAAACCTAGAATTGATGTTTTTTCTGTTTCTAAAGATTTAACTTTTGATGAACTTATTAAACAAGTAAGAGAAAAAGGCTTTTCTAGGATTCCTGTCTTTAAAGAAAAGATAGATAATATAATTGGACTCATTTATTTGAAAGACCTATTCCCTTTTTTAAATGATAAGGATTGTAATTGGCATAAATTAATTAGGGAACCATATTTTGTTCCTGAAAATAAAAAATTAGATGATTTACTTAATGAATTTCAACAATTAAAAATTCATTTTGCAGTTGTAGTTGATGAGTACGGAGGAAATTCAGGTATAATAACAATGGAAGATATTGTAGAAGAGATAGTAGGGGGATTAAAAGATAAGTTCTACCAAGAAGATTTGGCCTACTTTAAATTAGATTCTAATAATTATATTTTTGATGGAAAAACTAATCTAAAAGATTTTTACAGAGAAATAAAAATTAAGGATGAAACCATTTTTGAAAATAAAAAGGGAGAATCAGAAACCATTGCAGGTTTTATTTTAGAACAGTTTGGNTATTTTCCAAAAAAAGGATCTGTTTTAAAAGTACAGAATATTAAGTTCAAAATTGAGGAAATTGATAGAAAAAGAATAAAAAAAATTAAAATTACACTAAAAAAATAAATGTTCAGAATCTTAATTATCTTATTTATATTAATTGGGTGTGAAGAGTTTAATTTACCAAAACAAAAAGCATATTTAGCTCATCAGTTTTCTATGCCAAATTATCAAATCATCTCAGATAAATGTGACTATTCTTTTATGATTAATTCTGCTTCTAAAATAAGTTTTGATTCTAGTTGTAATGCCAAAATTAGCTATGACTTTTTAAAAGCAGATATTTTTATTTCAAATTTTGAAATAAAAAATAATTTAGATTTAATTAGAAATGATTATGATAAAAAAATTTTAGATAATTCAAATTTGGTTTCTAATATTAACATTAGTGAATTTAATAACTCTAATAATATACACGCATCTTCTTATTCTTTTGTTGGAAATGCTCCTTCAAATATTCAGTTTTATGTTACAGACTCAATCTCAAATTTTTTAACCGGTTCATTATACTTTAATACAAAGCCAAACTATGATTCATTATTACCATCAATTTCCTATGTTAAGAATGATATTAAAAAAATTGTAGAAACAATTAACTGGAATTAAATAGTTTTGACAAAAAATAACACAAAATGGGTTTACTTAATTGTACTGTCTTTTATATGGGGAAGTTCCTATATATTAATTAAAAAGAGTTTAATTGGTCTTTCTCCTCTTCAGTTAGGTAGTTTAAGAGTTATTTTCACTACGCTAGTTTTACTAATTATAGGTTTTTCTTCGCTTAAAAGAATACCTAAAGATAAATGGAAATGGATTTTTATTACAGGATACATAGGATCCTTTTTCCCTTCTTTTTTATTTGCTTTTGCACAAACAGAAATAGATAGTGGAGTTGCCGCTATATTGAATTCTCTAACTCCTTTGGCAACTCTTATTATTGGATTAGGATTTTATAAATTTATCATTGATTCTAAGCAAATTATTGGAGTAATTATTGGGCTTTTTGGTTCTTTTTTACTAGTGTATGAGGGTTCAACTATTAATCCAGATCAAAACTTTTTGTTTGTTGGGTTTATAATAATTGCCTCAATTTGTTATGCTACTTCTCTAAACATGTTAAAAGTTTATTTACAAGAAGTTCCAGCAACTTCAATTGCTTTGGGAAATTTTATATGTATTCTTCCACCATCAATTATAATTCTTTTTTATTCAGGTTTTATGAATATTGATTTAGTTAAAAATTTGGAAGTGCAAAACTCTTTATTTTACATAATTATACTTTCAATTTTTGGAAGTGCCTTTGCAAAAATTTTGTTTAATAAATTTGTCCAAATAGCTTCTCCAGTTTTTGTCTCATCGGTTACATATACGTTACCAATCGTAGCAATAATGTGGGGGATATATGATGGTGAGACAATAACTTTTACTCAATTTATTGCATCTGGAATTATTCTTTTAGGTGTTTTTCTAGCAAATAAAAAGACTAATTAAAATCTTTTTCATCAAATTTTTCATTAAACAGAACATCAACAAGTTTCATTTCAATGGATTGCGGTCCCATTGATTGAGACCTTTCAGTTGGTAATAAAATTCCATTATAGTCTTTGTAATTTCTAATTATAGATTCTTGAGTTTGAGACTGACCACCCATATTTGTTATAGATATTTCTTTAATTTTTAAACCTGAACTCACATCATATAAAAATTTATTTGACATCATTTCTCCATTAATCTCAATAGCATATACTTCATTTCCTTCAAAGATTTCTTTGCCAACTAATTTTATTTTGGGATTGTTCAGGAGACCTAATTCAGTAAAGATTCCCAATGAATTTTTTAAATCATTATGAAAATTTTCAGGAAGGTCCATTTTATTAGGACCTTGTTTAATAAANGCATTTTCTTCAGTCACAACCATTTTCATCATTAAATTTCCATTCATGGAAGTTGAATTTGTAAACTTNTTTTCAAGTCTTTTTTCTTCACTCACAATTGAAGCTCCCATAACCTCACCTTTGTATTTTAAAACAAGCGATTCTATAGATTTTAATTTTTCTATTCCACCAATAGCATCTAAATAATTTTGGATAATTGATTTTGCTGAAACTCCCATTGGGGTTAAAGCTTCTTCAGGTTTTTGAGTTAGTGATCCTTTTTTATCAAAATATTTGATAGTTATTTTATTATTTTCAATATTAATATTTTCTAAATTTTCTATGATTTCAGACCCCTTACCTGTAATTACTAATTGTGCATTATTTAATTTGAAATATTTATTTGCAGCATTTTTAACATCATCTACACTAACTTTATTGATATTTGAAAGGAAATTTTTGTAATAACTTCGTTCTAAATCATTCATTTCAATATTTATTGCATAATTAGCAATTGTTGAGGGTCTTTCCATGGCTAATACAAACTCTCCTAAATACTTAGCCTTCGCATTTTTTAATTCTTCTTTAGAAACTGGATTGGTGCGAATTTTTTTAACTTCTTTTATTATTTCAATTAATGCACTATCGGTTACTTGAAATCTTGTTGATGTGGTGGCTCTAAATTTTGCCCTACTATATTTATCATCCCCAATTGATGAATATGCACCATACGCATACCCTTTATCTTCTCTAATATTATTAAATAATCTTGATTCAGGCCCGGCTCCAAGGATTCTATTTGCTATCAATGCACTGTAATAATCCTTATCTGACATTTTTAAATCTATCAAATTTTGAAATGTTATTTCAGAATTTGCAGAGTTGGGCATATCTATAACATTAATAGATATATCTTTACTATCAGTAGGATTTGTTATTTCATTAATTGATCCCTTAGAAAATTTTGTATTATGATTAGGATCATTTTTCCATTTTCCAAACAGTTTTTTTACTAGTTTTTTAGTTTTTTCAATATTTATATCTCCAATAATAACTAGATAAGCATTATTAGGTTTAAAATAATTTTCATAAAATTCTATAGAATTTTTAAGTTCAATTTTTTCCATAGATTCTTTTGTAGTAAATTCTCCGTATGGATGATCAGTTCCATATGCTAATACATTTTCTACTCTACGAGCAATAGATGCAGTGTTTTTTTCATTATTTTTTATGTTATCTAATAGAATGTTTTTCTCTTGATTAAATTCTTCCTCAGTAAAATTTGGATTTAATGCACTCTGTGAAAACATTGTAATAGTTCTTTCAAAATATCTAGAAAGAGAACTAGCAAATCCACTTTGTGAGGAAAAACTCATTCTAGCTCCCATAAAATCAATTTCTTCATTTACACTATCCTTGTCTTGATAAGTATTTCCCTTCCCCATTATTCCACCAGTTAGATAACCTACTCCGCTTAAATTTCCTTCGAAAATAGGCGGATTATCAATTAACAAATTAATAGACACACGAGGAAGTTTATTATTTTCTATTAACATTACTTTTAAACCATTTTTCATCTCATAAGAAATGGGTTCTTCGAAATTAATTTGAGGAGCTGGATCAGGACTAGGGATAGATCTATCAAATTGAGCAAATAGTGCTATAGAAAATGTTAATACAGTGATGTTTAAAAATATGTTTTTCATTATTTTATTTTTATTGATTTTCAGGAAGATATTCTAAAATTAATCTTTGATTAGTTTTTAAATATTTTTGTGCGATTTCTTTTATTTCTTCCCTTGTGATGGATCTATAAATTTCAATTTCTGAGTTAATTAAATTAGCATCTCCATAAAGGGTATAATATTCAGCTAATGAAGATCCAATTCCTGCAACAGATGAATTTGAATTCACAAATTGATTTTCAAATTTGTTTTGTAGCTTTTCATAATCATTATTTGAGATTAGATTTTCTTGAATTTTCACTATTTCTTCTTCAATTTCTTGAGTAAGCTTTTCAAGTGGAGTTTCTCCTAGAGGGAGGGAAAGTATTGCGTACATACTATAATCTTCATGACCTATATTTAGCGCTTGTACTTCAATAGCAGTTTTGTTTTTATCAACCATCCTTTTATAAAGCTTTGAGCTGGGACCATCACTTAGATAGGTTGAAATTAGATCAAGGACTCTTGCATCTCTTGATTTCATTGACGGAGTTCTAAAACCTATTATTACAGCAGGGATTTGAATATTTGGATCGTATTCTTTAGCTCGAATTTCTTTTAATATTGGATCTTCTAAAATGATTTTTCTTTCTTTTTTAGGAGTGGCTGGAATTTCACTAAAATATTGTGAAATTAAACTTTTTGTTTTATCAATCTCAATATCACCAGCTACAACAAAAACAGCATTACTGGGCATATAAAAATTTAATCTAAAATCTATAAAATCTTGTAAAACAGCATTATCTAAGTGTTCAGGGACCCCAATTAATGGGTATTTATAGGTGTGTTTTTTAAAGAGATTTGATTTTAGAGCTTCGTAAAAACGACTGTAGGGTTGATTATCTCTAATTCTTTTTTCTTCTTTTATTGCCTCTCTTTGAATATCAACACCCTCTTGATCAATAATCGGGTGTAACATAATTTCAGAATATCTCCATAATCCAAGTTTTAGGCTATTAGATGGCATGGTTGCATAATAATAAGTAAGATCAACACTTGTAGCAGCATTTCCATTTCCTCCATTAGATGATAAAATTTTATACCATTCACCACTTTTCATATTTTTTGTTTCTTTACCCAATAAATGCTCAAAAAAATGTGCAAATCCAGTTTTATCTGGATCTTCATTTTTTCCTCCAACATGAAACATTAGTGTAGTATTTATTACAGGAGCTGAATTATCTTTATGAAGAATAATTGTTAGTCCATTGTCCAATTTGTATTGTTCAAATTCTACTGATTGACCATAGAAATCTATTGTAGATACAAGTCCTATTAAAAAAAAGAATATTGTTTTACTCATAACTGAAATTTAGAAAAGCAAAGCTATTAATTATATTTCATTTGTAAGTTTAAATTTTTTCTATTATTAATTAATCTATCATAATAAATTCATACAATTATTATTAATTAATAAAATTATTGTGATATGTGGTCAATCCTTGTATATTTGCACACGTTTTTGATTAGAAAAAAATATGTACGCGATAGTAGAAATAGGGGGTAAACAGATTAAAGTTGAAAAAGATCAAAAAGTATATGTAAATAGACTTAAGGGAAAAGAAGGTTCTAAAATCACGTTTGATAATATTCTAATGCTTGATAATTCTGGCAAAGTTCTTTTGGGTAACCCTTCTGTTAAGGGTGCTGCTGTTGAAGCAAAAATTTTAAAGCATTTGAAAGATGACAAAGTTATAGTCTTTAAGAAAAAAAGAAGAAAAGGATATAAAGTAAAAAACGGACATCGTCAACAATTAACTGAGATTATGGTTGAAAAAATCCTTGAAAAAGGAGCAAAACCCAAAACAGAAGTTAAANTAGAAAATAAGGAGTCTAAATCTGTTAAAGATAAAATGACTGCTAAGAAACAAGCTGGTAAGAAGCCTGTTGCTAAAAAACCAGCTGCTAAGAAGCCTGTTGCTAAAAAACCAGCTGCTAAGAAGCCTGTTGCTAAGAAATCAGCTACAAAGAAACAAAGTAATAAATCATAGTTAAATTCTTATATCATGGCTCATAAAAAAGGTGTTGGTAGTTCAAAAAACGGTAGAGAATCAGAATCGAAAAGACTTGGTGTAAAAATCTTTGGCGGTCAATCAGCTATTGCAGGAAATATAATAGTTAGACAAAGAGGAACTGCCCATAAGCCAGGTGAAAATGTTTATTCTAGCAAAGATCATACTTTACATGCAAGAATTAACGGAACGGTAAAATTTACAAAGAAGAAGGATAACAAATCTTATGTTTCTGTAATTCCCTTCGAAGCTTAAATAAATCAATTTCTTTTATTGTTAAATATCCCAATAGTTTAATATATTGAACTATGCCGTTAGTCAATACATTAAATATTAATTCAAGTAATTTATTACTATGGAGAATTAGTGAAAGTGAAAAAGAATTAAATAAAGAATTAAATCTTTCTGATTTTTCTAAATCTAAAATCAGTAAGTTAAAATCTACAATCAAAAGAAAACAATCCTTAAGCATNTATAACCTTCTAAAAAATTTTAAAATTGATAAAGAATTTTATTATGATTCTTTTGGTAAACCTAAACTTTTAAATAATAAATTTATTTCTATTTCACATTCATTTGATTATAGCGGCATAGTTGTAAGTAAAAGTAAGGTAGGTCTAGATATTGAAAAATTTAGACCAAAGATTTTAGATATTTTTAAAAAATTTGTTTCTCAAAACGAAATGGAGATAATAAAGGAACTTAATATTGAAAATATAACAAAAGTCTGGACTATTAAAGAAGCAGTTTTTAAAGCATTCGGTTTTCAAGGGATTGATTTTAAAAAAGATATTTTTATAGAAAAAATTAATAATAAATTTAATAATGCCAGTGTGAAAATTAAAAAAAATCAAATAATTGAAAATTATAATATAGAAATAATTAATTTTTCACAATACATTTGTTCTATAGCAATTAATGTAAAAAAATAAATCACTATAATTTATTATGTTACAAATTTTTAATTATTTATTTGAGCAATATTCTGAATACGAAANCTTAGATATTATTTTAGAAATTACTGGAGTTGTTTTTGGTCTATTAAGCGTGTGGTTCTCTAAAAATAATAATGTTCTTGTTTTTCCAACTGGAATGATTTCTACTTCAATTTTTGTTTATCTTCTTTACAAATGGATATTATTAGGAGATATGATGATTAATGCATATTATTTTATTGTTAGTATTTACGGTTGGTATGTTTGGACTAGAAAACAAAACAATGTAATAACTCCCATTTCAACTTTAAATTATAATGAAAAGAAAATATCAATTTTTATTTTCATTTTCTCAATAATTTTTGTCTATTTAATTTATGTTTATTTTGATAAGTGGAATTCTTGGACTGCATACATTGATAATTTTACGACTGCAATTTTCTTTGTAGGAATGTGGTTAATGGCAAAAAGAAAAATTGAAAACTGGATTTTTTGGATTATAGGTGACATTATATCAATTCCTCTTTATTTTTATAAAGGATTAACATTTACAAGTTTACAATATCTTATTTTTACTTTTATTGCGATTGCAGGTTATTATTCATGGAAAAAAATCTTAAACAATTCAAATCAGATTGCTTAAAAGTAGTTTTGTATGGCCCTGAGTCTTCAGGCAAAACTACTCTATCACGTGAGTTAGCTAAACACTACGATACTATTTGGGTTGAGGAATTTGCTAGAGAATATTTACAAAAAAAATGGGAAAAAGAAAATAAAAGTTGTGAATTGAAAGATATAATTCCAATTGCTGTTGGACAAATAAAGTTGGAGAATGAATTTTCTAAAAAAGCAAATAAGATACTTTTTTGTGATACAGATTTACTTGAAACTAAAGTTTATTCCGAAACATATTATGATGGTTTTTGTGATCCAGTTTTAGAAAAATATAATTTAGAAAATAAATATGATCTTTATATACTTACAGATATTGATATTCCTTGGATTAAAGATGATTTAAGAGATAAACCAAATAATAGAGTAGAAATGTTTTTAGCTTTTAAACAGGCTCTTATAAAATATAATAGGCCATATATATTAGTTTCAGGTAATCTTAAAAAAAGAATACAAACTGCGGTAAGTGAAATTGATAAATTAATATCTAATAACTAAATATTTTTCATTTTTCATTATATTTGAAATTAATTTAATGGGGTGCTAAGGCTGAGATTATACCCAATGAACCTGCCAAGTAATTTTGGAGAGGGAAATTGTTATCCAACCTAACTATATCCTGTTATAAAACAAATTTTAATTTGAAAAAATATATATACTTATTTCTTTTAATATCAACTTTTAATTTATTTGCTCAAGAAAAAGTTCTCGATACAGTCCAAGGNAAAAAACAAAATTTGGATGAGGTTATTGTTCNATCTCTGAGAGTAAAATATTCTTCACCAATTAGTCATTCTAATATTTCAAAAGAGGAATTAAACTTAAGAAACTTGGGTCAAGATTTGCCTTTATTGTTAAATTTTTTGCCATCTATTATAACAACCTCTGATGCAGGTAATGGTGTTGGATATACAGGAATTCGTGTAAGGGGGNTAAGTGCACAATCAACAAATATTACTATTAATGGAATACCTTTTAATGATCCAGAATCTCATGGAACTTATTGGGTGAATTTACCCGATTTCACATCTTCGATTGAAAGTTTACAAGTNCAAAGAGGAGTAGGTACATCCACTAATGGTTCAGGAGCATTTGGAGCTAGTGTTAATATACTTACAGATGCAGTTTCTAAAGATCCTTATGCAGAAATATCTAATTCTATTGGTAGTTATAACACTTTTAAACATACAGTTAAATTTAGTACTGGAAAATTAAATGATGTTTTTGAATTTTCGGGAAGATTATCTAAAATTGATTCCGATGGATATATTGATAGAGCTTTTTCTGATTTAAAATCCTATTTTGTTCAAGGTTCCTACATTCACAAAAGCACTTTTATAAAGTTTTTGACTTTTGGAGGTCATGAGAAAACTTACCAGTCCTGGTTTGGAGTAACTAAGGACCAAATTTTGGAAAATAGACGTCAAAACCCTTATACCTACGAAAATGAAATAGATAATTATAAACAAGACCATTATCAATTTCATTGGAATGAAAAAATAAACCAAAGATGGTCAACAAATATTGGTTTAAATTATACTTATGGTCGTGGATATTTTGAACAGTTTAGAGAAGATGATTCAGTTAAAACATATGGTGGAATTGTAAAATCTGATGTTGATCAGAATGGGGAGGAGACAGGTAAAACAGATTTAATTAGAAGACGTTGGCTAGATAATAATTTCTATGTTATAAATACATCTGCTAATTATAATAGCAGTAAACTTAATATGACATTTTCAAGTTCTTATAGTANNTATAGTGGAGATCATTTTGGAGAAGTTATATGGGCCAGGCAATTTGGAAAAAATAATTCAGTTAGAGATAGATATTATGATGGTAATGGAAAAAAAATAGACTTTAGCATTTTTNCTAAAGCNTCTTATATAATAAATAAAAATTTAGAATTTTATGGAGATCTTCAACTTCGAAATATAAATTATAAAACTAACGGTTTTACATCCGACTTGGTTAATATGATTCTTGATGAGTCTTATAGTTTTTTCAATCCAAAATTTGGAATATCTTTTAAATTTAACTCTAATTCAATGCTCTATGGATCTTATTCCAGAGCAAATAGAGAACCTAGCAGAAGTGATTACGAGAGTAATCCCAATATAAAGCCCGAACAATTGAATGATTTTGAATTAGGATGGCGTTACAGAAAAAATGGATTAAAATTAAATTTAAATTCTTATTATATGTTATATAATGAACAGCTAGTACTTACCGGAGCATTGGATGATGTTGGAACCCCGACAAGAACTAATAGTGGATCAAGTTATAGAATTGGAATAGAGCTTGATAGTAAAGTTAAGTTATCCGATTTATTTACAATTAATCCTAATTTAACATTTAGCTCAAATAAGAATAAAAAAACTTTATTGCCATTTGATGGAAAAATTGTTGATTTTGGTAAAACTAATATCTCTTTTTCNCCGGAACTTATNGCTTCAAATACAATTAATTTTTTTCCAAATGAGAATATAAATCTTAGTATCCTTTCAAAATATGTTGGCCCCCAATATATGGGAAATACTGATGCAGTAAATTCAAAACTTGATAGCTATTTTATAAATGATTTTAATATTATTTACAAAATAAATACAAATAGTATTTTTAAATCAATAATTTTTAAAGGATTAGTTAACAATATATTTAATGTTGAATATATTTCTAATGGATATTATTATACATATGACGATACTTGGTCTGTGCCTGGTCAAGTGAAAACTTTGGATGGANCAGGCTATTATCCTCAAGCAACTAGAAATTATTTANTGGGTTTAACTCTTATATTTTAAATTCATATAATTTTTATAAATTCGCGNTGTGAAAAGATCATTAAGTCTTNTACTTATNGTTANATTAAGCCTTCCTTCANTATTTGGTATACATCATTATTTAAGCGAAGATCATAATTTTTGTTACGNACAAGAAATTCATTTTCATCAANATGAAATAGAATGNTCTACATGCGATTTTGTGAGATTAAANTTTGATTATGATAATAATAGTTTTGANTATNTAGANAATCAATTTATNCCTGATCANAAACTTATAACTGTTAACAAAAAAGTATTCTTTTCTCGTTTTAAAAATCCTTTTGGTTCTAGAGCCCCCCCAAGTAATTGTTAATTCTCAATACAATTATTAAATATTAAATTAAAACAAATTAAATTATCATGAAAAACATTATAAATTATGCCTTTATGGCATTGCTGCTATTTAGCACAAATAATATTATTTCTCAAAATACACAGGAAAACGATACAATTATTCCTGTGAATCTCGATGAAGTGGTAGTATCTACACCTTTTAAAGAAACATTAAAAAATAATGTATTAAAAGTCAATAAGTTAAATTTTAAAAATATAAATAATACTAAATCAATAAATTTTTCAAAATCTTTGATTGAGTTACCTGGTATTTCTTTAATTACAACAGGGCCTGGTATTTCAAAACCTGTTATTAGAGGTCTAAGTTCTAATAGAGTTGTTGTATTTAATCAATACATGAAGCATGAAAATCAACAATGGGGAGATGAACATGGAATGGATATTTCTGGTTTTGGAGTTGAATCTGTTGAATTAATTAAAGGACCAATGTCTGTTCTTTATGGAAGTGATGCTATTGGAGGAGTTATTTATGTGAATCCAGATAGTTATACCAATGAAGATATGGAAGTTGAAATAGGTAGTTACTATAATTCCAATTATAAAGGTATGACCAATAATTTAGGAGTTAAAGGAAATTTAAAAAATCTTAATTACCTGATACAAGGTAGTGTTGTTGATAATAAAGATTTTGTTACTCCTCATGAAAAAGCTGAAAGCACTTATTATAAAAATAAAGATTTTAAATTAGGATTAGGATATGAATCTAAGAAATTCATTTCTGATTTTAGATTTAATTATACAAAAACAAAAGTTGGTATTCCATNATGGAGAAGAGGATCATGATGACCACGGCGATGAAGATCATGATGAGGAAGATCATGATGAGGAAGAGCATGAAGAAGAGGAAAGCTATCAAGACTTAATCAACTCAATAATCACATGGAAAAATACTTTTTTGTATGATAATAAATCTGAGTTTGAAATAGTTTTAGGTCGTAGTTTTAATAACAGAAAAGAATTTGGACATCATGAAGAAGAAGAGGATGAAGATCATGATGAAGATCATGATGAAGATCATGATGAAGACCATGAAGGGGAGGCCCATATTGATTTTGATCTGAATACAACTACAGTTGATATGAAATATGTATTTCCAAAGAACGATAAAACTGAATTTGTTATTGGTTCAAATCTATTATTTCAAGAAAATAAAAATATTGGGGAAGAAGAGTTAATACCTGATGCAGAGAAAAATGATTTTGGGATTTTTGCGTTAACACATATTCACTCCAGTACTTGGGATATTTTAATAGGTTTAAGAACTGATTACAGAACAATCAAAAAAACAGAATTTGATAAAAGTTTCAGTAGTTTAACCTCTTCTTTAGGTTTTAAAAGAAATTTAGGAGAAAAGGGTGTTATGAGAATTAATTTCTCAAGAGGATATAGAGCTCCTAATCTTTCTGAATTATTTGCTGAAGGTGTTCACCATGGAACAGGCCAATATGAAATTGGAAACAAAAATTTAAAAACAGAAAAGAGTTCTCAAACTGATTTATCTATAGAAACATCCACAGCAAATTCTACATTTGGAATGGATATTTTTTATAATAAACTAAGTGATTATATTTATTTAAGTCCAAGTGGGAATAAAATAAGTGGTCTTCCAGTATATAATTACTTACAGAATGATTCATCATTATTTGGAGGTGAGATTTTTTTAAGTAAGAAAACATCATTGGATTGGTTATCCCACAAAACTTCGTTAGCTTTTGTAAATGGTGAAATCGCTGATAAAGGTGGAAATTTACCACTAATTCCCCCAGTAACCTTAAAGCATTCATTTAATCTTGAATTTAATAATAATTCTTTTGAAATTAGTGCACTTGCCAAAGGGAAAAAACAAAATTTAGGTCAGTTCGAAACTGAAACTAATTCATATTTAGTTGTAGACATTTCCGGTTCTCATGATTTAAATTTTCTAGATAATCCAATTAATTTGAGTTGGTCAGTTAATAATTTATTTGATAGAGAATATTATGATCATTTATCAAGACTTAAAAAAATTGGGATTTATGAAATGGGAAGAAATATTTCTGTTGGATTAAATTATAACTTCTAAATTATAAATGGCAATTCAGTTTGATATTCGAATTGAATTGCCGTTTTTTTGAGCAAAATACGATAGCATTGGATATTGATTTTCGTTTCCAGAAGACAATATTTGTCCTGTAGCTAAACTATATTTATAGTCTTCACATTTACAATTGGATTGAACTCCACTGATAATCATTGTAGAGCAGTCTGATGGATAATGATTTGGACAACTTGCTTCCCAGGCCATAATTTGGTCATTTATATTAAATAATAAAATTCCTTTAATTCCACCATTTTGTAAATAAACTGAACCACCACTATATCTTAAGTTATCATATTGTGGAAGATTTAAATTGATTGTTTTTTGAAAGGAAATATTTTGTAAATATGGGTTATTATTTATTTGTTCTTTTGAACAAGACATTAAAAGAATAAATGAAAGTAAAAAGTAAAAGTTTTTTATTATATCCATAATCAATGAAAGTAAGCAAAAATTAATTCACTTAATAATTTTGTATATTTGATTTAAATCCCACTAATTGATAGGGATTTTTTCTTTTAAATATATAACGATGAGTGATGTTTCTTATTATACTAAAGAAGGATTAAAAAAACTTAGAGATGAATTAAATCATCTTAAAGATATAGAACGCCCAAAAGCGTCTAATGCTATAGCTGAAGCAAGAGATAAAGGAGATTTAAGTGAAAATGCTGAATATGATGCTGCAAAAGAAGCCCAAGGAATGTTAGAAATGAAGATTTCTAAAATGGAAGATATTGTTGCTAATGCAAGATTAATTGATGAATCTCAACTTGATTTATCTAAAATTCTGGTTTTATCTAGGGTTACTATCAAAAATTTGAATAATCTAATGGAAATGAAGTATACTTTAGTTGCTGAAAGTGAAGCAGATCTTAAAGCAGGAAAAATTTCCGTTAATTCCCCAATAGGCAAAGGTTTACTAGGTAAAAAAGTAGGAGAAATAGCTGAAATCAATGTTCCAAATGGAACTTTGAAATTTGAAATACTTTCAATTAATAGATAAATATATTGGCAACAATCTTTANTAAAATTATTAATAATGAAATTCCCTGTTATAAAATAGCTGAAACAGAGGATTGTTTTGCTTTTTTAGATATTAATCCAAATTCAGTTGGACACACGCTATGTATCCCAAAAACAGAGGAGGACTATATATTTGATTTAGATTCTAAAACATATGAAAATCTATTAAATTTTTCAAAAACTGTTGCTATAGCGATTAAAAAGGCCATACCATGTAATAGGGTATCTATGTGTGTAATAGGATTAGAAGTTCCTCATGCACATGTACATTTAATTCCAATAAATCAAATGAAGGATATTACTTTTACAAAAAAAGTGAAATGTACAAAAGATGAATTTCAAGAGATTGCTAAAAAAATTAAGAGTTTTCTTTAAAGGGAAGCAAATGTAATTCTATAGTAGTTCCTTTATTTATTTCAGATTTATTTATAAATATTTTTCCTTTATGATATTCTTTGATTATTCTTTTAGATAAAGATAAACCTAGTCCCCATCCCTTTTTCTTCGAGGAGAATCCAGATGAAAATATTTTATTATGAAATTTTCTTTCAATTCCTATTCCATTGTCTTTTATTAGGACTTGAATTTCGTAATTAACTTTATTTACACTAATAATGATATTTCCTTTACCCTTCATTGAATCTATGGCATTTTTTACAATGTTTTCAATTACCCACTCAAATAATGTTCTGTTTAATAAAGCAAAAATTGTTTCTTTTGAAGGTTTAAATTCAAACCTAATTAGATTGGAGTTTCTTTTTTTTAAATAATTTATTGTATTATTTAAAATATCATTAATGTCTTCCTTTTTTAATTTAGGTATTGATCCAATTTCAGAGAATCTTCTTGTGATTTTATTAAGTCTTTCTATATCCTTTTCAATTTCAACAATTATATTATTATCAACTTTTTTCTCTTTAAGAATAGAAGACCAACCCATTAAAGAAGATAATGGAGTCCCGATTTGATGAGCTGTTTCTTTTGCAAATGATGCCCAAATTTTATTTCTATTTGAGCTAACAAAAGATTTATAATAATTAATTACTATTAATGTAAAAAATATAGCTACAATCAATAAAGCAAATGGATAGTATTTAATTTTATTAAAAGTGGATGAGTTACCAAAGTAAAGTTTTTGATTAATACTATTATTAAATTTTATTTCGATAGGTTTATTTTCCTTAGATATTTTTTTTAGAACGCTTTTTAATCTAATAGAATCAATAATTAAAGACTCTTCATCAAATATATTTTTATGAGATAAAATTTTTCCACTTTCATCAACCTGAATTATAGGATTTTCAAAACTTTTTGTTAAAACCATAAAGGTTAATTCTCCTAAATCTTCATCTAAGTTTTTAGATTCTATAAAATTTTTCTGAGCCATTGCCCATAATTCTATTTTCTTTCTTTCTTCTTTCTTAGTATACTCTATAACTTTATTAGTATTAAATAGAATTAAAAAAACACTTAAAATCAATCCAATAAATAGAATTAATCTTATTAAATTATTATTTGTATTAGCCTTTATCAAAATATTGTTAATATAATCTAATATAAAAGTTTTTTTTCCTTTAAATAGACACTAAAAATTATTTAATTTTAAAAATTAATATATAAATTATGGATATCTCAGGAAAAATAAAATTAATTAATGAAATTAAAGAATATGGAAGTAATGGTTTTAGAAAACGTGAAGTTGTAATAACTACAGAAGAACAATANCCTCAAGATTTATTAGTTGAGTTTGTTCAGGATAAATGTGAGATTTTAAATTCTTTTCAAGTAGGACAAAACGTTAAAATAGATATAAATTTGAGAGGAAGGGAATGGGAAAGTCCACAAGGAGAAATTAAATATTTTAATTCTATTCAGGGCTGGAGAGTAGAAAAACTTTTTTCTGAAGATCAAAATACAGATATTCCACCTGTTCCACCTGCTGAAGCATTCGAGCCAGCTGACGAACTTAATCAAGATGAGCCAGATGATTTACCCTTTTAAAAAAAATGTATCAGCTTACTAGTGAACATATTTTTCCATCTCCNTTATCCGCAGATCAGGAAGGTATAGTTGCTGTTGGAGGAGATTTACATCCAGACAGAATATTACTTGCTTACAAAAATGGAATTTTTCCTTGGTTTGAAAATGATGATTATCTGCTTTGGTGGAGTCCAGATCCTAGAATGATACTATTTCCTAAAAAATTAAAAATTTCTAAATCAACAAGGAAAATTTTAAAAAATAATCCTTTTGAGATAACATTTAATAAATCTTTTATGGAGGTGGTTAATGCATGTGCTAAAGTTAAAAGATTTGGACAGAATGGAACATGGATAACAAAGGGTTTAATGGAAGCTTTTAAAAAACTTCATGAAAAAGGACATGCCTACTCAGTCGAAGTATGGGAAAACATGGAATTAGTAGGAGGTCTTTATGGGATAGACTTAGGCAATATATTTTGTGGTGAGAGTATGTTTACTAAAAAAAACAATGCTAGTAAAATAGCTTTTATTTATTTGGTTAAGGAATTATCTAAAAATGGATATGATTTAATTGATTGTCAAGTACCTAGTGCTCATCTTAAAAGTCTTGGAGCTGAAGAAATTTCAAGAGCAGAATTTATAAAATATCTGTATTAATTTATTATCATTTTTTCAAAATCATCTATACTTAATGCATCTTTTAAACTATAATTTCCTATAGAGCTTCTAACTAAATATTTAAGATAGGCTCCTGAATTTAACTCTTTTCCAAAATCATTAGCAATCGATCTAATGTAAGTTCCTTTACTACAATCAATTTGAAAATCAACTAATGGAAGATTAATGTTTGTAATATCAAATTTATAAATGTTTATTTCTCTTTTTTCTAATTTTACATTCTCTCCTTTTCGAGCATAATGATAGAGTTTTTTTCCTTTAAATTTAATTGCTGAAAATATTGGTGGGGATTGCTTAGATTTTCCCAAGAATTTTTTTGATGTTTGAATTAAAATTTTTTTATCAATATTTTCTNTTGAATAAGTTTTCTCAATNTCAGTTTCTAGATCAAAAGATGGAGTAGTGGCTCCAATAAAAAAAGTTCCTAAATAAGACTTTTTTTTATCTTGATATTCAATTATTTTTTTTGTTAATTTTCCAGTACANACAATTAAAAGACCTTCCGCAAGAGGATCTAGTGTGCCTGCATGTCCTACCTTAATATTTTTTATCCCATAGGTAGATTTTATAAGCCATCTGATTTTATTAACTACTTGAAATGAGGTCCAATTAATTGGTTTATTTATTAAAAGTAACTTTCCATTTATAAAAGATTCTCTGTTAAAGTCCATTATATAGAGAATAAAAAATAATTAATGATCCAATAATTAGGCAATAAATTGAAAAGAAATATAATTTACTTTTTTTAACTAATAAAATCATCCATCTACATGCAAAAAGACCTGTAATAAATGCTGAAATAAAACCTAAAAATAAAGATATTAGGTCAAAGTTTTCAAAACTTATATTATTATCTAATAAGGATTTGATCATGCTTCCAAAAATTATAGGTATGACCATTATAAATGAAAATCTAGCAGCCTTTTCCCTATCTACACCAATAATAATAGCAAAAGCTATTGTTGTTCCGCTCCTTGAAATTCCNGGNAAGATTGCAATTGCTTGAGCCAGTCCAATTAAAAAACTATTTTTAAAATTAATTTCTTTTTGTTTCAATTTTAAATAATCAGATATAAATAATAAAATAGCAGTAATATAAAGCATAGAGCCTACTAATATTAGATTNCCGTCAAATAAAGAATTTATTTTATTTTCTAATAATAGTCCAACTAAGACTGCAGGAATCATTGATATAATTATTAATATGGAGAAATTATGTGAACTATTATAATTCTTTTTAAATAGACCAGAAAAAATATTTGAAAGATCTTTTCTGAAATAAAACATGGTACTAAAGGCAGTAGCAGAATGTAGAACAATTGTAAATAGTAGACTTTCTTTATTAGAAAGGTTATTGCCTAAAAGTACTTTTGAAATTTCAATATGTCCACTTGATGAAATGGGTAAAAATTCAGTTAAACCTTGAACTATTCCAAGAATAATGGACTCTAAATAATCCATTTATTTTTTTTTTGGGACTAAGTAAAATAGCATAAACCTGTATTCCAAAACCAATCAAAACTAGGGTTGGGGCTAATCGGATTCTTCTAAAATTATATATCTCTTCATTGAAAACATTTGGGTCATCACTTCCCCCCCCTGACATTAGTATAAATCCAATTACAATAAATAAAATTCCAATTATCATTACGATATAGTTTTTCTTTTTAAAAANAAAATCTTTTGTAGGTTTTTTNTTTTTTTTCATTAATAAAGTTGTTCAATTTTTANTTTAAGAAACCTTTGAGTTGCAAAATAAGTACATAATGATGTAATAATTATGCTAAATATAAGAATACATAAAAATAATGCAATTATTAATTTAATATCAGCCATCAGGTTTAATCCATTTATTGAACTTTCCAAATAATATATTGAAACGCTTAATAGCGATATAGCTATTATAGAACTTATCATACCCAATTTAATATGAGTATTGATAAAAGGTCTTCTTATAAATCTTTTAGTTGCACCAACCAATTGCATTGTCTTAATAACCATCCTGTTTGAATATATCGATAATCTAATAGAACTATTAATAATTAAAATTGAAATCAAAAGAAAAAATGAAGCAAAAACAAGAACCCAAAATTTAATTTTTTTTAAATTTTCATTAATTAAAGCTACTAATGGGGCATCATATCTCACCTCATCTACAAAACTTATTTCACTAAATTCTTTAGAAATATTATCTAAAATATCTGACTTAACAAAATCTGATTTTAGATAAATGTCAATAGAATTTAGAATAGGATTTGTACCTAAAAATTCTAAAAAATTTTCTTCGATTTCTTCAATTAGTATTTCAGCACCTTCTTCTTTAGAAATGTAATTAATTGAGTTGGTATAATCTTTTAAATTTATTTTTTTTTGTAGCTGAACTATTTCTATTTTTTTCGCAATATCCTTTAAATATATAGTCACAGGAATTTTTTCTTTAAAGTCATTTGAAATTTTCTTAGCATTAAATGCTAATAAAAAAAAGGCACCCATTATATATAGAACAAGAGATATGCTAATTGTAACAAAGAAATAAGATGAAAGAAGTCGTCTGTTTTTNTTTTTTGACAATGAAATATATTTAGATAAATGTAAAAATAAGAAACCTTTTTTATTGTTCTGTTACATCATTTAAACTTTTCCTATTCATACAATAAATGTATTTTTGTTTCTTTGAATTTACTTTATGACCTACGATTTTAAAAAAATTGAATCAAAGTGGCAAAAATATTGGTCTAAAAATCAAATTTTTAAAGCGAATAATAATAGTAAATTACCAAAATATTATGTAATGGATATGTTCCCATATCCCTCTGGTGCTGGCCTTCATGTTGGACACCCGTTGGGTTACATTGCAAGTGATATATATTCTAGATTTAAAAGACATAAAGGTTTTAACGTTTTACATCCTCAAGGATATGATTCATTTGGTTTGCCTGCAGAACAGTATGCTATTCAAACAGGTAGACATCCTTCAAAAACTACAGATGAAAATATTAATAGATACAGAAAGCAATTAGATAGATTGGGTTTCTCCTTTGATTGGTCTAGGGAAATTAGAACATCTAATAAAGAATATTATAAGTGGACTCAATGGATGTTTATAAAACTATTTAATTCTTGGTATGATNTTAAAAAGGATAAGTCAATTTGTATTAAAGAGTTAATTAAAGTTTTTCAAACAAAAGGAAATAAAAACATTAGTGCTTATGAAAGTGAATCTACAGAAAAATTTTCAGCTGATCAATGGAAAAATTTTTCTGAATTAAAAAAAGAAAAAATTTTACTATCCTACAGATTAGCATTTCTTTCAGAAATATATGTTAATTGGTGTCCAAAATTAGGAACTGTTCTCGCTAACGATGAAATTATTAATGGTTTATCTGAAAGGGGNGGTTATGAAGTTNTTAGGAAAAAAATGACTCAATGGAGTATTAGAATATCNCCATTCTCAGAAAGGCTATTGCAAGGACTTAATAATATAGATTGGCCAGAGCCATTAAAAGAAATGCAAAGAAATTGGATTGGNAAATCTAAAGGATCCTTAGTTAAATTTGATGTTCAAGATTTTGATCAAAAAATAGAAGCTTTTACAACTAGATCAGATACAATTTTTGGAGTTACTTTTATTACACTAGCACCAGAACATCCTTATGTCAAAAATATAACAACAAAGGATAAAGAAGATTTAGTAAATCAGTATATATTACAATCATCAAAAAAAACAGAAAGAGATAGAATTTCAGATGTAAAATCTATTAGCGGAGTATTTACAGGGGCATATGCACTTCACCCTTTGACAAATAAAAAACTTCCTATTTGGATTTCAGATTATGTTTTAGCTAGTTATGGAACTGGTGCTGTAATGGCTGTTCCATGTGGGGATCAAAGAGATTATAATTTTGCAAAATTTTTTAAGATTCCAATTACTAATATTTTTAAAGATATTGATATTTCTAAAGAGGCGTTTCAATCTAAAGAAGGCTTTATATTAAAAAATTCAGAGTTTTTAGATGGATTAGATTTTAAAAATGGTTTTTTAAAAGCTGTTGAAGCTTTAACAAAAGCTGGTAAAGGATTATATAAAATAAATTATAAATTAAGAGATGCAGTATTTAGTAGACAGAGATATTGGGGGGAACCTTTTCCAGTTTACTATAAAGATAGTTTACCTGTGATGATAGATGAAAAATATTTACCTATAATTTTACCTGATGTAGATAAATATCTTCCAACGGAAGAGGGCAAACCTCCATTAGGAAATTCAGAAAATTGGGCTTGGGATAGTATAAATAATAAAATTGTTAGAAACGATTTAATTGATAATNAAAATATTTTTCCAATGGAGCTCAATACAATGCCAGGTTGGGCAGGAAGTTCATGGTATTTCAACAGATATATGGATCCAAAAAATGATGATTTTTTTGCCTCAAAAGAATCATTAGAATATTGGAAAGAAGTTGACTTATATGTTGGTGGTAGTGAACATGCTACAGGACATTTATTATATTCTAGATTTTGGCAATATTTTTTATATGACCACGATTTAGTTCCAGTGGCTGATTATGCAAAAAAACTAATAAATCAAGGNATGATTCTGGGAAATAGTGCNTATATACACAGAGTTAAAGGTTCAAATACTTATTTATCAAATGGACTTATTAATAAAAAAAATATTCAATCTATTCATGTTGATATCAAATTTGTCAATTTAAATAATGAATTAAATATTGAAGAATTAAAAAAATGGCAACCCCAATTTTCAAAAGCATATTTTAAACTTGAGAATAAAAAGTTTTTTGTAAAAAGAGAGATTGAAAAAATGTCAAAATCCAAATATAATGTTGTAAGTCCTGATGAGATATGTGATAAATATGGAGCAGATACTTTAAGATTATATGAAATGTTTTTAGGTCCTATAGATCAGGCAAAACCTTGGAATACTGCTGGTATAACTGGAACATTTTCATTTTTGAATAAATTTTGGAATTTATTTCATAATAATGGAAAATTTATAGTTAGTGATNAAAACCCATCNGATGANGCTTTTAAAATACTTCATAAAACAATTAAAAAAGTTAGTGATGATATAGAAAATTTTTCATTTAATACATCGGTGAGTGCATTTATGATTTGCGTAAATGAATTAAACTCAATAAAATGTAATAATAGGATAATTCTTAAAGATCTTTGTATTTTATTATCTCCATTTGCTCCTCATTTATGTGAAGAGATATGGAATAAATTAGGTAATAATGGATCTATCTCAAATATAAATTATCCTCTTCTTAACCCTGAGTTTATTAAAGAAAAAACATTTGAATACCCAGTATCATTTAATGGAAAATTAAGGTTTAAAATTAATTTACAAACTTCTTTAGCTATTGAAGAAATTAAAAAAGAAGTTTTAAATCATGATAAATTAGAAAAATATTTGAATCAAAAAGAAATTAAGAAAGTAATTATAGTTCCTAATAAAATAATAAATATTGTTTGCTAAATGATAGACAAAATTGAAGTAATAGGCTTATTAGCAGCTATTTTAACAACATTAGCCTTTATTCCACAAGTTTTTAAAGTAATTAAATCTAAATCTTCTGAGGGTTTATCATTAACTACATATATAATTTTTATAACTGGAGTTTTTTTATGGTTTATATATGGAATATTTANAATGAGCTTTTCCATGGTACTTGGAAATGGAATTACTATTTTCTTAGCCTCAATTATTATTTATTATATTTTAAAAAATAAAAATTCTAATTGATTGAAATTTGTCTATCAATTTGTTGTTCTAGAGAAATGAATGTTTCTGTTCTTGAAACACCATCAATAGATTGTATTTGTTTATTTAAAAGATTCATTAAGTGAGCATTATTTTTACATATAATTTTGATAAGTACACTCCAATTTCCCGTTGTATAATGACATTCAAGTATTTCAGGGATTTTTTTCATTTTTTTAACAGCTTCAGAGTTTCTTTCAGCTTTATCAAAATATACTCCAATAAAGGCTAATGTTGAATAACCTAAAGCTTTTGGATTAATTTTTAATTGATGACCAGCTATTAATCCAGAATCATTTAATTTTTTTATTCTTTGATGAACTGCAGCACCTGAAATTCCAATTTTTCTAGATATTTCTAAAATAGGTGTTCTTGAATTGGCTTTCAATTCTATTAAAATTTTCTTGTCTAATCCGTCTATCTTCAAAATTTACTAATTTAAAACAATATCTTTAGCAACTCTTTTACTAGAACCAGATGATCCTAATAATGAAATTAATTTATCATATTTTGACATTAAATTATGTCTTTTTTCTAAATCTAAAACTATTTTTAATTCTTTAATTATATTTTGCTTTGTACAATTACTTTGTATAAGTTCTTTAATAATTTCTTTTTCCATTATTAAGTTAACTAATGATATGAATTTAATTTTGACAAATATTTTAGCGAAAAAATAACTTATAAAACTAGTTTTGTAACACACTACTTGAGGAATCTTAAAAATAGATGCTTCTAATGTAGCAGTACCACTAGTTACTAATGATGCTTTGGAATTAGATAGTAATGCATAAGTTTCATTTTCAATTATAATAACACCTTTTTTTCGTACAATATTTTGATAAAAATTTAAATCTATATTAGGAGCTCCAGCTATTACAAATTGGTAGTTTGGAAAATCCTCAATAACTTCTAGCATTACACCTAGAATTTTTTTTATTTCTTGTCTCCTGCTTCCAGGCAGGATTGATATAATTTCTTTTTTATTACTTAATTTATGTTTANTGAAAAAATCTTCTTTTTTACTTTTGTGATATTGATTAATACTATCTAATAGAGGGTGTCCTAAAAATTTTACATAAAAATTGTGTTTTTCCTCAAAATATTTTTTTTCAAATGGAAGTATTACATATAAGTTATCAATATCATTTTTAATAGCATTAATTCTACTTTCATTCCATGCCCATATTTGTGGAGCGATATAATAATTTGTATTGAAATTGTTTTTTTTTGCCCATTTAGCAATCCTTAAATTAAAACCAGGATAATCAATAAAAATAATTTTATCAGGGTTAAAATCTAGTATATCTTTTTTGCAGAATTTGATATTTTTTAATATAGTCTTTAAATTTTTTAATACTTCATAGAATCCCATAAAAGATAATTCCCTGTAATGTTTGACAATTTTTGCACCAGCATTTTGCATTTTATCTCCACCCCATGCTTTGATTTTAGCATTTCGATCTAATTGATAAATTTCCCTTATTAAATTAGACCCATGTAGATCTCCAGAAGCTTCTCCTGCGATGATATAATACCTCATTGATTTATTTTAAAATTCCCATTTATTCAATCTTCTAATATTGTCATGGTCAGTCATATCAAATTTTACAGGAACAATAGAAACATAACCATTATTTAAAGCCCATTCATCAGTGTTAATTCCATCATCATCATTAACAAATTTCCCTGTTAACCAATAGTATTCTTTGCCTTGCGGATTTCTTCTTTTATCAAATTTTTCAATCCAATAAGCTTTTGCTTGTCTGCAGATTTTTATTCCTTTTATTTCTTTTTCATTTAATTTTGGAAAATTTACATTCAAAGCATTACCTTCAGGAATACCTTCCTTAAGAGCTGTCATCGTAATTTTTTCTATATAGTTTTTCAATGAATCAAAATTAGCTTCCCATCTATAATCTAAAAGAGAAAATCCAATTGCAGGGATTCCTTCTATACTAGCCTCTAATGCAGCACTCATAGTCCCAGAATAAATNACATTAATTGAGGAATTTGAACCATGATTGATTCCTGAAACACATAAATCAGGTTTTCTTTTTAGTATTTCATTTATCCCTAGTTTGATACAATCTGCAGGAGTTCCTGAACATGAATATTCTTTTTGAGGACCATTATCAATTTTAATTAAGTTACATTCTAATGTTGAATTTATAGTAATTGCATGTCCCATTGCTGATTGTGGACTATCTGGTGCAACAACAACAACATCTCCTAATTTATTCATTATCGAAATTAATGATCTTATTCCAGGGGCTGAAATTCCATCATCATTAGTTACTAATATTAAAGGNTTTTTAGACATTAATAAAATTTGAGTAAAAATACTGAAAAGAATATATTTCATAATATATCCATTCATCTAAATAAATAATTTTTAATATTGATAATATTGCATGATTTTTGACCTATTTTCATAAATTTACTATTAAGTTGATCAAATAGTTTAAATGAAACGTAAATTAATTTTAGTTTTTATAGCTTTTTCACTGGCTTTTGCCAGTTGGAAATTAATTAATCCAAAATTTGATAATCCTAATAAAGACAAATTATTAATTGAGGTTATTAAATATGTCTTAGAAAAATATCATTATAATTCAATAGAAATTAATGATGAGTTTTCTGAAAACATGTTTGACACATATTTAGAGTTATTAGATTCTCAGAAAAAATATTTTCTAGCCTCAGATTATAAAGAATTTAAAAAGTATAAATTTAAATTAGACAATCAGTTAATTGACTACGACTTATCTTTTTTTAATTTGTCATATCTAAGAATTATTCAAAGAATTAAAGAGGTTGAGGAGTTTTATCCCTCTTTATTGTCTGAACCATTTGATTTTACAGTTAATGAAGAAATTAATTTAGATTTTGAAAATATTTCTTTTTCAAAAAACAATAATGAAAGAATAGATAGATGGAGAAAACAATTAAAATATTCAGCCTTAGATATATATGATATTAAAGTTTCTGAACAAAAATTAAATGTTGAGCAAAATGTAGATATTATAGAAAAATCTAATGAAGAAATTGTTAAAGAATCTATTGATTTAGTTTCTAAAAATATTAATAATGTTTTTGGTTTAATGAATGATTTNCAAAGAAAAGATTGGTTTTCTAATTATTTAAATTCATTTGTTGTTCAACTAGATCCTCATACATTTTATTTTAAACCTGAAGATAAAGAACGTTTTGATATGAATATGTCAGGTAAATTTAATGGGATAGGTGCTAGGTTGTCTAAACAAGAAGGTGGAATTAAAATTGTAGATATAATTTTGGGAGGTCCATTATGGAAAGATAAAAAAATTGAGGTTGGGGATGAAATAATTAAGGTTGGTCAAGGAAATGAACAACCAGTTGATGTAATTGGGATGAGATTAGAAGATGCTATTAAATTAATTAAAGGACCAAAAGATACTGAAGTTAGGTTGACTGTTAGAAAAAAATTGGATGGCGAAATTAAAGTAATCCCTGTGATAAGGGATTTGATTCAATTAGAAGAAACTTATGCAAAATCTACTATTATTATAAAAGAAGATAAAAAATATGGTTTAATTAGTTTGCCAAAATTTTATGTTGATTTCGATGATTATAAGACAAGAAATTGTGCTTCTGATGTTAAAAAAGAAATTATTAAATTAAAAAAAGAAGGTATTGAAGGTTTAGTTTTAGATTTAAGAAATAATGGAGGAGGATCTCTACAAACAGTTGTTGATATGACAGGTCTTTTTATTAAAGAAGGCCCAGTAGTTCAGGTAAAATCATTTGGTGACAGAAAACAGGTTGTTTTTGATAAAGACCCTTCAATATCTTGGGAGGGCCCATTGGTAATTTTAGTAAATCAAATGTCTGCATCAGCATCAGAAATATTAGCAGCAGCATTACAAGATTATAATAGAGCAGTAATTGTTGGCAGTACTCAAAGTTTTGGAAAAGGTACTGTTCAAAATGTAATTGATTTGAATAGATTTTTGTCAAATAGCAATTATGATTTAGGAGCATTAAAGATAACAACTGATAAGTTTTATAGAATAAATGGCGGTTCGGTACAAGTAGAAGGGGTTAAAAGTGACATTACTATTCCAAATAGACTTTCTTTTATTCCAATTGGAGAAAATGATGAAGAAAACCCTTTAGAATGGGATCAAATAGACTCAGCAAGCTATACTAAATGGGATGGTTATTTTAATTTAGATGAAGTAATAGAATTAGGNAATAATAGAGTTAAAAACAGTCAATTTNTTTCATTAGTAAAAGAAAATGCNAAATGGATAGCTTCAAAACANAAATCTAAATCATCCTCTTTAAATTATTTNAACTTTAAGAAAACCCAAAGTGATGATAAAAAATATTTGTCAAAGTTTGATGATTTAAAAAATTATAAAAATGAATTAAAATTTGAATTTATTTCATTAGAAGAAAAATCTATTGAAAATTCTAAAGAAATTTTGGAAAAAAGAAGTCGTTGGACAAAAGGTTTGCAGTCAGATTTTCAGTTAGATCAAGGCTTAAAAGTTTTAGATAATTTAAAATCAAAATCAATTGATAAAAAATCTATCATTGCAAATAAAAATTAATGTTTATAAAAAATAAAAAGTTTTTTTATAAACATTTTGGCATTTTAATTTCATTAATTTTTATTGCTTTTTGTNTATTTATTTCATTCTTTTCTTACTTTTTAATTCCAGATGATTCCCAATATTCAAATCAGATGCATTTATCAATCCATTCTATGCCACCTGGTTTTGAAACGTATATTTTAGAGATGCCTAATTCCTCAAATTATAACCAGTCTTATTTTAATATTAAGTTTTTTGGAAAAAAATTTCCGAATAAGGAAATTGTCATAAAAAATTATGATTTAATGAAAGAGGGAATTAAGTTTGAAAATTATTCCAATGAAAANTTATTTGTTGAATATCATTTATTTCAACCAGATCTTTCAGTAAAAGAAATTGAAAAAAAATATATAAAAAAAAGAATTTTTATTTTTGGAACTGATAGTTTCGGAAGAGATGTATTTGGAAGAGTTGTTTTAGGAACAAGAGTATCTCTATCAATTGGTTTTATTGCAGTTTTAATTTCTTTAATAATTGGACTTTCAATTGGAATGTTAGGAGGATATTATGGTGGATTANTAGATAAAATTGTTATGACAANTATTAATNTTTTCTGGTCTATTCCAACATTATTGCTTGTAATAGCTATTTCTGTATCANTAGGAAAAGGATTTTGGCAAGTTTATCTTGCAGTAGGCTTGACTATGTGGGTTGAAGTTGCAAGAGTTGTAAGAGGACAAGTGATTTCTGAAAAAAATAAAGATTATATAGTAGCTACAAAAGTTTTAGGGTTCTCTGATATTAGAATCTTTATCAAACATTTATTGCCAAATATTATAGGACCAATTTTAATTATATGTGCAGCTAATTTTGCAGCAGCAATTCTTATTGAAAGTGGTTTGAGTTTTTTAGGCATAGGAACTCAACCGCCTATACCTAGTTGGGGATCAATGATTAAAGATAATTATCAATTTATCATTTTAGGAAAAGCCTATTTGGCTTTTATTCCAGGCATTTCAATTATGTTATTGGTTACTAGTTTTATGTTTTTAGGAAATAATCTTTCTGATTTATTTAATNATAACAAATAGATTACCATTTACTAGTTCTTTNCGAATCTAATCTTACATATATANCTATCANAAGAACAAATCCTAAAAGACTTGAGCCGCCNTAACTAAAAAAAGGTAATGGAATTCCTATTGTAGGAACTAAACCTAAAACCATTCCAATATTAATAAAAAAATGACTAAAAATAATCGTAGCGGTGGAATAAGAGAAAATTTTACTAAATAAATTTCTTTGTAATTCAGCCCGTTTAGATATTCTTAACATTAAGAGTGCAAACAAGCAAATTACTAAAGATGCACCAATAAATCCCCACTCTTCTCCTATNGCTGAAAAAATATAATCTGTGTGTTGAAAAGGAACAAAATTTCCTCTGGTTTGAGTTCCTTTTAAAAATCCTTCACCAATAAGACCACCAGATGCAAATGCAATTTTAGANTGATTTGTATTATATCCAATTCCTCTATTATCTTCTTGGATTCCCATTACTATATTAAATCTGTCTCTATGATGTTGNTCAAAAATATTATTGAAAATAAAGTCAACTGAAAAAATAAATGAGCAAAAAATAAGNGAATAGGTGATGAATTTTCTAATAGGTCTTTTCTTTTTTTTTAAATATGAAATTATCANAATTGAAATNGTTATAATTATTAAAATCATCATTTCTTTAGAAAAAAGAATAGTTAGAAAAAATAATATAATGAAACCAATGAAGAAATTCATATAAATTGAAGGAAGACCAATTTTATAAAAAACTAAAAAAAAACTTAGAAAAATTAAAGTACTTCCAGGGTCAGGTTGTAATATGATTAATAAAATAGGAANAAATATTATTAAAAATGAATAAAATTGAGTTTTTATTGTTTTAATATTAGAATTAATATCACTTAAATATTTTGCTAGTGCGAGAGCTGTTATTGGTTTAGCAAATTCACTAGGTTGTAGTCCAAATCCAAATATTTGATACCATGCTGTTGAACCATTAATAGTTTTACCAAACACAAATAACCCTAATAGGGATAATATGGATAGTAAGTATATTATACTTGCAAATTTTTGAAAATACTTATAAGGAATAAACTGAATAATTAAAAAAAGAAGAATAGAAATTAAAATAAATGCAATTTGTTTCCCAAAAGGGTTATTCATTAGTAATGGAGATTCAAGATTGTCTGCATGAATTGTAGAATAAATATTTACTAAACCCATAATAATAAGTAGAATAACTATAAANACTGTAGTTAAATCAATTTTTTTCAAATTAATTTCATTCATTTATTTTAAAATTTGATTTTAAATATGGTTTTTTATATTCATCCATTAAATTACCATTAACTATGTATGTTTCTAAATATTTTCTTTCAATTTTTTTGTTTAAATAATTTTCCATCATTAAACTAGCTATTGGAGCAGCCCATCTTGTTCCCCAATAACCATTTTCAATAAAAACAGCTATTGCTATTTTAGGATTTTCTATTGGAGCAAAACCTATAAATATTGAATGATCTGTTAGTTGAAGCCTTTTCCCATTAATTTTGATAAAATTTTCAGCGGTTCCTGTTTTGCCAGCTACTTTAATTCCCTTAATTTTTGCATTCTGTGCAGTTCCTTTAAGAGTAACATTAAACATTCCTTCAATTATCTTTTCAAAATGAATTGAATCAATTGTAGTGAATTTTTTTTCAGTGTATTTTTCTTTTAAAGATTTTTTTGTGATGTTTTTTACTAGATGAGGAGTTTTATACCATCCTCTATTTGCAATAATTGCTGTAAGATTAGCCAATTGAATAGGAGTAGTTAATATTTCACCTTGTCCAATTCCATTAGAAATAGTTGTAGCTGCTCTCCATGCCCCATTTGGATACCATTTATCATAATAATTTGAATCAGGAATTAATCCTGGTCTTCCAATTGGATGATCATAACCTAGATAATTGCCAAAACCAAAACTTTCAATATGTTTTTTCCAATTATCTATGCCTAATTTTGAATTTGGAAATTTGTCTAGAGTTTGTTTATAAATATTAGCAAAAAATGTATTACATGAATTGTAAATAGCCTTATTTAAATTGTTTACTGTTCCAATTTTACAATGACACTTCATGAATCTGTTTTTTGAATAAAAATGTCCTTCATTACATTTAATAGTTGTATTATTTTTAATAATGTTTTCTTGTAAACCAATTAAACCATTAACTAATTTAAAGGTAGAACCCGGGGGATATTGTCCTTGTAATCCTCTATCAAATAATGGCTTTCCTATACTATCATTTTTTAACTTTTTATAGTTTAATGATCTATTTCTTCCAATTAATAAATTTGGATCAAATGTAGGGGAATTAATAAGTGCTAATATTTCACCAGTTGAAGGTTCAATAGCAANTATACTTCCAAATTTATTTTTCAATAGTGAATCTCCATATTCTTGAAGAGCTATATCAATACCTAATTTAATATCATTTGCGGGAACAATAATTGTATCAAAAAAGCCATTTTTATATGAATTTGTTATTCTATTAAATTTGTCTTTTTGGAAATATTTTACTCCTTTGATTCCTCTTAATTCTTTTTCATAGGATTTTTCTAAACCTTGTCTTCCAATTAGTTCTCCTGATTCATAATAACTATTATCATTAATTTCATAATCATTTACCTCACTTATATATCCTAAAATATTTGAAGCAGAATTTGTTAAATACTGTCTGTTGGATTTTCTTATAATTGAAAATCCATCATATTTCCAAAGTTTTTCTTGAATTAGTGCAAAATCATTTTTAGAAATTTGAGATANAAAAACAGAGGGTTTTATTTTAGAGTATTTTGAAGCTCTATCAATTTTTTTAATTAATTCAGATTTAGATATTTTAAAAATTTTACAAAACTCTGTAGTATCTATTTTTTTAACATCCTTTGGGGTGATCATTAAATCATAAAAAGACTCATTTCCAACTAAAAGATTATTGTTTCTATCAAAGATATAACCCCTTTCTGGATATTGATAAATTCTTTCAACTGAATTTTTTTTTGATAATTGAACATTATCTATATCAATTATCTGAATCCAAAATAATCTTATAATAAATAATATACAAGATGAAATTATTAGTATTGGTAACAGTTTATCTTTCATTACTGGCTAAAAGATAAATTAAGGTAGAACAAAAAATTAATGAAAGTAAAGAAGTATAAAAAGTTTTTTTAAGTATAAATTCTATTTGATCAATTNTAAACGATTCAAGTGAGAACATAATAAAGTGGTGAATTAAAATAATAATAATTAAAAACAGTATTTTTTGATAAATGGTTGAATCTTCGACATAATCTTTAAGTATTTTTACACCGTGAGGATCATAAAAATTTCCAAAAACAAAATTCATAATATATGGTCTAATAAAAGCTATAGTTACAAATGCAGCAGCATTAATTCCAATTGAATTAGTGAAGTAATCTAAGATTAATCCAAAAGAGAAACTAATTATTAAAAAAAATATTCTGTTTAATTTGATTGGAAATATTAAAATAAATATCAATGAAATATGAGGGTCATACATTCCAAATAAATCGAATTTATTAAAAATAAGACCTTGAAAAATTATTAAAAGAATAAACCTTAAAGCAATAATAAAATAAAGATTACTCATTTATTAAACTTTTTAAATTATTAATTTCATCTCTATTAAGATTATTTATAACATAAACATTTTTTAAACTAGTCATGTCATTATTTATTAAAATTTCTATTGAATAATAATTTTCTGAATTTTTTAAATCAATTTTTGAAATAATTCCGATTGGCAAATTTTCTGGAAAAATTGCAGACATACCACCAGAAACTATACTATCTCCAATTTTAATTTTTGCTATTTTTGGCACATCATTTAAATTTAAAATACTTGGATTTTCACCATTCCATTGTAAACTTCCAAAGTGGAATGAATTTTTAATTTTAGCATTTATTTTTGAATTTAAATTTAAAATAGACATTACTTTAGAATAATTTTCTGAAACATCTATTATAATTCCAATTATTCCATAAGANGATACCACACCCATTTCTTTATTAATTCCATCATTTAAACCNTTATCAATTATCAAATAATTTTTCGAATGNGAAAAATTNTTAGTAATAATTTTTGCTGAAGAGAATATGTAGNANGAGTTAGTTACAGTTGAATCATTTATTATTTCTTCTTTTGAAAATAGACGATTTATTAAATCTAAATTTTCTTTAACTAATTTTTCATTTNTATTTTTTAAGTTGAAATAATTTTCAACCAATGAGTACTTTTCAAAAATAATATTTGTAACATTATTTGAAATACTGTTGAATTTAGATTGGTGGTAATTATTTGAATAAATTACAAGATAAATTGAAAATAACAACAGAATTAAAAAAACTAAAACATCTTTATTGGATAAGATGCTATCAATGATTCGTTGCATAATTAATTACTATTTCACTAGAACACTTTTATATCTTTCAATATTTTTTAGAGTTATTCCAGTTCCTCTGACTACTGCTCTAAGAGGGTCTTCAGCTATAAATACTGGCAAATCAGTTTTTTTAGAAAGTCTTTTATCAAGCCCTCTTAACATAGATCCTCCACCCGCTAAATATATTCCTGTGTTGTATATATCAGCAGCTAGCTCAGGAGGGGTTTGAGATAGTGTTTCCATTACTGAGTCTTCAATTCTTATAATAGATTTGTCTAGAGCTTTTGCTATCTCTCGAAATGAAATAAGTGCTTCTTTTGGTTTTCCAGTCAACAGATCTCTTCCTTGCACGGAAATATCATCCGGAGGACTTTCTAATTCATCAGATGCTGAACCAATTGAAATTTTAATTTTTTCAGCTGTTCTTTCTCCAATAAATAAATTATGTTGAGTTCTCATGTAATAAATTATATCTCCAGTAAATACATCACCGGCAACTTTAACTGATTTATCACAAACTATTCCAGATAATGCAATTACAGCAATTTCAGTTGTTCCACCACCAATGTCAACAATCATATTGCCTTTAGGCTGCATTATATCAACACCAATTCCAATTGCTGCTGCCATTGGTTCATGTATTAAATAAACTTCTTTACCATTAACTCTTTCTGCTGATTCTCTGACAGCTCTCATTTCTACTTCTGTAATTCCGGAGGGAATACAAATTACCATTTTTAGTGCTGGAGTGAAAAATTTTTTGTTTAAAGCAGGAATACTTTTAATTAATAAGCTTATCATTTGTTCTGAAGCATTAAAATCAGCAATTACTCCATCCTTTAGTGGACGAATAGTTTTAATATTTTCATGGGTTTTACCTTGCATTAAGCTAGCTTCCGTACCAACAGCAATTATTTTTTCAGTTTTTTTATCTATTGCAACAATCGATGGGCTATCAACAACTACTTTATCATTATGAATTATAAGTGTATTAGCAGTTCCTAAGTCAATTGCTATAGATTCAGACCAAAAATCAAAAAATGCCATAATTAATTTAAGTGTGTTACAAGTTAATAAAATTAATGTTTAAAATGACGAGTTCCTGTTAGAACCATCGAAATATTATTTTTGTTACAATAATCTATTGATAGATTATCTTTTATAGAACCACCAGGTTGAATTACTGAAACTATTCCCTCCTTGTGTGCTATTTCCACACAGTCTGGAAATGGGAAAAAAGCATCGCTTGCCATTACAGATTTATCAAGGTTGAAATTGAAATTTTTTGATTTTTCAATTGCTTGTTTTAAAGCATCGACTCTAGATGTTTGACCAGTACCCGAACTAATTAATTGTTTATTTTTAGCTAAAACAATTGTATTAGACTTTGTATGTTTACAAATTTTTGATGCAAAAATTAAATCTTCAGTTTCTAAATTAGAAGGTTTTTTAAGAGTTGGAATAGAAAAATCTTTAATTGAATCTGTTTTAGTGTCTTTATCCTGCATTAAGATTCCATTTAAACAAGTTCTAACAATATTATTAGAAAAATTAATATTTTTTAACTTGAGAATTATTCTGTTTTTCTTACTTTTTAATAAATTAAGAGCATCTTTTTCAAAATTAGGAGCAATAACTATTTCACAAAAAAGTTTATTTATTTCTTCAGATGAAGCATGATCAATAGTTTTGTTACTAATTAAGACACCACCAAAAGCAGAAACAGGATCTCCTGCTAAAGCACTTTTATATGCCTCTAAAATAGAGTTTCTAGTAGATAATCCACATGCATTATTATGTTTCAAAATAGCAAATGTTGGATTTTCATTTATAAATTCAGAAATTAAATTAACGGCTGAATCGATATCTAAAAAATTATTATAAGAAAGTTCTTTTCCATTTAACTGGTCAAATAAAGAATTAAAATTCCCAAAAAAGATGCCACTTTGGTGTGGGTTTTCCCCATACCTCAATGGTTTTCCACTATGAAAGCTAGATTTAAATATGTTTTTTTCATTATTGAAATAATTAAAAATTGCTGTGTCATAATGTGAAGAGGTGTTAAATGCTTTAGCAGCGAATTTTTTTCTAGTAATTTCATCAAATTCGCCAGAATTTTCGTTCAATAAATTAATAAAATTTTTGTAGTCATCTTTTGAAGAAACACAAATAACATTATTAAAATTTTTAGCAGCAGCTCTAATTAATGCAATTCCTCCTATATCAATTTTTTCTATAATTTCATTTTCATTTTTCNCTGAATTAACTGTTTTTTCAAAGGGATATAAATCAACAATTACCAAATCAATAGATGGAATTTCAAAATTATTTATGTCTTCAATATCCTCTTTATTATCTCTTCGATTCAAAATTCCTCCAAAAACTTTCGGATGAAGAGTTTTTACCCTGCCACCAAGAATTGATGGATAGCCAGTAATTTCTTCAACTTTAATGACAGGCACACCAATTTTTTTTAAATAAATTTCAGTTCCTCCTGTTGAATAAATTTTAACCCCCAAAAAATTTAATTTTTTAGCAATTGGTTCTATCCCATCTTTATCAAAAACAGAAATTAATGCAGATTTTATTTTTAACATTTTTTATCTGGTAATTAACTAAATGTAAAAGTAATTATTTTAGTAAAAAAAATAAGGTTTTTATTAAAGTTTAAAAAATTTTTTTGAAATCATTTGATTGATTTTTATTAAAAAATTTAGGTCAATTTTTTTGAATTGACCTATACTATTTGAATCAATATCAATTTGTCCAACATTTTTATTATTGGCAAATAAAGGAACAACAATTTCAGACTTTACATTAATATTACAGGAAATGTAGTTTGATTCTTTTGAAACATCATCAACAACAATTGGATTATTTGTTAAAGCAGATGTGCCACAAATTCCTTTACCAAATGGGATTTTAGTATGTTGAGTTGGTAACCCTGAAAATGCAATTAATTCTAATTCTTTATTTTTTTCATTGTGAAAATAAAATCCAACCCAATCATAACCTTTAATTTTTTGATTCAAAAACTTACATATATTATTCAAACAATTTATTAAATCATTTGAACTCTTTATTTCATTCCCAATAATATCTATTGCTATTTTATACATAAAAAAACTGCCCCGTAGGGCAGTTACATTATAATTTAAATTGATTTTACATCATTCCTGGCATTCCACCACCTCCACCACCCATTGGAGGCATTGCAGGAGATTCTTCCTTAATATCAACTAGGGCGCATTCAGTTGTAAGAATCATTCCAGCTACAGATGCAGCATTTTCAAGTGCAATTCGTGTCACTTTTTTTGGATCAATTATACCCTCTTTGAGTAAGTCAACATATTTTTCAGATTTAGCATCATATCCAAAATTTCCTTTTCCTTCTAAAACTTTAGAAACGACTACTGATCCTTCTCCACCAGCATTTTCAACAATAGTTCTTAATGGAGATTCTATAGCTCTAGAGATTATTTGAATTCCAGTAATCTCATCAATATTATCGCTGGTTAGTTTTTCAAGTGCTCCACGAGTTCTCAATAATGCAACTCCACCACCTGCTACAATTCCCTCTTCAACTGCAGCTCTTGTTGCATGTAGGGCATCATCAACTCTATCTTTTTTCTCTTTCATTTCTACTTCAGAAGCTGCTCCAACGTATAGAACAGCAACTCCTCCAGCTAACTTAGCTAACCTTTCTTGAAGTTTTTCTTTATCATAATCAGATGTNGTAGTTTCGATTTGAGATTTAATCTGATTGACTCTGGCAGTAATATTCTTTTTATCTCCAGCACCNTTTACNACNGTNGTATTNTCNTTNTCAATTGTTACNCTTTCNGCAGATCCTAACATTTCTATNGTAGTATTTTCTAATGTAAANCCTCTATCTTCAGAAATAACAGTNCCNCCNGTTAAGATTGCAATATCTTCNAGCATTGCTTTTCTTCTATCTCCAAATCCTGGTGCNTTAACNGCNGCAATTTTTAATGANCCTCTTAATTTNTTTACAACTAANGTNGCTAANGCTTCTCCATCTACATCCTCTGCTATNACTAAAAGTGGTTTACCAGTTTGTGCAACNGGNTCTANAACAGGTAAAAGATCTTTCATTGCNGANATNTTTTTATCATAAAGCAAAATATATGGAGATTCTAAATCAGATTCCATTTTTTCTGAATTAGTGACAAAATATGGAGATAAATANCCTCTGTCAAACTGCATTCCTTCAACAACATCAACATAAGTATCAGTTCCTTTTGCCTCTTCAACAGTTATGACTCCTTCTTTTCCAACTTTATCGAATGCTTCAGTAATTAACTCACCTATTGCCTTATCATTATTAGCTGAAATGGAAGCTATTTGTTTTATTTTTTCTGAGGAATTTCCAACTGTCTGAGCTTTTTTATTTAATTCTTTCACAACAACGTCTACAGCCTTATCAACCCCTCTTTTTAAATCCATCGGATTGGCACCTGCAGTAACATTTTTTAGACCTTCTTTTACAACGGCTTGAGCTAATATCGTAGCAGTTGTAGTACCATCACCAGCTAAATCATTAGTTTTTGAAGCAACTTCTTTTACCATTTGTGCTCCCATATTTTCAAGAGCATCCTCTAATTCTATTTCTTTTGCAACGGTAACTCCATCTTTTGTGACTTGAGGTCCTCCAAAAGATTTTCCTACAATTACGTTTCTTCCTTTAGGGCCTAAGGTTACCTTAACAGCGTTAGCTAAAGCATCTACGCCTTTTTTAAGACCTTCTCTAGCTTCTACATCAAATTGAATTTTTTTTGCCATTTTATTTTAATTTATAAGTTTATACAATTGCAAGAATATCGCTTTCTCGCATAATTAAATAATCAATATTTTCAAGTTTAAGTTCTGTGCCAGAATATTTTCCATATAAAACTGTATCACCAACTTTAACGGTTACTGGATTTTCTTTTGTTCCTGGTCCAACAGCTACAACATTTCCTTTTTGTGGTTTTTCTTTAGCTGAATCAGGAATTATAATTCCAGAAGCTGTTTTGGTTTCGGCTTCAAGAGGCTGAACTAAAATTCGGTCTGCTAATGGTTTAATACTTTTTTTATTCATCATTATAAAAATTTAATTTAACTATATTTTACATCAATCATGCCAAATAAAATAAACTGACAAATTGATTATGATTTTTATATCAAATGACAGCATGACATACCTGTTTTTTAATCTTTAACTGGAATTTCCAAAGGAATGTCTTCAGGTAAAGTTTCTGGGATGGATGCTTCAATTTGATTTGGATCTAAAAGTTTTGAATCAGTATTTTCAGATCCTCTATTAATCGTAAGGTTTGATAATAAGATTAAAATTAATAATAAAGAAGCTAAAACCCAGGTGCTTTTATCTAAAAAATCAGTTGTTTTTTTAACACCACCTATCTGCTGAGAATCACCTCCAAAACTTGAAGAAAGACCTCCTCCTTTAGGATTTTGAACCATAATTACTAAAACTAGTAAAAATGAAACAGAAATTATTAGTAATAAAAATATTGAAAAACTACTCATGATTTATTTTTTATCATTTTTATTTGGTCTGCAAATAAACTAATTTTTTCTGGATATTTCAAACTTAAAATCTGATAAGCCTTAATAGCTTCTTTAAATTTATTTTGTTTAAAATAAAGTTTTGCTAATGTTTCAGTCATAAATTCTTTTTTACTTACTTTAAACTCTTTAGCTAAATTTTTTTTTGAAATGGTTTTATCAAACCCAATTTTAGGTTTAGATCTAATGAAATTTTGTATCAACGTTTCATCTTTATTTATGTTAGTATTTACAGGTTTTGTTACTTTTAACCACTCTAGAAAAGAATTTTTTGTTTTTTCAGAAGCAAGAATAATTTCTTGTGATTTTTTTAAATTGTTCTCATTGTTATTTATTTTACCAAATTCAATTATTTCTCTTAAAACACTACGATCAGTTGAAAATAAAGCACATTCCCTGAGAGCTTTATTATAATTAATACTATTATGTTTTTTTAAGCCTATTAATTCAATTAATCTAGCTGCCTGAAAATAGGGATATTTTTTTATTATACTTTTAAATGAAAGGGTTTCATCCAAAGTTATTTTTTGTGGATTAATAATTATTTGAGAAAATTTATTTTTAGTAAGTTCTACCATTTTGCTAAAGAGGCATTAAAAATATCTTGAGTTATTCTTTCAAATATTAAATCATGAGCTTCAGATTTAATATTTAATAATTGAGTTTCTGCTGGATAGTCAAAATAGAATGAAAATCTTTTTTCAAAATCATCATCCTCTTTTTTTATGTTAAAAAACCTAACATTAACAGAAATGCTCAATCTGTTTTGTGCAGCTGTTAAATCTGATGTAGCAGTCATAGGACTTACTCTATACTCAGTGATTTCTCCTTCGTATATCAAATCACCATCATTAGAGACTAATTGAAGATTTGTTTGATTTTGTAGAATATTTTGCAAAGATAATGTGAAATCTCTATCTAAACCAGGTTCAAAAATAGAGCCCATATTATTTCCTGCATCATTTTCAAAAAAGTTTACTTGAAAAGTTTCTGTTCCTTCAGGTATTGAAGCTCCTGTAAAAGAATAACTGCCACAACTTATAAATGTTAATATAACAAAAAAGTAAATTAGATTAATTTTTTTATAATTCAATATCATGCTGTTTTATTTTTCTGTATAATGTTCTTTCAGAAATTCCTAATTCTTCTGCAGCAGCTTTTCTTTTACCATTATTTCTTTCCAAAGCCTTAATTATTAATTCTAACTCTTTATCATGAATAGATAATGTCTCTTCTTCATTTATTTCTTCAGCGTAATGGTATTTGTCATCAAATGAATCAGAGTTCTCAAATTTCTTATTTTTTTTATCAATTTCAATCAATTCTGTAGATTTTGCCTTAGAATCAGATTTTATTTCATATAATTTTTCAAGGTTACTTAAATCTTCTTTTTGATAATCTGTATTTTTTTTGGAGGTATTCAAATGTTCTGTAATTTTTTTCAAATCATTTAAATCTTTTTTCATGTCAAAAAGTACTTTATACAATATTTCTCTTTCATTTGAAAAATCAGATGAGTCTTTTTGTTTATTTATTATTGCTGGTAATGTCGAATTAAAATCAGGCAAATAGGACTGCAATAGGGAAACCGAAACATCTCTTTTTTCTTCTAAAACTGACAACTGTTCAGCAACATTTCTCAATTGTCTAACATTTCCATTCCAGGAATATTGTGTTAAAAGTTTTTGAGCATTAATATCTAATCTTACAGTGGGCATATTATATTTTTTTCCAAAATCTGAAGCAAACTTTCGAAATAATAAATGTATATCATCCTTTCTATTTCTTAATGGTGGAACTTTAATTTCAACAGTACTAAGTCTATAAAAAAGATCTTCTCTAAATTTTCCTTTTATGATTGCAGATTCCATGTCTAAATTAGTTGCAGCTACAATTCTAACATTCGTTTTAAGAACTTCAGAAGATCCAACTTTTATAAACTCACCATTTTCTAAAACTCTTAAAAGCCTAACCTGGGTTGTAATTGGTAATTCACCAACTTCATCTAAAAAAATTGTCCCTCCATCAGCTACCTCAAAGTAACCTTTTCTAGAATTAGATGCTCCTGTAAAAGCCCCTTTTTCATGTCCAAACAATTCGGAATCGATGGTCCCCTCTGGTATAGCACCACAATTAACAGCAATAAACTTATTATGTTTTCTATGAGAAAGTTGATGAATAATTTTGGGGAAACTTTCCTTTCCAACTCCACTTTCCCCTGTAACCAAGACTGAAATATCAGTGGCTGAAACCCTTGCAGCTTTTTCTATTGCCCTATCCAATAAAAGGTCATTACCAATTATTCCAAAGCGTTGTTTAATTGTTTGAGTAGATAATTCCATTTTTTAATTTTTTAGAATAATTAATTGGATTTCCAATTAATGTAGCTGAAGTGCAATCAGTAATTAAAACATTCACAAAATCACCAATTTTATAATCTTCTTTTTCAAAAACAACTACTGTATTTTGTTGATTCCTACCGCTCCATTGAGAGTTTGATTTTTTTGATTCCTTTTCAATTAGTACCTCAACTATTTTGCCCATGAAGCTTTTCGTTCTATAATAGCTATGCTTCTGTTGAAGATCTACAATCTCTTGTAATCTATTTTTTTTATTTAGCTCGGAGACATTATCATCAAATTTTTTGGATGCTAAAGTTCCAGGTCTTTCAGAATATTTAAACATATATCCAAAATCATATTTTACTTTTTCCATTAAATCAAGTGTAAGTTCGTGATCATTTTGAGTTTCATTAGGGAATCCAGAAATAATATCTTGAGAAATAGAACAATCAGGCATTACTTTTTTTATCTGATTAATTAATTCTAAATATTCTTCTCTTGTGTGTTGCCTGTTCATTGCTTTTAGAATTTTATTGCTTCCTGATTGAACTGGTAGGTGAATGTGATTACAAATATTATAGTAATTAGACATTGTTTTTATAACATCAGAGCTCATATCCTGTGGATTAGATGTAGAAAACCTAATTCTTAATAATGGAAAAGATTCAGCTACTAATTTTAATAATTTTGAAAAATTAATAGATGTTTTTTGTCTTAGTGCACTAATTTTTTTAAAATCTTTTTTTAGGCCTCCCCCATACCATAAATAACTATCTACATTTTGGCCTAGAAGGGTTATTTCTTTGTAGTTTTTATCGACTAATTTTTTAATCTCATCTAATATGCTCTTGGGGTCACGACTTCTTTCTCTTCCTCTGGTAAAAGGAACTACACAAAAAGTGCACATATTATCACATCCTCTTGTTATGGAAACAAAAGCTGTAACACCATTCGAAGACAAACGAATTGGATTTATATCTCCGTAGGTTTCTTCTTTAGATAGTATTACATTTACAGCATTTCTTCCATCATTAATTTCTTTAATTAAATTAGGAATATCCTTATAAGCATCAGGACCTACCACTAAATCTACTATTTTTTCTTCATCTAAAAATTGACTTTTTAAACGTTCAGCCATACAGCCCAGAACACCAACTTTTAAATTTTTATTTTTTCTTTTCAATTTGTTAAAACCTTTTAATCTTTTTCTAATAGTTTGTTCAGCTTTTTCTCTAATTGAACAAGTATTTAGCAATATTAAATCGGCATCATTCAAACTTTGAGTTGAAGTGTATCCCTCTTTTGATACAATGGAAGCAACAACCTCACTATCAGCAAAATTCATTTGACAACCATAGCTTTCTATGTAAAATTTTTTCAAATTAGTTTTAATAGAATTAGAATGAAGTTCTTTTTTTTTTTTGTTTTGAAATCAATACTCATTTAAAATGTATTCTTAATAATCAGGTGCAAATATAATATTTAATAGTAATTGTGACAATATGTCAGTAATAATTTTTGAATAAATACAATCTTAAAAAATTTCTTATTTAATTTGAATAAAAAAAATAATATACTTTTGTGATCTTAAATTTCAAATTATATGTCTAAAAATTTAGTAATTGTTGAATCGCCGGCAAAGGCCAAAACCATTGAAAAATATTTAGGAAATGATTTTAAGGTTGCATCTAGTTATGGACATATTTCTGATTTACCATCAAAAGAAATTGGAGTTGATATTGAAAATAATTTTAAACCCAAATACATTATATCTAATGATAAAAAAGATGTAGTTAAAGATTTAAAAAAGAAAGCAGATAGTGCTGATTTTATTTGGTTAGCTAGTGATGAAGATAGAGAAGGAGAAGCTATTGCCTGGCATCTTTATGAAACTTTAAAGCTTGATAAAAACAAAACAAAAAGAATTGTTTTTAGAGAAATAACTAAAAATGCCATTACTAAAGCAATTTCAAATCCTAGGCAAATTAATTACAATTTGGTTAATGCTCAACAGGCTAGAAGGGTGATAGATAGATTGGTTGGATTTGAAATATCTCCAATCTTATGGAGAAAAGTAAAAGGAGGTCTTTCTGCTGGTAGAGTTCAGTCTGTAGCAGTGAGGTTGTTAGTTGATCGTGAAAATGCAATTAATGAATTTGTGCCATCTTCATTTTATAAAATTTTGGGAAAGTTTAGTAATTCAAATAATCAAGAATTTAATGCCAATCTTTCAAATAATTTTAGTTCTGAGGAAGAGGCAAAAAAGTTTTTGAATGAAAGTATTAATGGAAAATTTAATATTTCATCAATTGATAAAAAACCTTTTAAAAAATCACCTTCGGCACCGTTTACTACATCAACTTTACAACAAGAAGCTTCAAGAAAATTAGGTTTTAGTGTTAGTAGAACAATGTCAGCTGCACAAAAATTATATGAGTTAGGGCACATAACCTATATGAGAACAGATAGTGTTAATTTATCTAATGAAGCATTAAATTCAGCAGAGCAAGTTATATCAAAACAGTTTGGAAATAATTATTCATTTAAAAGAAAATACAGTAATAAAAATAAAGGTGCTCAAGAGGCACATGAAGCTATTCGTCCTACAAATTTTGAAAAATTTGAAGTTCATATGGATTCTGATCAATCTAGATTATATAGATTAATTTGGTTAAGAACTATTGCTTCTCAGATGAGTGATGCATCTCTAGAAAGAACAATTTTCAAAATTAAGTCAAATAGTTATCATAATGAATTTACTAGTAAAGGAGAAGTGGTAAAATTTGATGGTTTTCTAAAGGTTTATGTTGCTGCTGTTGAAGAAAGTCAGGAAGAAAAAAATAATAATAATATTCTTCCTAATCTTACAGTTGGTGAAAGTTTAAATAACATAAAAATGGTGGCTACTCAAAAATTTTCTAGACCTCCATTTAGATTTACTGAGGCAGCATTAGTTAAAAAACTGGAAGAGTTAGGAATAGGAAGACCGTCTACTTATGCTCCTACGATAACTACGATTCAAAATAGAAAATATGTTACAAAAGGCACTTTTGAAGGTGAAACAAGATTGTATAACGAGTTCCATTTAGAGGGAAATAATGTTGAAATAAAAAAATCAAATGAAATAATAGGCTCTGATAAAGGTAAACTTGTTCCTACCGAAGTAGGAATTATTGTGACTAATTTTCTTGTAAACAATTTTAATAATATTTTGGATTATAATTTTACTGCCAGTGTTGAACAAGATTTTGATAAAATAGCTAATGGAGATAAAGAATGGACAAGTATTTTAAAAGATTTTTATGGGAACTTTCATTCAAATGTAGAAAATGTAAAAGAAAATGCTAAAAGAGAATCTGGAGAAAGATTTTTGGGAAATGATCCACAAAGTGGAAGAAAAGTAATTGTTCGTTTAGGAAAGTTTGGACCAATGGTGCAGATTGGAACAGTTGAAGATGAAGAAAAACCAATTTTTGCTGGTCTTCTTCCCGATCAAAAAATTGGAAAAATTACATTAGAAGAAAGTCTTGAACTTTTTAAATTACCATATTATCTAGGCGATTTTGAAAATGAGAAAGTAGAGTCAAATACAGGCAGGTTTGGACCTTACGTTAGACATAATAATATTTTTGTGTCTCTGCCGAAAGGCATGAACCCCTTAGAAGTTACTTTGGAACAGGCAATTGAATTAATTCTTGAGAAAAGAAAAGCTGATGCTCCTATAGGAAATTATGAAGGACATGATATTAGTAAAGGAAAAGGAAGGTTTGGACCTTTTATTAAATGGAGTGGGTTATTTATAAATGTAAATAAATCCTATGATTTTGAAAATTTATCTCAAGAAGATCTTGAAAAATTAATTGAAGAAAAAAAGAAAAAGGAAGCGGAAAAAATTCTTAAGGTATGGGAGAATGAAGAAATTAGGATTGAAAAAGCCAGATGGGGAAGGTTCAACATTATTAAAGGAAAAAGTAAAATTGAATTACCCAAAGGAACAAACATTGAAAAACTTTCTAAAGATGATGTAATTGCTTTGTTTTCTAAAAAATCTAAAAAAAGTAAATCAAAAAAGAAATAATGTTTAATGATTTTCTTTCGCCATTAAATAAAAATATTTTAACATATAGGGAAAAATTGCCTTTGTCGTCAATAGGTAAAAACCTATTAACATATCATCAGAATATTGATTTATCTACAATAGATATTGCATTAATTGGATTAAATGAGTACAGAGGAAGTTCTAACTCAGATTTAAATTATTTTAAAACCAATTCTTTTAGAAAAGAATTTTATTCTTTATACTCTGGAGACTGGCAAATTAATTTAATGGATTTAGGAGATGTTATAAATGGAAATAAACTTTCAGATACATATTATGCCATTCAAAATATTTCTGAAACTTTAATTAATAATAATGTAATTCCTCTTTTTTTTGGTGGAAGCCAAGACTTGACATTTTCTATTTATAAGTCTTATTGCGGTAAAAAAAATGAGATAAATTTATGTTGTATTGATAACAAATTTGATTTTGGTCAAATCAAAAATAAGTTTAATGATCTTTCATTTATGTCAAAAATAATTCTAGATGAAAAAAATGAATTAAATCATTACGCAAATATTGGGTTTCAAACCTTTTTGAACTCTCAGGAAGAAATAGATTTGTTAGAAAAAATGCATTTTGAATCCTACAGACTTGGAAAAGTTGATAGAAAAATTGATATTATTGAGCCATGCTTAAGAAATGCAAATATTGTTTCCCTTGATTTTAAATCTATAAAAGCATCAGAATTAAATTTTATACATAATTTTCCAAATGGTTTCCAAAGCAGTCAGATTTGTAGCATTTCTAGATATGCTGGAATAAGTAATAAGTTATCTTCATTTGGAATTTTTGATATTTTTGATAATGAAATTTCTTATGCTTTATTGTCTCAGGTTATATGGTATTTTATTGAAGGCTTTTGTCTTAGAATTAAAGAGGATCCTTGCTCTAAAGATTTTAATGGAAATTCTTATTATGTTTCAATAGGTGATCAAGAAATAAAGTTTTATGGTAGTGAATTAAGTCAAAAATGGTGGTTTGAATTAGATAATAATTCAAAAACTAAAACGTTAATACCATGTAATAAAAAGGACTATCTTGATGCTTGTAATCAGATAATTTCAGAAAGAATATTACTATGTTTGAAAAGAAATTTCGTATAATTAAACCAAAAGTTTATTTTAGCGTCTAAAATTATGTTATTTTTACGGATTCTAACTTTAGAAAAAATTAAAAAATAAGTGAAAAAGATATTCTTAATACTTGCAATTTCTATTCTTGCATTTTCCTGTTCTAAATCTGATAGAGGTGAATTAATAGGATACACTGGTCAAAAGTTTTTTCCTTCTCAACCTGCTGGAATGATATTGGTTCCTAGTGGATCTTTCTTAATGGGTATGGCTGATGATGATTATGTTCAATTACAAAATGCACCTGTAAGTACAGTATCGATTAAGGCATTTTATATGGACGAAACTGAAATTACAAATGGTGAGTATAAACAATTTGTTAATTGGGTAAGGGATTCTGTTGTTAGGGATGCCTTAGCTAAAAGGGCAATAGAAGATTTAGGTTCTAATCCCACTCAAGAAGATTTAGATAAGGATAATAGTATTAATACATTTTTCCCTAAGTATGAAATTGTTGAAGATCTAAGTGATGAGGAAAAAGGCGGATATACTCTTTATAGGGAAGCAAACTTGGATCTTGAAATTAGTGAATTTGATAAAAGCACTTACAATTTAAATTTTGATAATGATATTTTTTGGAATAGGGAAGATTATCCTGATTTAGCTTATGCTGAAGTAATGGAAGGTTTAATTCCTGGTGAAGGTTTTTTTCTTCCTAAAGAAGAATCTTTCAACGGAGAAAGAACATTTGATACAAAAAAAATAGAATACACATACACAGTTTTTGATGCTGAAGCAGCAATTAAATCAGATAGCGATACAAGAAAAAACTTTTTTAAAGAAAAGACTATTCCTATTTACCCAGATACAACAGCATGGATTAAAGACTTTAACTACAGTTATAATGAACCAATGCATAATGATTATTTCTGGCATGATGCATACAATGACTATCCTGTCGTTGGAGTTTCTTGGGAACAAGCCAAAGCTTTTGCCCATTGGAGAACTATGTATAAGAATCAATACCAAAAATCTAGAAAAAAGAATGGACAACAAGTAGCATCATTTAGACTTCCTAGTGAAGCAGAATGGGAATATGCTGCAAGAGGAGGATTAGAATCTGCTACTTATCCATGGGGTGGGCCATATACAATTGATAGTAAAGGCTGCTTTCTTGCAAACTTTAAACCAAATAGAGGTGATTATGCATCTGATAATGCCTTATATACTGTAGAAGCTAAATCTTATTGGCCAAATGATTATGGATTGTATAATATGGCTGGTAATGTTTCTGAGTGGACAGATTCATCTTATGATAAGGGAGCTTATGGTTTTGATATGGGTCTAAATCCAAATGTTGCGGACTCTACTAATTTAAGAAAAGTGATTCGTGGTGGATCTTGGAAGGATATAGCATACTTTTTAAGAGTTAGTGCTAGAGATTATGAGTATAAGGATGAAAAAAGATCTTATGTAGGTTTTAGGACAGTACAAGATTATCTTGGAGAGGATATAGGTATTAATGATAATCCCAATAAGGTGTTTTAATAATTATAGATCTTTTAAAAAAGATTTGTTAACTTGAAACTAAAGAATATTTAATAAAAACAATTAACTGAAAAAATAAATTTTAAAAATTAACAATTATGAAGACAATTAAACACAAAAGATTTTTTATTCCTGACAATGTACTAGAGCTCTTTTTTGGTCTTGGTGCATCAATTGTAATTATTGGTGCCCTTTTAAAAATAACACATGGATCCTTTATCCTTTCTGGTAATGCATGGTTAACAATAGGCCTTGTAACGGAAGCTATTATTTTTGCTATTTCAGGTTTAAAAGGTTATATGACAATTGATCCAGATGGGTTTGAAAGTGGAGATGATATTGAAACTTTGGAGGTTGAAACTCATGAACTTGCTAAAGCTGTTTCTACATCCATTAGTAAAATAAATAAACTCAATGAAGATTTAGGTGCTGCTAGTAAATCAATTGGTGCTCTTCATGTTCCATCTGATATGAATGCACATATGAGTGATTATAATGCTAATATTCATGCAGGAGCAGTTAAATTAGATGAAATCAATAAACTTTATGAGTCTCTAAGCAGTCATCTTGTTGAAGTGAATTCTTCTACAAGTGAAATGCATGTTCCTGAGGGCTTAAATGAAGAACTGGCTAAAATGAAAAATAAAGTTGCTTCACTTAATGCTAAATATAAAGGAATGATAAGTGCTATGAACAATTAATAAATAATTATGGCTGGAAAACTAGATACAAGACAGAAAATGATAAACATGATGTATCTCGTGTTTATCGCCATGCTTGCCTTAAATATTGGTAAAGAGGTTCTTGCTACTTTAGGAGTTTTAAATAACGACTTAGAGTCTTCCATTACTGAATTGGAAGCTTCTTCTACAGCAATCTATAATAATATAGAATCTAATTCAGATTCTCCAGATTATAAGATAGCAGCAACTAATGTCATCGATATCAAAAAGGCATCAGATGAATTTTTTGATTTTATACAAAGTATAAAAGACTCATTAATAGTTGGTGAAGAAGGTGAAACAAATAAATATTTAAAAGAGGTTACTGTCAAGGGAACAGATTCTGTATTTACAGTAACTGCATATCAAGAAATGGATAAATCATTGGTTTTGGATGACATCTTATTTAAAGATAGTGAAGGTGCATTAAACCCTATAGGACAAGAGTTTCTTAATAATTACAAAAATTTTCCTAACAAAATGAATCAAGTATTGGATAATTTAGTATTCATGGAAGAGGAAGCTAAAATAGCAAAGACTCAACTTGATGGTACTAAGGATGAGGATGGAGTAATAATTAACTATGATTTTGATTCTACAAAAAGTGATTTACAAAATAGATTTTCTTATTCTGAGCAAGTTATCAATAGTGAAGGAACTTCTCAAGACTTTTTGATCTATAATTTCTATCAATTCCCTGTCATTGCTTCTCTTGCAAAATTAACTAAAATGCAATCTGATATTAGGTATATAGAAAATAAGGCCTTGAATCAAATTCTAGCTTCAATTTCAGGTAAAGGAACAAGTTTAGATACTTTTCAAACTTTACTTGAAGCATCTAAACCGGTTTATTATACTACTGATATGGTAGATGCAGCTCTTGTATTGGGTAAAAAAGATGCGGCATTTTCTCCTGATACGGCAGATTTGTTTTTAAATGGAACAAAATTAAGAGAGAATGAATACATCATAGAAAAAGGAAAAGTTGTTTTGCAAAAAAGAATAGGCTCTCCTGGGACTTATGATTTAACAGGGACATTGTCAAAAAAGAATCCAAATACTGGAGAAATTCAGTCTATATCTGTTTCACATAAGTTAGTAATAATTAGAGAGCCAAATTCTGCGGTGGTTTCTGCGGATAATATGAAAGTCTTTTATAGAGGTTTGAGAAATCCAACTTCTATTTCTATCCCTGGAGTGGCTGCTAATACTATAGTCCCTACAAGTTCGAATGCAAAATTTACTAAAACAAAAAATGGATGGGCTGCTCAGCCTACAAATGCTAAAGCTAAAGAAATGAGGGTTAGTGTTTCAGGAATATTAAATGGAAAGAGAAAGAATTTTGATGGAGGAACATTTAGAATTTTACCTCCACCTCCTGGTAAGGGGTCTGTTTCTGGTATGGGTAAAGTTATTGAAACTGGAGGTTCTATTTCTAAAACTTTGCTTACAAACGGAATTATTACTGGTACTAAGCCCAAAGATTTTTTCTATGACTATTCTATAATTGTTACAGGTTTTGACATAAAGGTTGGAAATTCTCCAGCAAAAACTGTAAATGGAAATAAAGCAAGTAGAAATGCCAAAGCTGCACTTGATATTAAAAGTGCTGGAAAAGGCACTGCAGTGGTAATATCTAATATAAAAGCTAGCTCAAAAGATGGAGATACAGTAACACCAAATTACGAAGTTGAATCATTTTTCCTTATTATAAACTAATGAAACTATCTTATCTATTTAATGCAGTTTTTTTACTGATTAGTTTTTGCTTATCTGGTCAGTCTAATATATTAAATTCGACAACCCCTGAACAGATTGGTGTTAAGAATATTGATCAATTGCAATCTGATTTAGATTCCTATCTAGAATATGAGTTTATTGATGATAGAGATATTTTATGGTCAAAGATTGTTTATGAAAAAATTGATTTAAATGAAAGACTAAATTTTCCTCTTTTATTTCCTATTGATGACGAATTGTACGAAAATACTAGAAAATCACTTTGGAGAGTCTTAAAAGAGAATATTTTAAATGGGAATATTACAAAAATATATTCTGATGTTAATGATAATTTTAGATACCCTCTTTCGCCTGATGAAGTAAAGGATATTGTAGCTACTAAAGTTGATTTTGGGGATGGTGAATTAATTCCTAAGGAGGTAGGCTCTGATGATATTACAGGTTACAGAATTAAAGGAATGTGGTATTTTGACAAAAGAAGAGGTGAGTTGATGTATAGATTACTTGGATTAATGCCTATTGGTGAAGATTTAAAAAATTTAGATGGAGATGAAGAAAAGAAAACTAATCTTTTCTGGATATGGTATCCCAGTATCAGGGAAATTCTACATCAAGAACTAGTTTTTAATGACACCAGTAATGCCAATCGAATATCATTTGATCAGCTATTACTTTCCAGAAGGTTTAGTTCCTATATCTACAAAGAAGACAATCTTTATGGTGACAGACCTATACAAGCTTATAAAAAGAAAGGTTTAGAGTCTATTTTGGAATCAGAAAGAATAAAAAAAGAGATTTTAGATTTTGAACAAGATCTTTGGAATCGATAATTTTTTATATTTAATTTCTTAAAATTATAATTTTAACTTATAATTCATAGTTTTTTCCATTTATTATTATAAAAAAATACTAATATACTCTATTGAGTGAACTATTATTATTCTATTTTTTATTATAATGAACTATTTTTTTAGCCCTATTTTTTAAAATCTTATTTTTGTTTTTGAATTTTTTTCAATTTTTAATATATTGTTACTAATATAACAGAAGGACTTGGTCCTTTTTTTTAACTAATAATTTTAAAAAAAAATAGCTTATTATAGAAATTTAACCCTCGGTACTGAAATAATTTAATCTTTATTTAACTTTTTTATAGTTAAGTAATGATAATTTTCGTGCCTAAATAAATAATTATGAAAAATACTTTATCCTCACTTTTTTTACTTATTTCACTTTTAATTTATTCAAATCCGTACCCAATTAATGTTAATGTTCTTGTTGCACCAGAAACTTCCTCTGCAACTATTACAATTAATGAAGGAGCGACTGTGAATATTGATCTATCCAATTATACTACTGGGAGTCCCGACACTTATACTATCGTCTCTCAACCAGTTCAAAAAACCAGTTTTAATGGAAATGGAAGTAATTACACGTATGTACATAATGGTTCTGAAGCACCATCTGATTCTTTTACTTTTAAAGCTACTAACGGAGATGGAGATAGTAATACTTCAACAATAACTATTAATGTAACTAATGTTAACGATGCACCTACTGTTGATGCTATTTCAAAAGTTGTGGATGAGGGTTCCTCAATTGAAATAACAGTAATTGGTAAGGATGCTGAAAATACTGAACTTACAATTACAAATAGTAATCCTACTAACGGAACAGTTACCAAGGATGCTACATCAGGTGTTTTTACATATACACATAATGGTTCTGATACAACATCTGATTCATTCACAGTCACAGCTACTGAGAAGGCCAATACTCAAAATGGAGGAAATAATCTTTTATCTGGGTCAGGTACTGTAAGTATTACCATTACTGCTGTTAATGATGCTCCAATAGTAAATGCTGCCACAATTAGTGTTGATGAGGGAAATTCCACTTCAGGAATTTTTAGTGCGACAGATTCAGATAGCTCTGCACTAACTTCTTCTGTAACTAGTATTCCTTCAAACGGTACGGTTACTTTAGATACTAATAATCCTTTAAATTATACTTATACTCATGATGGATCTGAGACAACTACAGATACTTTTACTTATAATATTTCAGATGGGGCATTAAGTTCTTCTGCAATTATTTCTGTAACTATAAACGCTCAAAATGATGCTCCTGCAGCTGCTAATGATACTTATTATATCTCTGCTGCGGAATACACAATTACCAACCCTGGTATGGGTCTTTTAAGAAATGACGTAGATCCTGAAGAAAATGATATGACAACAGAACTAGCTTCAGGGCCATCATCTGGTACTGTAACACTTAATGCAAATGGTACATTTACCTATATTCCTATCACCACTGCTGTTTTTAATAATGATTCATTTACATATGTAGCCAAAGATGCATCTGGAGCAACAAGTGCAGCAGCTACAGTAACCTTTAATTTAGCTACTTTAATACCTGTTCCAGATACTTATAATCTTGCTGAAGGTGCTCTACTTCAAGTTGCTGCAGATCAAGGACTTAAGGCTAATGATGTGGATTCCAATAATTTTTCAATTGATAGTGTAAAAGTTGCTACTGCCCCTAAATATGGAACATTAACTCTTAACAAGGCAGATGGTAGTTTCACTTATCAGCATGATAGTTCAGAAAATAGACGAGATACTTTTGAGTATAAGATTAAAAACTCAAATGGTGATGAATCCGAAAAGACATTTGTTACTTTGTTTGCCTCTAACGTTAATGATGCTCCAACTTCGACTGGAACAACTGTTACCTTAAATGAAGGCGCAGAAAGCACATTTGATCTTTCATACACAGATACAGACAATACTTTAAATCAAATGGTATTTACCATAGCTTCTCAACCAACTAATGGTAACCTAATTGACAATGGTTCAGGAAATGTAAGATATGTTCACAATGGAGGAGAAACAACTAGTGATTCATTCACCTACACAGTTGGTGATGGAGAATTAACTTCTGCTGCTGCTACTGCATCTATTACTGTAACTGCTGTAAATGACTTGCCAGTTGCTAGTGCTGTTAGTATAACTGTTGCTGAAGGTGGAACAAAAAGTCCTATTGCCCTTGCAGCTACAGATGTAGAAACTGCCAATAACAACCTTACATTTAAATTGGAAACTGCTCCAACCAATGGAACGGTTACCATCAGTAATTCAGGAGTTTGGACTTATACGCATAATGGAACCGAAACAACATCAGATAGTTTTACTTATTCTGCAAACGATGGAACTGCAAATGGTAGCCCCGCTACAGTATCAGTTACTGTAACATCGGTAAATAGCTCACCAGTTACCACTGCTGCAAGTTTTACATTAAACGAAGCAGGAAATATAACATATGATTTACAAACAAATACTACAGATTCTGATACTGGAGCTGGAACTATAAAATATATCGTTGTTGCGGTACCGACTAATGGTGCATTAACAGATCCTAACAATTCTAATGCAGCAATTTCTGCAGGTGCTCAAATAGCAGGTTCCACAGTTACTTACACACACAACGGAGGAGAAACAACATCTGATTCATTTACTTTTAAGGCCAATGATACCAATTCTGACAGTAATACTTCTACTGCAACTATAACTGTTGCTGCTGTTAATGATGCCCCAACTATTAATGCCTCATCTACTATAACAGTTAATGAAAAAGACAAAGTAGACATTACAATTCTAGGATCTGATGTGGATTCGACTACTTTAACTTATACTGTTGTTAGTACACCATCTAGTGGAACTTTAACCGCTACAGATGGCTCAGAATTATCTAACGGAAATTCTATTCCTAGCGGAATCCTTACTTATACTTCAACTTCATCCATTAGCTCAAATGCCACAGATTCTTTTCAGGTAAAAGCAAATGATGGTACAGTAGACAGTGCTACAGCAACAATTAATATTGCAATTACTGCAATTGACGAATCTAAACCTCAAATTGTTTTAGATGTAAGCTCAGATACAGTTTCTGAAGCTGTCGGTAATGTAACAGTAACAGCTAGTTTAGTTAGTAACTCTTTCTACTCAGCTCAAAGGGATATGGATGCAGCTGCAGTTTCTGCTTATGCTACCAATTCATTAGGATATCAATATATAGGAGAATATGGAGGACATAAATATTATTATAAAGATGAAAATGTAACCAATAGTGTTGCAAAAGCAGATGCTCTTGCAAAAGGTGGTTATCTAGTTGTATTTGAAACTTCAGCTGAGGAAAACTGGTTATTAGGTGAATTAGCGAGTAATAAAGCTAATCAACAAACTGAACATTTTTGGATTGGACTTAATTATAAATTAAATGGAGCTGCATGGAAATGGATTAATGGAGCTACTTATAATGTAGCAAGCGGATATACTAACTGGGATACATCCTGGCCTCAGGATCAACAAAATCAGAAAGGTGCTACTCAGTATTATAATGGAACTGCTAACGGTAATGGTTGGGAAAATCGCGCGGAAACACAATATGCTAGGTATATTATAGAGTTTGATAGCAGTGTAAATGCTTCTGCTAATACAACTGTAAATTTAGCCTATTCTGGTTCAGCTCAAAACACAAATGGGGATTCTACTAATGATTCAGGAGATGACTGGACTATAAATGCAAATTCTATTACAATTGCAAATGGTCAATCTTCGGCTACTGCTACAGTAACAGTAATAAATGATACTACAGCTGAAGGCACAGAGCCTATTACAATAACTGGAACTGAAGCAGATGCTTCGGTAGCTATAGTGAAAGGAAGTAAAAAGACACTTACAATTAATATTCAGGATAATGAAGATGCTGTTGCCACTATGACTACATCGGCTAATAAGGTTTCATATACAGAAGGAACTGATGAAAGTGTGAATATAGTAGCTACATTAGATTATGCTAAATCATTTGCTTCTACCATTGCTTTAACCATCTCAGGTACTGCTACAGCAGGTACTGACTTTACTTCTACTGATGAGGGTTATTTAAGTGATCTTTCTTTTACAGGGATGAACAGGGTATACGGTATTGTTATTGATGGAAGTGGAAATTATTATGCTGGTGATGCAAGTAGTAGAAAAATATGGAAAATGACTTCCGGAGGAACTATTAGTTCAATTGGAAGTGGAAGCTATGGAGACTTTTCTACTTCTCCAAGTACTGGATCTGGCGCTAAGTTTAAAGACCTTAGGGATATGGATATTGATAGTAATGGAAAAATATATTTTATTGATCAAAACGCTATAAGAATCCTAAACCCAAGTAATAATGAAATCTCTTATGTTGCCGGAAGTAATAATTGGAGTGAAACAATGGTTCCCTCTGGAAGTGCTTCAGCTGTTATTGCAACTGATGCTAGATTTAGATATTTAAAAGGAATTGCTGTAAATGCTGCAGGTACTATAATTTATGTTACAGATGAAAATACAGTTAGAAAAATTTATACATCCGATTCAGACAATATTTATACCAATGCTTATGCTGAAGACTTTAACAATATAAAAGTTGTTAATGTTGGAGCTGTTAATAATGATTGGGGAAGGAGTGAAGATAATGTTTCAGCTTCTTCTGCAAATCTTGAAGGACCTAGAGCGATTGATATTGACAGTAATGGTGATGTTTTAGTTGGAGATTATTATGGAATTAAAAAATTCACTTTTGGTTCTCAATCAGGATCTCCTAAATTCCTTAAAGTCGTAGAAAAAGGATGGTCTGAAAAATACGGACTAGTTTTAGACAGTGCAAATAATATATATTTTGGAGCTAGAAATAATAGTTATATCTACAAATATGTTGCCTCGTCTGGAAGTTTAGTTAAAATTATTGATTCAAGCTCTGATGAAGGAACCGTAGATGGTGCTTTATCAACTGCTAAAATTGCAAGACCAATGGGAATGACTTTACATCCAACAACAGGAAATTTAGTCTTTGTACAATATGATGATAAAAAGGCCAGAACTATAGATTTTTCATCTAAAATTAGAATCCCAGCTGGTCAAACCACAGGAACCTACGTATTAAACATTAAAGATGAATCATTTTATGAGGATAATGAGACTATTAAAATAGTAGCTGCTGGAACTAATGTTTCTATTAATACTAAAAATCTTATTACTGAATCCGGTACAGATTATTTAAGTTTTGATAGTACTACAACAAAAGCAACTAATGCAACTGATGGCACTAATGGAATTATACTTGTTAGTGATGATTCTGCTCCAACTGTTCAAGTTGTTGCAAGTGAAACAAGTATTGCAGAAAATGGAGGAGTTTCTAAAGTTTCCTTCCAAATTGGAGGTGCTTCAGAATCTGGTACAAAAATGGATTTAGATGATGGTTTAAAAGGTGAATTCCCTTACATTGGAAATTACCAAGACCACAAATATTATATAGCTCATGAATGGTTAAATTGGACAGAAGCAAAAGATAGAGCAACTGCTTTAGGAGGGTATCTTTTAACCATAAATAGTGAAGCTGAGAATAATTTTATAAAAAATAATTTAGGAGATAATTATAAATGGGATTCTTATTGGATAGGTTTCAATGATATTGATGAAGAGGGAACTTTCGTTTGGGCAAATGGAAGTGATTCTACTTATGTTAATTGGAATGGAGGAGAACCTAATAATGCAGGAGATGAAGATGCAGTTGAATATTTTGGAAACAATGGAAGATGGAACGACCTTCCAAAAAGTAATGGTAGATTCTTTATTATTGAATTTAGTGGAACAATTTCTGCAAAAGATGTAGTTATTCCTTACGTGGTTACAAGATCTACAGGATTTTCAGAAACTAGTGGTACGGATGCCACATTTACTGGAAGTGGAAATATAACTATTTCTGCTGGTCAGTCTAAGGCAGAACTTACTGTTACTGGTGTTAATGATTCTGAAAATGAGAACACAGAGACTATTACTTACACTATAACGGATAACATAACAGATGGAACATATGATGCTTCTAATTCTGTAGCATCTGTAAGTATTATTGATGACGAAGCACCAGCAGTTACTTGGGCTACTAGTGCAGCTAATGTAAATGAAAATGGAGGCTCAGTAACTATAACTGCTACAAGTGATAAAGCAAAAACTACCAGTAGTAAACTTAACTTAACAATAACCGATGGAGGAGCTACTCGTGACGTAGATTATTCTGTTGCTGAATTACAGAAGGTAAGCACTCTTGCCGGAAGTAGTTATGGTTTTAAAGATGGAACAGGAACATCTGTTAAATTTGACCATCCAGGGAAAATTACTGCAGATAGTTCTGGCAATATATATGTCGCAGATTACGATAATAATGTAATTAGAAAAGTAACTTCTGACGGAGTAGTTTCTACTTACGCTGGTAATGGAGATTGGGATCACTATGGAGAAACAGGGAACAAAATGGAAGTAGGTTTTTCTAGACCTAGTGCTTTAGCATTTAATAATGCCGGAAATGAATTATTTATTGCAGAGGAAGGAAGAAATAGAATTAGAAAAATTGATGCTTCAAGTAATGTATCCTTAGTTTCTGGAAATGGTGATTGGGGTGATGCAGTAGGAGATAAAAATACAGCTCAATATAACAGTCCACGAAGTCTTGTTTTTGACAGTGCAGGTAATTTGTATGTAGCGGAAAGTCACAAAATTAAAAAGTTAGTTGTTGATGGTGGTGGAAATTGGACCGCAAGTAATTTTGTAGGATCAGGCGAATATGGAACTGAAGATGGAACTGGAGATAATGCAAAATTCAGAAATCCTTATTCAATTGTAATTGATAAGTCCGGAGATGATGATGTTATGTATGTTGCTGATGAGAACAGGATTAGAAAAGTTACTATTCCTGGCGGGGTAGTTACAACTTATGCTAATATGAACGATAACTGGGGGCATGGAGATGGTACTTTAGCTTCAGCACAACTGAGAAATCTTAGAGCTTTGACTATTGATTCCTCTGAATCTTCTTTAACAATGTATGCGGCTGATCAAAATAAAATAAAAAAGATTACTGCAGAAGGAGTAGAAACTATTACGGGAGATGATTATGGATTCACAGATGGAAATTTCGATTCTGCTGAATTTAAATCTCCGAGAGGAATGGTTGTAACTACTAACGGAATATATATCGCAGATACAGAAAACCATAAGATTCGAAAAATTGATCTTAAACCATCAATTACTATTGCAGCAGGAGCAACTACAGGTTCTATTACTATAAATGGAATAGACGATCAGTTGTATGAAAGTAATGATGAAGCATTTACTGTTGCAGTACAATCTGTTTCAAATGTATCTAGTGCTGTTAATTCTTTTTCTAATATTGTAACTAAAGTTATTAGTAACGATAGCGCTCCAACAATAAAATTATCAGCAAGTGATGATGTTGTTGATGAAAATGGCGGAACAGTTAATCTAGTGGTTAGTCTTGCAGATGCATTTTCTAGTGCTAAATCTGATATGAATGCTTCTGAAAAGGCTGATTTTTACTATTTAGGAGAATACAATGGATCTAAATATTATTCGTCAAAAGATGATGATAAGGGAAGACTCTCTTATTCTGATGCTTTAAGTCTTGCTAGTACACTAGGAGGTCAATTGGCTGTGGTAACATCAGCTGGAGAGAATGATTTTATAACAAATAAAATTTATGAAAAAGATCCTGAATTTAATATGGATAACAGAGAATGGTTAAATCACTGGATAGGACATTCCTATGATTCAACAAATTCTGTTTGGAAATGGACCAATGATGCTCAAAGTGATTACACCAATTGGGGTTGGGATTATAATCCAGATTATATTGATAGATTTTATACACAAATTCGATACAGAGGATTATGGTTTAATGGACAAAGTAATTGGCATTCTCAATTTGTTATTGAGTTTTCTTCAGCAATTTCTGATTTAAATGCTACTGCTGTTATTGAATTTGGTGGTACAGGTGCTAAGGATGGAACAGATTATACTACTAGTATTGGAGTTCCCTCTGAAGATAGAACAGTAACTATAACTAAGGGTCAGCCAAGTGCTACTGTAGTTATAACGGGTGTCAATGATAGTGCTGATGAGGCTATAGAAACTATTACTACTACGATGAAAACACCTGGGCAAGCTGTTATTGCACAGGATTCAAGTTCAAATCCATTAAATAATACAGCTACTATCTCAATTAGTGATGATGAAGCACCAGCGGTTACATTATCTGTTGCTAGTGCAACAATTGGTGAAGTTGCTTCTGATGGAGTAACAACCAATACTACAATAAGTGCAAATATTGACAATCCAAAATTAAATGCTGTTGATATTTCATTAGATTTTACATCCTCAGGTGCTGGAATTGCGATTTTTGGAAATGACTTTGGATCTAATGATTTAAATAGAGTGACTACTCATGCTGGTGATGGAAATGATGGATATTTAGATGGAGATGCTGATGAAGCAGAATTTTCTGATGGTATGAAAAATGGAGTGGTAGATGCTTCCGGAAATGTTTACTTAGCAGATGAATGGAATAATGTGATTAGAAAAATAACTCCATCGGGAGAAGTTTCTACATATGCTGGTACTGGATATTACTGGGGAGATGGCGATCAAGAAAATACAGATGGAGATAAATTAAACAGAACATTGACACATCCTAATGATGTAAAAATTAATGGTGGATACATGTATATTGTTGAAAGAAATGCGCATGCAATTTCAAGAATTAAAATGAGTACAGGAGTCTTGTCCAGATATGTTGGTAAAAGATATGATCAAGGGGATGACAATGGAAATGAAACAGAAGCTAGATTTAATAGACCTAAGTCTATTGCATTTGATTCTAATAACGTTATGTATGTAGTAGACGCAGATAATTCTAAAATAAGAAAGGTAGTAGATAATGGAACAAATAGGATTGTTACTGATTTTGCTGGAAGTGGAAATTGGGGTGAAAATGATGGAGATGCATTAGAAGCAGAATTATCAAACCTAAGAGGAGGTATTGTTGTTGACTCAAACAATAATGTATATGTTACTGCACATGATAGGATAAGAAAAATATCAGCAGATGGTAGCACAGTTTCTACTGTTGCAGGTGAGTGGCATGATTATGCTGATGGATATGGAACCAATGCAAAATTCCGTGATCCCTCTGGATTAGCTATTGATGAAAATGACAATATTTATGTTGGGGATGCAAATAATCATAGAATAAGAAAACTTTCTGATTTAACAAATGCCTCAGGTGCTAAGGTAGAAACTATTTCAGGAACAGGTGATTATGATTATGGAGATGGAACTCAAGATGAGGCAACATATAGAGAACCACGATTTGTTGCATATGGTGGGGGAGCTCTATTTGTAGTCGATGTTGATGATAATAGAATAAGAAAAGTTCAGCTTAAACCAAAAATGACAATTCCTGCTGGACAAAATTCAGTTACTTACAATTTAAAATCTATTAATGATGTAGTTTATGAGACTGATGAAACAATAAGATTTACTTCAAATACTATTACTGGAGGAACTTTAGCAAATTCTGGTGCAATTGATCTTACTTTAAAAAGTGATGAATTGATTCCAAAAATTGAATTAGATGCAGAAAGCTTGGTGCTAGATGAAGCAGATGGGACTTTAGAATTAGAGGTTTATTTGACTGATGCTACTGGAGCTACTAGTTTCTGGGAAGAGACAGAGTTACCTTCTGAGGCTTCTAATGATTTTGAATTTATGGGTGAATTTGAAGGTCATAAATATTATTTCTCAAGATATAGTTCAAAATGGGCTGATGCAAATCAAAATGCTCTTTCAGTTGGAGGTCAATTATTAGTTATTGATAGTCAGGAAGAAAATGAATTTATTTCTTCTATAATGATACACAATGGAACATGGCTTGGAACAAAAAGAGAACAAGGAGAATACGGATGGTCTAATGTTTATGGAACTTTTGACTACCAAAATTTTGACAACTGGGATAATGTTCAAAACGGTTTTGGTTATGCACTTACCTATGGAAATAAATGGTATGTACATGACCAAAATGATTATAGACATTACATAGTGGAGTATGGACCAGTTACTTCTTCTGAATTGCCTTCTACTGTAGATTTAGTTTTCGGAACAGGAAGTACAGCAACTAAAGGAAATTCTCAGGATGGAACATCAGATTATAAATCATCAGCTGAAAGTTTTTCCATTGCTGCTGGATCTCAAAGTGCAATAGTAACATTAACAGGTCTTCAGGATACTAATGAAGAGCCTGTAGAAACTATACAAGTTTCCATAGCAAACCCTGGTAATGTAGAATTAGGGGCTAAAACTTCATTAGAGATTAAAATAAGTGATGATGAAGAGCCAGTAGTTACTTTCGCTACATCTGCAACATCCATCGCTGAAAATAATGGATCGGTTGTGGTTACCGCAAATCTTTCTAATGCTAAATTGAACCCAACTACAGTAGCTATTGATTTAACAAAATCTAACAGTAATAACTCAACAGCAACAGCTATGCTTGATTATACAGTATCTTCAATTTTTGGGTATAATAATTTAGCTGGTAAGACAGATAATCCTGGTTCTGCTAATGGTAAAGGAGAGGATTCAAGATTTGATGTTCCTTTAACTGTAATACCTTATCTAAATGGTTCATTTCTTGTTGCTGATTATGAAGCTCATACCATTAGGGAAATAAAAGCTGATGGAACAGTTTGTGCATTTATAGGTAGCCCATATAATAGAGATGGAAGTTCATACAATCAACTTACTGATGTTTCAGAGGTTAGAGCTGAATGGCCAATAGCTCTTACGGCTGACTTAAATACTGGAAATGTTTTCTTTTCATCTAACGATAACATACACATGTATATAGCTGATAGTAAAAAAGTTATAACACTTGCTAATAGTAGTAATGGAGGTATAAGTAGAGTTGGAGGTTTACACTTTGTAAATAATATTCTTTATTTCTCAGATATGTATCAACATTATATTGGAAAATTAACTATTGATGAATCTGGTAATGTTTCAACAGAAACAATTGCTGGTAGTAAGGGTAATAATGGTTGGATAACAAATGATGATCAAGTCAATTCTATTGACGATAGATCATTTACATACCCCTCTAGAATTTTTATGGATGCTAGCAGTAATAAAATGTATGTAACGAACTATCTTTCTGTATATCAGGAATATTGGAGCCATAGTAGTTATATTCATGTTGTAGACTTCAACACTAATCAGATATATAACTTACCAAACATTAGAAACTATGTTTATGGCTTAAGATTAAATGGTGGAGAAGAACCAAATTTTAGAGGAATTGATAAAGATTCTGAAGGAAACCTATACATATCAGTTTCCAATTATAATATTGTAGTAAAAGTTTCTTTCTTAGATGATGGAAGTCCTTATGTTGCAAATGTTATTCAAGATACTAATTTGAATAGCCCCACTGACGTTGCAGTTTCTGGAGCTTCTTTAGGAGTAACAAATGCTAAAGGTTCAACAATTGGTAAAGTTGGATTAGGTGCAACAATTGAAATTCCTGCTATGCAAACAACAAGTAATATTACCTTAGGTGCATTTAAAGATCCTTGGTTTGAAGAAGATGAAATTATCGATATAAATGTTGCTGGAATTGAAAATGGAACAGCTGCATCAACTGATATTTCCGAAGTTACTATTGTTGAGGCTACTAGATTAACCTTAGTTGATGATGCTCCTTTTGAAGGAGTTGAAGATGGAAAGGTTAGTTGGGGTGATTATGACCAAGATGGAGATATGGATCTTGCATTGATGGGACAATCATCTACTGGAACCATTACAAATGTATATATAAACAATAATGGAACTTTTGAAAATACAAATCAAAATTTCACCAAATTTATTGGTGGAGATATAGAGTTTGTAGATGTTAATCAAGATGGATGGTTAGATGTTGCAGTTTCAGGAAATGCAGAAGGAAATGTTAGAAAAGCTGAACTTTATATTAATCAAGAAGGTAACTTCTTTGAATTAATGGAAGATTATCAAGTAGAGGGGTTATCCCAATCTGATATGGAATGGGGTGATTTGGATAATGATGGAGATCCAGATTTAATTATGTCTGGAATTGATTCTGAAAATCAATTTAGAACTTATTATTATACAAATCTTGGAGATTTCAATTTCCTTAATGAAGGTTTATTCAATGATTCGGGTGTAATAAATGGAGAAATAGATATTGTAGATGCAGATCAAGATGGAGATAATGATCTATTTACTAATGGATCAAGAGGAGATGTTACTAATCTTCAATCTCATCGTATGAGATTTGTAAATACCTACTATAGAGATAGTTATGATGAACAAGGGAATTTAAATGATGGAGATGGATTTAATGTTCACGCTGGTTATAAAAATGGTAATACTATCTATGCAGATATTGATGGAGATGGTGAGCTAGACTATTTAGCAATTGGTGAAGATGAGGGAGGAAATATCGAGAGACGTAGTAATTTAAATGCATTAAATGATCTGCCTAAGTTAAAGAACGTAGATTTTGATTTTGCTGATTATAATAATGATGGCCAAAGTGATTTGATTATTGCTGGTGAAGATCCAAATACTGGAGCGGCAATTACAAAACTCTATACTACTTTCCCAGCTTATTTTGGAAGTCAATATGGAATAGTTGAATCAGATTTAACTATTCAAGGGTTGAGAGAAAGTAGTACAGATTGGATTGACTATGATAAAGATGGAGACCTTGATTTATTTTTAACAGGACTGGATGATAATGGAATAGCTAAGGCTATTTTATATAAAGCTGAAAATAATAATAACTTAAATACAGCTCCTAATAAGATATCAAATCTTACAGCAACCCATGATGGAGTTGGTAGTGTAGAATTTAAATGGGATAAACCTACAGATAATTCTTCCAATGAATTTAGATATGATTTAAAAATTGGAACAGGATATTTCGATCCAATTACTGGAGAAACTGATAATGAGGGTCCATTTAGACTTGATAATATTATTTATGCAAATAGTGATGATCAAACTGGATCTACACTTATAAACATTCCATCACTTTCTACATTAAATTCTAGAGAGGTTATATTGAACCCAGGCACTTATTATGCTTCTGTTCAAGCGATTGATGGAGGAAATATGGGTGGAGTATTCTCCGATACAGTTAGCATCACTCTTGATTATGAGTGGAAGCTATTGAATCTTGGTGGAATTATAGATAGAAGATTAATTCCTTCTAAATCTACTCAATTACAATTTATGGATATGGATGGAGATGGAGACAAAGATTTAATTAGTACCAATGTAGGTATGGAAACAAGCAGATATGGCTATGGAGTTAGAGTAGACAAACAAGCAATAAATATTTATGCTTTTGAAAATGAAGTTTTTGTTCCTGTATATGGGGCTCACTATGGAGAGTCTAATTTTGAATTTGGAGATTTCAACAATGACGGTCAAACAGATTTAATTGTTGCTATTGAAGAAAGTAGTGGAACTAGATTGCGAATGTTCTTAAATACTAGACTGATTGATGATGCAAGAGAGGATGATCCATAAACTACTAATCAAGATGAAGGTCTATACAGAGAATATTGGAGAGAACATTACCCATTTGATAATAATAACGGTGGTGATTTCCTTGAAAGTGTGTATAATATTGAATTTGCTATCAAGGATTTAGATAATGATGGACTTGTAGAAATAATTGGTGCGGGTCAATCTTCTAAACTTACAAATGAAGCAACAACCGTTATGGCAATGTTTTCTATAGCTGATGGTGATACAGAAACTACTGGTTTAGATTTTGATAAATTTACTGTAACTGATCCTAAAGGTGTAGTTGAGGAAGGTAAATTAAGTAATTTAAGCTTTGCATCATATGACTTTGGTGATGTTGATAATGATGGAGATTTCGATTTCTTAATTTCTGGATATTCATTTGATGGATATAAAACACTTCTTTTTGAAAATAAAAGAGCATTAGATGAAAATGGAGTTGCAGTGCAACCTATTGAAGTATATTTTGAAGAGAAAGCCAATGATTTTGTCTCAGTTAAAGAAGGTACAGCAGATTTTGTTGATTTCGATGCTGATGGTAAGCTAGACGTACTATTCAGTGGACAGTCGTCATCTGGAGATATTGTTAAGGCATACAAAAATGGTGATGATGGATTTACTGATATGAATGTTGGTCTTCCAGCTGTTAGAGATGGTAGATTTGTATTTGGAGACTTTGATAGTAATGGATTTGCAGATGTTGTTTATTCTGGAACAGTTAGTGGTCAAGGTAAAGTAACAAAGATGTCTACTTGGAATACAGAGTCAAATATCATGGTAGATACTGGTTATGATCTATCTATGTATGAGGATGCAAATATTGGGGTAGCTGACTTTGATGGAGATTTAGATGCAGATTTAGTTATTACTGGTAAAAATAAATTTGAACAAGATAATAACAGTTACTACGGGTTTATTTCTGATGTAGTAATGAATGTTAGAGGATTTGCAGGACCTGCAGGAGGTGGTATAGCAAATGATGATTCAGGCGATTACAGAGAAGGTAAGCCTCTTAAGAAATCTGTTGGTGTTAAAAAGACATATGGACTAAATGCTAGACCATTCCCTCCAACAGAAGTTAATTTCCAAAGATCTAGATTAGGAGCTTATAATCCTGATACGGACAATGGAGGAAATAAAACTTCTGTAAGAACTGGCTCAGCTGGTAATGAGCAAGCATTATTTGAAATGGTAATTACTTGGTCAGGTGCTGTGGATACTGATGCAGATGGTAAGAAAACACCTTCAGAAGGATTAACATATTCTGTAAGAATCGGAACGACACCAGGCGGTGAAGAAATATTAGCAGCTGGATCTGATATTGATGGGGTGAAAGCAGTTGCTGATGCTGGAAATGCAGAAAATAACCTTTCATGGAAAGTTAATGTTCCAATGGGTGATTATTATGTTGCAGTTCAATCTATTGATGCTAGTTTTATTGGTTCTACATTCTCAGAAGAGAAGAAGTATACAGTTACTTCTGCATTTAAATTAGGAGATTCTAATGGAGATGATGGAGTAAATATCTTAGACTTAACAACAAATCTAGATTATATCCTTGGAAATAATCCAAAAGTATTTGTTCAAGAAGTTGCAGATGTTAATGGGGATGGTAAGATTGATGTAACAGATATTTCAGCTATTGTTAATATTATATTAAATGGTACTGGTAGTGTTGCCAATGGTTCTAATTATGATCCATATGATTGGGAATACTTCTCTAACAAGCCAGTTGGTAATGCAACTTTAGTTTATACTAATGGCAGGATTTACTTAGAAAATGAAAAGCCAGTAACTTCATTACAATTCTCAATGGATGCTACTATTGATTATGAATTATCTGAAGACTTAAAAAATCTTTCAGTTGTTAATTTTGTTGAAGATGGGAAGAGAACATTCTTAATATATAGTTATAATAATCAACCAATAAATGAGTTAACAAATGTAGTTTTCGATTATCTGGATATAAATGATAATGAAGACTTAGAAATTAATAATCTTAGAGCAGGAACCAATGATGGTTTAGTTCTTGATTTAAAATACTCAGATGAAAGATTCTTTGATTCTCTTGATGATTCCATACGAATCTATCCAAACCCTGCTAATTCTAATGTTAATTTATTAACAGATGTAACTAAAAATGTTGAGACATTGAATGTTAATATTTATAATGTTCTAGGCGTTTCAGTTTACAGTACAACATTAGAAAATATGGGAAGATTAAACGATTTGGATGTTAGTATGTTAGCTTCTGGAATTTATACTGTTCAAGTGAGAATGATAACGAAAGGAAATGAAGAGATTATAAGTGTTCACAAGCTAATTAAGAAATAGAGATAAATGAAGAGAATTATTCAAGTACTATTACTCTTAATAGGAGTAACGCTATATAGCCAAGACACCCTATCCGTTAAGGATGGGGCGTATGGCTATGATAAAGATTTTGCATTAGATTTACATTTAACTACTGCAACAGCTATTAAGGCGTTACAATTTGATGTTAAGTATGACGGGGATAATTTTACTTACAAATCTTCATATAATTTAATAAAAGCTAGATTGGGTGGTGACAGCTCTGATCATGTAATAACTGTAAAAGAGGTTGTTTCAGGAAAATTGAGAATATTAATCTATTCTCCTTCAAATAAAACAATTCCAACTGGAAATGGTAAGTTATTGGATCTTAGTTTACATAATAGTATGAATTATGGAAACTACAACTTTGAATTAGCTAGTGTAGTTGCTTCAAAAGAAGACAATACCAATCTTACATTAAAATTAGAAAATGGAACAATAACTACTCTCGCCCCCCATTTTAATTGGAATACTAATAATCATAATTTTGGAAGTGTTTATAAAGATTCAACAACTGATTTTCAATGGGTTATTGAAAATAAAGGAACACAAGAGTTAAATGTTTCTCTTGACAAAAGTGAATTAACTAAATTTTCTTTAACTCAGTGGAGTGATAAAAGCACTCCAATTACTTGGCCACAAAAGTTATCTCCTGATGCAACATTATTAATCAATGTTAGAGTAAATACATCTGCAAATGGAACTTTTAAGGAGTCTATATTTTTAGATTCAGATGATCCTAACAAATTTAGAAAAGGAGTACAAGAATTTAAGTTCGAAGCTAAAGTTTATAATGATAATAGGGTGGTGGTTCAATCCAATGCAGATGCAGAGAATAATAAAACTTCAGATGTTAAAGTCTCAATAAATGGAGATGAGGATATTACTAGTTTTCAATTTGATATAACACCTGAAAATTCTAAAATAGAGCTTATTTCTAAAAGTGCAAGTTTACTTAAATCAGGAACAGATCATGTTATAAGCTCTAATGTTCGAACAGATGATTCAGGAAACAAATTTCTTAGAGTAGTTGCCTATTCTCCTAGTAATGCAGTTTTAGCTCAGCCTATTGGAGAAATAGTGAAATTCTCTGTTAAACCAGACAAAATTGTAGACCCAGGTTCATATGCCATAAATGTTAGTAATGTAGTTTTAACTAATAAAGCGTTAACAAATGTTTCATCTGCTTCTGAAAATGGAAGTATTAATTTAATAACGGGTAAATTTATTTTTGAGTCACCAGTCTTCAATGACGGTAGTGGCAAGTATATTTTAAATTTAGGAGAATTAACCAGAAATAGTTATAATGATAAAACAATACCATATAAAAATTCTGGAAATAAAAAACTTAAAATAACTTCAGCTTCTTCTACCAATCCTGATGTTACAATAATTGGTTCATTTCCTATAGAAATAGATGCAAATGGAACTTCTAATCAAGAAATTAAATTAGTTCCTTCAAATGTTTCTAATGATTTTAATACTTATGTAAAATTTATTCACGACGGAGGGAATGCAATGGATTCTGTTCAAATTAAAGGAACACTAAAAAACAGGAATACATTAGTGATGAAGAATTCGATTGTAAATAAAAATGCGGTAAACACGGTTCCAATTTCTGTATTAAACTCAAATGAAGTTAAAGGAATGCAATTTGATATCAGTGTTCCAAAAGAAACAAAATCCTTTACTTGGACTCTTACAGCAGATTCTAATGAAGATTTTACATTTGCTGAATTAAGTAATGCTAAAGACCCTGGAATAACTCACTATGTTGGTGATGAAATAAATTTTGTAAATAATGCAGGAAGCACCCATCCGCTTTATATTGTTACAGGTTTAAGTAATGATGGTGGTTATGATTCAACTAAACAACTTGCTGGAGTCACAAATCAAGGAGCAACATCAGGAACAGTTAAGGTGGACTTATCTACAGTTTCACCTGGAACTTACTACTATATATGTGGAAATCACAAATCCATGCAAGGTACTATTTCGATTTTACCTAAGTTTTCTATCAGCGCATCTTCATCTGATTTAATTGCTGCAAGAACTTCAGATTTTATTTTGACTCAATCCTCTTTAGGTGGCGTAAAATATAGATTCTTAATATATTCTAATAATAATTCTGTTTTCTCAGGAAATAATGGAGCTATTTTTAATATGCCATTATCAGTTTCCAAAATTGATAATTCAGCAATGGATATAGTAAATGGTGCTTATAATGTAGCTATTGAAAATATTATCATTTCTGGAAAAGACAATTCAAATATTACTACTGAAGCAACATCAACTGGAATAATTGTAGTTGGAGGTTCCAGTGAATTTGACCCAGTTGTAGACCCAAATCAGATAGCTTACTTGAAAGAAAACCCAACCCTTAATACTTATTTCTATAAAGTTAAGGCTAGTGATGCTGATCAAAATAACTTTCTTGATGATTTTAAAATAGTTAGTGGGAATGATGATGGCACTTTTGGAATTATTGCTGATAATGGTGATTTATATGTAGCCAAACCTGAAAATGTGGACTTTGAAACAAAACAATCTTATTCTTTAGGAATTACAGTTTCAGATGGATATAGTACTAGTGCTGTAGAAACAGTAGTTGTTGAGATTATTGATGATCCAAACCCTTTTGTTATAAATGATTTTACAGTTCAAGTCTATAGAGATAATAATAAAGGAGGATCATTTGATGATTCTGACGATATAAGAACTTCTTCCTCTTCTTCTAGCGTTTCTTATGAATTATATAGTGGTAATGATAAAGATGTATTTTTGCTGGATGCTTCATCAGGGAAGTTGTCTTTTTCAACAGCTCCAGTATTTGCCACACCTAAAGATTCAAATAAAAATAATATTTATGAAGTTTCAATTAAAGTAGTTTCTTTGGATGATACTAAAGATGATACACCAGTAATTACCTCCGAAAAAACAGTTTCAATTAAAGAAGGAACTTTAGATGCTTTAACAGTAACTTCTATGTTAAGCTCGAGTGCAAGTGACGTAGATGGAGATGGAGTTGTTGATTCATTAGACAATTGCCCCAATGTAGCAAATTCTAATCAAAGAGATTATGATTCTAACGGAGAGGGGGATGCTTGTGAGGATTCAGATGGAGATGGTGTATTAGATAATAAAGATACTTGTCCAGTTATTCCTAATGCTGATCAGGCTGATTCTGATTTTGATGGTATTGGAGATGTATGTGAAGACACAGATAATGATGGTGTGATTGATTCTCTGGATAATTGTATAAATGTTGCAAATTTAGATCAGACTGATTTAGATGGTGATGGAATAGGGGATGCCTGTGATAATGATAAAGATGGAGATACTATTTTAAATAATTTAGATAACTGCCCAACAGTAGCTAATACAGACCAAGCAGATGCTGATAAGGATAATATTGGAGATATATGTGATGATGATGATGATAATGACCAGGTCTTAGATATTAACGACCAGTGTCCAAATACACCTGAGGGATCTGTTGTTGATGTAAATGGCTGTGCTATTTTCGTTTTACCAGTGAACAACAATAAGGTTGAGGTTACTAGTGCTACTTGTATTGGTAACACGGATGGTTCTATAGGCCTTAGTGTGGAGGACAACTCTTATGATTATACTATTACCATTACTGGCAAGGATGATGTAGTTATAGCTGGAGAGGATAAGTCAGCCTCTGTAACCGGTTTAGGTAAAGGAACCTATACTGTTTGCTTTAAGGTAGATGGTCAGGCGAACTACGAACAATGTTTTGAAGTGGTTATAGGTGAGCCAAAGCCTTTATCTGCTTTTATAGATGTAGATAATGATAAAAGAACTACTAATATCCAGTTAGATGGATCTAGCCTTTATAATATTGATATTAATGGAGAGATGCATCAGGTTAAGGGAAATAACTTTACTACGACTCTTCAAACGGGTCTTAGTATTATTAAGATAAGTACAAACCTTGAGTGTCAAGGAGTGATAGAAAGAGAGATCTTTATATCGGAAGATATACTATACTATCCTAATCCAACCAATCAGGATGTTAGTGTACATGTGTCTGGTGAGGATACAACGGTTCAAGTTAGTGTATTTGGTGAGAAGGGTGATTTAATTTATACTCAAGAACAAAAAATACAAGACTTCTCTAGAAAAACAAAGATTGATTTATCTAGACAAATTACAGGAACCTACATTGTAGTGATGGAAGGTCCAACAGTAAGAAAAACATTTAAAATTGTTAAGAGATGAAGGGCACATTAAAGTTTTTTAGTTTTCTCTTTACTCTAACCCTTCTAGTAAGCTGTGGCGGTGGCGGTGGAGATGACTCCGGCGGCGGAGGCGGCGGAGGCGGAGGTGGAGGTGGAACTCCAAATCCACCTGGAAAAGCTACTTTAACTGCTCCTGCTAATAATAAAACTTGTGAAACAGGTACAAGTGTGTCTAATACTCAAAGTGAAGTAACATTTACTTGGACTGCATCGGCAAACACAAATACCTATGACCTTAAGATTACTAATTTAAACACAAGTACTATTACAAATAAAACAGGTCTTACTTCCACCACCACCAAAGTAACATTAGACAAGGGAGTTCCTTATTCTTGGAATATAACCTCTAAAAGTACTTCTTCTACTACTTCTACTGCAAGTGATACTTGGAAGTTTTATTTAGCAGGTACAGGAATTACTAATTATGCTCCATTCCCAGCTGACTTAAAGTCTCCTAGATCAGGATCTACTGCTTCTAGAGATGGTGATGGAAAAGTAACTTTTACTTGGGATGGTAGTGATCCAGATACTGGAGATACACTTACTTATTCACTTTATGTTGACAAGACTGATGGAAAACAAACACCACCCTCAGCCCAAACCAATCTATCTGCCAAGACATTAGATGTTGCATTAGATGCAGCTACTACTTATTATTGGAGAGTAAAAACATCGGACGGAACTCATAGCAGTTACTCCCTTATTTACTCATTTAAAACAGAATAAAATTCATTTTTTGTTATATAAAAAGAGGCATTCCCCTTTTTTTTATATTTGAACAAAATTAATTTTGAAAGATATTACAGTTACCCTTATAGATAGAGATGGTAAAAAGCATTCTCTAAAAGCTCCAACTGATATGAATATGAATTTAATGGAGCTTTGTAAAAGTTACGAATTTCCTGTACAAGGTATTTGTGGTGGTATGGCAATGTGTGCTTCATGCCAAATATATATACATTCTAAAAATTCAGTAAATGAAATTAGTGATGATGAAAAAGCAATGTTATCTGAAGCATTTTATGTAAAAGAAAACTCTAGATTAGGTTGTCAAATACAGATTAATGAAAAATCAGATGGATTAATTTTTGAACTTGCACCAGAATAAATTATTTTATGTTTTGTTTTTTTATAAGGTTTAATGCAGAGCCTTCTTTATACCATTCTATTTGTTGAGTATTATAGGTGTGGTTTGCTAAGACAGTATCTTTAGAACCATCTTTATGTTTAATTTCAATTGTAAGTTGTTTTTTAGGGCTAAAGTTCTCTAAGTCAATAAAATCAAAAAGATCATCTTCTTGAATTAGATCATAATCAGATTCATTATCAAAAGTGATACCTAACATGCCCTGTTTTTTTAGGTTTGTTTCATGAATTCTAGCAAAGGACTTTACTAAAACTACTTTAACTCCCAAGTGCCTTGGTTCCATGGCTGCATGTTCTCTTGACGATCCTTCTCCATAATTATGATCACCAACAACTATAGTATCAATTCCATTCTTTTTATAATTTCTTTGAACATCGGGAACTCCCTCATATTCTCCATTTAGTTGATTCTTTATAAAATTAGTTTTATTATTGAATGCATTTACAGCTCCAATTAAACAGTTATTAGAAATATTGTCTAAATGCCCTCTGTATCTTAGCCAAGGTCCAGCCATCGAGATATGATCTGTAGTACATTTTCCAAGAGCTTTTATTAATAACCTAGCATCTAAAATGTTTTTACCATCCCATGGTTCAAATGGTTCTAAAAGTTGTAATCTCTCAGATGATTCACTTACGTTAACTTCAATATTTGAACCATCTTTAGAGGGAGCTAAATAACCTGCATCTTCAACCTCAAAACCTTTTGGAGGAAGTTCCCACCCAGTAGGTTCATTTAATTTAACTTTTTCACCTTTTGAATTAATTAATGCATCTTTAATTGGATTGAAATCTAATCTTCCAGAAATAGCAATCGCTGCTACCATTTCGGGTGAAGCTACAAATGCATGAGTGTTAGGATTTCCATCAGCTCTTTTAGAAAAATTTCTATTGAAGGAATGAATAATTGAATTTTTCTCTTGTAAATCTGCACCTTCCCTTGCCCATTGGCCTATGCATGGACCACATGCATTGGTAAATATTTTAGCATTTAGATTTTCAAAAACATCTAAAAAACCATCTCTTTCAGCTGTGTATCTTACTTGTTCTGAACCTGGATTTATTCCAAATTCAGCTTTTGTCATTAACCCTTTATCTACAGCTTGTTGAGCTATTGATGCAGCCCTTGATAAATCTTCATAAGATGAATTCGTACAGGAACCTATCAATCCCCATTCAACTTTTAATGGCCATTCATTTTTTTTAGCTTTTTCTCCCATTTCATGAATAGGAGTAGCTATATCAGGAGAAAACGGACCATTTATATGTGGCATTAGTTCCGAAAGATTAATTTCAATTATTTGATCAAAATATTTTTCAGGTTCATTGTAAACTTCAGGATCAGCAGTTAAATAATCTTTTACTTCATTAGCAGCATCTGCTATATCACCTCTTCCAGTTGACCTAAGGTATCTTTCCATTGATTCGTCATATCCAAATGTTGAAGTAGTAGCCCCAACTTCAGCACCCATATTACATATTGTTCCCTTTCCTGTACACGACATAGATTTAGCACCAGGTCCAAAATATTCAATAATGGCTCCTGTTCCTCCTTTAACAGTTAAAATTCCTGCTACTTTTAAAATTACATCCTTAGGAGAAGTCCAACCCGAACATTTACCAGTTAATTTAACTCCAATAAGTTTAGGGAATTTTAATTCCCAAGGCATTCCTGCCATAACATCAACAGCATCAGCACCTCCAACTCCAATGGCTACCATTCCTAATCCACCAGCGTTTACAGTATGTGAATCTGTACCAATCATCATTCCACCAGGAAATGCATAATTTTCTAAAACTACTTGATGAATTATTCCTGCTCCCGGTTTCCAAAAGCCAATTCCATATTTATCTGAAACAGACTCAAGAAAATTAAAAACCTCATTACTGTTATTTAAGGCAGATTGAAGATCTTTAGAAGCACCAACAGAAGCTTGGATTAAATGGTCACAGTGAACTGTTGTAGGTACCGCTACCTTTTTTTTTCCAGCTTGCATGAATTGTAATAGAGCCATTTGAGCAGTGGCATCTTGACATGCTATTCTATCTGGAGCAAAATCTACATAGTCAGCTCCTCTTTTATATGGTTTATTTAATTTATTATCCCATAGGTGAGAATACAATATTTTTTCTGATAGTGTAAGTGGACTTCCTTTAATTTTTCGAGCTTTATCAACTTTTGATTGAATATTCTGATAAACTTCAAGAATCATTTCAATATTAAATGCCATTTGAGTGCAATTTAGATTACAAAAATAATGTTTATTAGTTAAACTTTAATCTTACTTATATTTTTTATAATATAATTAAGATTGAGGAAAGCACTAACATTATAAAAGCAGGCAAGGATTTTATTAAAGGATCATTTATTTTAATATGAACTCCTATTGCACCAATCATAAGTAATCCCATAAAAAATGCAGAAATATCAATAATTCCTGGGAACCAAATTCCAGCTATTAGTAGACAAGCTAAAGTTATTTTTAAAAAACCTATTACTTTCATAAAAAAAATTTTAAAACCATAAGCCTTAAATTCAGATTCCATATTTTTTGAATCTCCCCCTCTATAGATAGAAGGTTTATTAATTTTAATTACCCATACATTAAATATTCCTAATGCAATTAATATTTGAATTATAATTTTTAAATATTCCATCTGATTAAAATATAAAATTTATTTGAAAAAAAATCATTATAAAAAATAAAGATGATTTTATAAGAATCCTCTATCTCTTTTTAAAGCATTAATATCAGGATCTCTTCCTCGAAACATTTTATATGCTTCAGCCGGATCAATAGAATTTCTTGGAGCAAATAAATACTTAACCAATTTTTCTGCTAATTCTTTATCATAAAATCCTCCTGGAGCTTCTAAAAAAGCTTCTGATGCGTCAGATGTTAAAACATCTGCCCACATATATCCATAGTATGCTGTAGCATAACCCTCACCAGAAAAGACATGACTAAAATGAGGAGTTCTATGTCTCATTGGTAATTCAGAGGGCATATTTAGAATAGCTAGTGTTTCTTTTTCAAAATTTGAGACATTAATATTTGATGGATCTGCTAAATGAAATTTCATATCCATTATTGCTGAGGCTAAATATTCGGTTGTTTCAAAACCTTGATTAAAAGTTGCAGCATTTTTAATTTTTTTAACTAATTCTAATGGAATTGGTTTTCCTGTTTTATTATGAATTAGATAGTTATTAATTACTTGATCAGTAGAAAGCCAACGTTCAAGTAATTGAGATTGAAATTCTGTGTAATCTCTAACACCACCATTGAGTGTTGGGTACCTTACATTAGAAGAAAAGAAATGTAGTGCGTGACCAAATTCATGAAAGAATGTTATAGCATCATCCCAAGAAACAAGAATTGCTTCACCAGATGCTGGCTTAACAAAATTTGAATTATTAGTAGCTAAAACATTTGATTTTCCATCAAAAGTTGTATGACTTCTAAAAGTATTAGCCCATGCACCAGATCTTTTACCTTCTCTTGCATATGGGTCAAGGTACCATAGACCTATATTTTCTCCAGAAGATTTATCATTAACCTCCCAAACTTGTACATCATTATGATATACAGGAACGCTACCATCATTAATTAACTTAAAATCATAATTAAATAATCTTCCAGCAACATAATGCATTGCTTCAGTTAAATTATTTAACTGTAAATATTGTTTTACTTCTTCAGAATCTAATTCATACTTTGATTGTCTAACTTTTTCAGCATAAAAACGATAATCCCATGGTTGAATTTTTATATTATCACGATTTATATCGGCAATTTTTTGCATATCCTTTACCTCTTCTCTAACTTTTTCTATAGAAGACGGCCAAATAGCTTCCATTAGTTTCATGGCATTTTCTGGATTTTTAGCCATTCTGTCTTGAAGACGCCATTGAGCATAATTATCATATCCTAAAAGTTTGACACGTTGTCTTCTTAGTTTTAAAATTTCGGCTATGATTTCTTTATTATCATATTCATCATTATTATCTCCTCTAGAATAATAATTTGTCCATACTTGTTTTCTAAGCTCTCTTTCAGTTGAGTAAGTTAGAAAAGGATCCATAGAGGATCTGGTGTTGGTAACGGCATATTTACCTTCATATCCTTTGTCTTCAGCAATTTTAGCAGCAGATTTTATATAACCATCCGACAAACCACCAAGTTGATTTTTTTCTAAATAGGTGACGTAATTTTCTTCATCATGTAAAACATTATTTGAAAATTTTGTGTACAAAGTTGATAATTTTTTGTTGATTGCTGCATATTTTAGTTTATCATCATTGTTTAGTTCAGCCCCATTCATTGAAAAGCGTTTATAAATAAGTTCTACAACTCTTTGTTGATCATCTTCTAGTTGATCTTTTTGAGATAATTCATAAACTGATTTTATTCTATTAAATAGAACTTCATTTTGAGTGATTTTTGATTGAAACTCTGAAAAAAGAGGAGCTAATTCAGATTGAATAGTTCTAAACTCTGGACTTGACATATTATTGCTTAGTATTCCATAATAAGCATAAGCTCTATTTAATTCTTTTCCAGATCGTTCCATTTCAGCAATGGTATTTTCAAAATTTGGTTTCTCATTATTTTGAACTATTCTTTCAATATCTTCAAGATTCAATTTCATAGATTCTAACATAGCTTCTTTAACATCTTCTATTTTCATTTTGTCAAATGCCGGAACACCATCAAAAGGGCCTATCCATTCATTTAGTAAAATATTGTTTGACATAGATTTGTTTACATTTTTGTTGCAACTAACAACTAAAAAAAATAAAATAGTTACTATTATATTTGTTTTTAAAAAATTTGACATATTAATAATTTTAAGATAACACTGAATCTAAAATACTCAAATTATTTCTTTTATCTAATGGATTTTAATAACCATATTTAATTTTAGTTTATATACCGATCCTCAAATCTCAATCCTGTATTTGAGTTAATCAATACATTTAAATAGTTTAATAATGGTACAAATAAAAAAACGGACTAGTGGAAATACTAGACCGTCTTGTTTAGTAGCGGGAGCAGGACTCGAACCTGCGACCTTCGGGTTATGAGCCCGACGAGCTACCTACTGCTCTATCCCGCGATATGAGGTGCAAATTTACAACATTTTTAAAATATAGAGAAAAGTATTCCTAATTATAATTAAGGTATTAACTTTGATTTATGACTCATAAATCTGGATTTATAAATATTATTGGAAATCCAAATGTTGGAAAATCAACCTTATCTAATATTATGGTTGGTAAAAAATTATCAATCATATCTCATAAATCACAGACTACAAGACACAGAATTTTAGGAATTGTAAATGATGATAATTATCAGATGATTTTTTCTGATACACCTGGTATATTAAAACCAGCTCACAAATTGCATGAATCTATGATGGATTCTATAAAAATTACATTTGAGGATGCTGATATTATAATGTATGTTGTTGAATATAAAGACTATGATCTAAGAAATTCAAAACTTATAAATAAAATAAAATCTTCAAAAGTTCCTCTATTATTAATAATAAACAAAATTGATTCTATTGATCAACAAAAATTAGATAATGAGATAGAATATTGGAATAAAGTATTACCTAATGCTGAAATATGGCCAATTTCTGCAATTGAAAATTTTAATGTTAATGAATTAAAAAATAGAATAATTGATATCCTGCCCATTGGACCTGCATATTTTCCTAAGGATCAATTATCTGATAAACCAGAGAGGTTTTTTGTCAATGAAATAATTAGAGAGAAGATCTTAATTAATTTTAAAAAAGAAATTCCATATTCTGTGGAAGTAGTTACCGAATCATTTGAAGAAGAACTAAAAATTATAAAAATTAGATCCATAATAATGGTTGAGAGAAACAGCCAAAAAGGAATAATTATTGGTCACAAAGGAGAGGCAATTAAAAAAATTGGAACTCAATCTAGGATAGATATAGAAAGTTTTTTCAATAAAAAAGTATTTTTGGATCTTCAAGTAAAGGTTAATAAAAATTGGAGATCTAGTGACAATGAACTTAAAAGGTTTGGATATAATCAAAAATGAATTTATTATTTTAAAATATTAGATTTGTAGCCCGTAAAAAAATAAAATGAGCTCTATTGTTGCTATTGTAGGAAGACCCAATGTGGGCAAATCAACATTATTTAATAGGTTAATTCAAAAAAGAGAAGCAATTGTCGATTCAGAGAGCGGTGTGACAAGAGATAGACATTATGGTTTTTCTTTTTGGAATGGAAAAGATTTTACTGTTATTGATACAGGAGGATATATGTTAGGTGGAGATGATAATTTTGAAAAAGAAATAAATGATCAGGTGATAATCGCAATTGAAGAATCTGATGTTATTATTTTTGTTGTAGATGTTGATACTGGTATTAATACAATGGATAATGAAATAGCTAGACTCCTTCATAAATCAAACAAACAGATCCTTCTAACTGTAAATAAAGTAGATAACAATAAAAGGCAACTTGATTCAAATGAATTTCATTCTCTTGGTTTTAAGAAGTCTTTTAATATTTCAGCAATAAATGGAAGTGGTACAGGAGAATTATTAGATGAATTAGTTAATTATTTTCCTGAAAATTTAAAAATAGATGAAGAAAAAATTCCAGGTTTTGCAGTAATAGGAAGGCCAAATGCAGGAAAATCTTCATTTATAAATGCCTTGTTGGGTAATGATCGATATGTTGTCACTGAAATTGCTGGAACAACAAGAGATAGTATTGATACTAATTTTAATAGATTTGGATTTGATTTTAATTTAATTGATACGGCTGGAATAAGAAAAAAATCAAAAATTAGTGATGATATTGAATTTTACTCTGTTGTTAGGTCAATTAGAACAATTGAAAATGCTGATGTTTGTCTAATATTATTTGATGCAACCCGATCTTTTGATTCACAAGTAAAAAATATTTTTTGGTTAGCAGCAAGAAATAATAAGGGAATAGTAATTTTAGTAAATAAATGGGATTTAGTTGATAAAAAATCAAATACAATTAAATTAATTGAAGAAAAAATACGAAAAGAAATTGAACCTTTTGTTGATGTTCCTATTGTATTTATTTCTGCCTTGACCAAACAAAGAATATTTAAAGCAATAGAAACTGCGATGTTAGTTTACAAGAATAGAAAACAAAATATTATAACTAGAAAGTTTAATGATTTATTGTTGCCAATTATTCAAAAAACTCCACCACCTTCCTACAAGGGAAAATATGTTAAAATAAAATTCTGCACTCAGTTACCCTCATCTTATCCTCAGTTTGCTTTTTTCTGTAATCTTCCTCAATATATTAAAGATCCATATAAAAGGTTTTTGGAGAACAAGATCCGAGAAATATATAATTTTTCTGGTGTGCCTATTAGTATATTTTTTAGAAAAAAATAGGCTTTGTTAAAGTTCTTCTTTAATATTTGCAAGAACTGCTTTGATTTTTCCTAGTTTTTTAACTACTTCAAAGTTCTTATTCAGAATTTTTAACTGTTCTTTTGCCCCCTCAAGTGTATAGCCTTTTTCTTTGACAAGATGATGAATGGTTTGGAAATTTTCTACATCAATAGAAGAGTACCTTCTAGTTCCTTTACTATTTTTTTTAGGTTTTAAAATATCAAATTCTTTTTCCCAAAATCGAATTAATGATGAATTTACATTGAATGCTTTGGAAATTTCACCTATTGTATAGTATAATTTTTCAGGGAGATTGACATGCATTAATCCAAAGATTGGTTTTCTTGACTCGCAATTTTTAGTAAATCCTCAAATTCTTCAGGAGTTAGATTTCCATAATAAAAATTAATAGGATTTATTCTTTTTTTATCTTTTATTACTTCATAATGAAGATGAGGAGCTTGAGATCTTCCAGTATTACCAACAAAACCAATAATATCTCCTTTTTTCACATTTTGATTTCTTTTTACATTGTATTTATTAAGGTGTGCATACAAAGTAACATATCCAAAGCCATGATCAATTCTAATGTGTTTTCCATATCCAGATGATCTTGAATCAGCTCTAATAACCTTTCCATCACTTGCAGCATAAACTGGAGTGCCTCTAGGAGCAGTAAAATCCATTCCACCGTGCATACGTCTAGATTTTGTAAAAGGATCTGTTCTGTATCCAAAACCTGATGCCATTCTAGTTAAATCACTATTTTTGATTGGTTGAATAGATGGAATAGCAGAAAGAAGTTTTTCTTTATCACGAACTAATCTTTCAATTTCATCTAGAGATTTCGATTGAATAACTATTTGTTTTGTAAGGATATCAATTTTTTTATTTGTTTCAATAACTAAATCAGAATTTTCAAATCCTTCTAAATTCTCATATCTATTAACACCTCCAAATCCAGCTTTTCTAACTTCGTTAGGTATAGGATTTGTTTCAAATAAAACACGATAAATATTATTATCTCTTTGCTCAATATTTTCCAGAACTATATTCAATTGAGATAGTTTTTTATTTAATAAATCTAATTGAATCTTAAAATTTGAGAGCTCTCTAGCTTGAGTTAACTCTGTAGGAGTGCTTAACAATGGAGAGTTTAATAATACAAGTAAAGCAATAATTCCAAAAAAAATTGAACTTAAAAGAAAAGCTAATATATTCCTAATTTGAGCTGATCTATTTTTATCAACCTTTCTATAGGATAGAGTTTTTTGGTCGTAATAATACTTGGTCTTAAACATTAACTAAATTATAGTATTTTTACAGATGATTTTTACATCAAAACTAAGGTAAAGATATAAAATTGTTTTTTTGTAAAAAGATCTAATACAAATTACTTCAAATGAATTCCAATAAAGTTCGTTCTGAATTTTTAAGTTTTTTTAAAAAGAAAAACCATAAAGTAGTTAAATCTGCTCCAATGGTTATTAAAAATGACTCAACATTAATGTTTACTAATGCTGGGATGAATCAGTTTAAAGATAATTTTTTGGGCAATGTTAGAATTAATAATAAAAGAGTAGTTGATACTCAGAAATGTTTAAGAGTTTCAGGTAAACATAATGATTTAGAAGAAGTAGGTATTGACACATACCATCATACGATGTTTGAAATGTTAGGTAATTGGAGTTTCGGAGATTATTTTAAAAAAGAAGCAATAACCTGGGCATGGGAACTATTAACAGAAATTTATAAAATTGATAAAAATTCTTTATATGTTACAATATTTGAAGGTTCAAAAAAAGATGGGACTTCAAAAGATAAAGATGCATTCGATATATGGAATGAAATTATTGATCAAAGTAGAATTATCCTTGGAAGCAAAGATGATAATTTTTGGGAGATGGGAGATCATGGACCATGTGGGCCTTGTTCCGAAATACATATTGATATTCGATCAGAAAAAGAAAAATCAATAATTTCAGGATCTGATTTGGTGAATAAAGACCACCCAGAGGTAATTGAAATATGGAATTTAGTTTTTATAGAGTTTAATAGAAAAATAGACGGTTCTTTAGAGAAACTTCCACTCAAACATATTGATACTGGAATGGGTTTTGAGAGATTGTGCATGGTTTTACAGGGTGTGAAGTCTAACTATGATTCTGATATTTTTAAGCCTTTGATTGAAGAGTTGGAATTAGTTTCTAATAATAAATACGGATTTGATAATGAAAAGGATATTGCTATAAGAGTAATAGTAGATCATTTAAGAGCAGTTTCATTTTCTATTGCAGATGGTCAATTACCATCCAATAATGGAGCAGGCTACGTCATTAGAAGAATATTAAGAAGAGCAATTCGTTATGGCTATACTTTTCTAGATCAAAAATCACCATTTATTTATAAACTAGTAAAGAAACTTTCTTCTAATTTTTCACAAGTATTTCCTGAACTTGAAAGTCAAACTCAAATTATTGAAAATGTAATTAAAAAGGAGGAATCTTCATTTTTAATAACTTTAGAAAAGGGAATTATAAAACTAAATGATATTATTTTAAATAGTAAGACAAAAAAGATATCTGGATCTAATGCATTTGAATTATATGATACTTTTGGTTTTCCGATTGATTTAACTTCACTAATTTTAAGAGAAAACGGAATGTCTTTTGATTCCAAAGAATTTAATTCTTTAATGAGTGATCAAAAAAACAGATCTAAATCTGCTTTTAATTCTTCAAATGAAGAATGGGTTAGGTTTTATAATTCCGAAGAAAGTAAATTTATAGGTTATGATCAATTTAATTCAATTTCTAAAATTTTAAGATATAGGAAAACAAAAAATAAAAAAAATGAGGAAATATTTCAACTAGTATTTGACAAAACACCATTTTATCCTGAAGGTGGAGGTCAAGTTGGAGACACTGGTTTTATTGAAACAAATTCAGAAAAAAAGATAAAAATTTTAAATACCATTAAGGAAAACAATACTATAATTCACTTAGCAAACTCATTACCTAAAAATTTTGACAGAAATTTTAATTTAAAAGTTGATAAAAATAAAAGGTTTTCAACCTCATGTAATCATACATCTACACATTTACTTCATCAAGCTTTGAGAAATATTTTAGGAGATCATGTTCAGCAGAAAGGTTCTATGGTTTCTGATAAATATTTGAGATTTGATTTTTCTCATTTTTCAAAATTGGATCAAAAAGAATTGGATGAAGTTCAAAATTTTGTAAATGAAAGAATAATAGAAGAATTAGAATTAGAAGAGAATAGATACTCTTCTTTGAAGGAATGTCTAGACAATGGGGCAATTGCTCTTTTTGGAGAAAAGTATGGAGATGAAGTTAGATCAGTTAAATTTGGGGAATCCTATGAATTATGTGGAGGAACGCATGTAAAAAATACAAGTCAAATTAGAAGTTTTATTATAACATCAGAGTCTGCAATTTCAACCGGAATTAGAAGAATTGAAGCATTAAGTGGAATAAAAGCTATAAATTTCTTAATTAATCAAACCAAAACTTTAAAAGAAATTAATACAATTCTTTTAAATGACAAGAATCCAGTAGAAGCATTGAACAAAATTAAAAACCAAAATATTGTCTCTAATAAGAAATTAGAAAAAACAAATAATCAATTAATAGAATATTACATAAAAGATTTAAAGCAAAATATAGAACTAATAAATAATATAAACTTTTGTGCTATTGAATTTTCTTGCGATCCTAATGTATTAAAAAATTTGGCTTTCAAAGCTGGAAATGAAATAGAAAATTTGTTTTTAATTTTATGTTCCAATTTTGAAGGAAAAGCTTACGTGATGTGTTATATTTCTAAAAACTTAACCGAAACAAATAAGCTAGATGCAAAGAATATAGTTAAAAAACTAGCGGAATCAATTGGAGGAACCGGAGGGGGTCAATTATTTTTTGCAACTGCTACTGGAACTAATTCCTCTGGAATAAAAGATATAATAAAAAAATCTAGAGAATTTATTAATTGACAGATTCTTCTTTCTGTGGAGGGTATACAGACAAAATTTTATTTACATAACCTTCTACAAGCTCATCTCTATTCATCTTATTAGAGGATAAAAATCCTATTCCTTTTCCCTGCCAAACTAACTGCTTTGATTTAGTATCAATAATATCAATATATAAAACTCCCTCAGATGTTGTATGGGATACTCTTCTATAATTTCTTCCATAATATGGATACCATCCAGAATAGTATGGACTATAATATGAATTATCTATATATATATTTTCAGAAGATTTAGTAGAAATATTAATCAATAAATCAGGTACTTCACTTACAGTCATCCCTTTAAGTTTGAGATTTTTTTCTATTGATTTAAGAATTCTTTTTTTATCTATATCAGAAATTTCTACTTTATCAATCCCTGTTTTATAAAATGCAAATGATTGATAATTTTTAAAATCAGTTTCTGAATCGAAATCTGAATAAACTCTAATTGAATTACAACTAGTTAATAAAAATCCAAATATAAAAAGGAAATAAATAGATGTATTAAATTTTTTCATGTGTAATTTTTATTAATATTAATCAATAACTATGCCTAAAGTGTTTTTTTTAATTTCAAGATATTACTTTTGTAAATCTAATAATATTAATTGATCAAAAAAAAGATGCATAAATATAAATCATTAATAATTATTTTGTTATTTATCCTTAGCTCATGTGGATCTACAAAGCTTTCATACAAAAAAAATAATCCAAAAAAAATTGAAAACAAATCATTAAAATCGGTTAATCGTTTTTTTAATTCAATGACCAATGAACAAAGAACTCATTGGTATGTTAACACATATTCAAAAATTGCAATAAATGAAATGAAAAAATATCAAATTCCTGCTAGTATAACTATGGCTCAAGGAATTTTAGAATCTAGTTCTGGTAAAGGCAGTTTAGCTTTAAAGTCTAATAATCATTTTGGAATTAAATGTCATTCAGGATGGAAGGGTAAAAAAGTATATCACGATGATGACAGAAAAGGAGAATGTTTTAGAAAATATAAAAATCCTGAAAAATCTTATCGAGACCATTCCATTTTTTTAGTTACTAGAGATAGGTATAGTTCTTTATTTAAAATAAGAAAAGGAAATTATGTGAAATGGGCTATTGGTTTAAGTAAGGCAGGGTATGCTACTGATCCAGCATATGCAGATAAATTAATTTCAATTATAGATAGATATGAATTATGGAAATTAGATGGGTCAAAAAAATCTTTAAATGCTAAAAAAGAGAAAAAGAATAAAAAATCTAAAATTGTAAAAAATAAAAGAAATAAGAAAAATTTAAAGCAATATATTGTTAAAAAAGGTGATACTTTGTATTCGATTTCTAAACAATTAAAATTAAGTGTTTCGGAATTAATAAATATTAATAATTTATCTGACAATACAATAAGTATTGGCCAAGTTTTAAAAATTGAGTAAGTGATTTATAAAAGAAGTAGTGAATTATACAAAGAAGCTAAGAAGGTTATCCCTGGAGGAGTTAATTCGCCTGTAAGAGCATTTAAAGCCGTTGGAGGCTCTCCAATTTTTGCATCTATGGCAAAAGGAGCTTATTTGTATGACGAGGATGGAAATAGATATATTGATTATATATCTTCTTGGGGACCTATGATTTTAGGTCACGCTCATCCAAAAGTTCTTAAATCTATAACAAAAGTTGTTAAAAACGGAACTTCATTCGGAATGCCTACAGAATTAGAAACTAAATTAGCTAAACTAGCATTGTCAATGGTTCCAAAAATGGATAAAATTAGATTTGTTAATTCTGGAACTGAAGCTTGTATGAGTGCAATTAGATTAGCTAGAGGATTTACTAAAAGAGATAAGATTATTAAATTTTCAGGATGTTATCATGGGCATTCTGATTCCTTTTTAATTGAGGCAGGAAGTGGAGTTATTACTTTTGGGGAGCCAAATAGTCCTGGAGTAACTAAAGGAACAGCTAAGGATACAATAATTGCGCCTTATAATGATATTTCTTATTTAAAATCTATTTTTAAAGAAAATGTTAATCAAATAGCAGCAGTTATTATAGAGCCTGTAGCTGGAAATATGGGCTGTATTGTTCCTAATCCAGGTTTTCTTGAGACCTTACGAGAAATTTGTGACTTAAACAATTCTTTACTAATTTTTGATGAAGTGATGACTGGTTTTAGATTATCAAAAGGAGGTGCTCAACAGATTTTTGAAATTAATGCTGATATAGTTACATATGGAAAGGTAATAGGAGGAGGCTTACCTGTTGGAGCATTTGCATCTAGAAATGAAATAATGGATGAGCTTTCACCTATCGGAAAAGTTTATCAGGCTGGAACTTTAAGTGGAAATCCATTAGCTATGACAGCAGGATATGCGACTTTAAATGAATTGAATAATAATTCTGATATTTATACAAGTCTTAATGAAAAAAGAGAATATTTAGAAATTGAAATGAAAAAAATATTAAAAGATAATAAAGTTGATTTTCAAATAAATAGTTGTGGTTCTATGATTTCCCTACATTTTTGTTCCAGTCCAGTTGTTGATTTTAATTCTTCATTAAAAGGAAACAATAATTTTTTCAAAAAATATTTTCATGGGATGCTAAAAGAGGGAATATATTTGCCTCCAAGCCCATTTGAAAGTTATTTTTTAAATAATGCTTTATCTTTTAATGATATTGATTTTACTTTAAATGCATTAAAAAAAGTTTGCAAATCCCTCTAAATAGATTTACCATTTAAAATTGTATTTATTTTGGTAGCAGCTGATTCTAGATGCATTTTACTCATTTTGTCAGAATTTTTTTTGATAGATTTTTTAATTTCTTTTTCCAACTCTTTCAATTGTCCAATAGCAATTGTTCTTATATCGGACTGACTAACTTTTACTGTTGTGATACGGCTTTGAAAGAATGAAGGATATGATCTTTGTTCCTCAGTCATGATATAATTAATTCTATCTAAATATGCCAATTGTAAATTTCTTCTGTACACATCAATTGGTTGATTAGTATAAATTTCTCTCCAAATTCCATTTTTTAAATCAGACATCATTTCCATTAAAGTATATGCTTTTGAACCATTAATTGCTTCATTTTCAATCATTCTAGCCATTCTACCAAAATCTAATATATTATTTAATGTTCTAGATTGGGTACTTCTAATTCTATTTGTGTTTCCAGCAAATTCAATTTTATTTAGAATATTCTTATCAATCATCCAGGTTGGTGTGTTGAATAGTTCATTTTGTAGAAAATTCATACAATTTTTTTGATGAGCTTTTTCAACGTGGGTATAAACAGCACCAGTCTGATCATAAGTTTTATAATATTGATAAATTCCACCAATGTTAGATGTAACATGTCCCATATACCTATTAAACTGAGATAATACCTGCCCATACATTGTATTTAAATCACTATAGTCTTTTCCTTTTTTGGATGTCCAATCAATTAGTTTTGGTATAATTCTTTTTAAATTTAAAATTCCGTATTCACTAGCTTTTACTGCATTATCTCCAAGATCTTCAGTCTGTGAACTAGGGTCAATACCTGCACTTCCAAATCTATGCATCATACTATCTTGGACATCTAAAATCCATTTATCCAAAACATCTTTTTCATCTTCAGCATTTTTTGCCTCAGGAATTGGTCTATATCCCCACATTACTGAATGTTTATCATATACTCCAATATCGGGCATTAAAGCTACTCCCTCATCTTCTGGCTGTGCTATATAGTTGAATCTAGCATAATCCATTATTGATGGAGCAGTTCCATACTTTTTAGTGAATGTGGCTGATCTTAATGAATCAACTGGATATGCACTACTACTTCCCATGTTGTGAGGAAGACCAATAGTATGACCAACTTCATGTGCCGAAACAAACCGAATTAATCTACCCATTACTTCGTCTTTAAATGCTACTCCTCTTGCTTCTTCATTAATTGCTGCAGTTTGTACGAAAAACCAGTTTCTTAAAAGTGTCATTACATTGTGGTACCAATTTATATCAGATTCTAAAATTTCTCCAGATCTTGGATCACTAACGTGAGGACCATTGGCATTTGGAATAGGAGAAGCTAAATACCTTACCACCGAATATCTTGCATCTTCGGGACTCCAGTCAGGATCCTCTTCTTTACTAGGTGGATCTTTAGCAATTATTGCATTCTTAAATCCAGCTTCTTCAAAGGCAACTTGCCAATCTTCAATTCCTTGTTTTATGTATTTTCTCCATTTCATTGGAGTTGCTCTGTCAATATAATATACTATTTGTTTTTTTGGAACTACAAGTTCTCCTTTTTTAAATTTTTCTAAATCTTCATCTTTGATCTCTAATCTCCACCTGTCTAAATATTTTAGAGATTTACTTTCCTGAACATCCAAACCATAGTCTATTTGACTTCTAGCAAACCAACCAACTCTTTGATCAAAATATCTTCGTTTCATTGGAACCTTTGGAAGTAAAATCATAGAATTATTAATTTCAATAGATATAGCTCCTGTGCTAGAATTTGAAGGGGGATCAGATGAATTATAAGTTTTTACATGTCTTGATTCAACATTAATTGGATAACTTTTTAAAGATTCAATGAAGGATCTTTTAGAGTCAAGATTAGAAATTTTATAACTTTTCCTTCTGGATTGTGGAAATCCTAGTGGTTTTACATCATCTGTAAACAATTTTGTAACGTCAATTACTGTTGATGTAGAGTCGTTACTAACTGTTGCTATTTTAAAACTATATAGAACTGGTTCAAAATTTGAATTTATTACAGCTTCATTTATTGGTAATGAATCATTAGCTACAACATTGTGTGATACTACTCTAAGTAAAATCTTTTCATCTTTTTTTTGCCATCTTAATACTTGAGTATTTTGTTTTCCACCACCAAAACCAATTCCAGCAGCAGTTTTTGCAATTCTAGTTACCATTAGCATTTCTCTACCCAATAAGGAATCATTTATTTCATAATAATATTTGTCTTTAATTTTATGAACATCAAAAAGTCCCTTATCTGTTTTAGCTTCTTTTGTAATTATTTCACTATAAGATTTAGGTTTATTAGAGTCTTTACTATTTTCTTTATCAGGTTTAGAAGGTGTTTTTGAAGGCCTTTGAGCATTAAGTTGAAAAGAAAGCAATAATATGATAATTAATGAATAAGCTAATGAATTTTTCATAATAAATTTTTAAAATTATAAGTTATTAAAATATTCTGAATAAATAATATTTTTCCCAAAATTATGTAAACCAGCGTTTTACATCTTCCAATTGAAGAGGGTCGATTATTAATTTATTTTTCTTTCTATGACCATTAAGCTTTTGGTGAATTTGAGTTGGTTTGTGAGAAAGTAAATTTTCAGCACTAGAGAATAATTCTATTACATAATCTATCCACTTATCTTGAATACCTATCTTAATAAAATCTTCTCTTTTTGGTTTTGGTTTAGACAACTCTGGTTTCATTTGTGGGAAAAAAATAACCTCTTGTATTGACCTATTGTTTGTAAGTAACATAACTAGACGATCTATTCCAATTCCTATTCCAGATGTTGGTGGCATTCCATATTCAAGAGCTCTAACAAAATCATTATCAATAAACATTGCTTCATCATCTCCTTTTTTAGAAAGTTTAAGTTGCTCTTCAAATCTTGATAACTGATCAATAGGATCATTTAATTCTGAGTATGCATTTGCTAATTCTTTTCCATCAACTAAAAGTTCAAATCTTTCAGTTAGTTTAGGATTATCACGATGTTCTTTGGTTAATGGACTCATCTCTTTTGGATAGTCAATAATAAAAGTAGGTTGTATGTAATGATGTTCACATTTTTCTCCAAAAATTTGATCAATTAATTTTCCTTTACCCATAGTATTATCAACATCAACGCCCATATTTTTTGCAGTTTCAAAAATGTCTTTTTCATTAAGATTTGAAAGATCAATTCCAGTATGCTCTTTTATTGAATCTAAAATGCTAATTCTTTTAAATGGTGTTTTAAAATCGATTGATTTATCTCCTAATTTCACTTTCGTAGATTGGTTTAAATCTATTGCAATTTTTTCAAGAAGATTTTCTGTAGTTTCCATCATCCAGAAATAATCTTTGTAAGCAACATAAAGTTCAACCATTGTAAATTCTGGGTTATGAGTTCTGTCCATTCCTTCATTTCTGAATACTTTTGCAAATTCATAGACTCCCTCGAAACCACCAACAATTAATCTCTTTAAATATAATTCGTTAGCTATTCTTAAATATAAAGGAATATTTAATGTATTGTGATGAGTTATAAATGGTCTTGCTGATGCTCCTCCTGGGATCGGCTGAAGAATAGGTGTTTCAACTTCGAGATATTTTTTTTCATTAAAAAAAGATCTCATAATATTCATAATCTGTGTTCTTTTTAAAAATGTATTTTTTACTTCTTCGTTGACAATTAAGTCAACATACCTTTGTCTATATCTTAATTCAGGATCTTTAAATTCATCATAATTTTTTCCTTCTGAATCAGTCTTAGGTAATGGAAGTGGTTTAAGAGATTTACTTAAAACGGTGAAATTTTTTACTAAAATTGTTTTTTCTCCAACTTGTGTTTTAAATAACTTTCCTTCAATACCAATAATATCTCCAATATCAAGAAGTTTTTTATAAACATTATTATACATTGATTTATCTTCGTCTGGACAAATTTCATCTCTGTTAAAGTATAATTGAATTTTTCCTGCACTATCCTGAATTTCAGCAAAGCTTGCTTTTCCCTGAATTCTTCTAGACATTAGTCTCCCTGCAATTGAAACAGATTTATCTTCTTTGAAATCGGAAATAATTTTTAATGTATTTGAAGAAATTTCAAATAAAGCAGCTGGATAAGGATTTATACCATATTCACGTAGTTTGTTTAATTTTTCTCTTCTAATTATCTCTTGCTCAGAAAGCATAACCAAATTTTTTATTTTATTCAAAGATAATGAATAGAACAGAAGCTACAACTAAGATGTTTTATTTCGTATAGTTATATATATCTTAGCATTAAAAATTTATGATTTGAGTTTTTTTAGAGTTTTATTGGCAATAATGTTCCCTCCCTTTTCAGTAATAGATAAAGGATGTGGTTCTTTTTTGATAGTTTTTATTTTGACCATTTGCGGTTGGGTTCCTGGTGTAATTGCTTCTTTAGTAATTTTAAATAATCGTGAAAGTTAATTATTATGAAGAAGATTATAATTCATGATTTGGGACTAATGGAATATGATGAAGCATTAGAATACCAATTAAATTTATTTAATCAGATAATAGAAAACAAACTTAGTAATAGAAAAAAAAATACTAAAATTCAAACTAAAAATCATTTGGTTTTTGTTGAGCACAATCATGTTTATACATTAGGTAAAAGCGGGGAAATAAATAATTTATTAATTGATAAAGATACTTTAGAAAAAAATAAAATAAAATTTATTAAAACAAATAGAGGAGGAGATATTACATATCATGGTCCTGGTCAGATTGTATGTTATCCAATTATAGATTTAGATAATTTTTTTACTGATATTCATAAATATTTAAGATTTTTAGAAGAGACAATTATTTTAACATTAAAAGATTATGGTATCAATGGTAAAAGAAGTAAAAATGAAACGGGAGTATGGATTTCCCCAAATTCAATTGATGCTAGAAAGATTTGTGCATTAGGAGTTAAAGCTAGTAGATGGGTAACCATGCATGGATTAGCCTTAAATGTTAATACTGATTTAAATTATTTTAAAAATATAATTCCATGTGGAATTAAGAACAAATCGATTACTTCAATTTCTTTTGAATCTAAAAAACATATTAAAATTAAATCGGTTAAAAAAAAAATTATTAATAATTTTTTAAATGTTTTTTCAGCTGAATTGAATTAATCGAAATAATAAGTTAAAATTTCATTTTCATCACCGCAAACAGTAATTAATTTATTTTTTTCATTATCTGTTGAATAATCAATTATGCTATTCCCAAAAATAGGAAAATGATCAACAGCGTCCCCGTTTGTATCAAATAAATAAATTTTACTTTCATCAAAATTTGTAACTGAAATAAATTCATTATTAAATAAAATTGGTTTAGAATAATTTCCGTATTTGATTTCAATATTTTTATTATTAATATTTAGAATATTTTCAGAAATATAAACAGTGTTTTTATTATTACTGGTAATTGAATATTTTGATTCTAAGGGTAATGGTTTTTTAGAAATTTTTCCATTTAGACTAATTCTGATTAGATTATTATCATTATCAATAGTTAAGAAAGAATTTCTATTAATATAAACTTCATTTCCAGAGATATTCAAATTTTCAGGAATTTTTATTCTAATATTTCCTCTTCTGTCAGTAATATATAATTTCTTTTCAGTATTTATTATTATATAATCTTTAGATCCAATTCTAAAGTGTTTAGGGGAATTAGTTATTTTATATTTTATATTATTCTTATTAAATCCTCTAACTATTTTCATTTTTGAATCTAGCATTTTTATTTGGTTTTCATAACTAATTAAAAAACGGTAATTTTTATTTTTATCATAATCAAAAACTGAGAGGCCAAGAACTTTTGCATTTTTTTTGTGTCTTATCTTCTTGACTTCTTTTCCATTTTTATCCATGATAATAAAATTTTCTTCAGTATTAAAAGCGTACTGTAACCTTCCGTTTTTATAAAGATCTATCTGTATAATTTCACCAATAATTTTATTTTTTAAATTCTTTTTCCAAATAATTTCCCCAAAATTTGATATTAAGTACAAGTTGTTTCTATTGTCTTGTGTTAATAATTCTTTTTTCTTGGTAATATAATTTATCATCCATTTTGGTTTTAGAAAAATATCATCATTTAATTTTAAATTAAAAAGAATCTTAGGTCCCATTGAGTTAGTTTCTTTTTCTAATTTTGATATACTGTGAGTTTTATAAATGATATTTTTTTCAATAGATAATTGATTAATCCAAAAACTATAATCTTCTTGTTTTAAATTCAAATCTTTAAATAGAATTGTATCAAAATATGATAAATTATGAATATTTAATAAGTTGCTTCTTTCAGGAATCTTATTATAATTTTGATTAAATCTTGAGGATTTGGTTAATGTTGAATTGTTTTTAAAGTTTAAAATAATATTTTCAATCGAATTTTTATTATTTGAAAGCATTAAAATATTTTCAATTAATGTTCCATAATTTTTTTTAGAAATTTCAAAGTTTTCAAATGGTATTTTAGTTTTAAATAATTTATCATTAAACTCATAAATTTTGATATTTCTATAAGTATAATTTCCCTTTAAATTATTCTCAATTACAGGTTCTAGCAAATCGTTATTTTTAAAACTTATTATAGAAATTGTATCATTCTCAAAAAATATTTTTCCTAATTCATTAACATCATATAATAGAGAATCGTTTATTATTTTCTTTAGTTCATTTATTGAAATTTTATTTTCTAGGTTTGAAATTAATTTTGAGTGATTATATGCAATTCTTTTAAATTGTTTAAAATTAGGTGGTATTATTTTATTTATATTGGATAATGAAGGTTTTATATCCTTTAAAAGATTAATTTTTTTAAAAATGGAATCGTGTTGAAATCCTATTCCATTTAGTGTAAGTTTATTTTGATTTAATTCAATATCAAATTGCATCCAATCTGAAATATCAGACGTTTTAAATAACTTTCTAAGTCTATAATTTTTTAAATATTTTGAAAAATTATTTGAAATAAATAAAGAGATATTTGAATTAGAAATATTATATAGTGACTTTAAATCTCCGCTTTTTTCAGTATGTATATGATTAGAATTTCTTAATGAATTTTCTACCAATAATTTGCTTTTGGATTCTATGTAAATTTCATTTTTAATTGCAGTGTAATATTCTTTATTTCCATTAATTATTCTTTTAATCATAAATCCATTATATTTTAAAGAGTCTTGAATATTACTATTAGTAATTACATTTTGACTATCCGAGTAAATAACATATTGAATTTCATCTTTTCCAATATTATGGTAGCTAATTAGTACAGGTTTGTTTAAAAACTTTTTATAGATTGAATCGGATTTAGAATTCAATAAAGAATTAAAATTTTTGTGAAAAACTTTAGCATCATTTTCTTTGAAGGATTTGTATTTGACTAAAAATATAGGATTTGTAGGGACTAAATCTATTAGTTCTATTTCTTTATTATAACTATTATCACAATTAAAAAATAATAATATTAGAATAAATAAATATATTTTTTTCATTTGAATTATAAATGTAAAAGTAATGAACTAATAATTCAATTTATATTAATTTAAAACTTTTTCTGTGATGTTTAGTAATGCCATTTTTTAGAATTGCCATTTTATGTTCTTTAGTTGGGTAACCATTATTCTTTGACCAATTATATTCTGGATATTCTTTTGATAATTTAATCATATATTCATCTCTTGAAGTTTTTGCTAGAATAGACGCAGCTGCGATACTTGTATATTTTGAATCACCTTTAATAATACATTTATATGGAATTTTATTTTTGGATAGAAAACGATTTCCATCTACTATAATAAATTTAGGTTTTATTTTTAATTTATTTATTGCATTGTTCATGGCTAGAAAAGATGCATTTAAAATATTTATTTTTTCAATCGTTATAACTGAAACATGTGAAATTGCATAATCAATAGCATTTTTTTGAATAATTTTTTTTAGTAATACTCTTTTTTTTAAAGAAAGTAATTTAGAGTCATTTAAAATACTGTGATTAAAATCTTTGGGGAGAATTACAGCTGCAGCAGTGACAGGACCAGCTAGACATCCTCTTCCTGATTCATCTGTCCCACATTCAATATAATTTGAAAAGTACTGTTTTAACATTATTTTAATTTTAAAATCAGCGATTATAAAAAATTAATAAAAGGAAATATATAACTTTACCCGAAAGTAAATTAATGAAATTTTATTCTTTTTTTATAATAATTATATATAGTTCATTATCATTTTTGTACTGTCAGGAAAATGATTTTAAGTCAGATTCTTTATTAATAGAAGAAGGAGTTGAAAAAAAAAATAATTTTTTTAAGAATTTGATAAATAAAAAAGACACTTTAAATCCAAAGTTGCCTAATATAAAAAAATATGTAATAATAAATATTAATGCAGACTCAACTTATCTTGATACTACTCTATCAATAAAAAAACACTATAAATTTAATTACTTAAGAAAAGATAATTTTGAACTTTTAAATTTTTCAAATATTGGTCAAACATATAATGAATTAACACACAATTTTGATTTTTCATCTTTTTTTCCAAAGTTTAGTTTTTATTCAAAAAGTCACGCATATTTAAAATCAAATGAAGTAAAATACTTTCAAGTTCCCACTCCTTTAACTGAATTGTTATTTAAGACAGTTATGAAACAAGGTCAATATACAGATGCTTTTTTTTCATCTAATGTTTCACAAAAATTAAATTTTTCTATTGCTTTTAAAGGACTAAGGTCATTAGGAAATTATCAAAATATTCTTTCCGGATCAAAACAGTTTAGATTTACAACTAAATATAATTCTACAAACAATCGATATAATTTCAAATTTCATTTTGTAAGTCAAGGTTTTGAAAATCAAGAAAATGGAGGATTAGTTGATGAAGCAATTTCAAATTTTGAATCTAAGGATCCATTATTTAATGAAAGGTCAAAGCTATCTGTAAAATTTGAGGATGCTACAAATTATTTTTCAAGTAAAAGATATTATTTAGATCATCAATTTCTTTTAACTAAAAAGAAAGATTCAATACAAAAAAATAGTTTCTCAATTGGTCATAGATTTGAATATGAAACTACAAGTAATGTTTATGAACAAGATCAGCCATCTGAATTTTATGGAATGATAAAATCAGGATTAAATGGAATAAATGATAAATCTCAAATTAAAACAACTTTGAATGAATTTTATACTGATCTAAATTCTAATTTATTTGGAAAGATTCAGGTTATTTATACTAATTATAATTATAGATATAAAACCAATTCATTATCAAATGAATTTGAGGGTTTTAATCAGAATGAAAATGCACTATCAATTAATTTTAAAAAAAATATTTTTGGACATAATTTAAAAACCACCATCAGTAATGGTCTTTTTGGAGAAAGGTTAGGTAATTTGATAAATATCTCAGTTTTTTCTAATAATGAAAAAAAACTAAAATATCAATTTGGTTTGAACATTTCAAGTAAGCATCCCGGTTTTTATTATGAAAAATATGGTAGTTCTTACACTAATTTAAACTGGAATAATAATATAAAAAAGGAAAAAATTAGAAATATTTTCTTAAACTTTAAGTTTAGTAAATTTGGGGATTTTTGTATTGATTTAAGGTCAATAGAAAATTATACATATTTTATTTCTTCATCAGCTGCCTTTCCATCTTCGTTTAATAAAACTTTAATCCCTATTGTAAATCAGTTAGAATCAGATTTAGATTACCTTAAGATAAGATGGGATAGAGAATTTAAATTTGGAAAATTTGCAATCGATAATTCATTTATATATCAGAATGTAAATCAAAATGGAGATTATTTAAACTTGCCTGAAATTATTTCAAGAAACACTTTATATTATTCAAATACAATACTTAAAGGTGCAATGTTTTTTCAAACAGGGATTAGTTTAAAGTATTTTTCTAAATACTTTGCTAATGAGTACAATCCTGCTGTAAGCTCATTTTATGTACAAAATCAAAAAAAAATTGGAGGTTTTCCCCTTATAGATTTATTTGTAAATGCAAAAATTAAGCAGACTAGATTATTTTTAAAAGTAGAGCATTTTAATTCTACTCTTACAGGAAACAACTTTTATTCTTCACCATCTTATCCGTATAGAGATTTTATTATTAGATTTGGATTAGTTTGGAACTTTTTTAATTGATGATTCTATCTTACAGACGGAAGATCTCCTTTTTCTTTAGTCTCTAAAATTGAGTTACCCATTAAAAACTTATCCACCTCAAATGCTGCTTCTCTTCCTTCAGAAATTGCCCAAACAATTAAAGATTGTCCTCTTCTCATGTCACCTGCCGAAAAAATGTTTCTAATAGTAGTTTGATAGTTTTTTGAGATTATCTTGTTGTTTTTATCTGTTTTAACTCCTAATTGTTCAGCTAAACTTTTTTCATGACCAGAAAAACCTAAGGCTAATAAAACTAAATCACAAGGCCATATTTTCTCACTACCCTCAATTTCTTTTAAGCAAGGTTTTTCTTCTTCATTTTTTATCCATTCTACTTCAATGGTCTTTAATCCTATAACATTTCCATTTTTATCTCCTATAAATTCTTTAGTTAAAATACTCCATTGCCTTTTGATTCCCTCTTCATGAGACGTGGTATTTTTTAACATAAATGGCCAATAGGGCCATGGATTTTCTATTGATCTATCAGAGGGTGGTTTAGACATTATTTCAAAGTTTGTGACTGATTTGGCCACTTGTCTATTACACGTTCCGATACAATCTGACCCTGTATCTCCTCCTCCAATTACAATTACATTTTTTCCATTAGCGTTTAATTCATTTAAAGGTTTTTTAATTCCTTCAACTATCTGATTTTGTAATTTTAAAAAATCCATTGCCTGTTTTATCCCATCTAGTTCAGATCCTTTAATTGGAAGTTGTTTACTAATTGTTGCTCCAATACATAATAAAATACAATCATAATTTTTCAATTTATTAATTGAAAAATTTTTACCAACTTCTAAATTTGTTTTAAATATTATTCCCTCTTTTTTAAGAATATCAATTCTTCTATCTATAACATGCTTTTCCATTTTGAAATCTGGAATACCATACCTTAGGAGACCTCCAACCTTAGCATCTCTCTCAAAAACTTCAACAGAATGTCCTGCTTTATTTAGTTGTTGAGCTGCAGCCAATCCAGCAGGTCCTGAACCAATTATAGCAATTTTTTTACCAGTTCTTTTTTTAGGAATTATTGGCTTAATCCATCCTTCGTCAAAACCCCTTTCAACAATATATTTTTCAATCATTTCGATTGATACAGGAGGATCAATAATTCCAAGAACACATGCAGCTTCACATGGAGCAGGACATAATCTTCCTGTAAATTCAGGAAAATTATTAGTTGAATGTAAAATATATAATGCTTTTTCCCATTCGTTATTATAAACTGCATCGTTAAAATCTGGGATTAAATTTCCCAATGGGCAACCACTATGACAAAAAGGAACTCCACAATCCATACATCTTCCTCCCTCTTTTTTTAATTTTGATTCAGAGGGTTTTATCGTAAATTCTTTGTAATTTTTTATTCTTTTAATTACAGGGATATGCTTTTCGTCAGCTCTATTATATTCAATAAATCCCTTTAATTTTCCCATTTAGTTTATAATTTCTGAAATTTTTTCTTTAGCCATTTTTTCTAAAGCTAATTTAAATTCTACTGGCATTATCTTTATAAAATTTTTAGATTCTTTTTTCCAATTATTTAAAAAGTTTTCAGCTAATTTACTAGAAGTATAGCTAAAGTGATTTTCAATTAACTTTCTTATAAGGTCTATATCTTGATTATTTGGATTTTCAAATTCTATCATTTCAGGATTAAAATTTCTTTTATCAAAATTTTCAGATTTGTATATAAATGCTATTCCACCACTCATTCCTGCAGCAAAGTTTCTTCCTGTTTCTCCTAATATTAAGGCTATTCCTCCAGTCATATATTCACATCCATGGTCTCCAACCCCTTCAACTACTGCAGTAGCTCCAGAATTTCGTACACAAAATCTTTCACCAGCAATACCATTTATATACGCTTCTCCAGATGTCGCTCCATAAAGTGCAACATTGCCTGTAATTATATTTTTATGAGATATAAAAGTTGAATCTTTTGGTTTTTTTACAATAATTTTGGCTCCAGAAAGTCCTTTGCCAAAATAATCATTTGTATTACCATCAATTTTCATAGTAAGGCCTTTTGTACTAAAAGCTCCAAAGCTTTGGCCTGCAGATCCTTTAAAATTAAGTTTTAATGTGTCATTTGGAAGGCCATCGGATCCATATAGCTTAGAAATTTCATTACTTAAAATGGCACCAACTGTTCTGTCAGTATTTTTAATTAGATATTGTAAACTCATTTTTACTTTTTTCTCAATAGCTAATTTTGCTTCCGACAATATTTTAAAATCTAAAACTTTTTCAAGGTTATGGTCCTGTTTTGAGTTGTTTTTGATTGATACACTTTTGGGCACTTCAGGTCTATATAATATACTTGACAGATCAATTCCTTTTGTTTTATAGTTTTTTATTACATCTTCCATATTTATTTTTTGACTTTGACCAATCATTTCATTTATTGTTCTAAATCCAAGGTTTGACATTATTTCTCTTAATTCCTCAGCAACAAAATACATGAAGTTAATAACATGTTCAGGCTTTCCTTTAAAATTTTTTCTTAACTGTGGATCTTGGGTTGCGATTCCTACCGGACAGGTGTTTAAGTGACATGCACGCATCATAATACATCCAGAAGCTACCAAAGGTGCTGTTGAAAAGCCAAATTCTTCAGCACCTAAAAGACAAGCTATTGCAACATCTCTTCCAGTTTTTAATTGTCCATCGCATTCTAAAATAATTCTTCCTCTTAGATCATTCATTACTAGTGTTTGTTGAGCCTCCGCAATTCCAAGTTCCCATGGTAATCCAGCATGCCTTAGTGAAGTTAATGGAGAGGCTCCTGTTCCGCCGTCATAACCCGAAATAAGTATTACATCAGCTTTAGCTTTTGCTACACCAGCCGAAATTGTCCCTACTCCAACTTCTGAAACCAGCTTAACGTTGATTCTAGCTTGTCTATTTGCATTTTTTAAATCAAATATTAGCTGTGATAAATCTTCAATAGAATATATATCGTGATGGGGTGGAGGTGAAATTAATCCAACATATGGTGTTGAATTTCTGACCTTTGCAATCATGGGATTAACTTTTGGACCAGGTAATTGACCTCCTTCACCTGGTTTTGCTCCTTGAGCCATTTTTATTTGGATTTCAGAAGCATTAGATAAATAATGAGAACTTACTCCAAATCTTCCAGAGGCAACTTGCTTTATAGAACTATTTTTCCAAACACCGTTTTTTTCTTTTTTAAATCTTTTAGGATCCTCTCCTCCTTCACCAGAATTACTTTTTCCACCAATTCTGTTCATTGCTATAGCTAAATTTTCATGGGCTTCCTTACTAATAGAACCATATGACATTGCTCCTGTTTTAAATCTTTTTACAATTTCTGTCCATGGTTCGACTTCTTCGATGGGAATTGGATCATAATTAATAAATTTGAACATGCCCCTGATAGTCATTAATTGTTTATTTTGTTTATTAATTAAATCAGAGTAAATTTTATATGTATCAAATTTATCTTCTCTAACAGATTGCTGTAATTTTGATATTGTTGAGGGGTTTAGTAAGTGAGCTTCACCATTTCTTCTCCATCTATAACTTCCTCCAATTTCAAGACTCATAAAAGAATTTTGTTTTGAAAAAGCTTTTCGGTGTCTTTTAGAGTGCTCTTTTTCTAAACTATAAAGCCCAATTCCTTGAATTCTAGTTGGCGTATTTGAAAAATATTTTTCAGTAAAACTTTTTCTTAAACCCAATGCTTCAAATATTTGGGAGCCACGATATGAATGAAGAGTAGAGATCCCAATTTTATTCATCACTTTTAAAATACCTTTAGCAATAGCTTTGTTAAAATTTTCAATACTAAATTTTAAGCTTTGATTTCCAAAAAACCCTTTTGTATGATAGAATTCAATAATTTCATTGACTAAATATGGATTTATTGCACTAGCTCCATAACCAAATAACATTGAGAAGTGATGTGGCTCTCTAGGTTCAGATGATTCAATTACTATTCCAAATTTGGATCTTTTTTTAAGCTTCATTAATTGATGATGAATGTTTGAGCATGCTAATAATATTGGAATTGCTCCAAATTTTTTACTTACTCCACGATCACTTATTATTATGATATTATAACCTTGATCAACTTTTTTGCTAACATCAATAACCATTTTGTCTAATGCTTCTTCAATTCCATTGTGACCTTTTTTTAAATCATATAAAGCATTTATTGATGTGCTTTTAAAATCATTACTTTTGATAAACTTAATTTTGTCTAAATCTTCATTAGAAATAATAGGGTTTTTTATTTTTAATTTTTTTGCATGATTTGGGATAATATCATAAATATTATAATCACTTCCAATACCTAGGCTTGTGTCAGTTACTATTTCTTCTCTTATTCCATCCAGTGGAGGATTAGTAACTTGAGCAAAAAGTTGCTTAAAATAGTTAAATAGTAATTGAGCTTTTGTTGAAAGAACTGCTAAAGGGGTGTCTGTTCCCATTGATCCGATACTTTCCTTGCCTGAAACACACATTGGTAAAATGATTGTTTTTAAATCTTCTTCAGTATATCCAAAAACTCTAAGCCTTGTTTCAAAATCTAGTTTTTCTGATGGGGTTTTGTTTCCAGTATAGGGAACATTTTTTAATGGAAGAATATTTTCTTTAATCCATTTCCTGTATGGATGTTTTGAAACAATTATATTTTTAATTTCTTCATCTTCAATTATCCTTCCTTCATTCATATCTACTAGAAACATTTTGCCAGGCTCAAGCCTACCATGTTTTTTAATATTCCTAGGCTCAATTTCAACAACACCAGTTTCAGATGACATAATTACATAACCATCTTTAGTAACACTGTATCTGGAGGGTCTTAATCCATTTCTATCAAGCAAAGCTCCAATGTATTTTCCGTCAGTGAAAGGAACTGAAGCTGGTCCATCCCAAGGCTCCATAATACAGGAATTAAATTCATAGAAAGCTTTCTTTTTATCTGACATGGAATGATGTTTTTCCCATGCTTCAGGAACTAACATCATCATTACTTCTGGCAAAGATCTTCCTGTTGTTAAAAGTAATTCAACTACCATATCCATTTGAGCTGAATCTGATTTATCATCTAAGATAATTGGAAAAACTTCAGATAAATCTGAGCCAATAAAATCAGATTTCATTAATTCTTCTCTTGAATTCATTCGTGTGACATTGCCTTTTCTAGTATTGATTTCCCCATTGTGACACATATATCTAAAAGGTTGAGCAAGATCCCAAGTTGGAAAAGTATTGGTTGAGTACCTTTGATGAACCAATGCTAATTTTGTCACTAAGTTTGGATTAGACAGATCTAAATAAAATCTATCGATATCTTCTGGGATTAATAAACCTTTATAAATTAATGTTCTGTTATGAAGGCTCGGAAAATAAAAATATTGTCTTTGAGATAGAGCAGAATTATAAATTTTATTTTCTGCAATTTTTCTTGCTACAAACAATTTAGTGTTAAACTCAGAATCAGAAAATTTATTATCATTTTTACCTATAAAAACTTGTTTAATGGATGGTTGAGTTTTTGCAGCAATCTTTCCCACAACTTTTGAATTTAATGGAACTTCTCTCCATCCAATAATCGATAGATTTTGTTTTAAAATTTCTTTTTCAAAAATATTTATACAGTATTTAGACTGATTAATTTTTGTAGGTAGAAAGACCATACCAACTGCATATTGATGGGGGTCTGGTAATTTAAATTTACATTCTTTTCTAAAAAAAGTATCTGGAATTTCTATCAATATTCCTGCTCCATCTCCAGTTTTACCATCTGAACTAACTGCTCCTCTATGTTCTAAACATGTAAGAATATTTAAAGCTTTATGAATTATGCCATTTGTTTTTTCTCCTTTTAGACTGCATATGAAACCCGCTCCACAATTATCGTGTTCAAATTCAGGGGAATATAATCCTTGTTTTTTTGGAAGCATATGTTTAATTGGAACTTACAAAAGTAAAGAATATAGGTTTCTGTAAAAAACTATTTAAGTCTTAATCATTAATTAATATTAAGTTGATAATTTTAAGTCTATTTTTTGTCTTTTTAATAATTTTTACCATAATTTTTATTGATTTTATAATGCTGGATTATTTTTTTTTTTAATATGTTTACCAATCAATTTATAATTATATGGAACTAGTAATTATTTCGGTTTTTGTTTTAGGATATTTTTTAATAACAATTGAACATTCAATTAAGATTGATAAATTAATACCTGCATTAGCAATGATGGCAATTATGTGGGCCATAATTGCACTAAATCATTTACAAGTATTCCATATAAATCTTGATTTATTACAATTAGAGGAAGCACATCTAGAGGAAACGCTGTTACATCATTTGGGTAAAACAGCAGAGATATTAATTTTCTTGCTAGGTGCTATGACCATAGTTGAGATAATTGATTTCTTCAGAGGATTTTTGGGAATAAAGAGATTAGTTAAAACTAGAAGTAAAGTTAAAATTTTATGGATTTTTGGGTTTTTAGCATTTGTTCTTTCTGCAATAATTGATAATTTAACTGCAACAATAGTTTTAATTACGTTACTTCAAAAAATAGTTGAGGATAAAAACTTAAAATTGTGGTATTCAGGATTAATAATTATTGCAGCTAATGCTGGTGGTGCATGGTCACCAATTGGAGATATTACAACTACCATGTTATGGATTGCAGATAAAGTCACAGTATTTGATTTGATAAAATATTTAATAATACCCTCTTTAATTTGTATGGTAGTCCCATTTTTGATTGCTTCTCGTTTTAAAATTTTTAAAGGTGAGTTTGAAATGCCACAAAAAGTTAAAGATTTAGAAGAAAATAAATATGGAAATAAAATGTTGTTTATTGGATTAAGTTCTATAATTTTTGTTCCAGTTTTTAAAGTAGTTACTCACTTACCACCCTATGTAGGTATGATGTTGTCTTTGGCATTTGTTGCAACTGTTGCAGAGATATATAGTAATAAAAAATTTAGTTTAACAAAATTAGATGAGGATCATGAGGATGAGTCAGATCATAGCCCTATTCATGCTTCACTTACTAAAATTGAATTACCTAGTATACTATTTTTCTTAGGAATATTAATGGCAGTAGGAGCTTTAGAGTCTTTGGGTATTCTCTTCAATTTTGCTGATTGGATTAATGAAGTAATTCCAAACTCAGATCTTGTAATTGTCCTTCTAGGACACTTGTCAGCACTAATTGATAACGTCCCTCTTGTTGCTGCATCAATTGGAATGTTTCCAAATCCTATTGATGATCCACTTTGGCATGGTATTGCATTTTCTGCTGGTACTGGTGGAAGTATGTTAATTATTGGTTCAGCAGCTGGGGTAGTTGCGATGGGTATGGAAAAAATTGATTTCTTCTGGTATATAAAGAAAATTACTCTTTTAGCAATGGTCGGATTTTGGGCTGGATATGGTACTTTTATGCTTCTTCGAGATTTTATTTTATAAGAAATAAATGAATTATTTAGAAACTGTTGATTGGCTTTATAACCAATTACCTGTTTATCAAAGAGATGGATTTATTAAATATAAACTTGATTTAAATTCAATAAAATCAGTTTGTAATTTTCTCGAAAACCCACAAGATGATTTTAAATCAATTCACGTTGCAGGAACAAATGGAAAAGGTTCTTCAAGCCATATGTTAGCTTCTGTTTTTTATGAAGGAGGCTATAAAGTGGGATTATATACTTCCCCACATTTAAATGATTTTAGGGAAAGAATTAAGTTAAATGGAAAAAAAATTCCTGAATCTAATGTTGTAAATTTCATAAAAAAATATAAAGATTATTTTTCAAAAAATAAAATTTCTTTTTTTGAAATGACAGTCGCAATGGCTTTCTACTATTTTTCAAAAACAAAGGTAGATATAGCAATAATTGAAACTGGATTAGGGGGAAGATTAGATGCTACTAATATTATAAAACCCATTATAAGTATTATAACAAATGTAGGTTTGGACCATCAAGAATTTTTAGGAGAAGATATCAAACAAATTGCAAGAGAAAAGGCTGGTATTATAAAGAGTTGTACCCCAATAGTAATTAGTGAATATCAATCTTCAATACACAAAATTTTTATTAATAAAGCAAATGAAAAAAACTCAGATATATATTTAGCCAATGAAGTAGATATTTCTAATTTTTCTACTGATTTGGAAGGTTCTTTTCAAAAAAAGAATATTAAGGGTGTTATTAAGTCATTATCAATAATGGATGATTTAATTATTTCTAAAAAAGATGTTAAAAAAGGACTTTTAAATGTTATTAATAATACTGGATTAAGAGGAAGGTGGGAAATTATAAATCAAAGCCCTAAAACAATCCTTGATGTTGGACATAATTTAGAAGCTTTCAAAGAAACTATTAAAGCATTTGATAACATTTTTTACAAAAAATTAAGAATTATAATTGGATTTGTTAAGGGTAAAAATTTTAAAAAAATATTGCGATCTTTACCTAAAGATGCATATTATTATTTTTGTCAGCCGCATGTAAATAGAGCTTTAGAGGTTGAAGAGATTTTTAATTATTCAAAAAAGATAGGAATCAAAGGAAAATCTTTTTTAAATGTTAAAAGTGCATACCAATGTTGTTATGATGAAGCAAGAAAAGAAGATCTAATTTTTATTGGAGGNAGTAATTTTATTGTTTCAGACNTAATTGAGATTATNTAAAATATGAGATCAATAANAATTTTTTTATTATTTATAACATTTTCTTGTTCTACTAATAATGAGATTAGAGGAATTTCATTGAAAGCACCTATTTCTAAAAATATTGATAATTTTTTAGAATTCACCTCCAATGTATTAGCTCCAGATGGTGTTAATACAATTATTTTTAATATTGGATGGAACTATGAATTTAAATCATTTCCAGAGCTCACTGGTCCTGATGCTCTTTCAGAATATGATATTAAAAAAATAGTTAAACATTGTAAATCTTTGGGAATTGAAATTATTCCTAAAGTTAGTATGCTAGGTCACCAATCAACTCTTATTAGAGATAATAAAGGAATAGCTGTAAAAACGAAAATGCATCCATTACTTGAAAATTATCCAGAATTTGACGAAAATCCGGAAATTAAATTGCCAGAAATATATGAGTGGCCAAATGAAGATGGTTTATATACTAAAAGTTATTGTCCATTGCATCCGAAGGTTCATGATGTTGTATTACCAATCTTAGATGAATTAGTAAATGTTTTTGAAGCTAAGACACTTCATGCTGGAATGGATGAAGTTTTTTACATTGGAAATGATAATTGTATTAGATGTTCAGGAAAAAGTAAATCTGAACTTTATGCTAATGAAGTAAATTTAATTCATTCTTTTTTAAAAAAAAAAAACGTTGAACTAATGATTTGGGGAGACAGAATGATAGATGGAAAAAAAACTGGATTAGGAATGTGGGAGGCTAGTGAAAATGATACTTATGGCTCTATTGATTTGATAGATAAAGATGTTATAGTAGCTGACTGGCATTACAGAAGACTTACTAATACACATGATTTTTTTATAGAAAAGGGATTTAGAGTGCTAACTTGTCCCCATAATAATAAAGAAGTTGCTGAAGCTCAATATAAGAATTACATAAATCATGAAAGTGATAATTATTTAGGCATGGTGCAAACAATATGGTTAACAAATAAGGAATTTATTGATTTTTATAATGGTAAAATTAAAATAGAATCTAGAAAAAAAGGATCATTAGAAACATATAAAAAATTAGTTAGTTTATGGAAAAAATGAAAGAATTAGATAATAATTGGATATTTGAAGAAAACAGTCTTAAAAGAAATTTTATGTTTGAAGATTTTAATGAGGCTTTTGATTTTATGCAGAAAATTGCAATAGAAGCTGAAAAAATAAATCATCATCCCTCATGGTCTAATACGTATAACAAACTCGAAATTATACTTACAACTCACGATACTGGAGGAATTAGTGAACTAGATTTTAAATTGGCAAAAAAAATTGATTCTATTTTTATAAACAAATAAATAAATCTTATTTCAATTTGTATATTTATGTAGTAACAAAAATATTTTTAAAAATGAAAAAAATCTTAGTATTGATAATTACATGTACTCTAATAATTTCATGTAATATGTCAAGTGAATCAAAAAAAGAAGGTAAAAAATCTCAAGAAATTGGATCAGTAAAAATGGATGATGGTCAAATGAATCCTGTAATTGTTGGAAACCTAGATAATCAACAAATATGGTTAGACTATATTAAAGCCCATAATGAAAAGAATTTGGAAAAAATCGCTGAAATTAATTCTGATGATTGGATAGGTTATACAGCAGAGGGGAGTGTTGCAAAAGGAAGTGATACTCACATAGAAATTTTAGACAACTGGTTTAAAGCAGCCAATCCAAAATGGGAAGTAAAATGGATGATTGCTAATGCTGCAAAAAATGAAGAAGGTGTTATGACTCAGTGGTTAACAACAGGAAATGATTATTCTGATANTGATGAAAATGGTGAAAAGATTTTTGAGCACAATATTCATGATATTCAGTTTATAAATGGTAAAATAAAAGAAATTAGAGTTTATAAGAGGATCAAAGCTGAAGAAACTAAGGATTTTTCATATTAAAACAGAGTACTATTTTATATCGTAATCTCTCGTTAATTTGAGGGATTTTACTTTTATAAAAATTATAGAATTTAAACAGTAAAAGTTTTTATATTTGCTGCTCAAATTTATGCACTTTATTACACCCTAAGGAACTAACAAAAAAATTGCATAGTTTGAAATTGAATTAAATAATTAATAGTCAGTTATTTAGGGCGCTTAGCTCAGTTGGTTCAGAGCACTTGGTTTACACCCAAGGGGTCGGGGGTTCGAATCCCTCAGCGCCCACAGACTGAGGATTTACTTNATAACTTAACTTATTAGTTATAGAGTTTATNCTCNTCATATTTATAATACCATNCTCTTCTACAATNTTTCCACCTATCATTATTCCTATCTTAATGGAATATACCTTATNTAAATCATNCATCATTATCTCTAACCATCCATCAACATTATCTTTATCATCATTTTTTGGTAATTCATTTTCTAAATCTTTGATTTTACCATCTATTATATCTTTCTTCTTCTTATACTAATCGCTCTTCCAATATCTCTTGAGGCTCCTGTTACTAGTGCAACTTTTCCTATTAAATTTTTCACTTTTTGACAAATTATATTATTCAGCTTTAGCCACAAACTTATTTAACTCATTACCATCAACATCATAATGCCTTACAATTATTCTTGGAGAATCTTTAGGATCAATGGTTACCGTCATTACACCTCCTACTACATTTAGGTATAGATGTTCTGGCTTAACATCATCTTGCTTCCATCCACCTGCATGCTCCATACTATTTGGACCAATAGAAAACTCAACAATTCCATATTTACGATGTTTTGAAACATATTGCCAATGTCGATCCCCACAAATAACATACATATTGGGTTGAGAGGATATAAATTTCCTGATATTCTCTCCTTCATAGAAAAAACCCTTATTTGAATGATTATCTTTTTTAGCTGGCCTATCAGGGCCAATAACAGGTGTTGGGCTTATAAGCACTTTAAAAGTAGCATCAGAAGCTGTAACAGTCTTTTTAAACCAATCCATTTGATCTTTCCCCCAAATTGATTTTCCTGGTCCATCTTTCAATGTATTTGGACTTCTATAATCTCTTCCCTCAACTAGCCATATCTGAAGATCTTTACCCCATCTAAATGTTCTATATGTTTTACCCTTGATTGGCATTTCCTGACGAAAAACCTCAAGCCCTTGGTCAAATGTAAAACTCCCCATAAAAGATGTTTCAATTCCTCTGTAGCTATCGTTAAACCAGGTGTCGTGATCATCTTTTTCAAAATAACTTGTAACCTTTGAATGAAAAGATTTATTGGTTGGTAAACTGAACATTCTATCCCAGTGGTAATGAGCCATTTTTTTATTTTTTGCTAGATTATCATAGTAAACTATATCTCCAGCATGTACAAAAAAATCAAGATCAAGACTTTCCAAAAAAGGATATATTTTATATCCATCTGGAAGATCTTGATCGGGGTAGCCCTGGCAAGTACTAGCGGCAAAAACTATTTTCTGTGAAATATCAGGGTTTGGAGGCGTCTTAAACGTTCCTTTAATTTGGGACGAAACCTTATGTTGATCACTAGATCTACCCTCAACTAAAATCTCATAAGTCACTCCAGGTTCTAGATCAGTTAAAATAAATTTTTTACTGTAATTAGCTTTTTTTAAAACTGACTTCCAATCTGTGAAATTCCATTTTTTATAACCTTTTGGTCTGAAGTTAATTTTAACTTCTCCTTCAGCACCAGGAACGGCACCCTCAACAGTATTAATGTCAAAACCCTGGGGGAAATATACCATTCCATCTTTATCTCTTCTTGTTTCTCTTACATGTCTTTTTCCTGTCTCAGGACGAACGTAAAGAGAAATAGGAAGTGGGGCATCATTTACCCTAATTTTATTTTTTGTTAATCTCGTCCAAATAATAGCTTCATTTTGACTTACATCTCCAATTCTTATTCCTGTTGCAAAATAAGGGCCTTTATCTGTTTGGCAATTAGCAAAACAGCTTACTAAAACAGTTATTATAAAAACTTTTTTTAAAATCATTATTGGTTATTTTTATCTATGTACAATGTTTAATCCTCACTATTTGATGTTCTTATAAAATATTCATTATCTATTATATCATTATAATAAAAAAGTAGATAAAACAAATATCTCAATTTCTCCTCAAAAACAAAATAAATATATTGGATTATAGGTAAAATTAATTTAAGATAATTTCTTTTTTTACCCCCATAAGTTGTTGATTATCATTAATATAAGTTAATTCTCTATCAATTATGCAATAACTTCCATCAAACTTATTAACTTTGACTTTATTAAGAATAGTGAAGTGTATTTTATTTTTATAAACTATTTTCAAATTTTAAGAATATCTGAAAATACACCTGATGCAGTTACACTTGATCCAGCTCCAGCTCCTTTAATAACTAATGGTTGTTTTCCATATCTTTCAGTATAAAATAGAATTATATTGTCTTTTTCATCCAAATCATAGAACTGATGATTTTTATCAATTTCTTTTAGACAAACGCTTCCTTTTCCATCTTGAAATTCTGCTACATGTTTTAATTTCTTGTCACTTTTTTTTGCATTTTCTAGTAACATATTAAAATAATTTTTACTTTTCCTAAGTAATGAATATAATTCTTCATAAGAATTTGAAACTAAACATTCATCAGGCAAAAATGATTTTATTTTAATATCTTGAATCTCATTTTTATAACCAATCTCTCTTGAAAGAATTAATAATTTTCTAGCCACATCAGTTCCTGATAGATCAATTTTGGGATCTGGTTCAGTAAATCCTAGATTTTTTGCCTTTTCAACTATTTTATGAAATGTATTAAGTTTTGAAAAATTATTAAAAATATAATTTAAACTTCCAGACAGTACTGCTTGAACTGAATTTATTTTGTCACCTGAATCAATTAAATTTTTTAAAGTATTAATAACTGGTAATCCAGCTCCAACATTAGTTTCATATAAGAAAGGTGTTTTGTTTTTTATAGATATTCTTTTAAGTTTTTCATAAACTTTATATTTATCTGAGCAAGCTATTTTATTGCACGTAACTACCGATATACTTTTTTTTATATATGAGGAATATTCAGAAGCAATAATCTTTGATGCTGTATTATCTACAAATACACTGTTTTGAAGACCCAAACGAATTGTTTTATATTTAAATTCATCTCTTTTATTTTCTAGTCCTTCACATAATTTAGATTTCCATCCATCTAATTTTATCCCATTTATATCAAAAAGCATTTTTTTTGTATTGGATAATGCGATGACTTTTAAATTTAAATTTAGATTTTTTTTAAGAAATTTTTCTTGAGTTTTAATTTGATTTAATAATTCACTCCCAACATTTCCTACACCCGTAATAAATAAATTTATTTCTTTCATTAATATTAAATTTTAAAAATTGGTGATAATAATTTTGTTATTTTATCAAACTCAATTAAAAAAGCATCATGACCGTGTTCAGATTTGATTTGATAGTAATAGATATTATTTTTTTGTTCTTTAATTTTTTTATAAGTTTTCAAAATTTCAAAATCAGAAAAAAGAATGTCTGAATTAACACCAACTAAGTGAATTGAACTTGAAATGGAATCAATTATTTTTTCAAAATTCAATTTGTTCTCCTGTGTTATATCAATAGTTGATAAAAGTCTGTTCATATGAACATATGATTTTAGTAAAAAATTTTTTTTTAATTTTTCTCCGTGAAAATCTAACCAATTAATAACTTCTTTTTTATTTGTTTGTTTATCTTTTTTAAACTTAAATCTATTATTTATAGATATGGGACTTCTATATGTTATCATTGCATGAATCCTTGCATCATTCACTGGATTTTTAGAGTTTTGGAGTATTAAATTTTGAAGATATGTATTAGCAATTAACCAGTCAGAAGATTTCCAATTAGCAGCTATTGGAATTAAATTATTATAATAATTAGGTTCTAATGTACCCATTTCCCAAACTAATCCGCCGCCAATAGATCCTCCAATTAATGAATGAACTTTTTTGATATTTAGTTTTTTCAATGCATTATTAAAAATATTTGCGATGTCCCTTAATATCCAATCATTGCCATATTCAAATTTTTCATTAAGAAAACCATTTCCAGGAATATTAATACATATGACACTATATTTTTTGGTATTAATTAATTTATTTTTACCAACTAGTTTACTCCACCAACCATTTTCCCCAGATAAATTGGAGTTTCCAGTTAATGAATGATTAACTACAACTACTGGTCCTTTACCAATTTCTAGACCATAAACTTGATATGATAGTTTTATATTAAGTTTATAACCAGATGATATTTTGCAATTTTTTAAATCAATATATCTTACAGGACTATGATTCATTCTATTTTTTAAATGCTTGTTTTAAATCATTTTTTAAGTCATCGATATCTTCCAAACCAACTGATAATCTTATTAAATCTTTAGAAACACCAGTCAATAATTGCTCATCATCTGAAAGTTGAGAATGAGTTGTGCTTGCGGGGTGAATTATTAGTGATTTAGAATCACCAATATTGGCCAATAATGAAAAAATAGAAGTATTATCTGTAATTTTCTTTGCATTCTCAAATCCACCCTTAGGCCCAAAAGTTATTAAACCACTTTGACCTTTGGGAAGGTATTTTTTACTTAATGAGTAGTAATTGCTAGATTCTAATCCAGGATAATTAACCCATTTAATTTCATCTCTTGATTCAAGCCATTTTGCAAGTTCTAATGCATTTTCACTATGTTTTTTCATTCTAATTTCTAGGGTTTCCAATCCTTGCAAAATTTGAAATGAATTAAATGGACTTAATGCAGCTCCTAAATCTCTTAATCCTTCAATTCTAGCTTTTGCAATAAATGCTGCTGGTCCTAATGCATCATGATAAACAAGACCATGATAACCTGGTGACGGTTTAGTAAATTCTGGAAATTTACCATTTGACCAATCAAATGTTCCAGCATCAATAATTGCACCACCTAAAGCAGTTCCATTACCATTTATATATTTAGTTAATGAGTAAACGACAATATTAGCTCCATATTCTATTGGTCTTAGTAGAGTGGGTGTTGCAACAGTATTATCTACTATTAGTGGAACTCTAAATTTTTCTGCTTCTTTTGAAATTTTTTCCAAATCTAAAACATCTAACTTTGGATTTCCTAGAGATTCAACAAAAAAAAGTTTAGTATTTTCTTTTGTTGCCTTCGTAAAATTTTTTGGATTGTTTGGATTAACAAATGTAGTTTTAATATTAAATCTGGGTAACATTACATTTAACATATTATAAGTACCTCCATATAAACTATTTGATGCAACAATATGATCTCCGCTTTTTAATAAGGTGAGTAATGTATTTGAAATAGCTGCAGTACCCCCAGCAGTTACTACTGCACCAATACCCCCGTCAATTGATGCAAGCCTTTGCTCTAAAACATCATTAGTTGGATTATTTAACCTTGTATAAATAAATCCTGGCTCAGCAAGTGCAAAAAGATTTGCTGCATGATCAGAATCATCAAAAACATAAGATGTAGATTGATAAAGTGGAACTGCCCTAGTTCCTTGAGTTAAATTTGTATCATGTCCAACATGAAGGGCTTTTGTAGATATTTTTTGATTTCCCATAATAATATAATTTTTAATTATTAGAGAAAAGATTTGACTAAATATCTTGGTGAAAGCTTCTGCTTTAGCACTTTTTTAAAGAGGTTGCAATCAGTCAAATCGATCCTCAAATGAATTTTCAAATGTAATATAGTTTTATTTAATAAGAAAGATTATTATTAATTTTTTTATTTTTGTGTGATGCAAGATTGTAATGAATCAAAATTAGCATTGTATGTACCTAATTTTGAAAATCCTTGGGATATTTTAAAAATTAGATTTGTATTTAGAAGATTAGGCTTTGGAATTTCCTACACAAAAGCAGAGGATTTATTAAATAAATCGCCTGAAATATTAATTGATGAAATAATTAATTTAGCGAAAAATATGCCTTTAACACAAGCTCCTGAATGGGGTTTTTGGAACAATGCTCAAATTAATAATTCAGGAAATAATCAAGCATACTACAAAAACTTATGGCAAAAACAGGCTTTTTCTAATTTCATTTCTGATGGATTTAGAGAAAGACTTACCTTATTTTGGAGTAATCACTTTGTTACTGAATACTATGACTACAACCGATCTCAATATTTATATCAGTATCATTCAAGACTTCAACAGTATGCACTTGGTAATTTCAAAGAATTTGTAAGTGCTATTGGCTTAGAACCAGCTATGCTTCTTTATCTTAATGGTTATTCTAATAAGAAAAAAGCTCCTAACGAAAATTATGCCAGGGAACTTTATGAATTGTTTACTTTGGGTGAAGGAAATGGATATACTTCTTCTGATATTACCGAAACATCAAGAGCATTAACGGGTTATAATAAATACTCAAATGGAAATGGCAGTTCCATTATTTTTAATGAAACTACTTTTGACGCGGAAGAAAAAACAATTTTTGGAAGGAAAGGAAATTGGGGTTATCAAGATGTGATAGATATTTTATTTGAAGAGAAAAAAGAACTAATTGCAAATTTTATTTGCGAGAAGCTATATAAATATTTTGTTAGTCCGGTTTTAAATAAAACAATTACATCTGAATTAGCATCAACTTTTATTTCAAATAATTTTGAGTTAGTTCCAGTTTACAAACAATTGTTTAAAAGTGAACATTTTTTTGATTTGAACTCTTCTAACGTATTAATTAAAAGCCCTATTGATTTGTTTGTTTTTATGCAAAATGATTTTGAGTTCGTATTTCCTGAAAACTTTCAAAAAAATCACACTAATTATATGAGAGCAAGATGTATAGAAATGGGACAAGAAATTTTTAAACCAATTGATGTTGCTGGTTGGCAAGAAAATCACGACTGGATTAGTACAGGAACTCTGCCAATGAGATGGGAATTTATTGAATATATTTTAAATAGACATTGGGCAGGAAATAAAGAACAGTTTAGAGCTTTTATAATTTCTCTAGTTGGAAGGGATGAAAAAAATCCAAAAGTAATAGTTGACAAATTAAAAGATTATATGTTTTGTAAATATGATATTAAAGAAGAAGAGAGAAAGGATGCTATTAATATTTTTAAAGGAGAAATACCAGATAATTATTTTGATGATGGAACATGGACATTAAATTACGAATCTGTGCCAACTCAAGTTTATAATTTAATGTTATTTTTTATTTCATTACCTGAGTTTCAATTAAAGTAAAATGAAAAGAAAGGATTATTTAAATTCAAAAAAACATAAAGCAGAGCACTCTAAATGGGGAAGAAGAGGTTTTTTGAAAACTTTAGGAATTGCTGGTGCAGGTGCAATATCTTTAGGAAATAATTCTCTATCAGTTCTAAATTCAAATTTTTTAACAAATGCATTAACAGATTCAATAAGTGATAGATCATTAGTATTGATAAGATTGAAGGGTGGAAATGATGGATTAAATACAATTGTTCCTTTGTATGATTATGATACTTATATTAATAAAAGACCTAATATCCATATACCAAAGTCTAATTTGATTAATTTAAATGATGATTTTGCAATACCAAATCACATGAATAATATTGAATCTTTATGGAAAGACGGAAAAATGAAAGTAGTTAATGGAATAGGTTATGAAAATCCAAATGGATCACATTTTAAATCCTCTGATATTTGGGCTAGTGCTACAAGAAATACTGAAATTTCAACTGGATGGCTTGGAAGATACTATGACGAAAAATATTTAGATTATCTTACTAATCCGCCAGAAAAACCTGTAGCAATTCAAATCGGTAGTAGGGGAAATTTAATTTTTAATGGTAGTAAAACTACATATGCTTTTGCTGTTTCAAGCCCTGAAAGATTAAAAAAAGTTGCTGAAAACGGAACCTTGTTTGATACTAAAAATTTACCTGATTGTACCCATGGAGATCAAATAGAATTTCTAAGAAGAATATCAAATGCTACATTTAATTACGCTTCTGTTATTCATAAAGCTTATAATGAATCAGAAGACTTTAATCAATATGATGCTGAAAATAATTTAGATACTCAATTAAGTTTAGTTTCTAGACTAATAAAAGGTGGTTTGGGTTCAAAAATATATATGGTTTCATTGGGTGGATTTGATACTCATGGTAATCAACCGGAAAGACATCAAAAGCTATTAACTGCTTTATCAAATTCTATTAAAGTATTTTATGATGATTTAAAATATTATGGACTTGATAATAAAGTACTATCATTAACTTTTTCTGAATTTGGAAGAAGAGTAGCAGAAAATGGATCTGAAGGAACAGATCATGGAGCAGCAGCTCCTGTAATGTTATTTGGACCAGCTCTAAAAGGAAGTGGAATTATTGGTGATCATCCAAGTTTAAGTGATTTAAATAAAAGAGGAAATTTAAAGCATAGTATAGATTTTAGATCTATTTATACTACTATACTTACTGATTGGTTGTGTGGAGATAAGAATTTTATTAATAAATCAATGTTAGGAAATGAATATTCACTTCTAGGGCTTGGTATAAACTGTAATGATGATATAATAAATTATGATGATATAATTCCTTATCATGCTGCAATATATAGTTCTACAAAGGTTGATTTAAACTTAAGAATTAATCAAGACCACCATATAAAGATATACGTATATGATTTATTGGGTCGTAATCATGGATTGATTTATGACAATCTTTTGAGAAGAGGAACACATACTTTTCCTCTGTCAATAAATTCTAATAAAAAATTAGCTTCAGGCCAATATTTTTATAATATTAAAGTTTTAGGAGGTAAAGATTTAAACAAATCTTTTATTGTAAAATAGTTTACAGACTTGTAAAAAGCTTTTCCATCTTTTTACTTTCTTCTTCTGCTAATAACTTATCAATTAAAATTCTACCACTATGTTCATCAGTAATTAGCTTTTTTCTTGATGCAATATCTAATTGAACTTGGGGAGGAATAGTAAAAAAAGATCCTGCTGATGCTCCTCTATCAACAGCTACAACAGCAAGGCCATTTCTAACACTAGATCTAATTTTTTTGTATGAAATAAGTAAAGATTTATCAATTTTCAACTCAAACTTTTTAGATTTCTTTAAAAGGCTAGTTTCTTCTTTTTCAGTTTCTTTCAAAATATCATCTAATTCATTTTTTTTATGAGTCAAATGTTCATTTCTTTCCTTTTGTTTTTCATTATTTTTTTCAATACTTTCTTTTTTTAGTTCTATTTGAGCAGTTAATTCTTTAATTTGCTTCGTACAAAGTTCAATTTCAAGTTCTTGGAATTCAATTTCTTTACTTAATGATTCAAAAGCTCTATTATTTCTAACATTTTTTTGTTGATCATTATATTTTTTTATCATTGTTTTAGCATGTTCAATAGTATTTTTTTTTGATTTTATTTCTTCAGAGCATTGATCTAATTCTTGATCTATTTTAGAAATTCTAACATTTAATCCAGCCACTTCATCCTCCAAATCTTCTACTTCTAAAGGAAGTTCTCCTCTAACACTTTTTATTTTATCTATTCTAGAGTCGATTAATTGTAAATCATAAAGTGCTCTAAGTTTCTCTTCTACTGAAAATTCTTCTTTTTTTGCCATAATTAAAAATAGTTAACTGGGTTGGTTATTGATTTTGATACGATGCACGCAAACTTAGGAATTTTTTTCTTAAGAAAATTTAAAATTAACTCTTTTGTGAATTGTTCACTTTCAAAGTGACCTATATCTAATAATAATATTTTATTTTCTCCCTTAAAAAAATCATGATATTTCAAGTCAGCAGTAATTAAACAATCAACTTTAGAATTAATTGCATCATTAATTGCAAAACTTCCAGATCCTCCTATAACTGCAATACTTTTAATTTTTTTATTTATAAATGGAGAATGTTTTATTGATTGGACATTCATTTCTTTCTTCACATATTTTAAAAAATCTATTTCAGAAATTGATTCTTTGAGATTTCCAATCATTCCCATCCCACCATTAAATCCAACTTTAGGTATAAGTATTTTGGTTTGTATTAACTTCAATTGTTTTGCAATTTGAAAATTAACACCCCTGGGGTGATTATCTAAATTTGTATGAAGAGAATAAATATTTATATCATTTTTGATTGCTTTACTAACTGCCCTTTCAACATATGTGTCCCTTGTAATTTTTTTTAATCCTGAAAAAATAATGGGGTGGAAACTAATAATCAGGTTGCACTTTTCTTCAATGGCTTCATTAACTACATTTTCTAAACAATCAATTGTTATTAAAGTTTTTGTAATTTTTGCAGATTTATCACCAACAATTAATCCAACATTATCAAAATCTTCAGCTGATTCTGGTGGAGCCCAAGCTTCAATTATATTTATGATTTCTTCTAATTCCACAATTTTTTAGTGCAAAGTTATAAATTCTCAAATTATTTATAGTTTAAATTTTAATTTATAATTTAGTTTTATGTTAAGTATTAGAAAAATTCTATATCCTATTTCTATAATATATTTAATTATAATTAGTTTAAGAAATTTCCTTTTTAATTGCGGAATTTTAAAATCTAAAAAATATCATATACCATTAATTGGCATAGGTAATTTAAGTACTGGTGGAACAGGTAAAACTCCAATGGCAGAATATATTTTTGAAAATTTTAGTAAAAAATTTAATTTGGCTTTGTTAAGTAGAGGCTATAAAAGATCAAGTTCAGGTTATATTAAAGCTTCTTTAAGATCATCTCCCAAATCAATCGGCGATGAACCTTATCAGATATTTAAAAAATTTAAAAATCTTCTTGTTTCTGTTGATGAGAATAGAGGAAGAGGTGTTAATAATTTAATTTTAGAAAATAAAAATTTAGATGGTATAGTATTGGATGATTGTTTTCAACACCGAAGTATTTCATTAAAATTAAATATTTTACTTACAACTTACAAAGATCCTTTTTTTAATGATTCTATATTACCATCGGGAAATTTAAGAGAACCTAAAAACAGTTATAAACGGGCTGATATAATCGTTGTAACAAAATGTTCAGAAAACATGAAAGAGTCTGAGATGAATTATTTTTATAATAAAATAAATATTTTGAAGCATCAAAGTTTATTTTTTTCATCAATTTCTTATAATAAAACACTTTTTGGAACATCTAATATTCAAATCAAAGATTTGAAAAAATCAAGAATTTTATTAGTTACTGGAATATCTAATGTTGTCCCTTTAATAGATTATTTAAATAATAATAATGTTGAATTTGATCACATGAAATTTTCAGATCACCATAATTATTCCTCCAAAGATATTTCTAAAATTGAAAAAGAATTTGAAGATAGAATAGTTATTACTACAGAAAAGGATTATAAAAAAATTAAAAATTTAGACTTAAAGAATAAACTTTTTTATTTAGAAATAAAAACTAAATTTTTGAAGAATGAGGTTGCTTTTAAAACTTTAATTTCTAGAGCTGTAATTTAAGTGATATGTTTTTGAGCCTTATAGGAAGATCTTACTAAAGGTCCACTTTCAACATGCCTAAAACCTAAATTTTTAGCAAATTTTTCATAAATTTTGAATTGGTCTGGATCAATGAAACTTTTTACAGGTAAATGTTTTTTTGATGGTTGGAGATATTGACCAAGAGTTACAATATCTACATTATTTTCCTTTAAATCTATAAGTGTTTGAAAAACTTCATTTTCTTTTTCACCCAATCCTAGCATAACTCCTGATTTAGTCCTTTTGATTCCTTTTCTTTTTAAATATTCAAGAACTTTAAGACTTCTTTCATATTTTGCTTGAATTCTTACTTCTCTTGTTAATCTTCTGACTGTTTCCATATTATGAGAAACAACCTCAGGTTTAACATTTATAATTTTATTTAAATGTTTTTCAATTCCTTGAAAATCTGGAATTAAAGTTTCAAGTGTGGTCTTAGGATTAATTCTTCTAATACTTTTAACTGTCTCTGCCCATATAAAAGAACCCATATCTTTTAAATCATCTCGGTCAACAGATGTTATAACAGCATGTTTTATTTTCATAACTTTTATAGAATTAGCTACCTTTTCCGGCTCAGACCAATCGATATTTTCTGGTTTACCAGTTTTAACTCCACAAAATCCACAAGACCGTGTACATATATTTCCTAATATCATAAAAGTTGCAGTTCCTTCACCCCAACACTCTCCCATATTTGGGCAACTTCCAGAGGAACAAATCGTATTTAAATTGTATTTATCTACTAAACCTCTTAATTCAGTATATTTTTTTCCAGTAGGAAGTTTTACTCTAATCCATTTTGGTTTTTTTACAAATTCTTTATTATGTGAAATATCATTCGGATAAGTTGTGTTTTTAGAAATCTTAAGTTTTTTCCACTCAGATCCTTGAACAATTGAAACTTTTAATGTATTTGGAGGAATTGACATAAAAATTTTATACAATACAAAGTTACAAACTATTGATTAATTTTTCATAAAATAGTCAAATACCATAAAGTAAAACATGTTAAAAAAATTAATCCCATTATACTTAATGTGTTTATTGCTTTTGATGGTCTTTTTTCTTTTGGGGTATATTTACTATTAATTAATCTAAAATTTACAAATGCATAAAATGGTGCAGTAATAAATGAAAGTATAGTTGCAATTTTTACTAATAGGCCCATTTCAGACATAAAAAAAACAAAAATTGATAATGTTCCCAAAGCTAAAATTATGATCCATAGATTATAGTTAGCAATTTTTTTCATCCCCAATAAACCAAAAGTTTTTTCCATTGTTCTTGGTGAAGCATCAAGACATGTAATAGTTGTACTAAACATTGTTGTAAAAGCAGCTATTGCTATTATTAAGAAAACTTCACTTCCTATAGAATTTGTATATAGATTTATTAATTGTTTTGCAAATTCTCCACCTTGATTTGAAAAGGTTTCACCACTATTATACATAACAAATGATCCTAGAGCAATAAAACATATTCCTAAAACTATGGTTGTTAGGTAACCAATATTAAAATCAAAAATAATTTCTTTTTCATTTATTTTTTTTTCTTTTTTCTTTTTTTCAAGTGTCCAAATAGATTGCCAGATGGATATATCTAATGGTGCTGGCATCCAACCCATAAAAGCAACTAAAAATGCAATACTTAATGTTTCTTTTGGGAAAATTTGATTTAATTCTAATTCATTTGTTGAACTGATACCAGCAAATAAAACTGCTAATAAAGTGCTTATAGTTAATAAGATTATTACAAATTTCATTAAATTATCTAATAGCTTATATCTTCCAATTAAAAGTATTAGTAAACACAAAAATATTATTAAAAATGCCCATATTGTAATATCTGTTGTAATTCCAAAAAGTTCAATAGCTAAACCTGCAGTAACAATTGTTACGGCACTCTGAATTGTAAACATCGTAATTAGAGACAAAAAAAGATAAATTAATAAAACATATTTACCTAGTTTATAGTAACCATCCAAAAGACTTTCCCCAGTGGCTAATGAATATTTTGGTCCAAATAAAAAAAAAGGATATTTAAATAGATTTGAAAGAATAAGAGCCCACAACAATCCAAAACCAAAATCAGCACCTGCTCTTGTAGATTGAACAAGATGAGAAACTCCAATAGCTGCACCAGCAAAAAGCAATCCAGGGCCTAATTTTCGAATTATTGAAATCATAATTTTGAAATCATTTCAGCTAAAATTCTTTTTGCTCTCATTATTCTAACTTTTATATTGTTTATTGGTTGATTAAGCTTAATTGAGATTTCTTTATAACTTAATTCATTAAAATATCTTAATTCAATTACTTTTTTATAATTAGGTTTTAATTTACTTATTTTATTTTTTAAAGATTTTAACTTTTGTTCATTTATAAGATCATCTTCAGGGCTTGGAGAACTTTCCACAAATTCTGTAAAATTATCAGATTTAATTATATTTAAATTCTTTTTATTTTTTCTTACCTGATCGATATGAAGATTTTTTGAAATAGTAATTAGCCATGTTTTAAAAAGATATTTATCATTATAAATATTTATTTTTTCAAATGCTTTAGTAAAACTTTTAATAGTAATATCCTCAGCACTAGATTCATTTTTTATTCTTTTTAATTGAAAATTATAAACATCATCCCAGTAGGTGTTTAATAAATAACTAAATGCATTTTGATTATTTTTCTTTGCAAGATTAATTTGATTTCTAATAAATTTGTTTTCTTTCAAACTATTAATTCAAATTCATTTTAGGTTTTTTACATTCAGTTTCATTTGGAAGTTTTCCACAAATTCCACAAGCTTCATTATTTTTATTTAGGAACGGATTAGCACTAGCACAGGTCCCTGAAAATTCTCCATTTTTTTTCAAAATAATTTTAATGGATATTCCAGCAAAAGCTATTCCTATTAATAAAAATGTGATTAAGTATAACATATTAATTTTCAATTATATTAACTTCCTCCTCAAGCAAGATATTAAATTTTCTTAAAACAGTTTTTTTAATTTTTTGTGAAAATTTAAAAATTTCATTTCCTGAAGCATTTCCATAGTTAACAATTATTAGTGCATGTTTATTATAAGTTCCTGTATTACCATTTCTAATTCCCTTATAACCACATTTTTCAATTAGCCATGCAGCAGGAATTTTTACTTTTTTTTTCGAAATTATATAAAACGGAATATCTTTTTCTTTTTCACATAATTTTTCATAATCAAATTTTTTAATTACAGGATTTTTAAAAAAACTACCACAATTACCAATTAATTTAGGATCTGGCAATTTGATTGATCTTATTTTACAAACCAGTTCCGAAATATTTTTAATAGTTGGGTTAAGAATATTATTACTTTTTATAGCTTCTCTTAAAGGTTTATATGAACAATTTATTTTATGATTTCTTTTAGAAAGTTTAAAAGTTACATATGAAATAATGTACTTATTTTTAAGTTTTTCTTTAAAAATAGAGCTTCTATATGAAAAATTGCATTCAGAATTTTTAAAAATCCTTAATGATCCATTCTTTATTGAAATTGTTCTGCAATTTTTAAAAGTATCTTTTAATTCAACTCCATAAGCTCCTATATTTTGAATTGGTGCACCACCTACATTTCCTGGAATCAAACTTAAATTTTCTAAACCACCAAAATCATTATTTATAGTCCAATTAACTAAATCATTCCAAACTTCTCCAGCTCCAACAGAAATAATTACATAATCTTTTGTTTCTTTTATTAATTCAATACCTTTAATTTTAATTTTTAGGATATTTCTATCTACATTTTTTTTAAAAAGAATATTAGTTCCTCCCCCCAGAATTATCGGTTCATTTAAGCGACTTTTTTTGTTGATAAAAGACACTATTTCTTTTTCTGAATTAACAATGTTGAAATTTGAGGAAAGCACATCTACTCCAAAACTGTTATAGTTCTTAAGAGATATTTTGGTTTTTTTTTGCAATTTTTATCTATTTAATAAATAGACAAACCTTATTTGTCTTTTTCTTCTTCTTCTTCCTCTTCTTCAGTTTCCGGGAGAACTTCACCTTTAATTCTTAAAATAATATTTGGTGTTTTAGCATTAGAATTTACTGTAATTGCTTTTTGGAATAATCCTGTTCTTTTAGTATCATATTCAACTTGAATTAAACCAGATTCTCCTGGAAGGATTGGTTTTTCAGGTTTTTTAGGGATAGTACAACCGCAGGAAGAAAAAATTCTAGAAAAAATTAATGGTGCATTACCAATATTTTTAAACTCAAAAGTTCTTTTACCATCTTCACCATTTTCAATAGTTCCATAATCAATAATAGTTTTGTTAAATGAAATTTCAGCTGATTTTTCTTGAGAAAAAATAAGAGAGCTAAAAAGAAACAAACTTATAATTAGTGAAATTTTTTTCATAGAAATGAATTTTAATTAAAACTATAACTTTTTATACATACTTACAAAAAAACAACTTAATTTTAGATACATTTTAGTTGACTATTTTTGTTTAAGTAATTAATCTAATATAATTGATGAATATAGCTAAAAGCTTTGATGCCAAAAAAATAGAATCAAAGTGGTATCAATTTTGGAATGAGAATAAATATTTTAACTCAAAACCAAATGATAAAACTCCTTATACTATTGTAATACCTCCACCTAATGTTACTGGAATATTACATATGGGTCATATGTTAAACAATACGATTCAAGATATTTTAATTAGAAAAGCCCGTCTTCAAGGTTTTAATGCGTGTTGGGTTCCGGGAACTGATCACGCTTCAATTGCAACTGAAGCAAAAGTTGTAGAGAAATTAAAAAATGATGGAATCGAAAAAAAAGATATATCAAGAGATGAATTTTTAAATTATGCTTGGGATTGGACAGAAAAGCATGGTGGCTTAATTTTAGAACAATTAAAAAAGTTAGGTTGTTCCTGTGATTGGGATAGAACAAAGTTCACTTTAGATAAAGAAATGTCAGATTCTGTAATAAAGGTTTTTGTTGATTTGTATGAAAAAGGCTTGATTTATAGAGGATATAGAATGGTAAATTGGGATCCTCAAGCCAAAACAACTTTGTCCAACGAAGAGGTAATTTATGAAGAGCAGGAAACAAAAATTTTCTACATTAAATACAAAATTTATAATTCCTCTAAAACTATTACTGTAGCAACAACTAGACCCGAAACAATTTTTGGGGATACAGCAATAGCAATAAATCCAGATGATGATAGGTATTTACATCTAAAAGGTAAAAAAGCTATTATTCCAATTTTAAATAAAGAAATTCCCATAATTACAGATCAAAATGTTGATTCAGAATTTGGAACAGGATGTTTAAAAGTTACACCAGCCCACAGCGAAAATGATAAGATAATAGGGGACAAACACCAATTGGAAATTATAGATGTTCTAAATGATGATGGAACACTAAATAAATTCACCTTACACTATAATGGAAAAGATAGGTTTTTAGCAAGAAAAGAAATTTCAATAGAGTTAAAAGAAATAGGATCTTTATTAAAAGAAGAGAATTATTTAACTAAAATTGGAAAATCTGAAAGAACAAAATGCGTAATTGAACCTAAGTTGTCAGATCAATGGTTTTTAAAAATGGAAAAAATTTCAAAACCTGCCTTAAAAGCTGTAATAGATGATAATATTAAACTTTATCCTAAAAAATTCAAAAATACTTACAAGAACTGGATGGAGAATATTAGAGACTGGAATATATCACGACAATTGTGGTGGGGTCATCAAATTCCAGTTTATTATTATGGTTCTGACAAAATGGATTTTGTTGTAGCAGAGGATATTGATAAAGCTATTATAAAAGCCAGAATAAAAAGTGGGAATTTTAATTTAGATAAAGATAAATTAATTCAGGAAACAGATGTTTTAGATACATGGTTCTCCTCTTGGTTATGGCCAATTAGTGTTTTTGATGGAATTAATAATCCTGATAATAAAGATTTTAATTATTATTATCCTACAAATGATTTGATTACAGGTCCAGATATTTTATTTTTTTGGGTTGCAAGAATGATTGTTTCAGGTTATGAATTTAAAAAATCTAAGCCATTTAGTTCTGTTTATTTTACTGGTTTAGTTAGAGATAAAAAGGGAAGAAAAATGTCTAAACAACTCGGCAACTCACCTGATGCTCTAAAATTAATAGAAGATTTTGGTGCAGATAGTGTTAGAGTGGGCCTTTTATTTAGTGCTCCAGCAGGAAATGATCTTTTATTCGATGAATCTTTATGCCAACAGGGAAAGAATTTTTCAAATAAAATTTGGAACTCATATAGATTAGTTAAATCTTGGAATATTAAAAATTCAAATTATCAGAATCCATCATCAATTGCTGCAATTAAATGGTTTGAGAATAGGTTAAGTTCTAAATTAATCGAGATAGATGATCATTTCAAGAAATATAGAATATCAGATGCTTTAATGACCATTTATAAACTTATTTGGGATGATTATTGCTCTTGGTATTTAGAAATTGTAAAACCTGATTTTGGAACTCCAATGGATTTTAAAACATATGATAAAACATTACAATTTCTAGAAAAATGTTTAACAATTTTACACCCTTTTATGCCTTTTATTTCAGAAGAAATTTGGAGTGGTATTAAAAATGAGGAAGATAAACCATTAATAATTAAAAATTGGCCAAAAAATAATAAAGTAGACTATTCTTATTTAAAAGAGTTTGAACATATTTCTAAACTAATTACAAATATTAGAAAATACAGAAATCAAAAAGGAATTTCATATAAAGAAAAAATTGAGTTATTTTCTCAAAATACTAAATTAAAAAGTGAACTTAAAAGTATAGTACTTAAATTGGCTAATTCAGACATAGTTGAGGAAGTTTTTCAAATTAATCAAAATGCTGAATCATTGATTGTTGATAGTAAGGAGTATTTTATTAATAATCTTTTAGATCAAAAAAGTGATTTAAAAAAAATTAAGGAGGATTTAGATTATAATATTGGATTTCTTAGATCTATTCAGTCAAAACTGAATAATAAAAAATTTATTGAAAATGCTCCAGATTCAATAATAAAAAATGAAAAAAAGAAAGAGTTAGATACAATTATAAAAATTAAAATTTTAGAACAAAAGCTTAAAAAATAATTTTATTTTTTTGCAATAATATCAAGACCACCCTTAACTTTATCCCCAACTTTTACTAATATATTAGAATCAACTGGTAGAAAAACATCGACTCTCGATCCAAACTTTATAAACCCTGAATCATTTCCCTGAACTATATTTTTTCCTATCTCAGCATAATTTACTATTCTTCTTGCAACTGCACCAGCAATTTGACGATATAAAATTTCATTAAAAACTTTATTTTCAATTACAACTGTTGTTCTTTCATTTAATTCTGATGATTTAGGAAGCCAAGCAACAAGATATTTTCCAGGATGATATTTACTAAATTTAATTATACCACTAGTAGGATATCTTGTTACGTGAACATTTAGAGGAGACATAAAAACAGAAACTTGAATTCTTTCATCTTTAAAATATTCTTTTTCATAGACTTTTTTTACAATTACAACCTTTCCATCCACTGAGGAAATTACATGGTTATCATTTAATACTGTTTCTCTTTTTGGATTTCTAAAAAATTGAATAATAAAAAAGAATTCTAAAATTGCAAAAATTTGAAAACCATTTCTTAAGTAAAAATTCTCAATATAGATATCAGAAAATATTACTATAGCTGTTGTTAAAAAAAATGATAGTATTATAATTTTATAACCTTCCTTATGAAACATATAGAAATATTTTAAAAGTTAAATAAATAAATGGCGATGCAAATATAATACTATCCATGCGGTCATATAGTCCTCCATGACCAGGGAGCAAATTTCCACTATCTTTCACACCAGCTTCTCTTTTAAATTGAGATTGGACTAGGTCACCAAGAGCTCCTCCTATTGTTGTTATTAGTCCTAAAATAATCCACTGAATTAAACTAAATCCTAGGTTTAAATAATTATAAAATAATATAGAAAATATCAAAGAGAAAATAATTCCGCCAATAAAACCTTCAATACTTTTTTTAGGAGATACGGTTTTTAGTAGAGGTCTTTTTCCAAAATTAACTCCAAATACATATCCAGCAGAATCAGAAATCCAAATTAAAATCAAAAAACAAAAAATAAAATTTGGATTATATTCTTCTGATATTGTTGGCATTGAAAATAAAACTACCAGAGAGCCAACTAAGTAAAAATGTCCAATAAAACGATTTTTAAGAATTGAAAAGGAAAATATTTTTTTCTTTAAAAGTGAGAAACCTAATAATATATTTGTCATTATAATTATTATTAAAAAAAATAATTGAAAAACCCAATTATATGATAATAAAAAAAGTGAAATATATAGTGGAAAAGTTAAATATAAAATAAGATTAGTTTTTCCAGTATCTGATGATAAAAATTTATAATTATAATTTGAAATTAGCTTAATAAATTCAAAAACAAGAATTAAGCTACAAATGAATCCTACAAAATAAAAAAGATATTCATTTATAAACAATGGAAGTAATAAAATACCTGCATATGCAGCTGATGTTAATGACCTTATATAAAATTCTTTCATTTTATAAATCTTCTAAAAGAATAAGGTACAGGTTTTTAGCTGCACTTCCATAAGTCAAGAAATTATTGTTTTCTTTATCGTGACTATTAAAATTTTTTATAGTTGTAATGTTTGTTGGAAGGTGATTAGGATATTTACTTTTAATTCCATTTAAACCTCCACTTAAAGTTTCAGTAAATTGACTGATTTTTGCAAAAACAATAAAGTTTTGAGGAAGATCATTTACTTTATGTGATTTAATCTGCTCAGCACATATTAATAAACTTCCATCTTTAGCAACCAAAAATTCACATCTTGTTAAAAAATATCTGGAATTTAAGTTTGTTTTAGAAACATTAAGTTTATCTTTTTCAGAAAAAAATTCAAGAAGAGAGTCGTCATAGCATAATATTTCAACATCATTCCACTTATTTTCTTGAATTATTTGAGAAAAGAATTTATCACATTCAGATTTAGTTTCACAATATAAAAACTTTCCTCCGTTTTCAGTAAAATTAAAAGTAAACCTTTCTTCAATTGGAGCCTTTAATTTAGGCATATATTTTCCATCTTTATTTTCTTCTAAGTTTTCTTTTTCACTTTTATTAAAAAAAGATTTAATAAATTTTTTCAATTTAATTTTTTAGCTCTGTAAAGATAAAAAAACTTAATGTTTTTTGAAGAGTGTTAATAATTTCAGAAAAAAACTATTTTTTAGATTCTTTTATAGCTGTTTTGATTTCAAATGGTCTTTCACCATAAATTCTAACAAGATCTTCTTTAAAAATAACTTCTTTTTCAAGAAGAAAATTTGCTAATTCTATCAATTTATTTTTATGCTTTTTAAGCAATTTAATGGCTCTTTGATATTGTGTTTCAATAATGTTTGAAATTTCTTTATCAATTATCTCAGCTGTAACATCACTATATGGTTTGGTAAATCCATAATCGTTTTGTCCACTAGAATCATAGTAAGTTAAATTTCCAATTTTATCATTTAATCCATAAACTGTGACCATTGATCTAGCTTGTTTTGTAACTTTTTCTAAGTCACTTAATGCGCCGGTGGAGATATTATTAAACATTACTTTCTCTGCTGCTCTTCCCCCCAAAGCAGCACACATTTCATCTAGTATTTGTTCAGTTTTAACTATTTGTCTTTCTTCAGGCAAATACCATGCAGCTCCAAGAGACTGTCCTCTGGGCACTATTGTTACTTTTACAAGTGGTGCTGCGTGTTCTAGCATCCAACTAACAGTTGCATGTCCAGCCTCATGAAAAGCGATTGTTTTCTTCTCAGTTTCGGTTATAATTTTATTCTTTTTTTCCAATCCTCCAACAATTCTATCAACTGCATCTAAAAAATCTTGTTTATTTACAGATTTTTTTAATTTTCTAGCGGCAATTAGTGCTGCTTCATTACATACATTTGCAATATCAGCACCTGAGAATCCCGGTGTTTGTTTTGCTAGAAAATCAGTATCAAGATTTTTGGAAATTTTAATAGGCTTAAGGTGCACGTTAAATATTTCTTTTCTTTCTCTGACGTCTGGTAAATCAACATATATTTGTCTGTCAAATCTTCCTGCCCTCATTAATGCCTTATCTAAAACATCAGCTCTGTTTGTAGCTGCAATTACAATGACATTTGTATTAGTACCAAAACCATCCATTTCTGTTAAAAGTTGATTTAAAGTATTTTCTCTTTCATCGTTTCCTCCAGTCATATTACTCTTTCCTCTGGCTCTTCCTATGGCATCTATTTCGTCAATAAATATTATTGAGGGAGATTTCTCCTTTGCTTGTTTAAAAAGATCTCTAACTCTAGATGCTCCCACTCCAACAAACATTTCAACAAAATCAGATCCTGAAAGTGAGAAGAATGGAACTTTTGCTTCACCTGCTACAGCTTTAGCTAGTAAAGTTTTCCCAGTACCTGGCAAACCAACTAATAATGCTCCTTTAGGTATTTTTCCACCTAGCTTGGTATATTTAGTAGGATTTTTTAAAAAATCTACAATTTCTTGAACTTCTTCTTTTGCACCTTCTAACCCAGCGACATCTTTAAAAGTTGTTTTTATATCACTTTTTTCATCAAATAATTTGGCTTTAGATTTTCCGATACTGAAAATTTGTGAACCACCGCCGCCGCCCCCAGACATTCTTCTCATAAAAAAGAACCATAATCCTATCAGTATTATTAAAGGGAGAAAGCCTAAAACATAATCCAATAATTTATTTTCAACAGTTTTAAAATCATAACCAAACTGAATTCCTTTTTTTTCAGCTTCTTCAAGTTTGTTTTGAAACAATTCAAGATTTCCAATTTCAAAAACATAATGAGGACCGTTTAAATTTTTCTGACCTAAAAAATTTGTTGAGTTAGCACTTTTGTGATCAGGACTGTTTAGTGCATCTCTATTAAGTGTAACCTGGGCTATATTTTTATTTATTACTGTAACACTCTTTATCTCTCCCTTGTTTAAAAATCTTTCAAAGCTTGAAATATTTATTTTTTTTGAGGAGTTAGAAGTTTCATTTCCGCCAATAAAATAAGTGCTTGCAAAAAATAATACTATCATAGCATATATCCAATATGTATTAAATTTTGGAGTTTTCATTGTATTTTTATTCTTACTCATTTTTAATATTTAGTTTCAATAAGGGTTGAATTAGATTCTTCCCAAAATTCCTCAATTTTGTAATAATCTCTTGTTTTTTCATCAAAAATATGAACTACGACATCAAAATAATCCATAAGAACCCATTTACAATTCTCTAATCCTTCAATCTGCCATGGTTTTTCACCTAACTCTTTACTAACACATTTTTTAATTGAACCTGTAATAGCATTTACTTGAGTTCTAGAATTTCCAGAACAAATAATAAAGTATTTACAGATTGTATTTTCAATAACTCTTAAATCGAGAATTTTAATATTAATTCCTTTTACATTTTCAATTCCTTCAATTATATGCGTAATTAAATTATCTGTACTCAAATTATTTATTTAAAATGTAAATTTATGACAATTAATACTACTATTTTAATTTATAATAATTTAGTAACATATGAAAATAATCAAACTTGATGCCATTAATTCAACAAATGAATTTTTAAATGAATATATTCAAATTAATTCTATTAAAAATAATCTTTTAGTATATACATTTAATCAAACTAAAGGAAAAGGACAAAGAGGAAAGGCTTGGATCTCTGAACCTCAAAAGAATTTAGCTATTTCAATATGTGTATTTCCTAAAGGAATAAAAATTAAGGAGCAATTTATTTTAAATATGTTTTTTTCTCTTTTGATATTAAATATCTTAAAATCTTTAAAAATTCCTGATCTTAAGATAAAATGGCCAAACGACATATTGTCAGGTAAAAAAAAAATATGTGGAATTTTAAATGAAATTAAAGTTAAAGGCAAATTTATTGAGAATATTATTATTGGTTTTGGAATTAATGTTAATCAAGATAATTTTGATAATTTGCCAAATGCATCTTCATTAAAATTGATAAAAAAAAGCAATTATGATTTAAATAATTTAGTTAAAATTTTTATAAAAAATATAAAAAATAATGATCATATAATTGATTTATTTCATGGTTTTAAAAAATTAAATATTCAAAATTTAACAGAAAAATATTACACAAATTTATATGGATTCAATCAATTAAAATTGTATGTTGATTCTCATGGATCAAGTTTTAATGGAATAATAATTTCTGTTGATAAAAGTGGGGTTATTAATATTAAAAAAGAAGATGGTAGTGTTAAGCTTTATAATTTTCAAGAAATTAAATTAATTATCTAATAATGGAATCATTTATTGAGTGGGGTTATTTGGGTTTATTTCTTTCAAGTTTTTTAGCTGCCACAATAGTACCCCTAAGTTCTGAATTAGTTCTTAGCGTTTTAATTATTAAGGGGTATGATTTTGGATTTACTTTATTTATTGCTACAATTGGTAATTGGGCTGGAGGATTAAGCAGTTACTATATTGGTAGATTAGGTAAATGGTCAACTTTAGAAAGATACTTTAAAGTAAAAAAAGATAAGATTTATAAATTCAAAATTAAGATTGATAAATGGGGAAGTGTATTAGCTTTTTTTTCTTGGTTACCAATTTTTGGGGATCCTATTGCAGTAAGTTTAGGATTCTTTAGGACAAATTATATTTTATTTGCAATTTGGATGTTACTGGGTAAAATTTTTAGATATATAGTTTGGGCAATAATAACATATTGGGGACTATCTTTTTTTGATTTTTAACAATTATTTGTTAAATCTACTCGGCGCTATAAATGAGCTTAGGATTTTAAAAACAAAATAAGGGACAGAATTTATTAAAAATGTTATTATTTTCCATGTTTTTGTTGGTATATAAATTCTTTTACCCTTAAACATTGCATTTACACCATCAATTGCAATTCTTTTAGCTGATTTTTTTAAAAAATTAGGAACTTGATCCATTTCATCTTGTACCCCACTAGCTGTGTGAAAATTTGTAATTGTGTAACCTGGGCAAATAGCAGTTGAATAAATTTTATTTTTATTGTAGCCTAAATTTATTGCATCACTAAATCTATTTACAAAAGTCTTTGTAGGCCCGTATAAAGATTGAATAGAAGATGGAGGTGCAAATGCAGCAACTGAAGATACTATCATGATTTTTCCGCCTCCTTTTTCCATCATTATGGGAATAAATAATTTTGTTAATGCAATTACAGAAATACTTAAAACTCTTATACATTTTTCTTCATCTTCCATTGAAGATTTATGGAATGGGGCAGAAATTCCATAACCAGCATTATTGATTAATATTTCAACAAAATAATTTTTAGAATTACAATATTCAAATATTTCTTTTGGAGCTTCTTTTAGGCTTAAATCACAAGAAATAAAATCTACTTTTACATTATATTTAGATGAAATATATTTTGAAATATCCTCTAGTAAAGATTCTCTTCTGGCAGTTAAAATTAGATTAAATCCTTTTTCTGCTAAATAATATGCAATTTCTAAACCAATTCCAGATGAAGATCCAGTAATAAGTGCATAAGATTCTTTCATTTAATTTAAGTTTTTAATATTTTCTGAAAGATCATTAATAAACGATTGTAATGGATTTTTTACCATCATTTGTAACATAGGATTCAGATTTCCATCAAATTCTAAATGAAAAGACGCTAATTTATTATTAGATTGAGATATAAATCCAGTAAGTGAAAAATCTATTTTAGAATCTAAGGATTTTAAAATAATTTTTGAAGGTATATTTTTCTCAGAAATTCTAAGCTTTATAGCTGGCATTCCTTTAATTGAAAAAATGAAAGACTCCTTATCAATTATTTCAAATTTAGAAACATTGTCAGGCATAATTTTTTTATAATTTTCTATTATACAGAGCTTGTTAAATAATACTTGATCAGTTAAATTAATTTCCGATATGTTACTAATTAGTTTCATAGTTTAATTGCTTGGATCCCAATCCTGAGGATTTTCTTTCCATTTAGAAAGAATATTTAATTCATCATCATTAATATAATTTGAAGAAAAGGCTTGTTCTAATAGAATATCATAAGAACTCAATGTATTTAATTTTACTTTTTTATTTTTAAAATTCTTGTATGAAATTGGAAACCCATAGTTAAAAATACTTATCATTCCCTTTACTTTCAGTTTTACTTCTCTTAGTGCTTTAACAGCCATTAAACTACTATTTCCAGTACTTACTAAATCTTCAATAACTACTACATTTTGGTCACCAGCATAACTCCCTTCAATTTGATTCTTCCTTCCATGTTTTTTGGAATTAGGTCTAACGTATATAAATGGTAAATTCATCATATCTGCTACCAACATGCCAATTCCTATTGCTCCAGTAGCAACTCCAGCTATTAAATCAGGCTTACCATATAATTCATTTATTTGTTTAGAAATTTGTTCTCTGATGAAAATTCTTATTTGCGGATATGACAAAATCACTCTATTATCACAATAGATAGGGGATTTCCATCCACTAGCCCATACAAATGGATTTTTTGGATTCAATTTAATTGCATTAATTTGTAATAGTAGTTCAGCTGTTTTTTTGGCAGTATTTAAATCGAAAATCATTAAACAAATGTATAAAGTTTTTGTCAATCAAAATGTAATAGTTTTAACTAATGAAATTCAATTTGGAACCAAACTAACAGTTCTCCCATTAAAAGAAACCTCACTTGATGATATTATAAAAAAATTAAAAAAAAGAAAAAAAATATTTTTATATCATAATAATTCAAAAAAATTAATTTTTCATTTCAGAAAAAAATTAAAAGTTGTAAAAGCTGGGGGAGGAATTGTTAGAAATTCTAAAGATCAAATTTTATTTATATATAGAAGAAGTAGATGGGATTTACCTAAAGGTAAGATGAATAAAAAAGAATCTATTAATGAAACAGCTTTACGTGAGGTAGAAGAAGAAACGGGGGTTAGGGGTCTTAAGATTATAGACTTTATAAAAGATACCTATCATATTTTTAAAAAAGGAAAAAAGTATTATTTGAAGGAAACATCTTGGTTCAATATGGAAACTAATTATAATGATAAACTAAAACCTGAGATCAAAGAAGGTATTACTAAAGTTGTATGGAAAAGTAAGACACAAGTAAAAAATATAAAAAACACCTTTCCAAATATTAAATTATTGCTTGAAATTTAATTTACAATAACAGTATCTGGGACTAGAAGTTTATACTCTCCGTTATTTAAAATAAGTTCTCTAACTATACTACTACTTATAAAAGAAGTTTTTGCAGATGTAAGTAAAAATACGGTTTCAATTTTTGAAAGTTTTCTATTTGTTCTAGCTATGGCTTTTTCAAATTCAAAATCGCCATTATTTCTAATCCCTCTCACAATGAAATTTGCACCAACTTTTTTACAGAAATCTATTGTCAAACCTTGATAACTCATGACTTCAACCCTAGATTCATCTTTAAAACTGTTTTTAATAAAGTTGATTCTTTCGTTTTCACTAAACATTGTTTTTTTTTGATTGTTTCTTCCAACTCCCACAATAATTTTATCAAATAAAGAAAGACTTCTTTTTAAAATATCTAAATGACCTAATGTAAAAGGGTCAAAAGATCCCGGAAAAATTGCTTTTCTCATTTTTTAAATATAAATAATTTATTCAATAGCCTGTTTAATTATATCTGTGAATAATTCTCTTAATGAAATTCCATTTATTTTTACTTGTTTTGGAAAAATACTTTCATTAGTTAAACCAGGAATTGAATTTAGTTCTAGAAAATAAGGTGTATCACCTACAAAAATAAACTCACTTCTTGATAAACCTTTTATTCCTAATTTTTTATAAATCTTTTTAGCAAGTCTGGTAACATTATTTTTTTGAACATTTGAAATATTAGCTGGAGTTATTTCATTAGATTTACCCTTATATTTAGCTTCATAATCAAAAAAATCATTTTCTGTAATTAATTCTGTAATACCGAAAACTTTAATGTTTTTTTTATAATTCATAACACCAACTGAAACTTCTGTTCCATCAAGAAAAGACTCTATTAAAATTTCTGTGTCAATTTTAAAGGAATTATTAATTGATGGTAATAATTCATTTTTTTTATTAACCTTATATACTCCATAACTACTACCAGATTTATTTGCTTTCACAAAGCATGGGATTCCAATTTCTTTAATTATTTTTTTTTCATCGATATTTTCACCATAGTTTAAATATATTGAATTCGCAGTGGGAATTTTAAGTTTTTTTAAAATTAAAATACAATCTCTTTTGTTAAATGTAATTGCTGAAGTTTTTGGGTCACATCCAGTATAAGGCATTCCAATTGATTCAAAATAAGATTGTAATACTCCATCTTCTCCAGGTGATCCATGAATAACAATAAAAGCTACATCAAATTTTATTTTTTTATTTTCAATTATTAATGAAAAATCATTTTTTGACACATTAAATTCTCTGTTTTTATTATCCAGATAAAACCACTTGTCTTTTGTTATAACTATTTTAAAGGGATTATAAAGATTTGAATCTAAATTATTATAAACTACTTCACCACTTTTCATAGAAATTTCATACTCGGATGAATATCCTCCCATTAATACAGCTACATTTTTTTTCATATAAACAAAAATATCATTTATTTTAAGTCAAAACAGTGAGAATACATATTTTATATATTTGTTAAAAAATAAAAATGAATTTATTAAAATATTTTTTTAGTAGGTATTTTATTAAACAAGCCTTTATTGCTTTTCTAATTTCCTCTTTGATAATACTCTTTATATTTTTGTTCTTGAATATAAGTACAAATCACAATAATTATATATCTGTTCCAGATCTGAAAGGAATTTTGATTTCTGATGCAAAAGAAGCTTTAATAGAAGATAATTTAAAATTTGAAGTGTCTGATTCTACATTTTTTAATCCTGATTTTCCTAAGTTTTCTGTCTTAGAACAAATTCCTAGTGCAAACTCACAAGTAAAAAAAAATAGAAAAATTTATTTAACAATTAACCCTTCAAATTACAGAAATATAGCAATTCCAGATATTATTCAAATTACTAAAAGAAGTGCAATTGCTGCTTTACTTTCTTCAGATTTAGAACTTGGTGAAATTACATTGATTGATAATATTGGTAAGGACATGGTTATTAAAATTAAATATAATAATCAGGAGGTTGATCCAGGGTCTTTAGTTCCTAAGAAATCTAAAATTGATTTAGTCCTTGGTAATGGAATTAAAATTTAGAAATGAGTCAAGAAGAAACAATGGATCATAATAATGATTTATTTGAACATTATCAATTTAAAGCTGACAAGGGTCAAGAACCATTAAGGGTTGATAAATTTTTAATGAATAGAATTGAAAATGCTTCAAGAAATAAAATTCAAGTCGCTGCTAAAAATGGATTCATTTTTGTAAATGAAAAACCTGTTAAATCCAATTATAAAATAAAGCCTGGTGATATAACAAAAGTTATGTTTTCACACCCTCCTTATGAGAATTTATTAATTCCTGAAGAGATGGATCTTAATATTATTTATGAAGACAAGTCTTTATTAGTGATTAATAAGCCTCCAGGAATTGTAGTTCACCCAGGACATGGTAATTACGATGGAACTTTATTAAATGGTTTGATTTCTCATTTTAATAATTTACCAAACAATAAAGATGGAAGACCTGGATTAGTGCATAGAATTGATAAGGATACAAGTGGGTTACTAGTTATAGCAAAAACTGATTTTTCAATGACTAATCTTGCTAAACAATTTTATTTAAAATCATCAACGAGAAAATATTATGCTCTTGTTTGGGGTTCAATACAAAATGATAAAGGAACAATTTGTGAAAATTTAGCTAGAGATCCCAAAAATAGATTAATAATGAGTGTTCCAGATGATAAAGATTTTGGTAAAAATGCCATAACACATTACAAAGTTTTAGAAAGGTTTAATTATGTTAGTCTTGTTGAATGTCAATTAGAAACTGGAAGAACACATCAAATTAGAGCACATATGAAATTTATTGGACATCCAATTTTTAATGATAAAAGGTATGGAGGAGATAAAATTTTAAAAGGAACTATTTTTAATAAGTATAAACAATTTGTTCAGAATTGTTTTAAAATTCTTCCTCGTCAAGCTCTGCATGCAAAAACATTAGGATTTCTACATCCAAAATCAAATAAAGAAATGAGTTTTGATTCAGAATTGCCAGATGATTTTTCGGAGTGTCTTAATAAATGGAAAAACTATTCCAATAATATTTGATTTTTTTTAATTTTACAATTAAATATAAATAATATGAAAATTATCATTTCCCCAGCAAAATCACTTGATTTTGAAAAACAATTGCCAACAGAAGAGTTTTCAATTCCTAATTTTTTATCAGAATCGAAAGTTATAAATGATTCATTGAAAAAGAGGTCTCCAGGTGAACTAAAATCTTTAATGAGTATTTCAGAAAAATTAGCTGATTTAAACTGGAATAGAAATAATAGTTTTAAAATTCCTTTTAATGTCGATAATGCAAGACCTAGTATTTTTACTTTTAATGGAGATGTATATAATGGGATAGATGCATATAGTTTATCATTAGATAAGATAAAAAATGCTCAGGGATCCTTACGAATATTATCAGGTTTATATGGCATGTTAAAACCATTGGATTTAATTCAGGCATATAGATTAGAAATGGGAACTAAACTAAACGTTAATGGCTCAGCCAATTTATATGATTTTTGGAAAAATAAAATAACTAAAAAATTAAATGAGGAAATAAAAGAAAATGAGCTTTTTATAAATTTAGCTAGTAATGAATATTCATCTGTTATTGATAAAAAAGAATTAAAGACAAGTATTATTTCTCCCATCTTTAAAGATATGAAGAACGGAAAATTAAAGATAATTTCTTTTTACGCTAAAAAAGCAAGAGGAATGATGGTAAGATATATTTTAGATAATAATATCAATAACCAAGAAGATTTAAAAGGATTTAATTATGGAGGGTATTCATTTAGCAAACAAGAGACTGATAATTCAAATGAACTAGTTTTTATAAGATAGTTAATCTTTTATTTTTTTTATAAAATCCCCAATCTTATTAACTCCATGTGTTTTTAAGTATTTAATAAAAGCAGATCCAATTATAGCTCCATTACTGTTTGTAATTGCATCTAAATATGTTTGTTTGTTACTTATTCCAAATCCAATTATTAGTGGAGAAGTTAAATTCATTTTGTTTATTCTTTCAAAGTATTTTGTTTGTTCTTTCTTGAATGAAGTAACGGATCCTGTTATACTAAAGCTACTAACCATATAAATAAAACCATTAGAAATTTTATCAATGAATTTTATTCTTTCATCAGATGTTTGAGGTGTTATTAAGAACATGTTAAGCAAATTATATTTTTCAAAAACTTTTTTATAATTATCATAATAAATATCAACAGGTAAATCAGGAATAATTAATCCATCAATACCAACTGATTCACAATCTTTACAAAAAGATTCAACACCATATTGCATAATAGGATTAAAGTAACCCATAATAATTAAAGGAATATCAGTTTTTTTTCTAATGTTCTTTAACTGAGTGAATAATTTTTTAGTTGTCATCCCATTATTTAATGCTTTTGTTGAACTTTCTTGAATAGTTGGACCATCTGCCAAAGGGTCACTAAAAGGCAGTCCAATTTCAATCATATCAACACTAGAATTGTCTAAACTTTTTATTATAGTAGTTGTATCATTAAGTTTAGGAAAACCTGCTGTAAAATAAATCGATAATATTTCTCTTTTCTTATTTAAAACTTTTTTAATTCTATTCATTAGCAGGCTTAAAATAAACTCGTTTACCGGATTTATCAAACAAATCTCCGGGGGTTATATTTGGAGCTTTTTTATAAGACTCTTGTTCAAGTTGTCTACCAAGGCCATCAGGCTTAACTCTTGCATTAACTATTCTAAAATCGATTGCTTTTTTTAAAGAGTCGAGTATTGTTGAATAATTTGGGTTATTAGCAAGATTTATTAATTCTTCTTTATCATTATTATGATCATATAGTTCATATCCTAATTCACCATTTTCTCCCCATTTAGTTATTCTATACCTTTCAGTTTTGATTGAATAACCATTTTTCCATTGAGTTAAAGCACTACTTCTTACTGAGGCACTATTATTTTTAAAAATTGGACTTAAGCTTTTCCCAACTACATGGTCAGGTGTTTCTATTCCAGTTAATTCCATTAGAGTTGGGTATATGTCTATCATTTCTACTGGTGAATTAGTTCTCTTTCCACTCTCAATCCCTGGGCCTGAAAAAATTAAAGGGATTCTCGTTGCATTTTCAAATAAAGTTTGTTTTTGCCAATGTCCATGTTCACTTAAATGATATCCGTGGTCAGATGTAAATACAACTATAGTATTTTTATCTAATCCAGTTTGCTTAAGTTTTTTCAAAATTCTTCCAATTTGAGCATCCATAAAAGTAGTAGTGGCAAAATATGCCTCCTTAATTTCTTTGGCAAGCTCATTATTAGATTTTAAAGCTAGTAATCCTTGATTTCTATCTGACCATCTTACTGATTTTGCAGCTGGTTTTGGTAATGTATTTAAATATTCTTCACCAACTCCAGAGTAAAGTATTTCCATTGAGTCCCTATCATACATGTTAAAATATTTTTTGGGAGCAACAAAGGGTACATGAGGTCTATACATTCCAACAGCTAAAAAGAAATTTTGACCGTTTTTTGAAAACTTTTCTAGTTGTTCCATAGCTTCAGTTGCAACAATTCCATCAGTTTGTTCTTCATCAGTTCCGTCTGCAGCTAACCAACTTAATACTCCTCCATATTGCCTTTCCTTTAATGTATTTATTTTATACTCTTCCTCTTTATCTCTTCCCCATGGATTTATAGTATAATCCCACGTATATATATCATCTGCACTCGAAGTTCCGATTGAACTAGGATTATCATAATGATAGATTTTTCCTATACGAACAGATCTATATCCTTGTTGTCTGAATCTTTGTCCCATAGTTATAACATCAGGGACTGTAGTTCTTAGTAAAACGTTATTTCGAGTAATTTTTGTTTGATCAGAATACATCCCCGTCATAAAAGAGGCCCTAGAGGGACCACATAGCGGATATTGATTATGTGCATTTTCAAAAAGTAACCCTTGACTTGCCAATTTGTCAATAGAAGGACTAATAACTTGAGGATGATTGTATGATCCTAAATCACAATTTAAATCATCAGCAATCAAAAAAAGAACATTCATTTTTTCGTTTTTGTCAACAATAACTTTTTTGTTACATCCAAATAATGTCATAATAAAAAATAATTGTAAAATAATTTTAATTGATTTCATGTGTTTCGTTTTATTTGTTGAATATATAATGTAAAATTCTAATAATATGTTATATAGTTATGATTTTATTTATAAATCAATCATAATTTAAAATAATCTATATAGATATCCAAGTCTTTATCCCCTCTTCCAGAGCAATTAAAAACAATGACATCATCTTTTTTAAATTTAATTTTATCAAGAATTGCAAAAGCGTGAGAAGTTTCTATTGCAGGAATAATTCCCTCCATCCTGGATAAAATTAATCCCCATTTCATGGCATCTTTATCTTCAATAGAAATGAATTTTCCTCTCCCTGATTTATATAAGTTAGCATGCATTGGACCAATTCCTGGGTAATCAAGTCCAGCAGAAATTGAATAAGGTTCCGTTATTTGTCCATCATTTGTTTGCATCAATAGTGTTTTAGAACCATGGATTATTCCCTCTTTACCTAATATTGAGGTTGCGGCACTTTCTTTAGAATTTATTCCTTTGCCAGCAGCTTCAACACAAATTATTTTAACTTTTTTATTATCCAAATAAGGATAAAAAATTCCTGCTGCATTGCTTCCTCCACCAACACAAGCTATAACATAATTGGGATTTTCATTTCCTTCAATATTTTTTAATTGTTTTTTAACTTCATTTCCTATAACAGATTGAAATCTGGCAACCATGTCAGGATAAGGATGAGGACCGACAACAGAACCAATGATATAATGTGTGTCAATAGGATTATTAATCCAATCTCTAATTGCTTCATTAGTGGCATCTTTAAGAGTTTTACTTCCAGAAACAGCAGGTCTAACTTCAGCACCTAACATTTTCATTCTAGCAACATTAGGAGCTTGTCTGGTTATATCTATTTCTCCCATAAAAATAATACATTTAATACCCATTAATGCACATACAGTTGCAGTAGCAACTCCATGTTGTCCAGCACCTGTTTCAGCAATTATTCTAGTTTTTCCTAATTTTTTTGCAAGTAGAATTTGACCAATTGTATTATTTATTTTATGAGCTCCAGTATGACATAAATCTTCTCTTTTTAAATATACCTTTGTATTATATTTTTTAGAAAGTCTTTTTGCATAATATAGTGGGGTAGGTCTTCCTACATATTTTTTTAATAATTCATTAAATTCTTTTTTAAATTTTTTTTCAGAAGAAATTTTTAAATATTTAGATTTAAGTTCTTCAATATTTGCATGCATCATTTCAGGAATGAATGCTCCACCAAAATCACCGTAAAAACCATTTTTATCTACATTATAAGAAGTTTTCATTTTTTCATTTTATTTATTAGTTCCTTAACTTTTTTACAATCTTTTAAACCAGGTTTAATTTCAAACTTACTGTTAATGTCAATGCCCAGTAAGGGAATTTTAAGTTTTTCAATGTTTAACACATCTTGAAAATCATTAATGTCTATACCCCCGCTTAGTAAAAAGGGTTTTTTTGAATTATATTTTTTTAGAATGTTCCAGTCAAATTTAATTCCATTTCCACCATATGCATCCCCTTTTGTATCAAATAAAAAATAGTCACAAACTTTTTCAAATAAATTTAATTTTTCAAAATCGAACTCTTTCCCAATATTAAATACTTTAATTACTTTACAGTAAGCTTTGATTTTATCACAAAATTCAGAACTTTCATTACCATGTAATTGAACAAAATCGAGATTGAAATGATTTACTTTATTTATAATTAAGTCATATTCTTGATTTACAAAAACTCCAACTTTTTTTATATTATTAGAGACATTAATTGTTTTTTTATTGAAAAATCTTTTTGATTTTGGCCAGAAAATAAAACCCATAAAATCTGGATTTAAATTTTTGATTTCAGAAATATTATTTTCAAACTTCATTCCACAAACTTTCAATTTCATTTTACTGGTTTTTTTAAATTATTAATGAAATTATTAGCTGCTATTCCTGGATTTTTTTCTTTCATGAAATTTCCACCCATTAAAAAACCTTCAAACCCATAATCAATTAGCTCTATTATTTCTTTCTTATTTGTAATTCCACTTTCAGAAATTTTAATAAATTCTTTAGGAATATATTTTGCTAAATCTTTGCTAGTATTAATATCAACCTCAAATGTTTTTAAATTTCTATTATTAACTCCGATAATATCTACACTTTCTATTAAACAATTATCTAATTCATTTAGATTGTGAATTTCTATTAAAACTTCCAAGCCTAAACTTTTTGCAAATTGGCTTAGGTTTTTTATTGCTTCTTTTTTTAAACAAGATGCTATTAATAGAATTGCATCTGCACCTAATCCTTTTGCTTCAAGTATTTGATATTCATCAATTATAAACTCTTTTCTTAAAATAGGAAGATTAGTATTTTCTCTAGCAAGTATTAAATCTTTAGAAGATCCTCCAAAATATTGCTCATCAGTCAAAATAGAAATTCCACTAGCACCTGCATTCTCATATCCTTTTATTACGTCGTTAACATTACAGTTTTTATTAATATTTGATTTTGAAGGTGATTTTCTTTTAAATTCTGAAATAATTCCAAACTTACAATTTTGAAGACTTTCTGAAAAAGAATTTACAGCTCTACTAAACCCTTTTAGCTTTTCAAGATCTGAAAATGAATAGTTTTTTTTATTTAATTCTATTTCAGTTTTTTTTGTTTCAATTATTTGATATAAAATGCTCATTATTTACTTAATTTTTTTAAAGTTTTAAATGCATTTAAGGCTTTTTCAGAATTCAAAGATTCTCTTGCTTTTTCAATCCCATTTTTAATACTAATATTTTCGGCAGTTGAAATGGCTAAACCAGAGTTTGCTAATACAACATTGTTTTGTGAATTTGATCCTTCATTATTTAGAATCTTCATAAAAATTTTTGCGGACTCGGAAACTGATTTGCCTCCTATTATTGATTTTGGGTTTAAAATATTTAAATCAAAATCTGAAGGTTCCATTATTTTTTCGGAATCATTGGAAATAATTTTAACATCTCCAGTTAAAGATACTTCGTCATAACCATCTAATGAATGAATGATTGAGAAATTTTTATTTGACTTTTGAAATATATAAGAATACAATCGAGCTAATTCTAAACTGTAAACTCCAACCATTTGATTATTTGGAGATGAAGGATTTACAAGAGGCCCCAACATATTAAAGAAAGTTTTTAATCCTAATTCTCTTCTTATTGGCGCTACATGTTTCATTGCTGGATGAAAAAGAGGAGCATGGAGAATGCATATTCCACTTTTTTCTATGCAATTTTNAATAAAACTTTGATCATTTGAAAACTTGATTCCTAAATTTTCTAATACATTACTTGANCCACAAGATGATGAAACTCCATAATTTCCATGTTTTGCAACTTTTATACCAGCTCCAGCAGTAATAAAAGCTGAAAGGGTAGAAATATTAAATGTGTCTTTATTGTCACCTCCAGTTCCACACAGATCAATTGTATTATAATCTTCTAAATCAATTGGAATACATAACTCAATTAAGGCATCTTTAAATCCCTCNAATTCTTCAACNGTAATGTTTCTAATCATATANACGGTTAAGAAGGAAGTCACAAGTGAGTGATTGTGCTTTCCGCTAGAAATTTCAATTAAGATATTTTTAGCATCTTCTCTTGTAAGAGTTTTATGAGCAAATAATTTTATTAAAATATCTTTCATTATTTTATTTTTAGCCAATTTTTTAAAAGAGCTTTTCCATGTTCTGTTAATATAGATTCAGGATGAAATTGAACTCCTCTCAAATCATATATTTTATGTCTTAATGCCATTATCTGTCCATTTTGATCATATGCTAAAGCCTCCAATTTTTCAGGAAGAGGCTCTTTAACAACCCAGGAATGGTAACGTCCAACTTTTAATGGTGTTGGTAAATTATCAAATAGAGGGTCTTCTTTAACAATATTAATTTCTGTAGCAACACCATGATATACTGTTTTTAAATTAACAAGTTCTCCATTAAAAACCTCAGCAATAGCTTGGTGTCCCAAACAAACCCCTAAAATACTTTTTGAATTATAATATGATAAAATGATTTCTTTTAGAAGACCAGCTTCATCAGGTATTCCTGGACCAGGTGAAAGTACAATTTTATCAAATTTTTCAATTTCTTTTATATCAATCTGATCATTCCTTTTGACTGTTACCTGACATTTAAGTTCCTCTAAATAATGAACTAAATTGTAAGTAAAAGAATCGTAATTATCAATAACTATAATTTTCATAATTAAATTTTTTCAGCAATTTCTAATGCAGTATTTAATGCACCTAGTTTATTGTAAATTTCTTGTAATTCATTTTCTGGAACTGATTTTGAAACAATTCCAGCACCAGCTTGAAACAAAAGTTCATAATTTTTACTTAGAAAAGATCTAATTATTATAGCATGATTAAAATTACCTTGAAAATCCATGAAACCAATCGCTCCACCGTAAAATGATCTATTGCAATTTTCATATTCATCTATTAATTGCATAGCTCTGTGTTTTGGAGCACCTGTCAATGTTCCGGCAGGAAATGTGTCGGCAGCAATTTGAAAAGTCGATGAACCATTNTTCTTGATTCCGGTTACTTTTGAAACTAGATGTATTACGTGAGAATAAAATTGAATTTCTCTATTCTTTTCTACTTTTACATCTTTTCCATTTCTGCTTAAATCATTTCTAGCTAAGTCAACGAGCATCATATGCTCCCTATTTTCTTTATCATCCATCGAAAGTTTTTCTGCTTTTATTGAATCTTCTATATCATCACCAGTTCTTTTAAAAGTTCCTGCAATGGGATGAATCTCAGCTTTATTTTTTTTAACAACTAATTGTGCTTCAGGTGAACTCCCAAAAATTTTATAACTCCCATAATCAAAATAGAACAAGTAGGGGGATGGGTTTACTGATCTTAATGCTCTGTATAGATTAAATTCATCGCCTTTAAATTTTTGTTTAAATCTTCTGGATAGTACAATTTGAAAAACATCGCCTCTAAAACAATGTTTAATTCCTTTTTTAACAAGATCAATATATTCTTTATCATTAATATTAGAGTTTAATTCTCCAGTTCTAGAAAAAGGAAACTTGGAGGACTTATTAGAAGAAATAATATTTATTATATCATCTAGATTATCTTTTTTATTATAGCTATGATGAAATAATTTTGCCTCATTATTAAAAACATTAATAACTATTATATTTGAATAAAAAGCATAATATATTTCGGGAATATTGGTATTGTTTTCTTTAACCTTGATATTAATACTTTCAAAGTATTTTACTGAATCATAATTCATNTATCCAAAAACTCCATTATTAATAAATTTCTTATCATTTTTTTTGCATTCAAAAAGTTTACAAAAATTATCAATTTGTTTAACTACATTAATGTTTTGGTTTATTTCAATATTTTCTTTTTTACCATCTGGAAAAGATTTTGATATTAAATTTTCACTGATAGAAATATGAGCAATTGGATTAAAACAGACATAAGCATAGCTATTATCATTTGCACCATAGTCACTACTTTCCAATAAAAGGGTATTTGAAAAATTATCTCTAACTTTTTGATATATACTTACAGGTGTCAGTGTATCAGCTAGTAGATTTCTTTCAGATGTAAAAATTTTATACAATTCTTTATTTGTTTTAATAAAAAAAGGCCTGTCGCGAGACAAGCCTAAATATTTAATTTTTAATAAAATGGTTTATCGCGAGATATAAAAATATCTAGACCACCAACAAACTTTAAAATTTAGATTATTCAACATTCTTCAAATATATAAATCATAACTTTATTTACAAACTATTAAATAAATTTTAATTTTTAATGAATTAAATAATTAAGAAATTTATATTTGAAAAATATTAAAATTTAAAAATGAATTTAGATCAAAATAGTTGGAATGAATCAATAGAAAAATCAAAAAATAGTGTTATTCTAGATGTTAGAACACCCGAGGAATTTGATCTAGGTTTTATTGAAAACTCAATTAATATAAATATTTATGATTCTCAATTTTTTATTGATGAAATTAAGAAATTAAACAAAAAAGATTTTATTCATATTTATTGTCGATCAGGATCAAGAAGTTTTCAAGCTTGTGAGATTATAAAACAATTTGGATTTAAAAATGTTTATAATCTTGAAGGTGGAATTGTTGAATGGAAAGGAAAGATAATTAAAAGTTAATATCATGATAGAATTTAGATATTTTTTGGAACGCCATGGGTTCTATGTTTGTTCAAGACTTGCTGAATGGATGGGAATAAGGGCTAAAAATGTTAGATTGTTTTTTATTTATATGAGTTTTTTTTCTTTGGGAATTAACTTTGCTATATACTTAACCCTAGCTTTTTGGTTCAAAATTAAAGACCTAATATCTAGAAAAAGATCATCTGTTTTTGATTTATAAAAAAAACATTTGAATTATTACATTTAATTTGCATCTTGTTGTCAAATTAATTGTCCCTAAACTATATCAATGAAAAAAATATTTTTAAGCTTTATTTTAATTCTTTCATCTTCATTATCTTTTTCTCAAGAAAAAGGACTAGATCAAAAAATTGATGAAGCATTTGCTCCAATATCTGATTTTTTTAGTTATTATGTTTTTTATCCAATAGCAGGATATCCTTTTGTTATTCTATTATTAATTGGTAGTGCAGCCTTTTTTACTTTATATTTTGGTTTCCCAAATATTAAATATTTTTCCACTTCAATTAAAGTTGTAAGAGGAAATTATGATGAAATTGAAAAAGATGACTCTATTTCAAAAGATGGAGAAGTTTCTCATTTTCAAGCCTTAGCTACTGCTGTTTCAGGTACTGTTGGTAATGGAAACATAGCAGGAGTGGCATTAGCAATTGCTCTTGGAGGACCAGGAGCAACTTTTTGGATGATTATATGTGGACTTATTGGAATGTCATCCAAATTTGTTGAATGTACATTAGGAGTAAAATACAGAGACATTGGTGAAGACGGAACAGTGTATGGTGGACCAATGTATTATCTTACAAAAGGCTTGAAGGAAAAAGGTTTTCAAAACCTAGGAAAGGCTGCTGCTATTTTCTTCGCAATTTTTTGTATTGGAGGATCTTTTGGAGGAGGAAATGCAGCACAAGCAAATCAAGCAACAATCGTATTAAAACAATTATTAGGTTTTGAAAGTACTAGTGCAGGAGCAATTATTGGTTTAATACTGGCCATTTTAGTTGGAATAATAATTATCGGAGGAATTAAAAGGATTGCTTCAGTAACTGAAAAAGTAGTTCCTTTTATGGCAATTTTATATCTAATAGCTTGTTTATATATTTTAATTATTAATTTTTCTCTAATTGACAATGCAATCTCATTAATTATTACTGAAGCATTTAATCCTACTGCTATCGGAGTTGGAGGATTCATAGGGGTGTTAATGGTTGGTTTTAAAAGAGCTGCTTTTTCAAATGAAGCTGGAGTAGGTTCTGCTTCTATTGCTCATTCAGCTGTTAAAACAAAATATGCAGCTTCTGAAGGGTTAGTAGCTTTATTAGAACCGTTTATTGATACAGTTGTTATTTGTACTATGACAGCTCTTGTAATAATTATATTTAATTTTGGAGGATACTTTGAATATGGTGGTGATGGTTTGGGAATAGTAATGATTGATGGTGTTCCTTTTGAGGGAGCTGGNATTACTTCTCAAGCTTTTGCACAATATATTCCATTCTCAGATGTCTTTTTAACTCTAGCAGTTGTTTTATTTGCTGTTTCAACAATGATATCTTGGTCTTACTATGGATTACAATCNTGGAAATATTTGTTTGGAAGAGGTCAAATTGCTGATCTAACTTATAAAGTAATATTTTGCATGTTTGTAATTATAGGTTCTGCAGCAAGTATGAACTCTATTTGGGCATTTTCTGATGCTATGATTTTTGCGATGGTATTTCCAAATATGGTAGGGTTATTTTTCTTATTTCCAGTCGTTAAAAAGGAATTGGAGAAATATTTAAAAGCAATAAAATCAATTTAGAATACATTTTTAATAATTAAAATTTAGAAATTTAAATAAATAATTTCTATGGAATGAAAAATGTTTCTATATTTGCGAGCAATTAAAATTAAGTATGTTAATCATCCCTGTAAAAGAAGGCGAGAATATTGATAGAGCTCTAAAAAGATTCAANCGAAAGTTTGATAAAACTGGAGCTATGAAAAATTTGAGATCAAGACAAGCTTTTATTAAACCTTCAATTAAGCATAGAGATAAGATTAAAAAAGCTGCCTACGTTCAGAATCTTAGAGACCAAGAAAACATATAATTTCATAAAAACTTATCTATTTAAAAGTTCTTAACTTTATATGCTGTTAAGATCTATCATGTATTTTTCCAATTTTTTTGATTACTTATCTAAAGAAAAAAAGTATTCAATTAATACTATTAAAGCTTATAAAAAAGATTTAAATACTTTCCATCTTTTTTGNAATCAAGAACATGGAATAAAAAATATTACAAAAATTTCATATTCAATTGTTAGAACTTGGATAATTGATTTGTCTGATTCAAATCTTTCTCCTTTGTCAATTAACAGAAAAATTTCAGCATTAAATAGCTATTATGATTTTTTAATTAAAACAGAAGTAATTAAAGATTCTCCGACTAAAAATCATAAGAGATTAAAGGTACAGCCAAAAATAATTATACCATTTTCAGAAGAAGAAGTTTTTACTATAATGGATATTTTTGATGATACTTTTGAGGGAAAAAGAGATCTGTTAATAATTGATACTCTATATTCTACTGGGATAAGAAGGGATGAATTAATAAATATTAAGTTAGAAGATNTTTTTTTTAATGAAAGTTTGATTAAAGTTCATGGAAAAAGAAATAAAGAGAGATTAGTTCCTGTTTTACCAACTCTCATAAAAAATATAAATNATTATCTGGTCTTNAGATCAGATATTNAATCCGTTAAGGATAATCTTTTTNTNACTAAAAAGGGTTTCCCATTAGGGCCTTCATTNGTTTACAGAGTTGTCAAAAAATACTTTTCTAAAGTATCAACTAAAGTAAAAATCAGTCCCCATGTTTTAAGACATTCATTTGCTACTCATCTCTTAAATAATGGAGCAGATATAAACACAATTAAAGAAATCTTAGGACATTCTAGTCTTGCCTCTACCCAAATTTATACTAAAATTAAGTTACCAAAAATAATTAGTGACTATAAGAAAAATCATCCAAGAGAAATTAATAATAAACGATAAATAAATTTTTTTAAAATTCGTTAGTATTCTATTGATTCAAAAAAAATAAATCTATACATTTGCCAACCATTTGTAAATGGAAAAGCCGATGTAGCTCAGCTGGCTAGAGCAGCTGATTTGTAATCAGCAGGTCGTGGGTTCGAGTCCCTCCATCGGCTCTTAACGTTCTTTAAAATATTGGGGAGATACTCAAGCGGCCAACGAGGGCAGACTGTAAATCTGCTGTTTTTAACTTCGCAGGTTCGAATCCTGCTCTCCCCA
>PACX01000015.1 GCA_002702895.1 Flavobacteriaceae bacterium | reverse complement strand
TAAAAATAAAAACACATACTCCTCCAAAGTTAAAAGGAGATAAAATATTGTGGAAAAATAATGATCAAAATATTGAAGGATATGTTTTTGATGGATTTATAAAAAAATATATTGTTTTACAGTTTCAGAAAAAATATTTCCTCAATTATGAATCAGAAAGCTCTAAAACGATTTCAAAAAAAACGGAATTTGAAAGCGGGCGTTGGATAAGTACAACTGATTCTCTTGCTGGAATTGAAATTAAAAACGGAAAATGGATTCATTTTTACAAAACAGGGGAAGGTGAAAAAACAGATGTCTATGAATTCAAAATAGCAAGAGGATACATAAAGGAAATAGGTGCTGAACTTGAATATCTGGCGATAACATCTGATAGAAGTGATACTTTAAAATATGCTATACTTGAATACAGCAACGAATTATTAAGCTTGAGCTATATTGGCAGAGGAAACACTCTTAATTATGTTCCTGAAAAAGACAAAGAAGAAGAAAAAAAAGCTATAGAAAAAGAGTCGAAGGATAAGGATGTAAATAATTTCCCAGGAACTGATTCGTATACGCTATCTAATGAAGGAAAAAGTACAATTTATGATTATAATTCATATAAAATAATAACAACTGATTATAGACACATTACTGGATACCCTGATTCTATGGGTGAACAGATAAAAACATACTCAAAAGATGATGAATCAGTTGAATTTACAGTTGGAGATGAAATGGACGAATTTCTGTTTCGAGGAATAGTTCAGGGTTTTATGATTCTTCGTTATGGAGGAATGTCGGCACCACCAGGTAATTGGTTTTATGTTTTTGATTTACAAAATCAGAAAATAGTTTTTGATGGATTTGACAATAGTGGATACCAAATATTAAACTCTAAAATTGAGTTTTATCAGGTGGTAGACTCTCCCAATAATTCTTATTATGCAAAGAGGTATGGAAAATTCACTAAGCCAAAATGTTCAGAAAAAATACGTGGTGTACCCCCAGAAAGTATTGGGTATGTCGAAAAATTCATTTACGATATTGCTACACAACAATTGGAAAGAACGGGTGTTTATGACTGTGCCTATTTTCAATAATATTCAAAAACTACAAACAACAAAATCCCGCTAAACTATAGGCATATCTTCTTTTTTTAGTTCAGCAATTCTTATCTTTATGTTGTGAAAAAACTTGAACGCAGTCTTTCTTTGCCATACGTAATTGCCATTAGCATTGGTGGAATGCTAGGAAGTGGAATCTTTGTGCTTCCAGGATTTGCTTCTGGCTTAACCGGCTCTTCTGTTTGGTTAGCATATCTGCTTGGTGCTGTTTGTGTTTTACCTGCGGCTTTGTCTAAATCAGAGTTGGCGACGGCTATGCCCTCTTCTGGTGGAACTTATGTTTATATTGAAAGGGCTTTTGGGCCTTTGTTTGGGACTATTTCTGGGATTGGACTTTGGCTTTCGTTATTGCTGAAAAGCTCTTTCGCTTTAATTGGGCTGGGAGCTTATTTAGCTGTTCTGGTTAATATTAATGATGGGTTAACTCCTTACGTGGCGCTTGGTTTTCTTTCCATTATTGTCTTGTTAAACATTTTTGGTGTTAAAAAAGTTGGAAAGGTTCAGCTTTATGTGGTAAGCATTAGCCTGGCTTGTCTTGCTTCACTTTTTTTCATTGGGTTTCCTAAGGTCAACTCTGATTATTTAGACCCCTTTATGTCTGACGGAAATATAGGATTAATTTCTGCTGTGGCCTTTGTTTATATTTCTTACTCAGGTGTTATAAAAGTTGCTGCAATTGCGGGTGAAATAAAGAATCCCGACAAAAACCTTCCCTTGGCAATGATTCTTTCTCTTTTTTCAATAGCTGCTATTTATATTTTCACTTCTTTTATTTTAGCAGGAACAGTTAACCAAGATGTTTTGTCTGTTGATATAAGGCCTGTTTATACTGCTGCTAAAAATGTTGGTGGGGAGTATTTTGGTTATTTTGCAGCTGTAATTGGGGTTTTAACACTTATGTCTGGTGCTAATTCTGGGGTTTTAGCCTCCTCTCGTTTCCCTTTTGCCATGGCAAGAGACTTGTTGATGCCTAAATTGTTTTCTAGCATTCATTCAAAATACTTAACCCCTGTGTTTTCTATTTTGATTACGGGGTTTTTAATGACTCTTGTTATTCTTTTTCTTGATGTTGTAAAAATTGCTAAACTGGCTAGTGCTTTTATGGTTATGATGTTTGTTTCTGTTAATTTTTGTGTAATAATCCTACGCGAAACATCCGCCCAGTGGTACAAGCCAACATACATGTCTCCGTTTTATCCTCTTCTTCAAGTCTTTGGAATTATTAGCGGCTTTTTTCTTTTGCTTCTTTTAGGGCTAATGCCTTTATTGTCTATTCTGTTAATTTCTATTGTTGGTGCTGTGTTATACATGTTTATAGGCAAGCGAGCTACACGAACCGGTGTTTTAAGAAATTATGGCCACAAGCCCGCTTTGTTTTTGTTTTATAAAAGGGAGGCTAGCCCTGAGCCTGTCTCTTCTTCTGATGTGACTTCAAATTTAGATGGAAAGCTTGCCTCTGATGCTGGCACAATAGTTCCTTTGTTGGGTAACGAAAACTCTGCTGAAATGCTTGTTGAAATAGCTTGCGCTATTAACACAAGAAGTTCTGTTCAGGCTGTAAACATAACAGAGGTTCCTAATCAAACTTTTTTAGAAGCCCTAAATCAAGATAGTCCTAAAGTTCTTTCTATTGCAAGGCGTCTAAAAAGACTTTCTAAAAGACAAGGGTTGAGCATTGATTTTGAGTCTGTTGTAACTCACGAAATTTCTAATACCGTAGCGGACTTAAGCGGTCAGACAAACTGTGACTGGCTCGTAATGGGCTGGGACGGAAGAGCGCACAGCGGCCTTCTCGTGCGAAACCCTATAGGGTGGCTTCTTGCCCATGTAAATTCAAATTTTGCTTTGTTTAAAGATAATGGGGTGAAAAATATTGGCAAGGTGTTGATTGCTCTTAGGCCTGGAAGAAAGGACAAAAATTTTCTTGCTGTTGCTGAAAGGGTTTGTCGTTTTTACAACGCTTCTTTAACGCTGCTACATATCGTAACGCCTTCTTTCTCAAAAGCTGCCGCAAAAAGGATGGAAAAAAAATCCTCCAGCTTGTTGTCAAGCTTAAAAACAAAGTCAGATTTAATGGTTCTACAAAGCGAAAACCCTTTGGTTTCAATATCCAAACTTTCGGCTGAGTATGATTTGTTAATTTTGGGGGCTCCCGAACAGGACAGCTGGATTAATATTCTTTTAGGCTCTGGCAGAGACAAGTTTACAGAAGGTGCTGCCTGCTCTGTTTTAAGGATAACAATGAAAGACTAATTCATCTATAAATGAAAATATATCCTATTGAAGCTGGAAATTTTAAACTAGATGGTGGTGCCATGTTTGGTGTTGTACCAAAATCTTTGTGGAGAAAAACCAATCCTGCTGATAAAAACAACATGATTGATATGGCTACAAGATGTTTGCTTATAGAAAACGGCAACAGGCTGTTTCTTATTGATGCTGGAATGGGAGATAAACAGTCTGAGAAGTTTTATAGTTATTATTATCGATGGGGCGAAGACGACCTTGTTTCCTCAATAAACAAAGCAGGGTTTTCTTGTGATGATGTTACAGATGTGTTTTTCACACATCTTCATTTTGACCACTGTGGTGGCGGAACTGTTCAAGACAAAAACAGCTCTGTTTATAAACCTTTGTTTAAAAACGCTAAATACTGGAGCAACGAGAGTCATTGGCTTTGGGCTAAAAAACCAAACGTTCGAGAGAAGGCTTCTTTTTTAAAAGAAAACCTTTCTCCTATTGAGTCCTCGGGGGCGCTTTCTTATGTGTCTAAACACAGCAAAGGGTTTGAATATAAAAAAGAACTGGGGTTTGATGTTATGTTTGTTGATGGGCATACAGAACAACAAATGATTCCTAAGATCTCATACAAAAACAAGACTCTTGTTTTTGCGGCAGACCTTATTCCTACTGTTGGCCACATTCCTGTTCCTTATATAATGGGCTACGATATTAGGCCTCTTGTTTCTATGGATGAAAAGAGTGGTTTCCTTAGAGACGCTGTTGAAAAAAACTATTATTTGTTTTTAGAACATGATGCTCATAATGAAATTATTTCTTTAAAAAACACAGAAAAAGGTGTTCGCCTAGACAAGATTTTTACTTTTAATGAACTTTTTAATTGATTTAGATGAAACATTCTTTACTCTTTCTTTTTTGTTTTCCGTTTTTTGTTTTTTCTCAAACTAGCTGGCAACAACACGTTGAATATGACATGGATATAAAAATGGATGTGTCTGACTTTACTTTTACGGGTGACCAAAAGCTTGTTTATACAAACAACTCTCCTGACACAATTAGAAAAGTTTATTATCATTTGTTTTTTAATGCATTTCGGCCGGGGAGCCAAATGGACGTTAGGTCAAGAACAATTAAAGACCCGGACAGCAGGGTTGGTGGCAGAATTTTGGCGCTTGAAGAAAAGGATTATGGGGCATTAAACGTTGTCTCATTAAAGCAGGATGGCAAGAGTGTTTTCTTTGAGGAAAAAGAAACGGTGCTGTTGGCTCGTTTAAAAAAGCCCCTTTTGCCAGGAGAAAAAACAGAGCTTAAGATGGCTTTTAAAGGCCAGGTTCCTTTGCAAATTAGGCGATCTGGAAAAATGAATAAAGAGGGTGTTCATCTAACAATGACACAGTGGTTTCCAAAGCTGTCTGAATATGATTTTGAGGGCTGGCATCCAAACCCATATATTGGCAGAGAGTTTCATGGGGTTTGGGGTAATTATGCCGTTAATATTACTATTGACAAAAACTATGTTGTTGGTGGGACCGGAACCCTTTTAAACCCAGACGAAGTAGGTCACGGCTACTCAAAGAGTCCTAAAAACAAAAAGAACAAAACCTTAACCTGGCGATTCCTAGCAAACAATGTTCATGACTTTGCCTGGGCTGCTGACCCTGATTATATTCACGACAAAATGACCTCTAGTTCTGGGGTTGATCTTCATTTTTTTTATAAGCCCACAGTTAATATTGAAGACTGGAAAAAGCTTCAAGGAGACACGCTAGGTCTTCTTGATTATTTTGAAAAAAACATTGGGCCTTATCCTTGGAGCCAATATTCCGTTATTCAGGGCGGTGATGGAGGCATGGAGTATGCTATGTGCACTATGATAACTGGCATGAGGCCTTACCCAAGCCTTTTTGGGGTAACTGCTCATGAGCTTGCTCATGCTTGGTTTCAGCACATTCTTGCAAACAATGAGGCAAAACACCCTTGGATGGATGAGGGGTTCACAGAATATATTACGTCTCTTGCAGAGGGGGCTGTTCTAAACAAGAGCTCTAAGTTCCCACACAAAAGTAGCTATGACAGGTATTATGCTTTGAACCAATATCAGTCTCAAAACCCTGGTATTGATCTAGAGCAGCCACAAACAGTTCACTCAGATAGATGGAATTGGAATTTTGCTTATGGCGCCTCTTCTTACAGCAAAGGTTCTGTTTTTTTGTCTCAGCTTGGATATATAATTGGAAAAAAGAATTTGGCTAGAACAATAAAAAGATATTATAACGAGTTTAAGTTTAAGCACCCCACCCCAAACGATTTTAAAAGAGTTGCTGAAAAGGTTTCTGATTTAGAGCTTGAGTGGTATTTAAACGACTGGACAAAAACGACAAACAAAATTGATTATGAAATATCTTTGTTTGATGCCGAATCTCGATATGTAACTCTAAAAAGAATCGAAAGCATGCCAATGCCTTTAGAAATCGACGTGTCTTTTGATGATGGCACGGTAAAAAAATATTATATTCCAATAGACTTAATGCAGGGGTCTAAGTCTTTTGACAGCCCTGTTGTGGAGTTGAGCCCTTGGGTTTGGGTTGCTCCAGAATATCGCTTTTTTATTGAGGGGAAAAAGAGCGTTATTAAAATAGAAATAGATCCTTCAAAAAGGCTTGCTGATATAAATCGAAGTGGAAACGTTATTGAGTTTACAGAATGATTAGTTCGTTGAAAAGCAGAGAAAAAATTGAGGTCCTTTTTGAAAAGGGGACTTTAATAAAAGAAGATGGGGTTTTTTTAAAAATATATAATTTTAAAGACAATGAAATTAAGTTTGGGGTTGCTGTCTCTAAAAAGCTTTTTCCATCTGCTGTTAAAAGGAACTTAATAAAAAGAAGGGTGAGAGAGCAGGTTCGTTCTTCGGGTTTTTTAAAGAATTTTTTAAAAGGGAGTTCTTTTTTTATTATTTACGGCTCCGAAAACATTCTCTCTTCCAAGGAAATTAAAAAAAAACTTTTAGCCTTAGCTTTAAAAATTTAACGACAGTTTAGTTTTTATACATTGCTACGTGTGGAATTCCATCTTCTAAGTACTGTTCTCCTTTTGGTTTAAAGCCATGGTTTTGATAAAAAAGAGAAAGGTGAGCTTGTGCTGATATCTTAATTTTTTTGTTTTTCCATTTTTCCTCCATAACCCTTAAGGTTTCTGTTATTAGCTGATTTCCAAAGCCTTTTCCTCTCATTTTTTTAACAACTAAAGCTCTCCCAAAAGATGCTTCTTTATAAAAATCTCCATCGTTGAAGGCTCTAGAATAGGTTATAATTTTGTTGTTTATTCTTCCTAAAATATGAATTGCTTTTTGGTCATGGTAATCAATGTCTAGGTAAGCGCAGTTTTGTTCTACAACAAAAACCTTAGCTCTTAAAATAAAAAGCTCTTCTATCTCTTCTCTTGATAGTTCATTCCAAAGCTTATTGTTCCAGCTTATCTTTTCCAAAGGTTATTTAGGTATTTTATTTATTCTTGTTAGGTGTCGCCCTCCCTCAAATTCTGTTTTAATAAATATATCTACCATTTCAATGGCTGTCTTTATAGAAACAAACCTAGCGGGAATACTTAATACGTTTGCGTTGTTGTGTGTTCTTGCTAGTTCTGCTATTTCTTTGTTCCAACACAAGGCAGATCTTATTTTTTGGTGTTTATTTGCGGTCATGTTTGCCCCGTTTCCGCTTCCACAAATGATTATTCCTAAGTCGCTTTCTCCTTTTTCAACCTGACTTGCAACTGGGTGAATGTGTTCTGGATAATCAACGCTCTGTTCGTCGTCTGTACCATTATTTATTACATCTATTTTTTTTGTTTTTAAATGGTTTTTAATTACATTTTTAAATTCTGTTCCTGCATGATCGTTGCCAATAGAAATTTTCATTTTGTTAATTTTTTGTTTACTACTTGTTTATTAATTGTTTATAAATGTTCTTTTTTTTCTATTGTTAAAAATAGTTTTCTTTTATCATTTTTTATAAGCCTATTAATAACAGTTTTGTTCTAATTATTAACAGTTTATTTTATTTTATTTATTAACTTTTTTTTAATTAACAGCCTGTTATTAAAAATATAAATCTTTATAAACCAATATTTTGTAATTCTTTCTGTTTTGAAAACATGTTGATATACTTTTTAAAAATATATGTTTTTTATTGTTATTATGTGTATTAACATTCTATTATAATACTCTAAGATTAATATAAAATAATAATAATAATTTATTGTTTGTTTATAATAAAAAAAGATAATGTTACATTAAATAAAATTAACTTAGACGAATAAATAAAAAATGAAAAAAGGAAATAGTAAAATAACAAAAAACCACATATTTTCCTTTTTTGCTTCTTCTCCAAAAAGAAAATTCAATTATAGACAGATATTATCTAAGCTACCTTATGAGATAGACAAAAATCAAATAAAAGAAATTCTTTTTCTATTGGAAAAAACAAAAAAAATTGAGCAAGTAAATCCAGGAAGTTATAAACTCTTGAAAAAAACAAAATCATTAGAAGGAATACTTGATAAAACAAACAAAGGATCCGGATATATAATTCAAGAAAAAACAGAAAAGGACATTTATGTTTCAGAGAAAAATATATTAAATTCTTTTGATGGCGACTTGGTAGAATTTGAAATGATAACTAACAGAGAGGCAAAAATAACAGCAATCAAAGAAAGAAGAAAAAAAAGATTTGTAGGTATAGTAAGAAAAGAGAAAAAGAAAATAATTGTTTATACAACCGGAAAAAAAGACAAAGTAGAGTTTTTGATTATAAATAACAAAAAGGTAAAAGATGATGAAATAGTGGTAGTAGAATTTAAAAGGTGGAGAAAAGAATATCCAGAGGCTGAAATTGTAAAAGTAATTGGAAAACAAGGAGAAGTTGAAAATGAAATACATGCAATTTTAGAAGAATATAGCTTGCCTTATCAGTTTTCTAACAAACACAAAGAGGATGCAAAAAACTTACAAAACCTTCAATCAAAAGAAGAGTTTAAAAAAAGAAAAGATTTAAGAAACATTACAACCATAACTATAGACCCCGAAGACGCAAAAGATTTTGATGATGCAATATCAATAGAAAATAAAGAGAATCAGGTAGAAATAGGGGTTCATATTGCAGATGTTTCGCACTTCTTAAAAAAAGGAACAGATTTAGACAAAGAAGCATACGCAAGAGGAACATCCGTTTATTTGGTAGACAGGGTTGTCCCTATGTTGCCAGAATCTTTATCTAACAATCTCTGTTCTTTAAGACCAAATGAAGAAAAATTAACGTTTTCAATAATTTTTTATTTTAATAAAAAAAAAGAGATTGTAAAGTATTGGGCAGGAAAAACAGTAATAAAATCTAATCACAGATTCAGCTATAAAGAGGCGCAATATATAATTGAAAACAACACAAATATAATTCCAAAAGAAATTTCTTTAACCAGCGAACAATACAATGTTGAAAATAATTTAAAAAATTGCATAGTTTTATTAGATAAAATTTCCAAAAAACTAAGAAAAGAAAGAATATCAAAAGGCTCTATTTTATTTAATAAAAAAGAAGTAGGGTTTGTTTTAAACAAGGATAAAGAACCAGTTGAAACAAAAATTAAAGAATCAAAAGATTCAAACAACCTGGTTGAGGAATATATGTTGTTAGCAAATAAAAAAGTAGCTGAAATTTTTGAAAAACAAAAAAAACAAAAAAACATTTATAGAGTTCACGACCTTCCAGACGACGACAAATTAATTGCCTTAGAAAGAATAATAAAAAAATTAGGCTACAGATATAGTTTTGAAAACAGAAAAACTATTCACAAAAACATAAACAATCTTCTTTTAGAAATTAACCAAACCCCAGAAAAAAACTTTATAGACACGTTGGTTATAAGAAGCATGAGTAAGGCAAAATATAGCACACAAAACATTGGTCACTTTGGCCTTTCTTTTCAAAAATATACACACTTTACCTCTCCTATTAGAAGATATCCCGACGTAATTGTACACAGAAATCTTCAGGGGATATTACAAAACAAAACACCAAACAACAACGATTTAGAAGATAGGTGTTTTTATCTTTCAGAAAGAGAGAGATTGGCAACAAAAGCAGAAAGAAGTTCGATCAAATTTATGCAGGTTAAATACATCTCCTCCAAAATAAACAAACAATATACAGGAACAATCTCAGGAATTATGGAAAGAGGACTGTTTGTAGAAATAAACAAAAACAAATGCGAAGGGTTTATTAAAGTTAAAAACATACCAAATGATTTTTTTGTTTTTAAAGAAAAAGAGTATTTAATGCAGGGAAGACACACAAAAGAAGAATACCGCCTGGGAGACGAAGTGTTAATTAAAATAAAAGGTGTTGATGAACAAAAAAAAAGAATCGACCTGTTGTTAGTTGAAAAGCTTTAAATTTATAATTATATAAAATCATGTTTGAATATATACCAGCTATCCCTATAGGCGTTGTTCTTGCTTTTACTATAGGCCCTGTTTTTTTTACTGTTTTAGAAACCAGCATTAGCAAAGGGGTTAGAGCTGCAATTTTTCTTGACATTGGGGTTGTTTTTTCTGACATTGTTTTTTTTGGCATAGCCTTTTTTGGAACCAGCAGCCTTTTAAGCTCAATTGAAGAAAACACAAGCGCGTGGTATTTTTTAGGAGGAGTGTTGCTTGCTACTTATGGAGGCGTTAGTTTGATTAAAATTTTACAGGAAAAAAACAAGAAAGAAGAAAAAGAAGGAGCAAACATAGACGATGCGCCAAATTTTTTAAAATTAGCCACAAAAGGATTTCTTTTAAACATTATTAACGTTGTGGTTTTGTTTTATTGGGTTGGTATTATACTTTATTTTGGACCACAATTCGATATGGAGAAATATAAAATAACCCTCTTTTTTGTTGTTATTGTAGCAACATATTTTTGTGTTGATCTTGGAAAGATTTATTTAGCGCAGCAGCTCAAAAACAGACTTACTGATAATGTAATTAAAATTATAAAAATTGTTGTAAATCTATTTATTTTAATTTGCGGTGTTTTTCTTCTTTTTAAAGGAATGGTCTAAGGGTGGATTTCCTGAATCTAAACCCCACCAAACTCGTGTTCTTTTAACTCTTAATTAACTCTGTAACGGGAACTATATGGGGAACAAATTAAAAATATTTTATAAAAAAACCTTTAAAGTATTGAAAATCAAAGGTTTGTAATTAGTCTTAGTCGGGGTGGCAGGACTAAAACAATCCTAAATCATATAAACGCCCCTACAAAGAAGTAACTTTTAGCCATCCGTAAGTTCCGAGCTGGACAAGGCCAACTCCAATTGCATATGCCATTAAAAACTTTAGTAAACCGGATTTGCTGATGTCGCTTAGGTGTTTTCGGGAATTTTTAAAATCTAAGACGGAAACGCATTTAAAAAGTTTTTTAAAGGAGTACATTAGCGGATGTTTAGGCCTTTCTAAACGAAGGGTCCACTCAAAGTATCTGTGTAACAAAATATGCTCAACTTTATCGTATCCCCAAAGAAAGACCCAGGCGATTATTGGCAAAAGAGTAAACTGTAAAATAATAAGCTCGGACTTTTCCACACATAAATATAAAAAAACAGTTTTTAATAAAAAACCCCCCTATAGTCAGAGGGGTTTTTGAGGCACCGAGCGGATTCGAACCGCTGTACAAGCTTTTGCAGAGCTCTGCCTAGCCACTCGGCCACAGTGCCAAAAGGAAAGCAAAAGTACATTTTTTTAAAACTAAGGATCTCTTTTTTTCGAGATTTTTACTGACACGCTTTCTGTGTCGCCATTAAGGGGAGGACTAAGCTTGGCTATCGAAACAGTAACTTTATCAACCCGAACATCTTCTAGAAGAACCCGAGAAACAATTCTTTCTGCGACCCCCTCAAGAAGCTTAGACCGGATTGACATTTCTTCAAGCACGATTTTGTTTAACAAAACGTAGTCGGCAGTATCTTCTAGGTCGTCGGATTTGGAGCTTTTATAAAAACTCCCTTTAACCCAGAGGCTTGCCAAATACTCACTTCCAATAATTTTTTCTTCTTTTAAACAGCCATGGAACGAAAAACAACGAATATTTTTTAAACAGATTTCAACCATAATTAACAAAGATAAATAAACAATAAGAGAGATGAATTTTTTAACTTTGATATTTTATTTTAGGATTGATAGATTCAAAAAATTTTATTGAAACCATAATTGACCAAGACCTTTCGTCTGGCTTTGAAAGGTCTAACCTACGCTTTAGGTTTCCGCCTGAGCCCAATGGTTTTCTACACATTGGTCATGTAAAAGCAATTGTATTAAACTTTGAACTTGCCAAAAAGTATAACGCGAAAATCAACTTAAGGTTTGACGACACCAACCCTGAAAATGAAGATCAAAGTTATATTGATTCTATAAAAGAAGACATTTCTTGGCTTGGGTATAAATGGGACAAAGAGTGTTATGCCTCAGATTATTTTGAAACCCTTTATGGCTGGGCTGTTGAGCTAATAAAAAAAGATAAAGCATATATTGATTCACAAACATCAAGCGAAATTGCAGCTCAAAAAGGGACACCAACAAAAGCCGGGACCGAAAGCCCATATAGAAATAGACCAACTGAAGAAAGTTTAGAGATTTTTTCAATGATGAAGAAAGGCAATTTTAAACAGGGGAAGCATGTTTTAAGGGCTAAAATAAGCATGTCATCGTCAAACATGCTTATGAGAGATCCAGTGATATATAGAGCTATTGACAGCCACCACCCAAGAACAAAAGACAGATGGAAAATATATCCAATGTATGATTGGACTCATGGCGAGTCAGACTACATTGAACAAGTCTCACACTCTCTATGTACCCTAGAGTTTAAACCCCACAGAGACCTTTATGATTGGTTTTTAGATTTTGTTGTTGATCCAAAAAAAATTAGACCAAAGCAAAGGGAGTTCGCAAGGCTAAACCTCAGCCACACAATAACCTCTAAAAGAAAACTATTCTCTTTAGTTGAAAACAATTTTGTTTCAGGATGGGACGACCCTAGAATGCCTACGATTTCTGGCCTTAGAAGAAGAGGCTACACCCCAGATGCATTAAAAAAGTTTGTTGCCACTGCTGGTGTTGCTAAAAGAGAAAATATTATTGAAATGTCTCTTTTAGAGTTCTGTATAAGAGAAGATTTAAACAAAAAATGTAACAGGCTAATGGTTGTTCAAGACCCATTAAAAATTACAATTTCAAACTACCCTGAACAGGTCGAGAAGCTTTCCTTGATTAACAACCCAGAAAATATAGACTCTGGATCAAGAAATGTAGTCTTTTCTAAAGAAATTTTTATAGAACAATCAGACTTTTTAGAAGACCCTCCAAAAAAATACTTTAGACTTTCGCCTGGAAACGAGGTTAGGCTAAAAGGAGCATATATAATCAAGGCTGAAGAAATAATCAAAGACCCTAGCGGAAGCATAAAAGAGGTGATTTGCTCATATGACCCAAAATCAAAAAGCGGATCAGGAACGCCTGAAAGCCAACGAAAAGTTAAAGGAACATTACATTGGGTTTCCTGCAACTCAAACACACCTGTTGTAATTAGAGAATATGATAGGCTTTTTGAACATCCCTCACCAGGAGAATTTTCTAAAGAAAATTTGGTACAGGCCATTAATAAAGAATCTATAAACATATTTAATGGATATGGCGAAAAAGAGCTTTCCAAAGCGTCTGTTTCTGAATCTTTTCAATTTCAAAGGAAAGGCTATTATGTAAAAGACGCTGACTCTAATAAAGAGAAGCATGTTTTTAATAAAACTGTATCACTGAGAGACAACTGGAAGAAGAACCAAACCCTTTAAGACGCTCTCGAACCTCCAAAAGCTAATTAAATTAAACCTGAATTCAATTTCACGGTTTTTATCTGGGCTTTTCTTTTAATATATGATTTTATTAATTAGTTTTCTGACCCTCTTCAGCCTCTTTTTCTTTTGCAGCTTTTTTCATTTCTTCGCCAATTTGATTGCTTGCTGTAAACGAAGCAACCATATTGTTTAGCATCTCGGACCCTGCTTGAGGAGAATTTGGCAAAAGAATAAGATTGCTGTTGCTTTCTGAACCAACGGACTGTAGCGTGTCATAGTGCTGGGTAACAACAATTAGCGCAGAAGCCTCTTGAGAGTTTATATCTACATTGTTCAAAACCTTTACAGAATCTTCAAGCCCCCTGGCTATTTCTCTTCTTTGGTCAGCAATTCCTTGTCCTTGAAGCCTTTTGCTTTCTGCCTCTGCTTTTGCTTTTTCAACTATTAAAATACGCTGAGCATCTCCCTCAAACTGTGCGGCGACCTTCTCTCTTTCAGAAGCGTTTATTCTGTTCATAGCCTCTTTAACCTGTAAGTCAGGATCTATATCGGTAACAAGCGTTTTGATAATGTCATAACCATAATTAAGCATAGCTTCGTTTAATTCAGACTTTACCGCAATAGCAACGTCATCTTTTCTTTCAAAAACATCATCAAGTTTCATTTTAGGGACCTCAGCCCGAACAACATCAAACACATAAGATGTAATTTGATCTTGAGGATAATCGAGTTTATAAAAAGCATCATACACTTTGTCTTTAATAACCTTATATTGAACAGAAACCTTAAGCTTCACAAACACGTCATCTTTGGTTTTGGTTTCAACAACCACATCTAGTTGTTGAATTTTTAAGCTAAGCCTTCCTGCAATTCGATCTATTATAGGAATTTTAAGCTGTAGGCCAGACTGCCTGGTGCTAGTGAATTTTCCAAACCGCTCTACAAGAGCAGAGGTTTGTTGTTTAACAACAAAAAATGTTCCGAAGAGCAGAAGAATAAAAAATAAAACTAAAATTGGAGTAAAAAAGGACATAAAAATTTAATTAAAAGTTACATGATCTAAATGTACAAAGACCATGCCGTAACGCAAAGCTATTTTGTTAAATAATCGGCAAGGGTTTCAATTCTTTTAACAGCTTCTTCCTTTTCAAGAAACCCAATAATTTCAAAGAGATCGGCTCCAGACAATTCTCCAACAAGCGATAGGCGAATTAGTCCAAGAACTTTCCCAAAATTCAAGCTGTTTTTTTTAGAATACTCATGTATGTCTGACTTTAAGTTGGACAAAATAAAAGCTGAAGAATTTTGGAAAATTACTGCCAAATCCCTTAACACCCCCAAACTGCTGGCGTCAGCGACCTTGCTAATTCCCTTTTTGTCATAGCCAGAGGGTCTTACAAAAAAACACTTCGATGCAGAATATATTTTTGTCATCAAATCAAGTCTTGGGCGAATTAGGCTAATAACAACAGGTATTTTCTTTTTATCAAACAAAATCCCCTTTTTTTCAAGCACGTCGACAAGTTGCTGCTCTAAAAAGCCGTTTTCTAACAATCGAATGTGCTGTTGGTTAAACCAAATCGTCTTTTCTGGATCAAATCTCGCTCCAGAATTGTTAAGGCCTTTTATTGAAAAAGACCTAATAAGATCTTCCATTGAAAAAAGCTCTTTTTCTGTCCCGGGATTCCAGCCTAAAAGAGCTAAAAAATTAACTAAAGCGTCAGGAAGAAAGCCAAACTCTTTGTATCCAGGCATTTCATTTTTATTTGACACCCACTTTATTGGATATACTGGAAACCCAAATTTTTCGCCATCTCTTTTAGAAAGCTTTCCTTTTCCTTGAGGTTTTAATATCAGGGGCAAATGAACAAACTTAGGCTTGTCCCAGCCAAAAGAATCATATAAAAGCCAATGCAATCCTAAAGAAGGCAACCACTCTTCGCCTCTTATGACATGTGAAATTTTCATTTCAAAGTCATCAACAACATTGGCAAAATGATAAGTTGGAGTTCCATCTGACTTATATAAAACTTTATCGTCTAAAGTGTTTATTGGAAAAACAACTTTTCCTCTCAAAGAATCAAAGCAAACAACCTCTCCTTTTCCTAAATTTTTAAACCTAATCACATAATCTTTTCCTTGGCCTATTAGACTTTCTGTTTCCTCCTTTTTTAGAGATAATGAGTTTTTAAGAGCTAGCCTGTTTTTATAGCCATATATAAAGGTTTCTCCCTTTTTCTCATAGCTGAGCCTTAGTTTTTCTAGCTCTTCTTTGCTGTCAAAAGCATAATATGCATGACCCAAAGAAATCAACTCATTTATTTTTTCATTATAAAGCTCATTCCGTTCGCTTTGCCTGTAAGGCCCTTCGTCTATCATTAAGCCACACCACTCTAAAGACCCAATAATATGTTTTTCGCTTCCTTCAACATACCTTTTTTGATCTGTATCTTCTATTCTAACTATGAAGTCTCCGCTGTTTTTTTTTGCAAAAAGATAATTAAATAGTGCCGTTCTCAGGCCTCCAATATGAAGTGGCCCTGTTGGACTAGGGGCAAACCTGACTCTAACATGTTTAGACATAGTAATTTTTTACTAAAATACACTGTTGAAAAGAATTTTAATAGTTTTTAGTTAATTTTCATTTCTTTAGGAACCCGAGGGTTCATTATCTTAAACCACAAAGGAGGAATCATAGACAAAAGAATTGACGAGGGGTATCCGTAAGGAAGTTGTGGGCTTTTCTGAAAAGAATCTAGAATTTGATATTTTTTTGAGGATTTATAATGGTGGTCACTATGTCGTGTAAGTTCATAAAGAACAATTCTTCCAATGCTATGGTCTGAATTCCATGAATGAAATTTTTGAACCCTTTCATACCTGCCTGAAGAGTTTTTTAACCTTCTAAGGCCATAATGTTCTATATAGTTTATGCTTTCAAGGAATAAAAAAGAAATTATCCCTACAGTTATAGCAAAACTCATCACTTTTGATGAAAAGAAAAAGAAAACAAGAGCTAAATATGTAAACTGTATTAAAACATACCAGGCCATATCGTTTTTTATAGAAAAAAAGCCAGATCCAGAGCTTTTTAAAAGCTCCAGTTGTTTTTTCCAGGCATCAAAATATTGTTTTGTAACAGAAGTTATCCAAAAAGAATAAACAGACTGATTGTATTTGGCAGTAGCGCCATCTTCTGGAGTGCCCACCTTTAAGTGATGTCCAAAATTATGTTCGATATAAAAATGCATATACAAGCAAGGAATATAAAGCACCTTGCTTAATGTTCTTTCAAAAACAGACTTTCTGTGACCAAGCTCATGTGCTACGTTAATAGCGTTGGTAGCCAGCAAGGTTCCTGTTGAAAGTGAAAGACCAAGAAGCTCAAAAAAAGAGTACTCAACACTAGAAATCTTTGTTAAAGCCCAATAAAGCAACCCATAAACAATAGGCACATTTAGATACAGCATAAAGTCAAATATTTTTTTAGCACCAGCGTTTTCAGCCTCTTTTGAACTAAGGTTTTTCGAGTCTTTTCCTACAACCAACTCAGTTATAGGGATAATCAAAAAAGCGAACAGAACAGTAGAAAACGTTAACCACCCCCTTGAATATATAGAAATGACAGTTGCAAGAGGAATTGTGTAGGCAGCTAAGTATTTAAGGTCTTTCATTTGCTCAAAGATAAAAAAAGAGCCACACCTTTCATTATGTCTTACAACAAACTATATTTGCACAAAAAACAAACCATGCCAGTTGAGTACATATATAACACTAGCTTTTCTCTTAAAAACGAGCCTTTGATATCGTCTTGGATTAATAACGTTGTTGTTTCAGAAAAACATGTTTTAGGAAATCTGGTTTATGCCTTTTTTAATGACGAGGACCTAAGGAAGATAAACATAAAACACTTGAAGCAAGACTCTTATACAGATGTTATTTCTTTTGACAGCTCAGAGTCTGGAAAAATCAATGGAAATATTGGGATCTCAGTTGATAGAGTTAAGGAAAACGCAATTAAATATAAGTCTTCTTTTGAAACAGAGCTTTATAGGGTTATGGTACACGGTCTCTTACATTTTTTGGGATATAATGACAAGACTAAAAAAGAAAAAGTCCGAATTAGAACAGCAGAAAACCGAAAACTTAAAATGTTTCACGTGAAACAATAGTATATGTTTAGTTCAAAATATGATGTTATTGTTGTGGGGGCTGGTCATGCAGGCTCAGAGGCAGCTGCGGCTGCAGCCAACATGGGAAGCAGAACGCTTTTAGTCACAATGAATCTTCAAAACATTGCTCAAATGTCTTGTAATCCAGCAATGGGGGGCATTGCAAAAGGCCAAATAGTTAGAGAAATAGACGCTCTTGGTGGATATAGCGGAATCGTTACAGACAATACTGCCGTTCAGTTTAAAATGTTAAACATGTCAAAAGGCCCTGCAATGTGGAGCCCTAGAGCTCAATCTGACAGAATGAGATTTGCAGAAGCGTGGAGGATCATGTTAGAAAAAACACCGAATCTTGATTTTTATCAAGAAATGGTTTCAGGAATACTTGTTTCAAACGGGGCGGCGGTCGGGATTAAAACTTCTCTAGGCCTTGAAATTATGTCTAAGACAGTAGTTTTAACTAATGGAACATTCCTTAACGGTTTAATTCATATTGGAGAGAAACAGTTTGGGGGAGGAAGAGCTGGAGAAAAAGCCTCATTAGGGATTACAGAAGAGCTTGTTGATTATGGATTCTCAGCCGGAAGAATGAAAACAGGAACCCCGCCAAGGGTTGATGGCCGGTCACTAAACTATTCATTAATGTCACCACAGCCAGGGGATAAAAACCCAGGAAAATTCTCATATTTAAACAACACCCCTCCTTTAAAAAAACAATTGGACTGCCATATGACCTACACCAGTCAAAAGGTTCATGATCTTTTGAGAGAAGGGTTCGACCGATCCCCTATGTTCAACGGGTCTATTAATAGTATTGGCCCGCGATATTGCCCCTCAATTGAAGATAAAATTAACAGGTTTTCTGAAAAAGACAGACATCAAATATTTGTTGAACCAGAGGGCTGGGACACAGTGGAAGTTTATGTAAATGGATTTTCAACATCTCTTCCAGAAGACATACAGTTTAATGCTCTAAGATCAGTAAAAGGTTTTGAAAGCGTTAAGTTTTTTAGACCAGGTTATGCAATAGAATATGATTATTTCCCTCCAACTCAGCTAAAAAGCTCTCTTGAAACAAAGCCTATAAGGAATTTGTTTTTTGCTGGTCAAATTAACGGAACTACAGGCTATGAAGAGGCCGCGGCACAAGGGATAATGGCTGGAATAAACTCACATCTTTTAATCAACGACAAAGACCCTTTGGTTTTAAAAAGAAGCGAAGCATATATAGGCGTTTTGATTGATGACCTTATTACAAAAGGGACAGACGAACCTTATAGAATGTTTACATCAAGAGCCGAATACAGAACATTACTAAGACAAGACAATGCAGACTTAAGGCTAACAGAAACTTCACACAAGCTTGGCCTTGCGAATCATGATAGACTTATAAGAGCTGATCAAAAAAAGAGTAAAACAAAAGCTTTTGTTTCTTTTTTTAGGAAAACAAGCGTTAAGCCGGACGAAATAAACCCTCTTTTAGAAAAAAAGAATTCTTCCAAAATAAACCAGTCTGTCAAACTCTACAAAATTTTTTCAAGACCAAACCTTACAATGAAAGAAATGCTAAAAATAAAGTCCGTTCAAAAATTTTGCTCAGAAAACTTTTTAGAAAATGATGTTTTCGAGCAAACCGAAATCCAGGTAAAATATTCTGGATATATTGAAAAAGAACAGCTAAATGCTAAAAAACTTAACAACTTAGAAAGCATAAAAATCCCATCTAAGTTTGTTTATTCAAAAGTTAGTTCATTGTCTTCAGAAGCAGTCCAAAAACTTGAAAAAGTAAAACCAATAACCCTTTCTCAGGCTTCAAGAATTAGCGGGGTTTCTCCAAATGACATTAGTGTTCTTATGGTTTATATGGGAAGGTAGTTTGTTCCACGTGGAACACAAAAAACAATGAAAAAAGAAAGGCACATACACAAAATTAAAGACCACTTTTTAAGCAAAGAGTTTTTTTCATTAGAGTACGATGTAAAAACAGAAGTTTTAAAAACAAAGCCAAAGCCCGCATTTGAAAAAATGTCTGGGTATTATGATTCAAAAAAATACTTGTCTCATCAAAAATCAGGACAAACTCTTTTTTCTAAGCTTTATTTTGTTTCAAAAAAAATTATGCTTTCTGTTAAAATTAAAATGGTTACAAAACTTTTTTGTAGTACAGGAAATGCTTTAGATGTCGGCTCGGGAACAGGAGATTTTTTGTTTGCCTTAAAAAAAAGAGGATGGAGCGTAACGGGAATTGAACCGGAAGAATTTGCAAGAAAAGAAGCCAGCAAGCTTGGGGTTCAACACACTCAATCGTTAAAGAATTGCGACCAGCAAGAGTTTGATTTAATTACTTTTTGGCATTCTTTAGAGCACGTTTACAGCCTTAAGGAAACTATAGCTAATATCGTTTTCTCATTAAAAAAAGGAGGACGCCTAATAATAGCTTGCCCAAACTATAATTCTTTGGACGCAAAATATTATAAACATAATTGGGCAGCTTGGGATGTGCCTAGGCATTTACGGCATTTCTCTTCAAAATCTTTAGAGAATATTTTAGAGCCTTTAGGCTTTGAACAAACAAAAGTCAGCCCTTTAATACTGGATTCTTTTTATATCTCAATTCTATCTGAAAAAATCAAAAAAAGCAAAATGTCTTTTTTTAAAGGGGTTATAATTGGAGCGATTTCAAACATAAATGGCCTTTTTTCAAAAAACTTCTCTTCACAAATATATTTTTTTATAAAAAAATCCAATTAAAGCTAATTTAAAGAGCTTTTGTTTCCTCCCAAAGAGAATGTGATTGAATACTGTCAATAATGTCTTAAGCTCGATCTTTATGACTAAAAAGAATAATAAAAAACTATGACAAAGGGGTTTTGCGATAGGCTAAGACAATAAAAGACCAAGCATTGCTAAAATAAAATAAACAGTTAAGGTTTTTGCACCTTCATAGTTTTTTGAAACTCGCTGACCAACTAGAAGAATAAGCAGAGCAAAGGAGCCAATAATTATACCCACAACCCCATACAATGACGAACTGCTAAAAAAATAATGAATTAGGCCTAAAGCACAGAATAGGCCTGAAAAGAGTTCCAGTATTGTAACACTATAAAAAGCAAGGCGAATTAATCCAGCCGAGAAGAAAGACCCGAGAAGAGAGTATAAATAGGACAAATTATTTTTTTTATCAAAAACCTTGTCCAGTCCACTTTGTATAAAAACTATTGTAAAAAAACACAAGATTAGTAGGAATGCAATTTTAGAGCTAGCCATAATTTTAATTTTTATGAATTAATCGAGTCAGTTTTAAAGAGAGATCAGAAAAAACCATATTGGGATTTCCATTAGATTGAATATTTAAACTTGCTTTTTCAAGCTCAACAAAAATTTCCTCAATATTTGACCCGCCAATATATTTTGAAAAGTTTTCAAAATTAAAATCTGTAGAAGAAGTATAGTTTGTAATTTGAGGAAGCCCATAGTTTGTCAGCATAGCTTGTCTAAAAACTTCTAAACTATAGCTTATAAAACTTTTCTGGGTTTCTCTTCCAGACTTTGAAATTTTTTTGCTCCAATCAATTAGCTCTAATACCGCCTCTTTATTTTTTTTAACCTTGAACGCAGACCTGACCCAGGATTGAAACCATCCTTCAAATAAAATGTCATTTTCAGATCCTTTCAAAAAGGATAAAGCTTTATTGTAATTGCCGTTTGAAACAAAAGCTGCCCGCCTGGAGTCTTCAATAGAATGCCCTTTTTTTATCAAGGATTTTTCAATCTCTTTAATAGAAACTTTTTTTAGAGAGATTTTCTGACAACGAGATAATAGCGTGTCCATTAAAAACATAGGAGACTCTGAAACAAATAAGAAAACAGTATTTTTAGGAGGCTCCTCAATTAGCTTTAAAAGTTTGTTTGTAGCGGACGAATTCATTTTTTCAGGCATCCACAGAATTAAACATTTCCAGCCCCCTTCATATGACCTTAATGAAAGTTTTTTTATAATATCTTCAGCTTCGTCTTTCCCAATTTTACCCTGTTTGTTGTCTATCCCAATGTGTAGATACCAATCATATAAACTGCCATAAGGGCTATGATCAAAAAAATCTCTAAAACTAGTAATGAAATTTGAAGAAATTATTTTGCCTTTTACTTCAGAGGAATTGGCAACAGGGAAAGCCAAATGTAAATCAGGATGCTTTAGATTGCTAATTTTAATATTACAGCTTTCGGCGCTTTTACCAACGCCCTTACACAAAAGTTCTCTTGCATAAGCAATAGCCATAGGTAAACCACCGGAACCTTTAGGCCCAGAAATCAACTGACTGTGAGGAATTCTCCCGGACTTAATAACCCTTAAGAGCTCTTTTTTAATTAACGTATTGCCAATAACATCCCTAAATAACATCCTTCAAATATAACAGAATTCTAATCTATAAATTTAATAAATGCATATCTTTGAAAACAAAGAGATTCCAAGATGGTTTCAGTTGAAAAAAAATGCTTTGAAGGCCTTAAAGCCATTATTAGAGTAGACTTCAATGTTCCCCTAGACATAAACAGCAATGTAATTGACTCTTCTCGAATTAAAGCCGCAAAGCCGACAATATTAAAAGTAATAAATGACGGCGGAAGCTGTATTTTAATTTCTCATTTAGGGCGGCCTAAAAAGAAAGAAAAGCGACTTTCGTTTATAAATATAATTCCAGAAATTGAAAAGGTTTTAAATGTAAGGGTGAAATTTGCTGAAGAGGCCACAGGCAACGTGACAAAACAAATTGTTGAAGACTTAAAGCCAGGGGAGGTATTGCTTTTGGAAAACTTAAGATTTTATCCCGAAGAGGTCAAGGGAGATAAAAATTTTGCTAAAAAGCTGGCTTCTTATGCCGATTGTTATATTAATGATGCTTTCGGAACAGCTCACAGAGCTCATGCCTCTACAACAACCATGGCCGGTCTGTTTAAAAACAAAAAATATTCAGGACTGCTTCTTTATAATGAAGTAAAGGCAATAAAAAAAGTTCTAAAAAATGGAGAAAAACCCGTGTTAGCAATACTTGGAGGAGCCAAGGTGTCATCTAAGATTACTATAATTGAAAATATTTTAGAGAAGGTTGATAAAATTATTATTGGAGGAGGGATGGCCTTCACTTTTATTAAAGCATTAGGCGGAAGTATAGGGGGTTCAATTTTTGAAGAAAACAAAATGACGCTAGCGCTATCAATTTTAAAGGAAGCAAAAAAAAAACAAGTAAAAATTTACCTGCCTATTGATGTTTTATGTTCAAAAGAATTTTCAAACACAGGAAGCAAAAAAATTTTTGAAATAAATAAAATCCCTCCAAAATGGCAAGGATTAGATTCTGGCCCAGAATCAATAAAGGTGTTTAAAGAAGCAATTATGTCTTCTAAAACAATATTATGGAATGGACCAATAGGTGTTTTTGAATTAGAGAGTTTCTCGAAAGGAACAATTTCAATAGGGAATTACGTAGCGAAAAGCACAAAAAGAGGAGCGTTTTCCCTAGTTGGAGGAGGGGATTCTGTGGCTGCAGTAAAAAAATTTAATTTTGAAAATAAAGTAAGCTATGTTTCGACTGGAGGGGGAGCAATGCTTGAAAGCCTAGAAGGTAAGAGTTTGCCTGGAATTGAGGCTTTGTCAAACTAAAATGAAAAAATTGAGCTATAAAAGTTTTCTTATTATAACATGCTTTTTATTTGCATGCCAAAACAACAAAACAGTTTATAAGCCAGAATCTAGTGGTAATATAAATACGGTTACTGTAGTAATAGAAAATTCTTTATGGAATTCATCTGTAGGGGAGGCGATTAGAGACGCTTTTGCATCAGAGTTTATAGGGTTGCCTCAACAAGAGCCAATTTTTTCTTTAAAACAGATCCCTCTTAGCGTATTTTCAGATTTTGCCAGACAAAGCAGAAACATATTAATTGTTCAGAAAACCAAAAAAGACACCTTTATGTTGTTGAGAGACCAGTTTGCTAAACCGCAAATCGTGGGAAGGTTTTTAGGATCTAATGAGGAAAAAATAATTGACAAAATTAAAAACAACAAAAAAAATATTACACAAGAAATAAAAAACAATGATTTAAAAGAAAAACAAAGAAGAATGAAAATATCTCTCCTTAAACAAGAAGATTTAAAATCTTTATTTTCGATTGACTTAACAATTCCTTCTGCATACAAGCTTTTCAAAAAAGACAAAAACAAATTTATTTGGTTTCAAAAAGAGACAAAAAACGGAAGCATCAACATCATAGCATATCAGCTGCCCCAAAAAAAATCTTTAAGATTTTATAGCCTTGATGAAATTATAAAAACAAGAGACTCTATAGGTAAATTATTTGTACCAGGAAGAAATAAAAACTCCCACATGATTACTGAAGAGGCATATATGCCATATCGCAAAAAAGTAAAATTAAGCGGGTTTAAGTCAATAGAAACAAGAGGGACATGGGAAGTAAAAAATGATTTTATGGCAGGCCCATTTTTAAATTACATTATACAGGACACTTTAAACCAAAGAATTGTTGTTTTAGAAGGCTTTGTCTTTTCTCCATCTTCAAAAAAAAGAGAACAAGTTTTTGAGCTTGAGGCAATTTTCAAGTCTTTAAAAATTATTAAGAAATAAAAACAATTAACTAAAAATGAAGCCTATTTCTTAGAAGCCTTTCCCGAATCTTCTCCATCCTCTTTTACGCCTTTTTTAAATTCCTTAATGCCACTGCCTAGACCTTTCATTAGCTCAGGAATTTTCTTTCCACCAAACAACAAAAGAATAACCACAGCAACCAAAACAACTTGCCATGGACCAATTGCTAATAATAAATTAAATGATAACATGTTAAAAATGTATTTAAACAAAAATATAAAGAAAAATAGAATTTTTAAGAGATATTTTAAAATATAACCTTTATTCCGAATATAGACAGCTATTATTATCTTTGTTATTAAATGAAAGAAAAAACTAAAAAGCCATTTGGCGAAAGGCTTTTAAATAAATACAGGCTAGTAATATTAAATGAAGCAACTTATGAAGAAAGGTTTTCTTATAAATTAAGCGGCTTAAATGTTTTTTTTCTAGCATCATTAACAGCCTTAATAATAGTTGTTACAACACTTTGTTTAATAGCTTTTACATCAATAAAAGAATATATTCCAGGTTATGATTCTACAGAACTAAGATCAAAAGCAATTAATAATATTGAAGTCCTTGATTCCCTGACATTTGTTATTGAAAAAAATCAAGAATATATAAATTCAATTGGGTCAGTGATTACAGGAGAAATTACAAAAGGAGAGATACAGGAAGAAGGCGAAAGACTAAGGCTGGAATCTGCAAGTTTGGAATTCCAAACAAAAAAAGAAGATTCTTTATTAAGAAGTATTGTGGAAAAAGAAGACCGCTTCAATGCTCTCAAGTCAGCAACACAAAAGGTGGATTTTGTTTTATTTTCCCCAATAAGCGGAGAGGTAACTTCTAGATTCGACTATAGCATCAAACATTTTGGAACAGACATAGCTGCCCCATTAAAATCTCCAGTCAAGTCAATTGCTAATGGCTCTGTTGTTTTTGCAGAATGGACATTACAGACAGGGTTTGTTTTAGTTATTGAACATTCTTTTGGATTAATAAGCGTGTACAAGCATAATGAATCAGCCCTTGTGTCACAAGGAGACTTGGTGGAATCAGGCCAAGTAATTGCACTATCTGGAAATACAGGAGAGATAACCACTGGCCCTCACCTTCACTTTGAACTTTGGAGAGAGGGAAATCCTGTAAACCCTGAGGAATATGTTGTTTTTGAATAAAACAGGATGAAAATAAAAGAAATAATAGCAAAAATTTTAGCCAATTTTTATGTTTGGAAAATAAGAAAATGGACAAGGCAGCCTTTAAAAACACAATCTAATGTTTTAAGAAAATTAATAGCTAGCGCAAAAAACACATCTTTCGGCAAAGACCATCACTTTGCAAAAATTAAAAATTACAAAGACTTTGTTTTAAACACAAAAGTACAGGATTATGAAGGCCTAAGGCCTTACATTGAAAGGGTTATGGGTGGAGAGGAAAATGTCCTTTGGCCAGGAAAACCAATATATTTTGCAAAAACTTCAGGAACAACTTCAGGAGAAAAATATATTCCAATAAGCAATGAATCTTTGCCAACCCACACGAAAGGATCAAGGGATGCTATTTTTCATTATATTAAAGAGACAGGAAAAACAGAATTTCTCAACAAAAAAGTTATTTTTTTACAAGGAAGCCCTTTACTAGTAAAAAAAAATGGAATTAAAACAGGAAGGCTTTCCGGGATAATCGCACATGTTACGCCGTCCTATTTGAAAGCCAATATTATGCCAAGCTGGAAAACAAACTGTATTGAAGATTGGGAGAAAAAGATTAGTGAAATTACAAAAGAAACCATCAAAGAGGACATGGCTGTAATTGGGGGGATTCCTCCTTGGGTTCAAATGTATTTTGAGGCATTAAAAGAGTTAGGAAATAAAGGCACAGTTTCAGAAATTTTTCCAAACTTTAATCTATTTGTTTATGGGGGAGTAAACTTTGAGCCATATAAAAATGCTTTTCAAAAACTTATTGGCAAGAAAATGGACAGTATTGAATACTATCCTGCCTCAGAAGGTTTCTTTGCATATCAAGACTCTCAAAACTCGAAGGGGCTATTACTTCAACTAAATTCAGGAATTTATTATGAATTTATTGAGGTTGAAGAAATGAAGAAGAAAGAGCCAAAAAGACACAATGTAGGAAACGTAAGAATAGGCATAAATTATGTTTTAATTGTTTCTTCAACGGCGGGCCTTTGGGCATATAATACTGGAGATACAGTTAGCTTTGTTTCTTTGTGTCCACACAAAATACTAGTGACAGGAAGGTATAAGCACTTTATTTCTGCATTTGGCGAGCATGTAATTGGAGGGGAAGTAGATGGTGCGTTAAAAGATGCAATGAAATTTAGTAAAATTAGCATAAATGAATTCACTGTAGCCCCTAAGATTAATCCTAAAAAAGGGCTTCCTTTTCATGAATGGTGGATAGAATTTGAAATTGTACCAAGCAAGGAAAAGATTAGGATGTTTGCAAAAAAAATAGATGAAAATTTAAAAAAACGAAACACGTACTATAAAGACTTGATAGACGGAAAGGTTTTGAAAGAGTTAGAAATTATAGTAGTAAAAAAAGGAAAATTTAAAAACTACATGAAAAGAATTGGTAAATTAGGAGGGCAAAATAAATTGCCAAGATTGTCAAATGACAGGGAAATAGTAGAGAAAATAAACACGATATGAAATTAGACGCGGGAGGAGGGATTGGTAAGATCTTTTAAAATACGAGTTTTTGAACCTAAGGAATAAACAATTTGTCTTGAATCAAATTTGTCTGGGTTTTTAAAAATCAAATCTTTCTTAAAGACTTTATTAAAACGATGATTTAGCTCTTTAATAGCCTTGTTTTTTCTTTTAATAATTGCATCAAAAGACTTGCTTTCATCAGAAAAAACCTCTAAAATTGAATTATTTTCTACAATTATAGAATCTGCAAAAAGCTGTAATATTTGAGACTCTTCTTTTGTAAGGATAATAAGCCCTTTTTCATTGAACAGAGACAATTCAGAAAGAGAGTATAGCGTGTCTCGATTTTTAAAAAAAGCAAATAAAAATATAATAAGAAAAGCCAGAAACAATGATGAAAAAACTATATATTTTAGAAAGACATCTTGGCTGTCCAATACATGCTTTTGTGTACTAATAAGAGGATAGCTATTAATTTCTGCAAAAGTAATTTTAAATGTACTGTTGTCAGCGCTTTGAGAAGCATATACAATTTTCGAACCAATGAAAATAGAATTTTTGCTTAGTTTAGAAAGCTCATTTTCGGAGGAGTATATTTTAACACAATTCCTTAAAGGATCGACTATTCTAAAAGCACTTGTGTTTTCAGCCCTTTCAAAAAGAGAATTGCCATATTTTACACGAACTGAAAGCATTGCTTCTTCAATTGAAATAGCAGGTGAAGCAGAAGAAAGCCGACCTTTTTTAATCCACAAAAATTTTGAAAGATTTAATTCGTAAAGAAAATCGTTTTTTTTGTCAACTAAACTTTCGGGCTGTGTTGAAAAAAAGTCAAAAACATAAATTGAGTTTTTACCCTGTATAAAGGAGCCCTGGTTTATTCCGCCTTTTGGGGTCTCCCCAGAAATTGAGAGAAATTCCCAGGACCTAGAGTCAAAATTAAACTTAGTTAAGAAGTTTTTAGAAGCCCAATATCCATACCCTCCAAGAAGATAAAGCTCATCGTTATAAGCAAAGAAAAACCCAGCAAACTGGTTGCGATGCGGGAAGCTTTCATCTATTCGTTCAATAGCGCCTTGAGAATATTGATATAACATTCCTCCGCCAGGGTATAATAAATACACAACGCCATTTAAATTTATCGCAGAAAAAGTATTGGTTGGAACATCTTTAAAGGTCTTAGGAGGGGGCTTTGTGTATGAGTTAAAGCTATAATTAAGTTTGTTGTTTTCGTCAAAAGAAGAAAAATAGACACCCTCTTTTGTAAAAGTATAAAAAGAAGAAGAGTCTTTTTCAACCAATAAATAATCAATAATTCCTTCTTGAGAATAAGAAAAAAAGGAAAAAAACAGAACTAAAATTAACGGTTTTTTCATTTAAAAAAGATAAAAAATGAAACAAGCAGAAGCGCCAAAGACATAACAATACACAACACCAATCCTAAATATTGAAATAAAAACAAGTTAAGAGAAAGAAGAGAGATAGAAAGACAAAAAATTAATAAGGAGGCTTCCCAATGCTCATACCCTTTATCTGCAAGCCGGTGGTGTAAGTGTATTCGGTCAGCAACAAAAGGAGACTTTCTTTTATATGATCGAAGAAGAATAACCCTAAGAGTATCAGTGAGGGGATAGATCAATAAAAGGACACAAAAAAGAGGCCTTGAAATATAAGCGTCTGTTACTATTTGGCTTGAGCTATCCATAATGTAAAAAATAAAAAACGCCATTACTGAACCCATAAACAAAGAACCCGTATCTCCAAGAAAAACCTTGTTAATTGAACTAAAATTATGAAGGAGGAAGCCTGTAAGCGCACCAATTGTTATTGGGAAAAATAGCCCCATTTCACTGGTTCCAGCCATTACAACGCCACCTACAACAACAAAGAATTTAATTAACAAAAGAGAGGCTAGCCCATCAAGCCCATCTATTAAATTAATAGCGTTTACAATAATAATATAGACAAATAAGGTTACTGTTGTAGCTAACCAGTCTGGGAGAGCGTAAACTCCAAAAATCCCATGAAAAGAATTTATCATATATCCCGCTTGAAGAAGGACAATACCTGAAAAAATTTGTAAAAAAAACTTTTCTCTATATCTAACATTAAAAAAATCATCAGCAATTCCAGTTAAGGCCATAAAGATTATACCCAAAAGTGCATAAGGATTGACCACCAGGCTGTTTGTAGAAGAAGCTATCGCAAAACAAATACAAATGCTAAGAAAAACAGAAAGTCCTCCTGAACGAGTCGCTTTAGATCTGTGGGATGATCGACTTGTAATGGGGTCAATTATTTTATTATTAGAAAAAACACCAAAGATGTATTTATTTAAAAAATAAGATGTTAATGCGGAGAGTGCTAAAAATAACAGAACATAAAATAAAGTGGAATTTGTCAAAGTTTTAAAGATTAAATTATATTTATAAAAAAATTGAAAAAGTTTTTTAAAGTTTTAATGATTGGCATATTTTTAATGCCTCTTTGCCTAAGTGGCCAAGATATTCTGTTGCCTAGTAGCTTGCCTTCAGAATATATTTTTAGTCTAGGGCCTAATGGATCTCCAACGCTTATAACTCAAAATAAAGTCTTTACTCTAAAAAACAAATGGACATTCACCAGCCTAGAAAGAGATACCATAAAGCTTGGGTCAAACCTTATAAAATCACTTGGCCCTTTTAATAATGAAAATTTTATTCTCTTTAATAATTCAGAAGAGACGAAATTAGTCCTGTGTGGTGGCGGACATGTTTTGTCTTTAAAAGGAAACTTCCTTTCAAGAATAGACGACTCAGTAATCCAAAGAAACCAACATAAGGCATCTACATTTTTTTATAAAGGCAGGCTCTACATGTATGGAGGCTATGGTTTTTGGACATTTAAAAACTATATAACTTATTTAGACAAACAAACGGGCCAATGGGAAATTGTATTACCAAAATCTAAATATATTCCCCCAGGAAGATGGAGAGCCATTGCACATTCTTTTAATGATAAGATGTATATTTTAGGCGGACGATACAATCCTTCTGAATCTAGCCAAAAAGATGTTCCGTTAAACGACCATTTTTATTTTGATCTTAAAACTCAAGAGTTTATAAGCCTTGGTAAGATAAACCCAAAGCTCCCTATTAGCTCTTATGTTGTCTCTAACACTAGAATTAATGGCAAAAAAGCATATTTTCAAAATGATAGAGCTAATCTTTTTGATTTTCAAAAAGACACCCTTAAAAGCTATTATAAGAAAGGTCTTTTCAATAACATTAACACTAAAAAACCAGTATTTGAATTTAATGACACACTATTTTTTATCAAAAAGACAAGCCAATCAGAATTCTTGTCAAAATTTCCTTTAAATGTTTTAAACAAACTCACTCCAGAATTATATCAAATTTCTTATAAAAAACCAATTCCTTTCCAGCTTTTTTTGACAATATTTTTTGTTCTTTTAGCATGTTGGATGGCATACAAACTTTTCGTTTTTAAAGATTTTTTAAAAGGACTTGTTTTGTATGATGAAAACAGAATTTATTTTGAAGAAAAATCTGCGTTATTAAGCCCTGAACAAATATCAGTAATAGAAACATTACATCTTCATGGCCAGCTTACGTCTTTAGAGCTGAATAAAATCATAACATCTAAAAAATTTGTAAAATCCCATTTTACCGCTCTAAGAATACAATTTTTAAAAGAAATCAATAGAATTTATAAAAATGTCACAGGGACAAAACTTAACCTAATTTACGAGGTTAAAGACCCCAATGACAAAAGATACAAAGTTTATAAAATAACCCAACAGATTTCTCCAAAAGAATCTTTTATAAATTTTCTTTTTAAGATTTAATTTCTCTTAAAAGAGCCTTCATAGGCTTTTTAATTAAGACGTAACCACAGCCCAAAACAAGACCAAAAAACAGATACATTAAAACCATTTGTGTCCTCTCAGGGGCTGATCTAATATTGGGAATTGTAACAGGTTTTATTACTGAAAAAATAGGGGTGTCTTTACTAACCTGAAGCTTAGATTGCTCAAGCTGTTTTGCAAGCTCTTGATACACTGAGCTTACAAGAGAAAATTCTGCCTCTAGCCCACGCAGTTTGTTTTCAAAACGGGAATCAATAATATTTAAATTAGAATCTTTAAATTGGGCAAGAGTATTTTGTAAGCTATCAAATTCAATTTTTTTTAAATTAAGTTGAGTTTGATTAAAAACCAAGACTTCGGAAGCGCTTTTAATTCTATAATTAATTACCCTTTTTTGAAGAATTCTTTGAGCTTCTTTTGCAACAATAGCACATTTTATGGGGTCTCCCATTTGAGCAGAAAGGCTTATAAATTTATCTTTTGGATTTAAATTTAGAGATAAGATGCCATCTAATTTCCTAAAAAGCTCTTCTTCATCAAGACTAACGGACATTCCCAAAGATGAATCCGAAGAAACATTTTCTTTTTTTCCCTTTATTGCATTTAAAATAGTAAAGGGCAACATAATGGTATATTTTTTAACAAGACCTAAGACATTATAAGAAGGCTTGACTTGAAGAAGATAGTCTTTTAATAAAATTTCGGAATCATCTCCGGAAGATTTCAATGAGACTTCTAGAAGCTCTCTTTTGTAAGGAATACTTTCTAGAATTTGGGGATAAATTGTAGGAGATATTTCTGTGCTCGACATAGTCCCGCCTAAGTTTATTCCAACCAAGGATGCAACTCCACTTAAACTAGATGTGCCTGATCCTGATTGGCTAGACTGTGGAATAAATGTAGAAGAAGCAGTATAAACTATTGGAGACATTAGAGACACAACAACCCCTAGAACTGCAAAAAGAGATGCAATTTTAGCAATCATCCTTTTTTCTTTCCAAATCGTTTTAAACAACTCAATTAAATCGATTTCGTCCGGTTTGTTTCCTAATGATTCCATAAAAAAGTTAAAGAGACTGGATTAATACTGCTAGAGTTGCCAGAGTTGAAGTTAGTCCAATTATTTCAGCAATATTTGTTTTATTTGGATTGGCAATTTTTTTAGGGACAATAATTTTACACCCTGGCTCTAGTTTTGGCATATTATTAAAAATAAAATACTTTTTGTTTGAGGATATGTTCCCGTTTTGATAAATGACAAAAACGCCTCTTTTTTTAGCTAAATCTGTTAAGCCTCCGGCCTGACTAATTGCCTCCATTACGCTTATTCCTTTTTTATAGTTTATAACAGTCGGTTGTTCAATCTCGCCTATTATCTCAATAGTATTATCTAGCTTAGGAACCTCTATGATATCACCTCCTTTTAGAACAACATTATACCTTGAATCATTACCTTTTGTTTTATAAAGCTGGGCAATATCTACTCCAAACTCTATATAATCTTTTTGTTCTTCCAGTTCAAAGCCTAGTGAGTCTTTTGTTAAATCGCCAACTGCTTCCTCAATTTCTTTTTTAGCTTTATTAATTCTTTTAATTTTTACGCCTGAGACGGCGCCATATTCTAATATTCCGCCCGCATCATTCAACAAATCATATAAGCTATACTTATTGTTTAAGAGAGAATAAACTCCTGGGGACCTTACAAGTCCCGTAATTTCAGCATATTCTGGCTTAACAACCCCTTCTCTTAAACGAACCACTACAAGATCGCCAGGATTTAAAACAGGGTTTTCTTCAAGGGAGCTGCTGCTGTAGTCTAAATTTAATTTAGCAGTGATAGACCTGAAAGGAACTTTTCCAGACTTATCAAATGTTTGCCTATAAATATTAATAGAGAAAAGATCCCCATTTTCTTTAACTCCTCCTGACAGTAGAATTAAATCAGAAACTCTCATACCTTCAAAAAACGTAAACTTCCCAACATCATTATTATCAGAATCATCTCTATCGTTAACCTCACCACGGATTTCTACAAATTCTTCTTTTTCAATTGTTGATTTTGAAAAAATCTTCACCCGATCATTTGCCTCAAATTCAAGCTTCTCTTTCCCTGAAATAATATTAGACAGATTTACAGAAAGGATTTTCTTCTCTTTACCTTCACTAAATCTGTAAATTATAGCCCTAGACAGAAGGGCATCATCCTTTAGCCCTTGTGCGTTAGCAATGAGCGATTTTAAATTAGGGCTTTCTTCAATGGAGTAATTTCCTGGAAGATATACGGCACCTTCTATACTAACTTTATTTGTGTATTTATCTGCAACAGGACTTGCCTTAATAATATCTCCATCTGATAACTTAGTGCTGTTAAAACTATCAGAATCAATGACTGAGGTTTTTTTGTTAATACCAGAGACAGATTCAATAAAAAGCTTATTTTTATATCCAAAGGAAGAAATACCACCAGTAAAACTTAAGATGTCTTCAAGGGTTTCATTCTCTTTAAATTCAAAGATTCCAGTCTCTTTAAATTCACCATTGACAAAAGCTCTTTTTTTATATGCCGGGATTAAAATTACATCTTGGTCTCTAAGACTAAATATAGGGGCAACGCCTTTAACAAAATAATCATATAAATCAACCATTTTAAAAACTTTTCCATTTCTTACAACTTGAATGTTTCGAAAACTTCCTGTCTCTGTTGGCCCTCCAGCAGCATAAAGCGCATTCAAAACAGAAACCATACTAGAAAGAGTGTAGGTTCCAGGCCTTTTAACAGATCCAACAATGTTTAAAACAATTGATCGAGTTCTTGAGAGACTGATATCAAAAAAAACCTTTTGATAAGACTCTTTTGATGAGCTTATTCCTGAATATATTTTGGAAAGAGCATCTCCAACCCTTCTTTTGGCGCCAGCAATTGTATATCCGCTCAAATAAACAGGGGCAATTCGGTCTATTTTTATGTAACCGCGGGTGTCTATTGTTGATGTATATACATTTTCAGACGCTCCCCACACATTGATTGTTATCTCATCGCCAGGACCTAATTGATACGATAATGGAGTAGCAATGTTAATCTGAGGAGAAGAGCTAAAATCATTAATAGTAGAGGAAGCCACAGTCTCAAAAAATTTCATTCCGAAAATTGGAAGAGAATAGGCTGTTGAATCTTCTGATTCTAACTTTTTTTCAGAGGGAATTATTCCAAAAATTGAGGTAAGGCTATTTTCTATCTGGTTTTTTGAGCCTTCATCCTCTGCTGAAAAGCTTTTTAAGCCTTTAATCCTTTTTTCAAATTGTGAAATATCTGATTCTGTTGCTCCTTGTGCTCTTGCCAATGTTTTAAGCTGATTCAATGTATAGCCTTGCTGTTTCGCCTGATTCCAATAGGACAAGAGATCTTTGTCGCTCATTTTGCTAAGCTCTTTTGCATCATTCTTGTCTGAGGCACTATTAATAGCATCTTTAATGTCTTGGCTGGACATCGTTATTGTTATCATAACAAGCAAAAGAGAAAGAAATTTTTTCATAATATAATTTAAAAGCTTCGCTATTCAACTCACAATATAAGTCGAAGAAAAAAGCAAATTATTGACGATTTTAGCCTGCCAGGCTTAGTCTTGATTTAGCTAACGAAAGCTTCAATTTTAGTTTGTTTAGCTGTAAGACAATTGTATTGTTTTTTACCATCTCAACCGCACCTTTTTTATTTTTAAAAGGCCCATTTTCTATATATACGATATCGCCATTAATGAATTCAGTTTTTGAAATACTACTATTTTCTAAGCAGGCCTTAAGTGTATGGATTTCTTTGCTTGTAATTTTAATAGCTCCCCCGTGGTTCTTAACTATATTCCTGGTAAAAGGGTTTGCATTTACCAAATCATATACTAGCTTATCAAGCTTAATAAAGATATATCCACTAATTGCAGGAGTTCGGACTTTTTTTAACCTGTCTGACCATTGACGATTTTCTATGAAGGCTGGGACATATGAAACAATGCCACATTTTGAATAAAAATCCTGAGCTTTAAACTCGGACCTAGGCTTAGTGTATGCTGCGAACCAGCTCATTTCTTAAATTCTTTAATAGTTATGCAAATATAAAAAATTATAATTAATCAAAAAAAACAGTTCATTTATGGCTATTCTAGTTTTTTGTAATATATAAAATGCTGATAATTAGATAACTAAATGTTCATTTTGGGCTATTACAATAAATAAGCGGTTTTTTTTAATAAACCAACTTGTTAGTTCTAAATTTACATATATGAATGTATTAATTATTGGTTCTGGAGCAAGAGAACATGCATTTTGTTGGAAAATTAAACAATCAAAGAAACCTACAAACCTTTTTGTAATTCCAGGAAATGCAGGTACAGCAGAATTGGCAAAAAATGTTAATATACCAATAGATGATTTCAAAAAGATTAAAGAAATAATATTAAAACACAAAATTCAACTACTAATTATTGGGCCAGAAATTCCTTTAATTAACGGCTTATCAGACTTTGTTAAAAATGATAATGAAATTAGAAATACTTTGCTTGTTGGACCTTCTAAAAATGGATCTAGACTTGAGGGAAGCAAAGATTTTTCTAAAGAATTTATGTTAAGACATAATATACCAACGGCACCATATAAAACGTTTCATCAAGATTCGCTAAAAGAAGGGATTAAGTATTTGTCTGAAATTTCTCCCCCTTATGTTCTAAAAGCTGACGGACCAGCAGCAGGAAAGGGTGTTTTAATTATTAACGATTTGTTTAACGCGAAGGAGGAACTTATAAATATGCTTTCTAATAATAAGTTTGGAAAATCTGGACATAAGGTAGTTATTGAAGGTTTTTTGGAGGGAATTGAACTTTCTTGTTTTCTTTTATTTGATGGGGAATCCTATTTAAATTTACCTAATGCTAAAGATTATAAAAGAATTGGAGATGGAGATCTTGGCCTTAACACAGGAGGGATGGGCTCTATTTCACCAGTTCCTTTTGCAGACAAAGAATTCATTTCTAAAGTTGAAAAAAAAATTATTAAACCAACTATTGATGGAATAATTAAAGATGGTATTGACTATGTTGGGTTCCTTTTTATAGGGATAATTAAAGTAGATGATGAGCCCTACGTAATTGAATACAATGTAAGAATGGGAGATCCAGAAACCCAAGTAGTTTTGCCAAGAATTAAAAATGATTTCTTAGATATGATGATAAACACTGCTAATGGGAATTTAAAATCTATAACACTTGAAACGGAGGAAAGTATATATGCAAATGTTGTAATGGTTTCAGGCGGATACCCACAATCTTATGAAAAAGGTAAAAAGATTATTGGGCTTGATCAAAACCATGACTCAATCATTTTACACGCAGGAACAAAAAAGGAAGGCAATCAAATATTAACTAATGGCGGAAGAGTTTTGTCGATAATATCGAAATCATCAGAACTCAGCATTGCATTAAAGAAATCTTATAATACAATAAGTTCAATTGATTTTGACAAAAAATATTACAGAAAAGACATTGGGTTTGATTTATAAAAAAGAATGAGCTGAGGGATCCTCGTCTTCCTCTCCTCTTTTAGAAAAACCAATTAATCTTAAGGTCCAATAAGAAAGTGCACAAACAATAGTTATAATAAAAAAGAAATTTATAGAATTGGCTAATCCCCAATTTTCAAGCTCAAGAGATCTTAAAAAATCTAGAGGAACTAATAAAAAATCTACAAATAAGTATTCAATAAAATAGAAAAACTCAGACATATTTTAGATAGTACAATACAAAAATAATAATTAAAAGATCATTACAATAATAAAAACAAACTTTTAAGTTTATGCTTATTGATTATCTTTGAAAAAAAACTATGTTTAGCAAATTATGCTTTGAAATATTTGATCAATGCATTTCAGACTATCACTTAGAAAATAGTATAAAAGGAAAGTCAAAAAATCCTTATGAAAAAAAGGATATTAAATACCTTTTGTATCAAAAAAACTGGATTGATACTGTTCAGTGGCATTTGGAGGACTTAATTAGAGACCCTAAAATAAACCCTAGAGATGCCTTGAAATTGAAAAGAACGATTGATAATTCAAACCAAAAAAGAACAGATTTAGTTGAATATATAGACAGTTATTTTTTAAACAAATACAAAAATGTTGAAATTTCAAATTCAGCAACTTTTAACTCAGAAAGTCCTGCATGGGCAATTGACAGGCTATCTATTTTAGCCTTAAAAATATTTCACATGAACGAGGAGACCAAAAGAAAAGGAGCCAGCGAAGAGCATAAAAGTAATTGTTGCGCCAAACTAGAAATATTGACTCAACAAAAAGAAGACCTTTCTTCTGCAATTGATCAGCTGTTATCTGATATAGAATCAGGCACTAAGTATATGAAGACATATAAGCAAATGAAAATGTATAATGATGAAGATCTTAATCCTGTTCTTTACAACAAAGACAAATAATAGTTAATGTCACATATTTTAGTTTTAAGGTTTTCATCAATGGGGGACGTTGCGATGATTGTCCCTGTGTTAAGATGTTTAGTTAAAAACTATCCTGACCTTGAAATTACTTTGGTTACAAAAGAAATTTATGGACCTATTTTTCGAGAATTCAAAAATATTAAATTTCATTATGTTGATTTTAAAAAGCAACATAAAGGAATAAAAGGACTTTGGAGGCTGTTTAAAGAACTAAAAAGATTAAGACCAACTCATGTTGCTGACTTACACGGAGTAATTAGAACATATTTTCTGTCTTGGCTTTTTATTATAAATCTTTTTAAAACTAAAAGAGTTGATAAACAAAGAAGTAAAAGAAAAAAGCTTTTTAGAAAAAAAAATAAAATTTTACAACCACTAACCCCTATCCAATTTAAATACTGTGAAGTATTTAATAAGCTAGGCTTTAATATTGAATTAACAAACCATGAATTTATAGACCCATTTGTTATAAATGATGAAACACAACAAATCATTTATGGAACTAAGAATAATTTAAATTGGGTTGGGATAGCTCCGTTTGCTTCTTTTAATGGTAAAACATATCCTTTAGATTTAATGCAACAATTAATAGCTTTTTTACAAAGAGATCATCAAGTTTTCTTATTTGGAAATGGAGAATTTGAAATTAGTAAACTGGAAATATGGGAAAAAGCGTATCAAAATGTTTTTGGGGCGTATAAATTGGGATCCTTGAATAATGAATTAGAGATTATTTCTAATCTAGACATAATGATTTCTATGGATTCAGCAAATGGACATTTAGCAGCAAATTATAATGTCCCTGTAATTGTTTTATGGGGACTTACACATCCCTTTGGAGGCTTTGCTCCATTTGCCTCAAACCCAGAAAACATGATTGTTTCAGACAGATCAATGTTTCCAAAAATTCCAACATCTGCTTATGGTAAAAAAATTCCTAAGGGATATGAAAATGTAATGAGAACAATTAGCTATAAAGATGTTGCTGAAAGATGTTTAAAAATTTTAGAGAGTTCTAAACGTCATCAAAATCTATAGAAATAGAATTTGAAAGGGGAATAGCTTGACATGCCAAAACCAGACCGTCTTTAATTTCTTGATCTGTTAAAATATTGTTTTCAATCATTTTTGCACTTCCATTAGTAACTTTACCAATGCAAGAAGAACAAACACCCCCTTGACAAGAATAAGGGACATCAATATTTTGATTTAATGCAGCATCCAAAATAGTCATGTTTTTTGGGATACTAATTTCAAAATCTTCATAATCACAGGTAATTGACGCTTTGGTTTCTTCACTTTCAATTTGATTTGGCTTTTGGTTTTCAGTGGATGAATAAAAAAGCTCGAATAAGATATTTTTTTCATTATATCCTAATTTTATTAATTCTGAAGAACAGTTTTGAATAAGTTTTTCAGGCCCACAAATAAAGGTTTTATCAAATTTTATATTATCATGTTTCTTTAAACAAAAAGTGATAAAACTGGCATCAATTCTCCCAAATTCTGAATTTGGATTGTTTTCCATGCTGTAAATATTGTAACAAAAGAATCTACCCCCAAATAAGTCTTTCAAATTTTCTATTTCGCGATAAAACATCGTTTCTTTAATTGACTTATTCCCAAATAATAGGATAAATTTACTTTCCTCGTTAGAAATCAAAACATTTTTTAATATAGAAATAATAGGGGTTATTCCGCTCCCAGCAGCAATACCGATAAAGTTGTTTTTAATATCAGGGGTTTCAACAACAAATCTTCCTTCCGGCTTAGAAACTTCTAACATGTCTCCCTCTCTAAGAGCATTGTTAACATAGTTAGAAAAGACTCCATTAGAAATAGCTTTAACACCAATTTGTAGAAAACCACTATTAGGGGAGCTACAAATTGAATATGATCGCAAAACTAAATTCCCTTTAATTTTTGCTTTTAATGTAACATATTGGCCAGATTGGAAAGAATAATTTTCTTTAAGATCAGAGGGAACATCAAAAGTTATTGAAACAGAATTTTTAGTTTCCTCTTTTATTTTGGCAACTTTTAAAGAATAAAATTTTGTCAAGGTTTAATAGTTAATTTAAAAGCAAAAATAAAAAACAGAATTTAATTTAAAGCTTATTAAAGAATGATATATTTGCGAATTATGTTTTTTACATTTATAAAACTAAACTGGAAATCTTTTTTTAGAGGCCGTTCTGTTGGATCTAATATCATAACTAAAATTTTCAAATGGTTTTGGCTGCTATATTTTGCTTTTATCACTCCATTGCTCGGAATTATTACTTATAAGGTTTTAAAAGAAGATTTGGGCGTAGAAGATCCTTTTTCCTACTTAAACAAAAACCTTATTTATGTTTTTGCCTATTGGATAGTAATTAGATATTTTATCCAACCAATTCCAGTTGTTTCTATTAAGCCACTGCTTCTAACTCCAATTTCAAAATCAAAAATAGTAAGATATAGTCTTGGAAAATCTGTTTTTTCATTTTTCAATTTAATAGCATTTTTTTACTTGATTCCCCTTACATTTGTATTAATTGATGAAGGCTATCAAGCCTATCAATTACTTGGCTGGAATTTGACAATTATTGCATTTGTTTATATAACAAATTATTTAAACTTTATATTAAATAATAACGATAAACTTTTATATTCAATAGGCTTAACATTGGGGGGAATAAAAATTTTTGAATATTATTCTATTTTTGATTTCACTATTTATTCTGAAGCCTTTTTTTACTTATTTTACTCTAACCCTATTTTTACAGTTATTCCATGGGCGTTTTTAATTTGGACATATTTTTATGTATTTAAATATTTTAAAAATGGACTTTATATAGATTTGGGCCTTAAAAAGAAGACAAAAGAGGCAAAGTCTGAAGACTTTTCTTGGCTTAATAGGTTTGGTAAAACCGCAATTTTTTTAAAAAATGATTTAAGACTAATTAAAAGATCTAAAAGAGCTAGGAGTACGGTTTTTGCAGGAATATTCTTTCTCTTTTATGGGTTTATCTTTTATTTTCAAGAAGACATCTGGGGTGATTTTATGACATTTTTTGGGTATTTATTTGCAACTGGGGGATTTTTATTCATGTTTGGCTCTTTTGTTCCTAGTTGGGACAGTCAATATTATTCTTTAATGATGTGTCAAAATATTGAATATAAAGAATATATAAAATCAAAATGGTCTTTAGTTGTTATTGGCACTGCAATTTCTACATTGTTGGCTTGTTTTATTTATTCATTTTTAGGCCTAGATGCGGTATTTGCCGTGTTAGCAGGGGGACTATACAACATGGGGATAAATGGATATTTAACGCTATGGGCAGGAGCCTTTACTAAAACACCTATAGATCTAGATTCTAGCAAAAATGCCTTTGGAGACACTAAAGCTTTTAATATGAAAACACTCTTAATTAGTCTTCCACAAATGGCACTCCCAATTGTATTATTCTCAATAGGGAATTATTACTATTCTTCATTAATAGGATGTTTAATTGTTGGAATAGTTGGAGTTTTAGGAATATTACTAAAAGAGCAGGTTTTTAATTTGATTATTAAGGCATATAAAACAGAAAAGTATTCCACCTTAAAAGCATATAATAAAAATTAATTTTATGATTATTTTAAAAAATATTACAAAAAAATATTCAAAGCAAACTGTTTTAGACATTACGGACTTAAGTATTCCTGTTGGTCAAACTTTTGGTTTAGTAGGAAATAACGGAGCAGGAAAAACCACTATGTTTAGCTGCTTATTGGATTTGATAAAGCCATCTACAGGAACTGTTTTAAATAACGATGTCGAGGTTTTAAAAAGTGAAAAGTGGAAATCTTTTACCTCTGCATTTTTAGATGATACTTTTTTGATTGGCTATTTAATGCCTGAAGAATACTTTTATTTTATTGGTGAATTGAGAGGCTTAAAGCAAAAGGAAGTGGATGAATTTTTAAATAAATTTGAAGATTTCTTTCATGGAGAGATACTAGGAGGGAAAAAATATTTAAGAGATCTTTCTAAGGGAAATCAAAAAAAAGTCGGAGTTGTTGCAGCATTACTTGGAGAGCCTAAAGTAGTTATTTTAGATGAACCATTTGCAAATTTAGACCCTTCAACTCAAATTAGACTAAAGCAAATTTTAAAAGATCTTTCAAAAAATAAAGAAACAACCATTCTTGTTTCTAGCCATGATATTCAGGACGTAACAGAAGTTTGCGAGAGAATAGTTCTTCTTGAAAAGGGTAAGATTATTAAAGACATTGAAACCAATCCAAAAACTTTAAAAGAGCTAGAAGCTTATTTTAAGGGTTAGATTCTTTAAAATCAATTAATTTTAGTTTTCAACAATAAAACACTGTATTTTGTGTTATTGAGAAGTATAGAAGAATTAACTTGAATAGATTTATTTACACATTTGCAATAGCTTTTCTTTTTTTTAGCTGTTCAACAAAAAAAAATAGACCCTTAAACAAAGGCTACAACGCTATGGTCTCAAGCTACAATGTTTTATTCAATGGAACAGCATCTATTGATGAGGGACTTTTACAAACTGAGAATACTTTTAGTGAAAATTTTTGGGAGATTTTACCAATAGAAAAGATTGAAATATCTGATGAAATTATTACGGTTGATGGTATTGATAATGCAAACTTTATAAAAGGAGAGGAGAAGGCAGCTAAAACCATTCAAAAGCATTCAATGTTAATAAATGGTATACAAGAAAATCCTAGGATTGCAAACGCTTATTTACTTTTAGGTAAAGCAAGATATCTTGATCAAAGATTTGTTCCTGCCTTAGATGCATTTAATCAAGTACATAAACAAAATCCGTTGAATGACGAATTAGATGAATCAATAATTTGGAAGGCAAAGTGCAATATCCGCTTAGAGCAAGAAGCTCTGGGAATTGAACTATTAAAGAACTTACTTAAAAAAGAAAAAATAAATAAAAAAAATAAAGCCCATGCAAATGCAGTACTTTCTATGGCTTTCTATCACTTGGAGGATTTAGAAAACTCAACAAAAGCACTAAAAATTGCTTCTAAACTAGAAACAAATAAAATTACTAGAGCCAGGTATCTTTTTATTCTTGGTCAGCTTTTAGAAAAGGAATCAAAACTAGATTCAGCAAACAGATATTTTAAAAAAGTAGCAGAATTTAAAAGAAAAATCCCAAGAGAATTTTATATAAATGCCAAATTAAAAAATTTGATTTATGACTCTATAAATATAAAAACCAAAAAGAATGAAATTATTAAGATGATTGAGAATTACGAAAATGAGGATTTTTTAGACAAGATATATTATAACTATTCTATGCTGCTTTTTTCTAATAATTTAAAAACAGAGGGAATAAAGTTTTTAAACAAATCAATGCAAGAAAAAAGATCTGATAAAAATCTACTTTCCAGAAGCTTTAGAAAACTTGCTGATATTTATTTTAAGGAATCAAAATATTTAATGGCTGGAAAATATTTAGACAGCACGATGTCAAGTTTAGACCAAAAATCAAAAAAGTTTTGGGAAGCACAACGACAGAGAAAGGGGTTAAGTCAAATTATTGAACTAGAAAATAAAGTCATTTTATACGATAGCTTAATTAGGATATCATCATATGACAAAGAAAGATTAAAAAATATTTTAAACGAAATTAAAATTTCAGAAAAAGAATTAAGAGAAGAAAAATCTAGCGAAAGAACTAAGCCAACCCCTTTAAGAAGGCAACAGTACCCATCAAGAAACAGCAACTTTTATTTTTATGATGATAATTTAGTCGAATTAGGCAAAAGCTCTTTTTTGACTATATGGGGGAAAAGAACCAGAAACTCATATTGGAGATCATCCAACGCTATTGTTCTTAACCCAAAAGAGGATGAACCAAAATCAGCAGAAATCACGCAAATCATAGATGAGCCAAAAATTACAGAAAACAAAGAGCTGCTTTCTTCAATTCCTACCACAGAAAAGCAAAAAGATAGTATTTCTTTTTTAAAGAATAAATCCCTTTTGAAACTTTCTGAGATATATTTAGCAAAATATAAAGACTATAATTTAGCAGAGAAAAGATTACAAAATTTAATTAAATCAAGCTCAGAAAAAGAAATTCTGGCTGAAGCCCATTATTTACTTTTCAAATCTTTTAGCACTACAAATAAAAAAGCAGCTATTCAAGTTAAGAGAAAAATTATTGAGGAGTTCCCCAAAACTAAATTTGCTATGATTTTAGCTAGCTCTAAAAAGTTTGTTTTGGAGGAAGAGTCGTTAAGTGCTCTTTTAGACAGTTTAAAAACTCTTTTTAAAGACCAAAAATTCGAGGAGTTAATCAAAGAGATAAACAGCGAACTTCCATTTATTGACAATAAGGATATTGCTGTAGATTTGGAAATATTAAAAGCTTCGGCAATAGGAAGAATGGAAGGAATAATGAGGTACGACGAGGAGCTAAAAATAATAATAACCAATTACCCTAACGCTAATAGAATAAACGAAATACAAAATATAAATAAAGAAATAAATAAAAATTGGAAGGAAAAAAATGAAAAAACTATGACAGGAAAACTTTTTTTAGTTTTTTCATTTAAAAAGGAAGAAATAAGCCAAGAAATTTTAAGTGAGATAAATAGTTTAGTTAATAACTTAAGGAGAGCCTCTTTGGATGTGTATGATTATAAGACGACACTTTTGGTAATAAAAGATTTTGACAATAAAGAAACCGCAAATTTTACTAGAGATTTTCTCAAAGAAAATTTAGACAGATTAAGACTTAAAAATAATTTTGTAGTTTTGTCCTCCCAGTATAAAAACATGCTGATTTACAAGACGTTAGACTTGTATGAATAATAGTAGAATGGCTTTTAGTATAATAAATAAAACAACTATGCAACAATCAAGAGAATCAAATAAAATAGATATAATAGAAAAATCAACTAAAATAGTGGGAGATATTGTCTCTAAGGCTGATTTTAGAATCGACGGAAACGTTGAAGGGTCCATTATTACAACAGGGAAGGTAGTTGTTGGCGAAGAAGGAATTGTTGCAGGAAAAATTACTTGCACAAATTCTGATATTGCAGGGTCAGTCAAGGGTACTGTTGATGTCTCAGGAATACTATCATTAAAATCATCTGCTAAAATTGAAGGAGATGTAATTACAGAAAAACTTGCCGTTGAAACGGGAGCAAATGTAGATGCTAGTATTTCAATGAAAGGATCAAAAAAAATGAAAGCTCTTTCGTCTAATGAAAAAGAAACCCCAGCCGAAAAAACAGCCTAACCCTTATTCAATTTTTGCTATTAATACCTTTCAAATGGGGATTAGCATATTTCTTTTTGTTCAAATAGGAAAATATCTTGATTATAAGTATGGTTTTGACGAAACATTAAAAATTATATTTGCAATTATAGGCTTTATTGTAGGATTTTTTTTAAGCTACAAGACCATAAAAAAAAATTAACATAGCAGATTAATAACTTTCCTAAATACTTTAAAATTTTATTTTTATTTTACCCAATTAAGCTTAACTTTGGCGGATCAATTTTTTTAATTTGTGAGAATTAATCTATAAATGATCCCAAAACATTTTCTTTTACTTCTTTTAGCGTTTTTGGCATGCAATTTTGGATTGGCAAACCCGTCTAAACTGAAAGAGGAAAAGGGAGGAGATATAAAAACTGAAATCAAAGAATTTATTTTTCACCATTTAAAAGACTCCCATAGTTTTGGCATTACTTCTTACAAAAAACAAACAGGGGAAAAGGTTTACATTGAAATTCCACTGCCTGTGATTTTATACGACAATGGCTTCAAGTTTTTTATGTCTTCCGATTTTAAACATGGCAAAAAAACAGTTAATCAAGGAGACCAATACTATGCTTTAAACTATAACGATAATAGAATATATAAGTCAGATGAGAAGGGCACATTAGAAATTAATGAATCTAATAAAGTTCTAAACGAGAAGCCCATAGATTTTTCAATTACTAAAAACGTTGTAGTTATAATTATTACTGCATTTTTTATGTTATGGTTATTTATAAGTCTAGCAAAATCATATAAAAAAAACAATGGAATTTCATCAGGTTTAGGCAGATTTTTTGAGCCAGTAGTTCTATATGTTAGAGACGAAATAGCTAGGCCAAACATTGGAGAAAAACATTATAGAAAATACTTAAGCTTTTTACTTACTATTTTCTTTTTTGTTTTATTTCTAAATCTTTTTGGCTTAACTCCAATTGGAATAAATGTTACTGGAAATATTGCCATAACATTTTCATTGGCACTACTGACTTTTATAATAACAAATATTACTGCAAATAAAAATTATTGGGCACACATTTTTTGGATGCCTGGAGTACCAAAACCAATAAGAATTATTTTGGCACCGATTGAAGTTTTGGGAGTTTTTATTAAGCCTTTAACTTTAATGATTCGTTTATATGCTAATATGCAGGGAGGCCATATAGTTATTATGAGTATAATTGGACTAATGTTTATATTTTATAATTGGATTGGAAGTTCGCTTTCACTTGTTTTAGCTTTTTTGCTTATGATAATTGAACTTTTTGTAGCGATGCTACAAGCTTATATTTTTACTATACTATCTGCTCTTTATTTTGGCTTTGCAAATGAGGAGCATGAGCATTGATATTATGATTAAATTATGTTAAATTAAATAAATTAAATACTATGGAAATACCAGCAATTATTGGCGCAGGATTATGCGCAATCGGAGTCGGAATAGGAATCGGCTTAGTAGGAAAAGGAGCAATGGAGGCTATTGGGAGACAGCCGGATGCTTATGGCAAAATTCAAACACTTACTCTTATTTTAGCAGCTTTGGCTGAAGGGTTTGGTTTTGTAGCTCTATTTGCAGCATAAATTAAAGTTAACAGTTTTGCTGCCAAAGCTTTGGCAGGAATTCTTATTTTATTATTATGGAAAAATTACTTGAAGAGTTTTCAATTGGACTGTTTTTTTGGCAGACACTAATTTTTATTGCATTAATTTTTTTACTTAGAAAATTTGCTTGGAAGCCTATTTTAGATGCTATAAATGAAAGAGAAAATGGAATAAAAAATGCACTTGAGTCAGCAGAAAAAGCAAGAAATCAAATGGCTTCATTACAATCTGAAAATGAAGAAACATTAAAAAAAGCAAGAGCTGAAAGGGATGCCTTGTTGAAAGAAGCCAGAGACATTAAACAAAAACTAATTGATGATGCTAAAAATGAAGCAAACATAGAAGCAGAAAAAATTATTGTTCAAGCCCAAGAAACTATTGTGAGTGAAAAAAATGCAGCTATTGTTGATTTAAAAAAACAGGTTGCTAATTTATCAGTTGATATCGCTGAAAAAGTTTTAAAGGAAAAGCTTTCAGATGATAATGCCCAAATGAAGCTTGTTAAAGAGCTTGTTAAAGATGTTAAAATAAAATAAATGAAATCAAGTCGCGCAGCTATTAGATATGCCAAAGCCCTTCTATTGGAGTCTGTTGAAAAAAAGAATATAGAAGAGGTCTACAATGATATGTTAATTGTTAAAGAAACATTCACTAATAATATTGATCTAAGGCACATGATAGATAGTTTGGTGATAAAAAATAGTATAAAAAAAAGCACTTTAAATTTAATTTTTAAGGATGCCGGGAATTTGTGCTTAAGCTTGATAAATATTTTATTTGAAAATAATAGGATGAATCTTTTAGATATAGTGGCAGAAAAATATTTAGGACTTTATAAAGATTTTAAAGGCATACAATCCGCAATTATAACCTCTGCAATCCCAATTAATCAAGAAATAGAAAAGGAAATATTGGAGACAATATCTAAACTAACCAATAAAAAAACAACATTAATAAAAAGTGTTGATAAAAGCTTAATAGGGGGGTTTGTTTTAAGGCTAGGAGATATTCAATATAACGCGAGCTTTAAAAATAAATTAAAAGGCATTAAGCAAGAATTTAATAATACAAACTTATCAATTATATAGATTATGGCAGAAATTAATCCTGCTGAAGTTTCAGCAATTTTAAAAAAACAATTAACTGGATTAGATGCTTCGGCTTCCTTAGACGAAGTAGGAACAGTTTTACAGGTTGGAGATGGTATAGCAAGAGTGTATGGGCTTTCTAACGTACAATACGGCGAACTAATAGAGTTTGATTCGGGTCTTGAAGGAATTGTTTTAAACCTTGAAGAGGATAATGTTGGGGTTGTATTGTTGGGGCCTTCTAAACAAATTAAGGAGGGAGATACAGTGAAGCGTACACAAAGAATAGCTTCGATTAATGTAGGAGAAAAAATTGTTGGAAGAGTAGTTGATGCACTTGGCAAGCCTATAGATGGAAAAGGAAATATAGACGGAGACCTTTTTGAAATGCCTTTAGAAAGAAAAGCTCCAGGAGTTATCTTTAGACAGCCAGTTAATGAGCCTTTGCAAACAGGAATAAAATCAGTTGATGCAATGATTCCAATTGGTAGGGGGCAAAGAGAACTAGTAATAGGAGATCGTCAAACAGGCAAGACAACAGTTTGCATTGACACAATATTAAATCAAAAAGAATTCTATGATGCAGGTGAGCCAGTTTATTGCATATATGTTGCAATAGGTCAAAAGGCTTCTACTGTAGCTGGGATTGCAAAAACATTAGAAGATAAAGGAGCAATGGCATATACAACCATTGTTGCTGCAAATGCTTCTGACCCTGCACCAATGCAAGTTTATGCTCCCTTTGCTGGAGCCGCAATTGGGGAGTTCTTCAGAGATACCGGTAGACCTGCCCTTATTATATATGACGACCTTTCCAAACAAGCAGTTGCTTACAGGGAGGTGTCTTTATTATTAAGAAGACCACCTGGAAGAGAAGCATATCCTGGAGACGTTTTTTATTTACACTCAAGATTATTAGAAAGAGCTTCAAAAGTTATAGCAGATAATGAAATAGCTAAGGGTATGAATGACCTCCCTGATTCACTTAAGCCGTTGGTTAAAGGAGGCGGCTCATTAACTGCGCTGCCAATAATTGAAACCCAAGCGGGGGATGTTTCAGCTTATATTCCTACAAATGTAATTTCCATCACTGATGGCCAAATTTTCTTGGAATCCAATTTATTTAATTCTGGAGTTAGCCCAGCCATTAATGTTGGAATATCAGTATCTAGAGTAGGAGGCTCTGCTCAAATAAAATCTATGAAAAAAGTAGCGGGGACCTTAAAATTAGATCAAGCCCAATTTAGAGAACTAGAAGCTTTTGCAAAGTTTGGATCAGATTTAGATGATGCTACTTTAAATGTAATTGAAAAAGGAAAGAGAAATGTGGAAATATTAAAACAGGCTCAAAATGATCCTTTCACCGTTGAAGATCAAATTGCGATAATATTTGCTGGCTCAAAAAATTTGCTTAAAAATGTACCAGTTAATAAAATAAAGGAGTTTGAAAGAAAGTACATTGATTTTTTAAATTTAAAACATAAAAAGATCATGCAAACAATTAAGTCAGGCAAACTAACAGACGATGTCATCTCAATATTAACTAAAACAGCAGAAGAGTTAAGCTCAACTTACTAAAAAGCAAATGGCTAATTTAAAAGAAATTAGAAACCGGATTTCTTCAGTGTCTTCAACAATGCAGATAACTAGCGCAATGAAAATGGTTTCTGCTGCAAAGCTAAAAAAGGCACAGGATGCTATAACTGCAATGAGGCCATATTCTAATAAACTTTCTGAATTAATGAAAGGATTTAGCAGCTCTTCTGAAGACAAAACTTTTAGTAAAAAAAGAGAAATAAATAATACTTTGATTATTGCCATTAGCTCAAACAGAGGTCTTTGCGGAGCCTTTAATGCCAATGTTTTAAAAGAAATTAATAGCTTAAAGCTAAGACAGGAGTTCAAGAACTCTAAGATTGATTTTGTAACTATTGGCAAAAAAGTTAATGATTCTCTTTCAAAGGAAGAAAACATAATTCAAAACGAAAGCAGCTTATTTAATAATTTAAATTATGAAGAAGTTTCTTTAATTGTAGATAAACTAATAGAACTTTTTTCTAATTATGAATATGATCACATTGAAATAGTTTATAATAGTTTTAAAAATGCAGCAACTCAAATTATTAAGTCAGAACAGTTTTTGCCTATATCTAAGAACGAAGAAAATGTATCTAAATCTTTAAATTATATATTTGAACCCTCACAAGAAGAAATAATAAGAACATTAATACCAAAATCTTTAAAAATGCAATTGTTTAAAGCAGTTAGAGATTCTTTTGCAAGCGAACACGGTGCAAGAATGACAGCTATGCATAAAGCTACGGACAATGCATCTGAACTTAGAGACGAATTAAAGCTTACTTATAACAAAGCTAGACAAGCTTCAATTACTAATGAGATTTTGGAAATAGTTGGAGGAGCTGAAGCTCTCAAAGGCTAGCTCGAAATTTATTTTATTTAGTTAATTTTAGTAAAAAAAGTTATTATGATTATTAAAATAATCAATAAATCTTCGAATCCTTTGCCATCTTATGAATCTTCTTTCTCTGCAGGAATGGACATAAGAGCATTCTTGAATGAAATAATAATTTTAAAACCTTTTGAAAGAAAATTAATTAATACGGGATTATATATTGAGCTAGAGAAAAATTGCGAAGCACAAGTTAGGCCAAGAAGTGGACTTGCATTAAAAAAAGGCATTACAGTTTTAAACTCTCCTGGCACTATAGATGCTGATTACAGGGGAGAAATTGGAGTAGTTTTAATTAATTTATCAAATCAGAATTTTGAAATAAAATCTGGAGATAGAATTGCACAATTAATTGTATCTAGACATGAAACAATACAATGGCAAAAAACAGATTCATTAAAGGGCTCTAACAGAGGGGATAAAGGCTTTGGGAGTACAGGCATAAAATAAAAAACGCCAATATTGAAAATTCTATGATAGGGAATAATTGCAATTTTGATGGTAAGGGAAATCAAATTAATATTGGAGATTATAGTGAGTTAATTTAACTTTCTAGTAATGAAAAAAACAATTTTATTATTTTCTATATTGATAGTAGGATGTAATGCTATTAAAAAAGTAGAATACAAAACTGGTTTTAACAAACTTTCTACTAAAACATTAATTGGTGAAATTGAGAACAGAACACCAGATTATGATTTTATAACTTATAGATCTCAAGCCACTGTTAAGCAAAAGAACTCTACAAATCAATTTAATATTGGAATTAGGATAGAAAAAAATGAAAAAATATTAATTACAGGATCTTTATTGATCCCTTTGTTCAAGGCTTTATTTACAAGAGAGCAAATAAGTTTTTATGAAAAAATAAGCAAAACCTATTATAAAGATGAATATTCTTCATTTTCTAGATTATTTGATCAAGAATTAACTTTAAAGATGTTTCAAAATTTAATCACGGGGTTTCCTCTTATTAAATTTGAAGAGAATAAATGGAAGCAAGTAGCAAATAATCAAATATATAGCCTACAATCATTATCTAACAGAAAAAACCTTACTATTATTTACGGCTTTAGTCCCACTACCTTTAGATTAGTTAGTCAAACAATTAACTTTAATGATAATAGGCTAATTGTTAATTATGGCAAATACATAATTACTAATGGCGAGTCATTTCCAACGAAAATAAAAATTTTTTTATCAATAGATGGGAAAAAATTAGAAGTCATACTTAATCTAAAAGTTAATAAATTAGGAGGCCCAGTATCTTTCCCTTTCCAAATTCCCATTGATTATAAGCCTATTAAGCTATGATATTCATAAATAGATTTAAAGTTATTATTGTTTCTATTTTTTTGAGTGTATTTATTAACTATAGCTTTGCACAAACAAATACCAGAGAAAAGCTGGAACTAAAAAGGATAGAGTTACAAAAAGAAATTAAGAAGATAAATGAAATGCTTTTTACTAATAAAAGAAAGAAGGTAGCAGCTTATTCTGACGTTGAGAATCTAAGCTTAAAAATTGAAAGAAAAGAAGAACTGGTTAAGCTTACTAATCAACAGATTAATCTTTTAAGTGCAGCAATAGAAAAAAATCAAAAGCAAGAAAAGATTTTAGAATCTAATTTGATTGATGTTAAAAAGAAATACAAGGAAATGATATTAAAGTCATATAAAACTAAATCAGGAAAAAGTAGATTAATGTTTTTGTTGTCCTCAGAAAGTTTTTTTCAAGCTTATAAACGGACCGAGTATATAAAACAACTTGCTGTTTTTAGAAAAAATCAAGCAAATAAAATTTTGTATTTAATTAATGAAATAGAAGAAATAAACAAAGACTTAAATTTTCAAAAAACAAAAAAACAGGATTTAGTAAAGAGTAATAGGTCTATTAAAAAATCGCTAGAATCAGAAAAAAAGGACTCCAATAAATTAGTATATGAATTAAGGAGAAAGGAAAAAAAATACATAAATGAGATTGACAAGAAACAAAGACTGAGTCAACAGTTAGATAAAGAAATAGAAAAGCTTATTAGAGAGGCAATTGTTAAATCTAATGAGAAAAAAAACAAATCGGAAAACTTTAACTTGACTCCTGAAGCAAAAGAATTATCAAAAAACTTTGTTTTAAATAAAGGAAAATTGCCTTGGCCAGTCATGAGAGGAGTTGTAATTCAAAAGTTTGGCACTCAACCACATCCTGTTGTAAAAACAGCCAAGATTAAAAGTAATGGGGTAATTATAGCAACAACCAAAAATCAAAAAGTAAAAACAATATTTGATGGAACTGTACTTTCAGTCTTGCGGTTTAAGGGAAGTAACCCTACTGTTTTAGTTCAACACGGGAACTATATTACAGCCTATAAAAACCTTTCTAAAGTATTTGTTAAAAAAGGAGATAAAGTAGTATCAAACCAAAATATTGGAGAGGTTTTTACAAATAATGCAACAGGAAAATCTACAATTCAGTTTAGTATTTTTCAAAATACAAAACCTATAAATCCTTTATTATGGATTATTAAAATGTAAAATCAATTGTATTGAGATAACATCTTCTCCAAATATTTTCCAATAATATCAAATTCTAAGTTAACCAGATCCCCAACTTTTAAAGTATTAAAGTTAGTATTCTTATAAGTGTATGGAATTATGGCAACGCTAAAACTATTATTTTTTGATCCTAATACTGTTAAGCTAATTCCATTTACAGCTATTGAGCCTTTTTCAACAGTGACATTATTTGATTTGCTATAATTTAAGGTAAATATCCAGCTGCCATCTTTTTCGAGAATGTCAATACATTTTCCTACCTGGTCAACATGCCCTTGAATCATGTGCCCATCTAGTCTGTCACCAATTTTCATTGCCCTTTCTAGATTAATTTGATCTCCAACTTTCCAAGAGCTGATACTGCTTTTTGCAATAGTTTCTTCAATGGCAGTTACAACATATTCCTTATTCTTAATGTCAATAACCGTTAAACAAATTCCATTATGAGAAATACTTTGGTCTATTTTTAATTCATTTGTGAAATCACTTTTTAAGGCAATATGTAAGTTGCCTTTTTCTTTTTTTAATTTAGAAATAACAGCAATTGTTTCTATAATTCCAGTAAACATATTCTTTATTTTATATATATTTAGTTTTGTAAAACTAGTGATAAATACTATAAATATTTATGAAAAAAAAATTGTTCCCTATCGTCGGAATTTCATGTGGTGATCCAAATGGTATAGGAATAGAAATAATTTTAAAATCTTTTAAAGACCCTCGTATTCTTGAATTTTTTATTCCAGTTATTTTTGCAAATTTTAAATTGCTTTCAGACCAAGCCGTCTTTTTTAATATAGATATAAAATTTAATAAAATTAAATTTGGAGAACCCCCAAAACAAGGACAAATAAATGTTATAAGTTCATGGGAAAATGAATTCATTACTCAGTTTGGAACACCAACAAAACTTTCAGGAGAGATTTCATATAAATCTTTAGAATTAGCAACAAAATCTATTATTGAAAACAAGATAGAAGTATTAGTAACGGCACCAATTAATAAAAAAAATATTCAAAATCAAAAATTTGATTTTCCTGGACATACTGATTATTTATCATCGAAATTTAACGGTACAAGCCTTATGTTTATGATTAGTGAAAGATTAAAAATAGGCCTTCTTACAGATCACATTCCAATTAATCAGGTAGTTTCCAAAATTAATAAAGAAAAAATAAAAGAAAAGATTTCGGTAATGGAAAAATCTTTACAAATTGACTTTGGAATTGTAAAACCCAAGATCGCAGTCCTTTCTATTAATCCACATGTTGGAGATGGAGGGATTATTGGAAGTGAAGATGAAGATATTTTAATTCCAACACTAATTGATATTTCAAAATCAGGAACTTTAATTTCAGGTCCATTTTCAAGTGATAGTTTTTTTGGCTCTGGGGCCTATAATAATTATGATTCAGTTTTAGCCATTTACCATGATCAAGGGCTAATCCCATTCAAAACTATTTCTTTTGGAGAAGGGGTTAATTTTACTGCTGGACTTAATAAAATAAGAACCTCACCTGATCATGGAACGGCCTTTGATATTGCTGGAAATAACATAGCAGATCCAACATCATTTAAAAACGCAATTTTTTCTGCAATTGATATTTATAGAAATAGAATTTCTCATAAAAAAGACTAAAAACTTATTTTTTAAAGACAAAAAAGAAAAGCCAAACAAGGATATTCCTATTCATTAAATTACTTATATTCGCAAACCTAAGTAAATATACAATGAAACCNNTTAATCAATATGTAATTAATTTTGGAGGATTNAGTGAAGGATCACATNATTTTAAATTTGAANTAGAAAAGAACTTCTTTGAAAATTTTCAATATGATGAATTCAATAGCTGTAAAATAAACGTGAAAATTAAATTAATTAAAAAGCTAAATTTATTAGAATTAGAGTTTTTTTGTAAAGGATTGATTAATCTGAACTGCCATGTTTCTAATGAACCATTTGAGCATGTTCATAATTCAAGCTTGAACTTAGTAGTTAAGTTTGGAGCAGTATTTAATAATGACAATGAAGACCTTTTAATTTTACCTAAGGGATCTCATCAATTTGATATTTCTCAGCAATTATATGAAATGATAGTGTTATCTTTGCCATTAAAAATAATTCATCCTGGCATTATTGACGGGACATTAAAATCGGATACTTTAACTAGATTAAAATCCTTTGAATTTAATTTCAAGAAAGATAATATGGACCCTCGTTGGAACAAGTTAAAAGAATTAAAATAAATTAATTATGGCACATCCAAAAAGAAAAATTTCCAAAACCAGAAGAGACAAAAGAAGAACCCATTATAAGGTTAAAGACTCTCAAATAGCTATTTGTAAAACTACGGGNGAATCACATTTATANCATAGAGCNCATTGGCACGAAGGNAAGCTTTATTATAGGGGAAAAGTTTTAATAGATAATACTGAAGAAACCTAGTATAGCTATATAAGTATTTTTTAGTTTTTACCATTTTTTACCATTTTTTACCATTTTTTTCTCATTTTTTGCCATTTTTTGCCATTTTTTTCTCATTTTTGACTAAAATTAAAAAAATTATTTTTTTATGATCAAGGCTTCAGTTACCGCATTAGGATCGTATCTGCCAAAAAAAATCTTAAAAAATACTGACCTAGAAAAATTTTTAGAAACAACAGATGATTGGATTTCTACAAGAACAGGAATAAAAGAAAGAAGAATTTTGGATGAAGGATTAGGAACATCTTTTATGGCAACTAATGCTGCTAATAAAATTTTAAAAAAAAAGAATATTGAGCCATTAAATATTGATATGATTATTGTAGCTACTATGACACCCGATATGCATATTGGGGGTACTGCTGCCACTGTTGCTACAGAAATTGGCGCTTATAATGCTTTTGGATATGACCTTAATGCTGCTTGTTCTGGATTTCTCTACGCAATGTCTGTCGCATCATCTTACATTGAGTCTNGAAGATANAAGAAAATCATTGTNATTGGGGCAGATAAAATGTCATCTATTGTTGATTATTCTGACAGAAACACNTNCATAATTTTTGGTGATGGCGCTGGNGCTGCTTTACTTGAGCCAAATATNGATGGATATGGAATCCAAGATGAATTTNTACGATCNGATGGTGTTGGNAAAGAATTTCTTAAAATTGAAGCCGGAGGCTCNTTAATGCCAACAACTGAAAAAACTGTAAAAGACAAAAAACATTTTCTTTTTCAGGATGGAAAAAGTGTTTTTAAGTTTGCCGTTTCTAATATGGCAGAAGCTGCATATGAAATTATGGACAGAAATAATCTGTCTAATAAGGATGTAGATTATTTAGTCCCTCATCAAGCTAATAGACGCATTATTGATGCAACAGCTAATCGAATGGGCATATGTGAGTCTAAAGTTTTGATGAATATAAAAAAATATGGTAATACTACAGCCGCAACAATTCCTTTAGTTTTATCTGATTATGAAAAAAAATTTAAAAAAGGAGATAATATAATTTTTGCAGCCTTTGGAGGAGGCTTTACNTGGGGAGCATCATTTTTAAAATGGGGATATAACAGTTAATAAAAACAATTATTATGAATATAAAAGACATTCAACAATTAATAAAATTTGTAGCNAAGTCTGGTGTTAGTGAGGTAAAAATAGAATCCAAAGATCTGAAGATTGGAATTAAAAAAGATTNATCTAGCAAATCTGTTATTTANAAAGATGTACCACAAATTATTGATCANACAATCGTTCCTGNTANTAGAGAGCCAGANACAGCTCAAGCTACAGAAAANCCTCAAACAGAAGAGAATNAGACAANTTTAATAACCATTGCATCTCCAATAATAGGAACATTTTATAGAAAACCATCTCCAGACAAACCAAATTTTGTTGAAATTGGCGATGTAATTTCAGAGGGAGATGTTTTGTGTGTTATTGAGGCAATGAAATTATTTAATGAAATAGAAACAGAATTTTCTGGAAAAATTGTCAAAATTTTGGTTGACGATTCTTCACCTGTTGAATTTGATCAGCCGTTGTTTCTAATCGATCCGTCTTAATAAAAAATATTATGTTTAAAAAAATTTTAATTGCTAATAGAGGNGAAATAGCATTAAGAATTATAAGGACCTGTAAGGAGATGGGTATAAAAACCGTNGCTGTTTATTCGGTTGTNGANNAAGAGAGTTTGCATGTCCGTTTTGCTGATGAAGCAGTATGTATTGGACCNGCCAANAGCTCAGAATCGTATTTAAANATATCAAATATTATAGCTGCAGCTGAAATAACAAATGCAGATGCTATTCATCCTGGCTACGGATTCTTGTCNGAAAATTCTCGTTTTTCAAAAATTTGTGAAGAACACAAAATTAAATTTATTGGAGCTTCTTCTGAAATGATTGAAAAAATGGGAGATAAGGCATCTGCAATATCTACTATGAAAGAGGCCGGAGTGCCAACTATTCCAGGGTCAGAGGGTATAATTGAGACTTTTGATGAAGCAAAAAAAATAGCGAAAAAAATAGGTTATCCTATAATGATTAAAGCTACTGCGGGAGGTGGCGGAAAGGGGATGAGAGCAGTTTGGAAAGAAAAAGATTTTTTAAGCCTTTGGGAGAGTGCTAGACAAGAAGCAAAAGCTTCTTTTGGAAATGATGCTATGTATATGGAGAAGCTAGTTGAGAGCCCTCGTCACATTGAGATTCAAATTGTTGGGGATAAATTTGGAAAGGCATGTCACTTATCTGAAAGAGATTGCTCAATTCAAAGAAGACATCAAAAACTTACAGAAGAAACACCTTCGCCATTTATGACAGATAAATTAAGAAATGAAATGGGACAATCTGCTGTAAAAGCAGCAGAGTTTATTAAATATGAAGGTGCGGGGACAATAGAATTTTTAGTTGATAAAAACAGAAATTTTTATTTTATGGAAATGAACACTAGAATTCAAGTTGAACATCCAATAACAGAACAGGTAATAGATTATGACTTAATTAAAGAACAAATTAAGATTGCATCTGGAATTAAGATTTCAGGAAATCATTATTTTCCAAAACTTCACTCTATTGAATGTAGAATTAATGCTGAAGATCCGTATAAAGGTTTTAGACCATCCCCAGGTAAAATTACAAATCTTCATTTGCCAGGTGGCCATGGTGTTAGATTAGACACCCATGTATATAGTGGATATGAAATTCCTTCAAATTATGACTCAATGATTGCGAAATTAATTGTAACTGCTCAAAATAGAAAAGAAGCAATTCAAAAAATGAAGAGAGCGTTAGATGAATTTGTGATTGAAGGAGTAAAAACTACAATTCCTTTTCATAGACAATTAATGGATGAGCCAGATTATATTTCTGGGAATTATACAACAAAATTTATGGAGACATTTGAAATAAAAGAGTCTTATTAGACTATGCCATTTTCAATTAAATATTCAGCAATTTGAATAGCGTTAGTTGCAGCCCCTTTTCTTAGATTATCTGCAACAACCCAGAGGTTCAAGCTGTTTTTTTCAGAATAATCTTCTCTAATACGCCCAACAAAAACTTCATCTTTGCCCTGACACAAGATAGGCATAGGATATTTTAGTTTTGTAGGATTATCCTCAACAGTAACACCAGCTGTTTTACTTAACAAACTTACTATTTCTGAAATTTCAAATGAATTTTTGAGTGTAATATTTATTGATTCACTATGCCCTCCAATAATTGGAACCCTAACGGCAGTTGCACTAATTTTAATATTTGAATCAAGAATTTTATGAGTTTCATTTACAAGCTTCATTTCTTCTTTGGTATATCCATTTTTTAGAAAATCATCGCATTGTGGAATTGCATTTTGGTGAATAGGATAATTATAAGCCATTTCACCATTTTTACCTTTGTATTCATTTTTTAATTGCTCCACGGCTTTCATTCCCGTTCCAGTTACAGACTGATACGTAGAAACTATAATTCTCTTTATCTCATAATTTTTATGGATTGGAGCCAAAACCATTAGCATCTGAATAGTAGAGCAATTAGGATTTGCAATTATTTTATCTTCTAAGTTTAAAATGGAACCATTAATTTCAGGAATGATTAGTTTTGTATTACTATTCATTCTCCATGCAGATGAATTATCAATTACAACACTGCCATTNTTTGCAAATTTTGGAGCCCATTTTAAAGCAATATCTCTTCCTGCAGAAAAGATTGCAATATCAACATTAAGCTTTAAAGCTTCTTCAATGGCGATAACAGAATAATTTTTTTGTAAAAAATTAATTTGTTTTCCAATGGAAGTTTCAGAAGCAACTAAAAACAACTCTTTAAATAAAAAATTTCTTTCTTTTATAACATCAAGGATCGTTCCACCTACCAGACCTGTTGACCCAACCAATGCAATTTTCATATTGAATAGTTTAAACAGTAAAAGTAATTATTTCAATAGACATAAAGAGTTATGGNTAGTTTTAGATCATATTTTATTTTTTTTGTTAAAAACAAAACAGTTTATGATATAACAACTCTTTTGATTCTTTTAGATAGAGAGGCTAGTATTTCATAAGGAATAGTGCCTATAGATTTTGTAAAGTCATCAGCTGAAAGATTTTTATCATCAAAAATTATGACTTTATCTCCCTCTTTGCAGGATATTTTAGAAATGTTAATCATCAACATATCCATACAAACATTTCCAATAATTGGAGCAAATTTTCCATTCACCATAACACTCCCATTCCCATTTCCATATTGTCTGCTAATTCCATCAGCATGTCCAATAGGGAGTGTTGCAATAGTTACATCATCTTTAGCTATGAAGCCTTTATTATAGCCAACGGAGTCTCCTTTTAAAATTTTATGTATTTGAGAAATAATAGTTTTTAGACTAATTACAGGTTTTAAATTATTCTTGNATTTAGGATCATTTCCAAAGCCATATAGCCCAATGCCTGTACGAACCATTTCATATTGGTATTTAGAAAAATTTAAAATTCCAGATGTATTAAGTATATGTCTTTTAATTTCCACTCCAATTTTATTTTGAAAATCTTTGGCCAATGATGCAAATCTTTTTATTTGATCATTAGAAAACTCATCTTCATTTTTATCTTCTGAAGCACCTAAATGTGAAAAGATATAAGTTGGTATTAATCCATTGAGACAACTGATTAAATTATTTATTTCATTTTCATGAAACCCTAACCTATTCAATCCGGTATTAAATTTAATTTGAAATGGATAAGAGTTTTTAAATTTTGAACAGGACATAAAAGCATTTAGAATTCTAAAGGAATAAATGCTTGGCTCAAGATTATATTCAATAATTTTATTGAAATCATCAATTTGAGGATGTAACACAAGAATAGGAGAATCAATGCCTTTTTTTCTAAGCATCAATCCCTCGTTAGTATATGCAACAGCCAAATAATCAATTTCTTGTTTTTCTAATTCCTTTGCAATTATTAACGAGTCAGCACCGTATGAAAAAGCTTTTACAACAGCCATCATAAGAGTTTTAGAATTTAATTTAGATTTTAAAAAATTAAGATTATGAGTTAGATTTTTTAAATTAACTTCTACAATAGTTTCTTTAATTTTCATTTTTGTTTTTTTCTCTTTTCTCCATTTTTTTTATAAATGCACTTCTAGAAAGAGGTTCATATTCCTTTTTTTCTCCAACTAAAATTAGATCATTAGTTGCATTTTTTCTNNAGCTATAATTTGCCAATTCTCCAGTTTCAACACAAATAGCATGTACTTTAGTTACCTCTTCGGCACATGCCATTAGATTAGGAATAGGACCAAAAGGACTTCCTTTATAATCCATATCTAATCCTGAAACGATTACTCTAATTCCTCTATTTGCTAGCTTATTACAAACATCAACCAAATCTTGATTAAAAAACTGAGCTTCATCTATTCCTACAACATCCAAATTTTTTGAATAAGAAAAAATATCTTTGGGAGCTTCTACTATTTTAGCTCCAATTTCACTTTTTCCATGAGAGATTATTTTATCCTTTGGATTTCTAGAATCAGTTTTAGGCTTAAATACAATAAATTTTTTGTTATCTAATTCGGCTTTTTTAATTCTTTTTATTAATTCCTCTGTTTTGCCAGAAAACATAGAACCACAAATCACTTCTATGCTACCTTTTAAATTTTTTATATTTTCATTCATCTTAGACACATTGATATTGTTCTTAAAGTACTTAACTTTAATCTCTAGACAAATGTCTAAAAATTAATTTAACATGGCAAAACTATATATTATTCCTACACCAATTGGAAATCTTGNGGATATTACAATCAGGGCAATAAAGACTTTAGAAATAGTTGATTTAATTTTATGTGAAGACACAAGAAGAAGTAAAAAACTATTGAATCACCTTAATATTAATGGGAGATTAAGGTCTCATCATAAATTCAATGAACATAATGAGGTTGAAATGATAATTAATAAAATAAAGGAAGGGGCCAGCGTAGCAATTATTTCTGATGCAGGAACACCAGGTATTTCAGACCCTGGATTTCTAATTGCAAGAACTTGTTTGAATAATGATATAGAAATTGAATGTCTGCCAGGGCCAACGGCTTTAATTCCTGGATTGTTGGTTAGCGGTATATCAGCAGACAAATTTGTTTTTGAAGGATTCTTACCAGTTAAAAAGGGAAGAAAGAAAAGGCTTTTAGAACTTTCTTCTGAAAAAAGAACCATGATATTTTATGAATCTCCTCATAAATTAATAAAAACATTATCNGATTTTAAAATTACATTTGGATCAAATCGGAGAATTTCAGTTTCAAGAGAATTAACTAAGCTTTTCGAGGAAACTTTTCGAGGAACAATTAATGAAGTTATAGGTTTGTGTGGAAAAAAGAGACCAAAAGGGGAGTATGTTATAGTTTTAGAAGGAATAGATAAATGAATTGGAATATAGAAGAAAATAAAGAACAAGAGTCTATTGATCAACTTTCAAAAGAACTAAATATTGATAAAGTTATTTCTTCAATGCTTGTAAAAAGAGGAATAAAAAATTTTAATCAAGCAAAAAATTTTTTTAGACCAAAGATTGATCAACTTCATGATCCTTTTTTAATGAAAGACATGGATAAAGCAGTTAATAGANTATTAAAAGCGATCGAGGANAATGAATCAATAATGATTTTTGGTGACTACGACGTTGACGGGACCTCTTCTGTTGCACTTTTGACCTCATTTTTAAATGATATTGGAGGAAATATTTCCACTTATATTCCAGACAGAAATTCTGAGGGCTATGGAATATCTTTAAAGGCAATTGATTTGGCTGAAAAGAATAAAAACAGTTTAATAATTGCTCTGGATTGTGGAATTAAAGCAATTAATCAAGTTCAATATGCCTTAAAAAAAAAATAGACTTTATTATTTGTGATCATCATAACCCTAGTAATAAATTGCCAAATGCATATGCAATTTTAAATCCCAAACAGACTGATTGTAAATATCCTTTTAAAGAATTATGTGGATGTGGTGTTGGGTTTAAATTGATTCAGGCAATTAATAAACGAAAAGGTCTAGAAATCGAAAATATTATTCAATATCTTGATTTAGTTGCAATTGCAATAGCAGCAGACATTGTACCATTAATTGGTGAAAATAGAATTTTAACTTATGTTGGTCTTCAAATTATAAATTCAAACCCAAGAATTGGGCTTCATTGCATTTTAAAGAAAAACAATAAAAAAGAATTTAATATTGGAGACCTTATGTTTTATATAGGACCTAGAATTAATGCTGCTGGNAGAATGGANCATGCTTCTTTAGCTTTAGAATTATTANTAGAAAANGATTTAAATAAAGGAGAAAAATTAGCTGAAAAAATNGAAAAATTAAACCTCCAAAGAAGAGATATAGAAAAAAGCATTACTAACCAAGCTTTAAAAAAAATAGTTGACGAAAACAATCTAAACTCTAAATCAACAGTTGTTTTTGAAAAATCTTGGAACAAAGGAGTAATAGGAATAGTAGCATCTAGAATAATTGAAAAATATTATAAACCAACAATAGTTTTTTGTAAATCAAAAGATGGAACCTTAACAGGTTCTGCTAGATCAATTAAAGGGGTTGATTTATATGAAATTTTAAAAAAATGTGAATCGAATATTTTAAAATTTGGAGGACATAAATATGCAGCAGGATTAACTATTGAAAATGAGAAATATTTAAGTTTCAAAAAAAANTTTGAAAAGGCAGTTAAAAATTATGTTAAAAATAAACTCCCTATTAGAGAAGTTAATATAGAATCAAAAATTACGCTAAGCTCAATAACTCCAAAATTTTATAGAATTTTAAATCAATTTGAGCCTTTTGGACCAGGAAATGGAAGACCAATTTTCTTGTCAGAAAAATTAAAGATGAAAGGAGTTATAAGTTTATTAGGGAAAAACAAAGAGCATATTAAATTAAATGTTTCTCAAGAATCAGAAGAAACATTTTCAGCAATCGGCTTTTGGCTTTCAGAAAAAAGAAAAAAAATTTCATCAAATTCAACTTTTTCAATGCTATATACAATCGATGAAAACACATGGAACGGAAAAACATCCATTCAATTAAAAATTAAGGATATTAAATAAAAAGCCTCTTAATATATAAGAGGCTTTTCTATTTTACTATAAAAATTAATTAACTAGAATCTGTAAGTAAATCCTAGGTTCCAAGTTCTTCCCCAACCAGGGAAAACTTTATTAAGTTCATGAACACCCAACCATGTTGGATCTCCAGCATTTGCTAGGATATTAGTTGATGATTCAGCTATATAGTGTGTGTCAAAAATATTATTGACATTTAGCCTTACGTATACCTTCTCTCCACCAATAGATAAATTATACGATGTTCCAAAATCAAACAACTCATATGCTGGAATTTGCATTGCTGCATCTCCTGCAGTATCAAAATCTTCTGGGTTAAAGTTTGCATATAAATCAGACGCTGAGAACATACTAATATTAAACTTAAATAAATCAGTAGGTTTTACAACTAGGTTTAATCTTGATGTAGTTTGGGCAGCATCTCCAACTTTTACATCTTTTAAATATACAGTAGAAGTCCCTATTTTAACTCTACTAGAATCGAATACATCTGCAGTAACATCGCTTCCATATTTATAGTTCCCTAGAGATAGCATACCTTGAACTTCAACAAAAGGACTTATATCCAAAACTCCATCAAATTCTAAACCTGTATGAATTTGCTTAATTCCATAATAATTAGCTGTTCCTCTAACTCCTCCAACAGAAACTCCATCGCTAAGGAACCTATCCTCCCAAGTAGTCTTGTAAAGGTTTACATTAAACCTTAAGTTATTAGACCTGTATCCATATCCTGCTTCAAGCCCAACAACAGTTTCATTTTTTAAATCAGGATTTAATGTGTTTGAATAATTGATCCAAACTGCATCAAAATTTGGCTGTTTAGAGTAGTAGCCTCCATTAACAAAAACATTATTTTTTGCATTAATGTTATAATTAGCTCCTCCCTTTACATTCCCTCCTGTAATATTTTTCCATGCAGAAGTTGCNACTCCAGATTGATTAAAATATTCTATCCTTTGAAATCCTTGATTAGAGACTGCTGCTTGAACAAAAGCAGAGAGCTTATCCTCTTTGTATTCTAGTTGAGTGAATATTCCGCTCCATTTAACTTTTCCATCATTGTGATAATCAATTTTTTCTTCCTTGTCAGTGTCTCTAAAAACATTCCACAAACTTCCAAGATTTGAGCTGTATTCAGTTGTTCTTACAGCACTTCCTTTGCTATTAATGGTCGTATTAGTATAGTTTTTATTATCAAAATCTCTATATCCATCAGCACCTAGCAGGTTGTCTAGCCTTCTATAATGAATCCCAGTATATGCCCTAACATCAACCCCGAAATCAAGAGTTAAATTATCTGAAAGTTGTTTTTTCAGATTAATAAGAGATCCTACAAAATTATGAGAATTCACAGACGCTCTTCTAACTATTCCATTTCTTTTTACTCCATCCACTCTTTCATCTTGATCATTAACTATATACTTCCCAGTAGCTGCATCTACAGAGTTTGAGGCAGTTCTGCCATTATAAAAAGTAGTAGACACCCCACTGTTATATGCATATATTTTATCATAATTTACATGACCATTTATTGGATTTCTAAAAGCATATCCTCCATTATAGTTCAAATCTCCACTTGCATATTGAAACCCATAGGCTCTACCTATATCTCCAGTTCCACCTCCTCTACCAATTGAGTAATAGACAGAAGCAGAAAGATTNGTNCTTTCATTCATTTTATGCTCCCAATTTAAAGAAGCAATTGGCTTATGATAGAAATTTTTTCTCCAGTTAAATTCTTGACCATTTAANTAGCCATGATTGTAGTTATAACGAATTCCATATTGTTTATACTGTTTACCTTGAGCCATATTATAAAAGCTTCCAGTTCTTTGATGATGCGTTTGAGGNGCTCCAGTAATTATTAGTTGAATATTATGTTTATCTGAACTGTCTCTCCAACCATAACCTAAGAAGTAATTATAACCTTCAAACATTGTTCCATCTACATAACCATCTCCAGCAGTTCTTGAGAACAAAAGCGATAGGGCATGACCACCATCCATTTCACCAGTGTTATAGGAAGCAACAGTTTTCCCATAGCCATCGTTCCCTACGCTAGCAGAAACTCTTCCTCCTTCAGTAAGGTCTGTAGATTTGGTTATTACATTAATTGTTCCTCCAACAGATGATATTGCTAGTTTAGAAGCTCCAAGCCCTCTTTGAACTTGCATTGCTGATACAACATCTGAAAGCCCTGACCAGTTAGACCAATAGACCCTTCCATTTTCCATATCATTAACAGGAATACCATTAATTAAAACAGCAGTGTTTTGGGAGTCAAATCCTCTAACATTAATTCTGGAGTCTCCAAANGCTCCTCCAGCTCTAGTAGCATAAACACCAGGCGTTGCATTAAGCATCTCAGGAAGTTCAAGATTACCAATTCTTTCTTGAATATCTGAAGCAGTTAAAGTAGAAACAGCTACAGGCGTTTGCCTATCAATTGCAAAGTCAATAGTCCCAAATACAGTGATCCCTTCTAGTTCATTTGAACTAGGAGTCATTTTAACATCAATTTTCATAGTGCTGCTAAAATCAATTTCTTGGGTATCATAACCAATGTATGAAANAACTAAAGTCCCTGAATCAGCANCATTAATTGTAAATATACCATCAAAATCAGTTGAAACTCCATTTGAAGTTCCCTTAACCAAAACAGTGGCGCCTGGGAGAGGCACACTATTTTCGTCTGTTACTGTTCCAGTTAAAATGTTTTGAGAGTAACAGAGCCCTGAAACAAGAAGCGCTGTAAACATTAGAATTAATTTTTTCATAGTTATTTGTTTATAGTAGTAATAGACAAAAGTGACTAATTTTCCTAAGAAAATTGTTAATTAAACATTAATTTTTTGAACAATTATTGTGAATAACTCCTCTAATTTTTTAAATATTTATTTAGAAGAGAAAAAGTAGAATCATCATGCGTTNTAAGATCATTGTTTTCAATCTCTTTTAAAAGTTCAGAAGCTAATTCTTTACCTAGTTCTACTCCCCATTGATCATAACTATAAATATTCCAAATAACACCTTGAACAAAGATTTTATGTTCATACATNGATATTAAGCTNCCAAGAGTTTCAGGATTTAACTTTTCAATTAAAATGGTATTTGTTGGCTTNTTCCCTTCAAAAGTTTTGAAAGGTNCCANTATCTCAGAATTATTTATGCCATTAGATAATTCTTCGGATACTTCTTTGATGCTTTTCCCCAGCATTAAAGCNTTTGTTTGAGCAAAGAAATTAGACATTAATTTATTATGCTGATTATTTTCTTTATAAAGAGGTTTTACAAATCCAATAAAATCACAGGGAATCAATTTAGTGCCTTGGTGAATTAATTGAAAAAAAGCATGCTGGGAATTGGTTCCTGTATTCCCCCATATTATACTTCCAGTTTGATAATCAACTTTTTTTCCATCTCTATCAACACTTTTGCCATTACTTTCCATAACAGCCTGTTGAAGATATTCAGGAAGCCTATTTAGATATTGAGAATATGGAATAATTGCTTCAGTTTCGCAATTAAAAAAATTATTATACCAAATGCTTATTAATGCCAAGACTACAGGAATATTTTTTTCAAGAGATGAGGATTTAAAATGAGAATCCATTTTATTAGCCCCTTTTAGGAGACTTTCGAAATTATTTGACCCAATGGAAAGACTAATTGAAAGTCCANCTGAACTCCAAAGAGAAAACCTTCCACCCACCCAATCATTCATTGAAAAAGTATATTCTTTATTTATTCCAAAATTTTCAATTTCCTTTGTGTTTGTAGATACAGCTGCAAAGTGAAAGGCGATACTTTTTTCTCCTAATTTTGAAACAATCCAATTTTTTATAGTGTTTGAATTTACGAGAGTCTCTTGAGTTTTGAAAGTCTTTGAAACAATTATAAAAAGAGTAGTTTCGGGATTTACTTTTTTTAAAATTTCTAAAACGTGATCTCCATCAACATTAGAAACGAAATGCGGGTTAAGCCTAGACTTATAATATTTTAATGAATCAACAACCATAATTGGACCTAGATCAGAGCCCCCAATTCCTACATTAACAATATCAGTAAATATTTTATTTGTTGAGCCTCGTAGTTTTCCAGAAAGAATGTCATCTGTAAATTTTTTCATTTTAGCTCTAGATTCAATAATAGAAGGAACAATATTTATATTATCAATAAAGATTTTTTCATTACTGTTAGCCCTAGTAGCAGAATGTAAAACTGCCCTATTTTCAGTTTTGTTTATTTTAACCCCTCTAAATTGTTTTTGAATAGAATTTTCTAAATCACATTCATTCGCTAAATTGAAAAGAAGCTTAAGAGTTTTTTTATTTAATCTATTTTTTGAATAGTCAACAGTAAATTTATCCCAACTAATAGTAAGACTATTAGCCCTACTATTATTTTTAAAGAGTTCTTTTATTTTGACATTTTTTATTTCATTGAAATGGGATTCCAACGCATTCCATGAAGATGTTTTTTTAGGGTTTATGTTTTTTAATGACATCTATTTATTGCGATTATCTAATTCTTTTTACAAAGTTAACATTTGTTACTATAGAATCAAGCTGTTGTTTTACTGGCNTCATATAAGTTAAGTATTTATCTTTTAATTCTTGTGAAATGGGTTTTGCTTCAGGGAGCTTTGTTTTTAAAGGATCGACCTGTTTACCATTTTTCCAAAACCTGTAACAAACNTGTGGTCCAGATGTGTTCCCNGTCATTCCAATGGTTCCAATATAGTCCCCTTGCCTAACAAATTGCCCTNTTTTAACACCTCTTTTTTTCATATGTAAATATTGAGTAGAATAAGTCGCATTATGTTTTATTGTAACATAATTTCCATTTCCTCTTGTGTAGCTTGACTTAACAACTGTCCCACTAGCAGTTGCCCTAATTTTTGTTCCAATTGGAGCGGCAAAATCTGTACCTAAGTGGGGACGTACTCTTCCATAATATGCAATCTTTCTTCTGAGATTGTATCTTGATGAAATTCTGCTAAATTGTACAGGAGACCTAAGAAAAGCTCTTCTCANGTTTTTTCCATTTTCATCAAAATATTCAAAAATTCCTCTTTTTGGATCTGTTTCAAATTCAATAGCATAAAAAGGGTTTTTTCTGTGCTCAAAATAAGCAGAATGGATTCTATTTAAACCAACATATATTGAATCATCTACATATTTACCAGTATATATAATTTTAAAATTGTCTCCCTTTTCAAGGCGAAAGAAATCGATTGTCCAGGCATATATTTCTGAAAGTTCATTAGAAAGTAATGGTGACAGTTTTTTTTCCTCCATTGTTTCAGAAAGAGAGCTTGTTATAGTTCCTTCAGCTTCAAATTCCACAAGATTAACTGCCTTAGCTTTTTTTTCAGCCCATAGAGAATCATTTAATGAAACCAGAACATATTCAATTAGATTTGGTTGATATACAAATATTTCAGGTGTTTTTAGAGAATCTTTAGAAAATAAAATTGCATAAGGTTTCCCAATATTTATCTTCCTAACATCATAAACTTGTTTTGCTTTTTGAACTATGTTATAAATCTGAGGATAAAATAAATTATTTTTTTCAAGAATAGTCCCAAATGAATCGCCGTTTCTAACAGTGTCCCTAACAACATGATATTTGTTTAAATTGTAACCAAACTGTTTTACTATTTTTTCTTTTTTTTGGGATGGAGCTCCTTTCTTTGGGGCTTTATTACAGGAACTAATTATTAATATGATAACAAAAAATAGATAATGCCTAGTCATTAATTTTAATTTTAAAGGGGAACTTCAAACCTTTGAATTCTTCTAAATCTGCTTCAATAGATCCAATTCTTAAATCNGCTTCAATTTTTATTGGAATTTTGTTTTTATCATTACTAACCCANAGAGATAAACTTTCACTATCTCTAAAAATTCTACCAGACTCAATATATGGTCTAAATTTGTAACAATTAACTATTCCAAATTTTGTTTTAACATCTTCATAACCTAAAAATTTCATTTTAAAATTATAATTATCAGCGTCAAAAAACATTGTTATTCTAATAAAATCATTGACTTGTAGTTTACTTACATCAAAATGATTTCTTAGAAAGTAAAATGTTGAAATTATATCCTGAACATTTTCTTTTATATTAACTTTTTTAATGGTATCATNTTTAATATCATTTACTATTGCAATGTTATTAGTGTAGTCATATTCTATTTCAACATTTTTNGTGTAACCACCTTCATAAACNTCTCTTTTTGATTTTAAGGGCTTTACGATGGTTTTATTAAAGTANCTTTCATATACATCATCAACTTTAAAAAATAATCTTGCGATCCCAGTTGTTCTCCCAATGGCTATTGATTTGAAAACTTTTTCGCCATTTATAATATCTTCATGTAAATCAATTGTAGCATAACTTGCATTAAAAATCCCGTAGTGGATTCTAAACTTTAGCCATTCTCCAACTTTGAATGAATCAAATGAGGAACTTATAAAGGGAGATCTTTTTCCTGAAGAGTTTTGACTATAAATTAAATTTGAGAGAAAAAAAATAGAGCAAATTAATACAGTTTTAAGTCGCATAGATGCAAAAGTATAAAATACTAATCGGATGAATTTAAAAATGACATTAATTTTTTTGCTTTTGATACACCTATATCTTTCACTATCATTTTTTCAGGCGTTTCTTTAATTCTTTTTAAAGATTTATATTTTTTTAAAAGAGTTATTTTAGTTTTTTCTCCAATACCGGGGATCAAATCTATTGAAGAACTTAAAGCCTCATTGCTTCTTTTATTTTTGTGAAATGTAATTGCAAATCTATGCGCTTCATTTCTCATTTGTTGAATAACTTTTAGTGTTTCAGATCGTTTATCTAGATAAAGAGGAATGGGATCATGAACTGAATAAATTTCTTCTAATCTTTTGGCAATTCCTAAAATAGTAATTCGATTATTTAGATTAAGTTTTTTTAATGCAGACAATCCAGAACTAAGTTGACCTTTACCCCCATCAATTATTATTAAATTGGGCAAAGATTTTTTCTCTTTAATCATTCTTTTATATCTTCTAGATACAACTTCCTCCATAGAAGCATAATCATCTGGTCCTTTTACAGTTTTAATGTTGTATCGCCTGTACTCTTTTTTTGCTGGCTTGCCATTAATAAATACTACACATGCAGCAACGGGATTTGAGCCTTGAATATTGGAATTGTCAAAACATTCTATTCGTAGAGGTGCTGACTTTAATTTTAAATCATTTTTCATTTGATTCATAATTCTTTTTGAATGTCTTTCAGGATCTACAATTTGAATTTTTTTAAGTTTTTCTATTTTAAAAAGAGTAACATTTTTTTTTGAAAGTTCAAGAAGTTTTTTATTATCTCCGACCTTGGGGATAATAAATTTAGTAGAGATAAGTTTGCTAAAATCAAATGGGCAGATAATTATTTTATTATTTGACGNAAATTTTTTTCTAAGATCAATTATNCAAAGTAATAATAGATCTTTATCNTCTTCATCCAGCTTTTTCTTAATTTCTAGATTNTGGAATCTAACTATTCGTCCATGTGCAACCTGAAGATAATTTACATAAGCATGGGTTTCATCAGAAAGGATACTAAATACATCGATATTATTTAGCTTAGAGCTAACAACTGTTGATTTAGATTGGTAGTTATCTAACAATGCTAATTTTACCTTAACCTTTTGTGCATTTTCAAAATCCATGTTTTTAGAATAGATATTCATTTGTTTTTTTAAAAGCTCTTTAGAGCTAGAAAATTTGCCTTTTAGGATTTCCCTGATAGAATCAATATTAGAATTATATTCCGTTTCTGAAATGAANTTTTCATTTGAATTTTCAGNATTACCCTTATTAAANCCAAGGATTATAATATTTCCANCCTTTTTTAAAATACGAAGAGATAGTTTCTCCTTTTCAAAATTTATTTGTTTTTCAGAAAGATTGTAGTTGCTAATTCTTAACGGATATAGACTATTAATTAAATCAAGCAAAATATTAATAGTCTTATAATTAGTATATGGGCCATAATATTCTGATCCATCTTTTATTAATTTTCTTGTAAACATTACCCTAGGGAACCTCTCTTTTTTAATACATATCCAAGGATATGTTTTATCATCCCTAAGTAAAATATTGTATTTAGGCTGGTATTTTTTGATTAGAGAATTTTCCAATAATAATGCATCAGACTCAGAGGAAACAACAACATGTTTAATCTCAGCTATATTTTTTACAAGATTTTTTGTTTTTTGAGACCCTATGTTTTTTTGAAAATAGGATGCCACTCTTTTTTTTAAATTTTTAGCTTTACCTATATATATTATTTTATTGGAATCATTAAAAAATTGGTAGACTCCAGGAAGATTGGGAAGAGTAGAAAATTCAGGATTTAAAATGTTTTTACTCACTTTACTAAAATAATTCTTTTAAGTTTATTGTATGGAAATTACCAATCTTTTATGGAAATTTTAATTGGACTAATAATTGCTGATGTATGTTTTATTGGAGCAGCTTATTGGGTTAATGAAAATAACGCAAAATATCTTTTANCAGGGTATAATACTATGTCAAAGGAAGAGCAGGAATCTTTTGATCTTAAAAATTATCTCATATTTTTTAAAAAGTTTTTTATTAATCTAGCGATTTACACTACCTTAATTTGCCTAACTCTTTATATTGTTTTCGATGATTTTATTGCAGCTATTGGTTATTGTATTTCAATACTTGCCCCAATACCTTATATGATATACGAAGGAAATAAATTTAAAAATAAAAAATAGTTTAAGGAAAAAGTTTTTTATTAAATACTATCATTATACCTACACCAGTACTAATTGCTGTATCAGCAATATTAAATATAGGCTCAAAAAAAGTAAAGCTTTCTCCTCCAATATATGGGATCCAGCCAGGCCAATTCCATGTAAACATTGGGAATTGAAGCATGTCAACTACNTGCCCATGAAAAATTGATTCATAACCATTTCCTGGACTAAAAACAGCAACATTTAGATAGCTGTCTGTGAAAATAAATCCATAAAAAATAGAATCAATAAGATTGCCTATTGCACCTGCAAGAACTAAAGAAATACTAATTATTAAAAGCTTAGCTTCTTTTTTCTTTATACTGTCGTAAAGCCAATAAAATATAAGAGGAACAGCAAGAATCCTAAAAAGAGTTAGGGCCAATTTTCCTGACCTCTCACTTATTAAGGGGATGAAATCACTGATCTTTGCTCCCCAGGCCATTCCTTTATTTTCAACAAAAAGTATTTTAAACCAACCCCAATCAATAAGAGAAGGATCTCCATAAAGAGTTAAAGGAAAATGAAGTTTTATATAAACTTTAGATAATTGATCTATTATTAGAACAGCAAGAATTATTAAAACAGATTTATTTAGAGTCATACAAATACAAGATTATAAAGAAAATTTAATAAAAGACTATGAAATTTTATTTTTAGCTTCAATACTCAAGGTGGCATGAGGCACCAATTCTAATCTTTTTTTGTTTATTAATTTTCCAGTTTCTCTACAAACTCCATATGTTTTATTTTCAATTCTTATTAGAGCAGCATTTAAATCTCTAATAAATTTTTCTTGTCGNATAGCAAGCTGAGTATTTGCTTCCTTTGACATAGTTTGTGAGCCCTCCTCAAAAGCCTTGAATGTAGGGGAAGTATCTTCTGTTCCATTATTTCCATCATTCATATAAGCACTTTTTATTAGGGCTAAATCTTTTTGTGCTTTTTCAATTTTTTTTTCGATTAAAGATTTAAATTTTTTTAAANCTTTATCTGAATATCTTGTAATAGCCATTATTAATTATTTTTATGTATACTTAATTTAGTATTTANATTATCAAATTTAACTTCAATACCCTCATCAATTGATTCTAATAGTATTAAATCAACAGCAAGAGTTTCATTTACTATATAGTCTCTATTTTCAAAAATAGCTTTTTCAATCATATTATCCTTCTGAATTTTTAAAATAATTTTATCTGTTACCAATAAATCAATTTCTTTTCTNAGATTTTGAATTCTATTTACAAGTTCACGAGCTATTCCTTCATTTATTAACTTTGTATTTAGAGTAACGTCTAGCGCAACAGTTATATTATTTTCGGAAGCAACTAACCACCCATCAATATCTTCTGAAAACACATCAAAATCCATTGCTTCTAGAGTAACTTGATTAGAATTAATTTCAAGGAAAATTTGCTCTCCTTTTTCAATTTTAGTAATTTCCTTATTCCCAAATTTTTTGATTAGCTTGATAGCTTCAGGAAGTAAATTTCCTAATTTAGGGCCAAGGCTTTTAAAATTTGGCTTTACTTTTTTAACTAAAATACCGGAAGAATTACTTATAAAATCTATTTCTTTGACATTAACTTCTGATTTTATAAGATCAGAAACCTCTTCAAATTCTAATTTTTCATGAGAAGAATTAAAAGGGATCATTACTTTAGAAAGAGGTTGTCTAACTTTAATTTTTTCTTTTTTTCTGATTGATAAAATCAAGGAACAGATTGTTTGCGCCTTTCTTATTTTTTTTTGCAATTTTAAATCTATGAATTTGTTTTTCGAATTAGGAAAATTGGCATGGTGTACTGAATCAAAGGAATTAAAATTAGTATTTGAAATCAAATCACAATATAATCGGTCCATAAAAAATGGGGCAATTGGGGATGATATTTTAGCTAATTCNAGTAAACATGTAAATAACGTTTGNTAAGCACTAATCTTATCCTTTTCATAAGATCCTTTCCAAAATCTTCTTCTAGAGAGCCTAACATACCAATTGCTGAGATATAATTGAGTGAACTTTGAAATAGATCTTGCTGCTTTGGTTGGTTCATAATTAGAATAATGATCATCAACCTCAGCAATTAAAGAATTTAACTCAGAAATTATCCATCTATCAAGCTTAGGTTTTTCTGAATTCAGAATTTCTTTTTCCCTAAAGGAAAAATTATCTATGTTAGAATAGAGTGAGAAAAATGAATAAAGATTGTATAGCGTACCAAAAAATTTACGCTTAACCTCTTCTATTCCTTCAATATCAAATTTTAGATTGTCCCAAGGATTTGCATTACTTATCATATACCATCTAGTGGAATCAGGACCATATTCATTAATAGTTTTAAATGGATCAACAGCATTACCTAGTCTTTTAGACATCTTCTGACCATTTTTATCTAGAACAAGTCCATTGGAGATTACGTTTTTATAAGAAATAGAATCAAANACCATTGAACTAATTACGTGTAGGGTATAAAACCATCCTCTAGTTTGGTCTACTCCTTCTGCAATATAATCAGCTGGAAATGCGATATTGTCATCAATCATTTCTCTATTTTCAAATGGGTAATGCCATTGAGCATATGGCATAGAACCTGAATCAAACCAAACATCAATTAAATCAGGCTCACGATACATTCTTTTTTTATTTTTAGAGACTAAAATTATTTCATCTACGATATTTTTGTGAAGATCAATTTTATCATAATTTAAATCACTCATATCATTAATTTCAAAAGAATCAAATGGATCAGTGTCCATAAAACCTAATTTTAAGGACTTGATAATTTCTCTTTTTAATTCTTNAACGGATCCAATAATTAATGTTTCTTTTGAATCTTCACTTCTCCAGATTGGCAAAGGAATGCCCCAAAATCTTGATCTAGAAAGATTCCAATCATTTGCATTTGCAAGCCAATTTCCAAATCTTCCGTCTCCTGTGGACTTAGGTTTCCAATTGATAGATTGGTTTAGTTCGGTTAATAGACTTTTCTTTTCAGTTACTTTTATAAACCATGAATCTAATGGATAATACAGTATTGGCTTATCAGTTCGCCAACAGTTAGGATAGCTGTGTACATATTTTTCTACCCTAAATGCTTTGTTTTCTTCTTTTAGTTTTATTGCTATTTCAACATCTACAGATCTTTCAGGGATTTTATCCTTAGAGTTATAGTATTCATTTTTAACATATTTTCCCCCTAAGCTACCTAGTTCTGTTCTAAATTTACCTTGTAGATCTACCAAGGGAACTAACTGTTGATTATCATCATATATTAACATTGGAGGCACTTCAGGAGTGGCGTCTTTGGCAGCCTTAGCATCGTCAGCTCCAAATGTTGGTGCCGTATGCACTATTCCTGTTCCATCATCTGTAGTAACAAAATCCCCACCAATGACTCTAAAAGCATTCTCTCCATTTTTCCAAGGAAGTGGAGCTTCNGNCCATAATTGTTCATATTTAACTCCAATCAATTCANTTCCTTTGAACGTTTGCTTTAAAAAATANGGAATCTTGTTTTTTGAATTCAATTTAAGCANAGATTCATTTTTAACTTNANNAAAAGGNCCTAAAAAAACTTTTGAAAGNAGNTCTTTAGCTAAAATTACATGAATCTGTCTTTTTGTATATTGATTAAAAGTAGAAACAAGAATATATTCAATATTTTCTCCTANAGTAAGAGCTGTATTTGAAGGTAAAGTCCAAGGAGTAGTAGTCCATGCCAACAAATAAACATTTTTTATATGTTTTATAGAATTTGGCAAAGTATTATTGAGAGTTTTAAATTGGGCTGTTACAGACGTGTCAGTAACATCTTGATAGGTTCCAGGCTGATTTAATTCATGAGAGCTTAATCCGGTTCCTGCCTTTGGGGAATATGGTTGAACAGTATAACCTTTATATATTAATCCTTTATCAAAAAGTTGTTTTAAAAGCCACCAAACAGACTCTATATATTTAGATTTGTATGTNATATAGGGATTTTCCATATCAACCCAGTATCCCATTTTTTTTGTTAGGTCATTCCATACATCAGTGTAACGCATTACGGCCTTTTTACAAGCGTTATTATAATCTTCAATAGTAATAGATTTTCCAATATCTTCTTTAGTAATTTCAAGTTCTTTTTCAACACTTAATTCAATTGGGAGACCATGTGTATCCCACCCTGCTTTTCTATCTACTTGAAACCCTTTTAGCGTTTTATATCGACAGAAAATATCTTTTATGGCTCTTGCCATAACATGGTGAATGCCAGGCATGCCATTAGCAGAAGGTGGACCTTCATAAAAAACATATTTTGGGCATCCTTTTCTTAGGGATATGCTTTTTTCAAAAGACTGATTAGAATCCCAATCTTTTAGAATTTCTTTCGCAATTTTTGAAAGATTTAAACTTTTATATTCTTTAAAGGGCATTTAGTTAAATGAAATTTCCAATAGAAGCAAAATTAACCATTTTAGATCAAATTTTTTACAACTTGTGTGCTAAAACAATATTTAAATTTCTTCCAGGGGATGATATGCCAGAAGCAAACTCTCTGTAATGGATGTCAAAAATATTATCAAAGATAAGAGTAGCTGTTAATTTATTTGAAATTTGATAAGAGGAGGAGAGTTTAAAAATTCCCCACGAAGGCATGCCATAATAATTCGGTTCTTTCCCATTATAGCCCAACAAAGGAGTTTCCTCAAGCCCATCTTCTCCGCCATAACTGTAATCTTGAGGGTTTTTATATCCCGAAAACCTGTATGATAATTGATTTTTAAAATTAGAATTAGCCCATTTTAAATAAAAAGAACCAAACAAAGGAGAAATTGAAGGTAAAGGATTAATGCTATTTACACTTCCTCCTTTTGTAAAAGTTATATTGCTTTTTAAAATCAAATTTTTCAAGATAACAGCTTCTAAATCAAATGAAAAACCATAAACATAAGCTCTCCCACCATTAATATTTGCCATGGTTTTTACTTCTTCCGAATTATATAAAATTGTTGTAGGATCTTCCGTTGTTAGATCATTCAAAATTTTAAAATAATCTCTAGTTATATGATCTGTAATATGCGTATAATAAAAGTTAAGTGAAAAAAAATCCCCCGTATTGTTAAAAAATTTTGTGAAGCTTAATTCAGAGTTATATGCATATTCTGGTTTTAATTGCTGATTTGGAACAGAGAGAATTCCTCTATTTTCTCTTATTTTTCCCATGTCATCAATGTTTGGAGATCTAAATCCACTAGAAAAGTTGCCACTTATTTGCCATTTAGTATTAGATCTGTAAACATAGCCAAGGCTACCGGTTAAAGATGAGTTTTGCGACTTTATTGTACTTAAATTAGCATCAATTAAAGCTTCTTCAAGCCAGCTAGCATTTAACCATGTATACGTATATCTCATACCAAGATTAAAATTAGATTTATCAGAAATATCTTTCCTAAATTCATAATAGGATGCCGCTGTACTATAATTACTTCCATCACTTGGATATCTTGTTGGAATTTTAAATGTTGAATTGAAGTTATTAAGATTTGAAATAGAAATGTTTTCTTTAGCTAGAGATGATCCATATGCGATTGAATTTACATTATTATAAGTATATTCAAAACCATAGGATAAAGATGAAAGACCATTGTTTTTTTTAACAAAATCAGCATTAATAGAAAAAACATCTAAATCTTCTGTTTGTGAGTTTAAAGTTAGAGATTTAAATTTCCTATTGTGCCGGGATTCATTTATCTTTTGAAAAGCAGTAACTATTGTTCCCTTATTCAACCAAGTTTTTTCTTTTAAAAAATTATAAGTAGCCGAAAAAAGTGTCCTTTTTTGTGGGCCATAATACCATTCAGCATATTTAAGATCTTCTTGCGTCGAATATTCGTTAATCTTGTCATAACGATCAATATTGGATGATTTAGAGTGTTGAATGTTAAAAATTAAATTTGAATTTTCAGAAACTTTAAAATTAAATTTTTGCAATAAATCGAACTGGGAATAATCTGTATTTTTTTGAAGATTAGGGTCATTGTTTAAAACAATATTAGAATTTAATAATTCTTTACTAGGGTTAAATTTATTTAATCCCCAATTTTTAAAACCATGGGTCCTGTTTTCCCCCATTACAATATTTCCAAAATCAGAATAAGAAAAACTACTAAAACTTGCCCATTTTTTATTGCTGTACTCAAAATTCAGGTTGCTGACTGTATGGTTTAAAGTTGTATTGTAGGATTCTAGTCCCTTTATTGTCCATTTCTTTTCATTGTTAATTTTAGGGGTTTTTGTATAAAAATGGACTACTCCACCGAGAGCATCAGATCCATAGCCCACTGAGGATGGCCCAAAAATAACCTCTGTTCTTTCTAAAGAATTAGGATCTATAGTAATGGCATTTTGAAGATGGCCAGATCTATATATGGCATTATTCATTCGAACCCCGTCTATAACTAGCAGAACTCTATTGGCTTCGAATCCTCTTATAACTGGACTGCCACCACCTCCTTGAGATTTTTGAATTCTGACTCCTCCACCATAGTATAATAATTCTGCTGAATTTTGAGGAAGGTCAAGCTCTGTTTTTTTTGGAGTTATTACAGAAACTTTTTTAGAAATTTTTTTGCTGCTTTCCTTGTTCCTTCCAACAGATAAAATAATTTCAGATAATATTTGAGGGTTAGGATTTAGATAAATTATTGTTGTTGAAGAAGATTTTGGAATTTTACTGACTAGAATTTTTAATTTTTCATAACCAATATGACTAAAAATTAGGGTGTCAGATTTTTGAAACCCCGAATAATTTACATTTCCTTCAATATCAGAAATAATAGTAATAGATCTTTCGCTATTGTAGATAGATACATCAGGGATAGAGGTATTTTCCTTAGCATCTTTTACAATCAATTTCTGTGAAAAAATGTTTAAAGAAAAAAATAAAAAAATAAATATTAAAATTCTATTTTCTTTTAAAAATATCATACATAATATTTAGCGAATTTGGTCTTTTAAAATCTTCTAAATGTATTTTTAAATATTTCATTAAAAACTCTAATAATTCTTTTCTTTCTAAAGAAGAGCTAATAGTAAAATCAGTATTATCAAAATTTGTGCCTAAAAACTCTTTAAAGTAAGTAATAACCTCTCCATCTCTAAAATTATTCTTTTTTTGATAATTTGAAAATGACCCATTAATCATATCAAATCCTTTTAAATTCATTTTGCTTTCATCAGGTGAAATCCCTAAGTATTTTAAAAATTTTATTATAAAATGAAGATGAAAATTAATATAGTTAGAAGAAGAGTCAAACCACATCATTGAATTTTTAATAAAGTAATAGAGAGACTCGTTTTTTTCTTCTTCTTTAATGCTTTTAGATAATGTTTCAGATAGAAATAAGGAAATGGCATTTTTATAAATATCAAAAGGAATTGTTTTATAGGGATATAAAATTTTTGCAGATCTAATGTTTTCTAAATTTCCTTTATTTTTATGATTGGCATCTATCTCTAACATAGTTAAAGGCTGGAATAGTCCAATATTTAATGAGGTTTTTTTTCTAGATCGTATTCCTTTTAGTAAGTAAGATTTAATTCCGTCACTAAGAGTAAAACATTTTACTATAAGACTACTTTCAGAATATTTTATGGAACTTAAAGCAATGGCCTCAGTTGATATTAGCATTTTAGAAATTTAACTTTAAGAAAAATTATACAACTCCCTGGGCAAGCATTGCATCTGCAACCTTTATAAAGCCAGCAATATTGGCGCCTTTCTCATAATTTACATATCCTTTTTCTAAACCATGAGTTATACAGGAGTTATGAATATCTAACATAATATCTTTTAGCTTATTATCAACTTCTTCTCTTGTCCAGCTATATCTTAATGAGTTTTGAGCCATTTCTAAACCCGAAACAGCCACTCCTCCAGCATTTGACGCTTTTCCAGGAGCAAATAATATTTTATTTTTTCTAAATATTGAAATTGCCTCAGGAGTACATGGCATATTAGCACCTTCACTAATACAAATACACCCATTATTAACTAATAATTTAGCATCAATTAAATTAAGTTCATTTTGAGTTGCACAAGGCAAAGCAATCTCGCAACGGACTTGCCATGGTGTTTTGTTTTTATAAAACTTTGCTTTAGGAAACTTTTTGACGTATTCGGAGATCCTTCCTCTTTTATTGTTTTTTAGATCCATTACGTAATTAAGCTTTTCAGTATTTATCCCATCAGAATCATGAATAAACCCAGAAGAATCTGAGAGAGTGACTACTTTTGCGGAAAGTTGATTGCATTTCTCAGCAGCAAATTGTGCAACATTTCCAGAACCAGAAATAACAACTGTCTTACCTTCAAAAGAATTTTTTACATGATTTAACATGTTTTCAGCAAAATATACAGCTCCATATCCAGTAGCTTCTGGACGAATTAATGAGCCTCCCCATGATAATCCCTTTCCTGTTAAAACACCAGTAAATTCTTTTCTTAATTTTTTATATTGACCAAACATATATCCAATTTCTCTTCCACCAACACCTATGTCTCCGGCAGGAATATCAGTATTTGGGCCAATATATCTGAAAAGTTCTGTCATAAAACTTTGACAAAACCTCATTATTTCACCATCACTTTTCCCTTTTGGATCAAAATCAGAACCTCCTTTCCCTCCCCCCATAGGAAGGGTTGTTAAGCTATTTTTAAAAACTTGCTCAAAAGCCAGAAATTTTAAAATACTTAGATTTACAGAGGGATGGAATCTTAAGCCGCCTTTGTAAGGGCCTATTGCTGAATTCATTTGAACACGATAACCTCTATTTACTCTAATTTCTCCCTTATCATCTACCCAATTTACTCTAAACATTAGTACTCTTTCAGGCTCAACCATTCTCATTAAAATATTTTTTCCGTGATATATTTTTTGAGAAATAATATATGGAATTACAGTTTCTGAAACCTCTTTAACAGCTTGCATAAATTCAGGTTCATGTGAATTCCTTTGTTCTATTTCTGAAATGAAATTTTCAAGATCTTTTTTCATAGAAATTTTTTTAGAAAAACAAGCATTTAAATTACATATCTAAGTTAATCAATTAACTTTAACTTAGTAAAAATCATCTAATTGCTTGATTTAGGTCAGAGATTAGGTCTTTTACATCTTCAATCCCAACACTTAGCCTAATAAGGGAGTCAACAAGTCCAGAAAGCTCTCTTTCTTTTTTTGGAATTGACGCATGCGTCATTGAAGCCGGGTGGCAAGCAAGACTTTCCACTCCTCCTAAAGATTCTGCCAAAGTAAAGATTTTGAAATTTTTTAGTATTTGTTGAGTGTTTTTAAAGCTATTTTTTTTTGTTGTAAAAGAAATCATAGCTCCAAAATCAGACATTTGTTCTGTCGCTATTTCATGATTAGGGTGATTTTTAAATCCTGGCCAAAAAACCTTATCAATTTTAGAATGATTACTTAAAAAAATGGCAATTTTTTTTGCATTTTCACAGTGTCTTTTCATTCGAACATGTAATGTTTTAATTCCTCTTAAAGTCAAAAAACTATCCATAGGACCACAGATTGCACCGCTAGAATTTTGGATAAAATAAAGTTTATCTGCCAACTTTTTATCCTTTACTACAAGCGCTCCTAATATAACATCACTATGACCAGCTAAGTATTTTGTTGCGGAATGCATAACAATATTTGCTCCAAGATCTAAGGGTTTTTGTAAAAAAGGAGAAGCAAAAGTATTGTCAACTGCTAAGAGAATTTTTTTCTTTTTAGCTATTTTACTTAGAGACTTAATATCAATAATATTCATCATGGGGTTTGTAGGTGTTTCAACCCAGATCATTTTGGTGTTAGAATTAATGATATTTTCTAACTGCGAAGCATCTTTCATTGATGTGAAATGAAATTTAATTCCAAAACTTTCAAAAATTTTTGTAAAAAGCCTGTAAGATCCACCATAAAGATCGTTAGTTGAAATTACTTCATCACCAGATTTTAAAAGCTTCAAAACAGCATCAATAGCTGCTAGTCCAGATCCAAATGCTAAACCATAATTGCCATTTTCAATACTTGCTAAAGAATTCTCTAAAGCCTTTCTTGTAGGGTTGTGTGTCCTGCTGTATTCATAGCCTTTATGTTCCCCAGGACTTGATTGAGAATATGTTGAAGTTTGATAAATTGGAGGCATAACTGCTCCATATCCTTTTTCTGGAGCTTGACCTCCATGAATAGTTTTAGTATTAAATTTCATTTTATTTTTTTTCATGTAAAATAATATTACTAATCAAAGATAAATTATATAAAAAGAATCTTAAGTATTTGAGTATATTTAAAAATATAAATTCTCAATAAATCTGTAATTATGTTAATTAAAACAACAATTTTTAAATTATTCATTTTCTTTTTAATTATCCCTTTTATAATCTTTTCTCAAAAATCAAAGGATACCGAAATTTGGGAGCCGATTCCGAAGGAGGTTTATTCCTCATCAGATTCCGCACCCCCTAATGATGCAATTATTCTATTTGATGGATCAGATTTATCAAAATGGACAGCAAAATGGTCTAATAAGGAAAGTGGTTGGCAAATAAATGAAGATGGTTCTGTAACTGTTGTCTTAGATGGATCGGGTGGAATTAAAACTAAAGAAAGTTTTGGATCAGTTCAATTACATATTGAATGGAAAACAAGTGAAGACACGTCTCATAAAAATCAAAAGAGATCCAATAGTGGAGTTTTTTTACAGAATAGATATGAAATTCAGATTTTAGATAGTTATAAATCACCAACATATGTAAATGGACAAGCTGGGTCAGTTTATAAGCAATATATACCATTAGTTAATTCCACTAGAAAACCAGGGGAATGGCAATCTTATGATATTATATTTGATGCTCCGAAGTTTAATTCTCAAGGAAATAAGATTAAATCAGGATATTTTACAGTTTTTCATAATGGCATATTGATTCATAATCATGTAGAAATCTTGGGAACAACTCAAAATGTTGGGCCTCCAAAAAATATTGCTCATGGAGATGCTCCAATTTCACTTCAAAATCACTGCTGTTCACAAGTTTCTTTTAGAAATATTTGGGTTCGAAAGTTGTAATGAGAATTTAAATAATTCTTTATTAAATTTGTGCATGCTTTACTCTATGACCGGCTTTGGAAATGCATCATTAAATTCAGAGTTTGGAGAAATTTCTTTAGACATAAGATCTTTAAACAGTAAAACTTTAGACCTTAATTATAATTTAAATCCAATATTCAAAAATTTTGAGAATGATATTAGAAAAATTTTAGCTAAATTTTTAAAAAGAGGAAAAGTAGATATTAAAATTGACTTTAAAAATAAAAGGGAAACTCCTCAGTCTCAATTAAATCACAATATTATTAATACTTATATAAAAGACTTAAAAAAAATAACGCCAGCAAATGATTTAGAGCTATTGAAAATTGCTATCAAATTACCAGACTCTATTTATAATAAAAATGCTTCTGAAAATAAAAATTTGCGAAATGAAATTATGTCATTAGTTAAAATTGCTGTAAACACATTGTTAGATTTTAGACTTAATGAAGGAAATTCTTTGCAAAAAGACATTTTAAGTAACTTGGACTCAGTTCAAAAAAAGCTCGAAAAAATTGAAAAATCTGCACCAAAAAGAATTCTTTTAGTAAAAGAAAGGATTAAGAAAAAATTATTAGACTTAGAAAAAGAAACAGATCTCAATAGATTTGAACAGGAATTAATTTACTATTTAGAAAAAATTGACATTAACGAAGAGTTAGTGAGATTAAGAAATCACATAATTTTCTTTAAAAATACTGTTAATAATAAGCAAATAGAAAAAGGTAAAAAGTTAAATTTTATTAGTCAAGAAATAGGTAGAGAGATCAACACAATTGGATCAAAATCAAACTATTTATTAATTCAAAAAAATGTAGTAGAAATGAAAAATGAATTGGAAAAAATTAAGGAGCAGCTTTTAAATGTTTTATAATGTCTAAGGGAAAATGTATTATTTTTTGTGCACCATCAGGAAGCGGTAAAACAACTTTGGTTAAGCATTTATTGAATCAAAACGATCTTAATTTAACTTTCTCAATTTCAGCGACAACTAGAAAAATAAGAAAGGGAGAAAAACAGGGAAAAGATTACCATTTTTTAACTCATAATGAATTTGTTCAAAAAATTAATGACGGAGATTTTTTAGAATATGAGGAAGTTTATAACGGAATTTATTATGGAACTCTTAAAAATTCTATAGAAGCTTTATTAAAGTTTAATAATATAATTTTTGATATTGATGTAGAGGGGGGAATTAAACTAAAATCAATATTTAAAAAAAATGCTCTTGCTATTTTTGTAAAACCACCAAGCATTAATGCATTAAGAAATAGACTTAATTTTAGAAATAAAGACTCAAAAGAATCAATTAATATTAGATTGTCAAAGGCTAAAGTAGAATTATTAAAAGAAAAAGATTTTGATCAAATTATAATTAATGATGATTTAAAATCTGCAAAAATAAAGACGTATAATTTAGTTAATAAATTTTTAGATAATTAATGAAAAAGAAAGGTCTGTTTTTTGGAACGTTTGATCCATTACATAACGGACACGTTTCCATAGCGAAATATTTTATTAAAAAATTAGATCTAGAGGAATTATGGTTAATTGTCACCCCACTAAATCCATTTAAAAAAACACAAAATATTTCAAGTGAATTAAACAGATTAGAAATGGTAAAAAGTTTTTGTTCAAATCAAAAGCAAATAATTTGTTCCAGTGTAGAGTTTGAACTATCTAAGCCAAACTACACAGCAGATACTCTTAATTATATTGTGAATAAAAATCCCAAAACAAAATTTTTTGTGATTTTAGGAGAGGATAATTTAAATAGCTTGCATTTGTGGAAGGATTTCAAAAATATTTTAGAATATCCAATCTGTGTATATCCAAGAAAAAATTTAAAAAAACCATCAAATACATTAATAAATCATAAAATGGTGAGAATATATGATGCCCCAGTAATGGATATATCATCTAGTTTAATAAGAAATTTAATAAAAGAAAATAAGTCTTTTAAAGATTTAGTGCCTGAAGAGATATTTGATAAAATGAAAAAATTATAATTTTTCAGCATTTATCTTCTTAAATTTTTAACCAATTGTTAACAATTTGAATGATTTTTTTTATTCAAATTGCACCCCCTTAGTTTAATGACTAATTTTATTATTATGGAAAACAAGAATAAAGTTGATATTAAAGAAATTAATGAAAAAATTAAAAAAGAAAGTGCCTTTATAGACTTATTAGTTCTGGAAATAAACAAAGTTATAGTAGGTCAAAAAGATATGGTAGAAAGACTTCTAATTGGTCTTTTAGGTCAAGGTCATATTTTATTAGAGGGAGTGCCTGGGCTAGCTAAAACTCTTGCAATCAATTCATTAAGTAAAGCAGTAAAAGGAAGTTTCAGTAGAATACAATTTACACCTGATCTGCTTCCAGCAGATGTTGTCGGAACAATGATTTACAATATGAAGGAAAATGATTTTTCAATAAAAAAAGGTCCTGTTTTCGCTAATTTTATTTTAGCAGATGAGATTAATAGAGCTCCAGCAAAAGTTCAATCAGCTCTATTGGAAGCCATGCAAGAAAAGCAGGTAACAATTGGAGATCAAACATTTAAATTAGCTCCACCCTTTTTAGTAATGGCCACACAAAATCCAGTTGAGCAAGAAGGAACTTACCCGCTTCCAGAAGCGCAAGTGGATCGATTTATGTTAAAAACAGTTATTGATTATCCAAATCTCAATGATGAACAACAAATTGTAAGAGCAAATATCAACAATAGCTTTGGAGATATAAAACCCGTTGTAACAATCAAAGAAATAATCAAAGCCCAAGAATCTGTTAGGGCCGTATATATGGATGAAAAAATTGAGAAATATATTCTTGATTTAATTTTTGCAACAAGATATCCAGAAAGATATGGATTGGATGAATTAAAATCATTTATAAATTTTGGAGCTTCACCTAGAGGAAGTATAAATTTGGCGAATGCATCCAGGTGTTATGCATTTATTAAAAGAAGAGGATATGTTGTTCCAGAGGATGTCAGGGCTGTTATTCATGATGTTTTAAGACACAGAATAGGGCTTACTTATGAGGCTGAAGCAGAGAATGTATCCTCAGAAGATATTATTAATAAAATTGTGAATCAGGTTGAAGTCCCATAATTATTGATTCAATTATCAATTTTTTACAGTTAAAATCATTTAAATTTTATTTGTGGAGACAAAAGAACTTTTAAAAAAGGTAAGGAAAATTGAAATTAAGACAAGAAGGTTAAGTAATAATATTTTTGGAGGAGAATATCATAGTGCCTTTAAGGGTAGAGGTATGACTTTTAGTGAAGTTAGAAATTATCAGTTCGGTGATGATGTTCGTACTATTGATTGGAATGTAACTGCAAGGTATAATGAACCTTTTGTAAAAGTTTTTGAAGAAGAAAGAGAATTAACACTTATGTTATTGGTTGATATAAGCGGATCTGAACTATTTGGTACAGAAAATGCCTCAAAAAAAAATATTATAACTGAAGTTTCAGCAACCTTAGCCTTTTCAGCTCTTCAGAACAATGATAAGGTTGGATTAATTCTTTTTTCAGATACTATTGAATTATATATTCCGCCTAGCAAAGGGAAAACACATATTTTAAGAATCATTAGAGAGTTAATTGAATTTAAGCCCTCAAGTAAAAAAACAAATATTTCTAAAGCTTTAGAGTTTTTGATTGGTGTAATTAAAAAGAAATCTATTACATTCATTTTATCCGATTTTATAGATGATAATTATGAAAAAACTTTAAAAATAGCAGCAAATAAACATGATGTAACAGGAATTAGAGTTTATGACAAAATGGAAGAAAAAATCCCCAACTTGGGAATTGTCCCAATGTTTGACCAAGAGACAGAAAATGTAAAATTAATTGACACTTCATCTTCAGCTCTTCGTAAAATATATGAGTCTTTTAATAGGGAAAACTATAATAGGTTTAGTCAATTATTTACAAAAAATGGAGCAGGAATATTAAGCTGTAGGACAGATCAGAGCTATGTAAAAAAATTACTTAATTATTTTAAAAATCGTGGATAAGCTTAGTTCAATTATTTTTCTTTTTCTTTGTGTAAACTCTCAAATTTTTTCACAACAAAAACCAGTACTAATTACAGAAGTTGATACAACGGTTATAAAAGTAGGAGAACAAATTAATTATAAAATTCAAATAAATTTAGATACAATTGCAGATATTCAATGGGGAGAAAAAAAGTTTTTACCTCCATTTGAAATAATTGAAGAATATGATATAGACACAATAAAAAATAAGAGTTTAAAATTTGTGAAAAATTTTTCAGTAACAAGCTTTGAACCAGGCTCTTTTTTTCTAAAACATCCAAAAATATCTGTTGACAATGTACTTCAATACTCAGATTCAATTTTAATTGAGATTATAAATGTTAAGGTAGACACTGTAAGCAAAAAGTTTTTTGATATTAAGAATATAATAGCCATTAAGAAAAACAATGATGGTTGGTGGAAAATATATTTATTTTTAATAGGATTTTTTATTATTCTTTATTTAGGATATAAGTTTTATAATAAAATATTAAATTCAAGAAAAAAGGATGAAAAATTACCAATTCCAATAGAAAAAGCAATTATAGCATTAAAGCTTTTAGAGTCAAAAGATCTTAAAGAGCAATTAGACTACAAAGCTTATTATTCGAAGCTCACTGATATTGTAAAGAATTATCTTGAAGAGGATATTAGCTTAGATGCTTTAGAGAGCACCACGGATGAATTAATTAGTAAGCTAGAACTATTAAAAGATTCTGGTAAACTTTCACTAAATCAAGCAACTATAGAAAAATTTAAAAGCGTATTAAAAACAGCTGATTTGGTAAAGTTCGCTAAATCAAATCCTGGAGTTGAAATAGCCTCAGATGATAAAAGAATATTAGAAAAAGTTCTTTTAGATACTAAGGATGCAATTCCCGAACCATCTGAAGAAGAATTATTAAAAAGCAAAGAGTATTTAGAAAAGATAAAAAAAGAAAAAAGAAAAAAAATTGTAAAAAAAGTTTCTTTTGGATTTTTATTTATAATTACAATAATTTTTATTTTTTCTGTTTCTATTTTTGGATGGAAAAATGTTTCAGATACCCTAATTGGTACACCAACTAAATCGATTTTAAATAAGACATGGATTGGAAGTACTTATGGTGCACATCCTATTACTATCTCTTCTCCAAATGTTTTAAAAAGAATTAAGCCGGAAGGAATAAATCAAGTTTTTGAATTAGGCTCTATTAAAGAACCTGTTTTTATTTCTCTTAATATAATTTCTGATAAAGAGAAGACTGGATCTAAGAATGTACAATTAGTAATTGACGAATTAATCTTAGAATTAAAAGAAAAAGGGGCCACAAATATTTTGACTAAACAACAAGATATTTTTATAGATAAAGGACAACCAGCATTTAAAATTTTTGGTTCATTTGATTATTTAAACCAGGAAGAGAAACAAATAAAAAAGGAATACGTTAGCCTAAAGTTTCAGGAAAATAACGGCAAACAAAAAGTTTTAATGATTTTCGATAGAAATGATATATATGCTAAACAAATAGCAGAAAAAGTAGAAAAATCTATAATATTTAAAATTGAATAAAATGTTTAACAATATGACATTTAACAATCCAGAATTTTTATGGCTTTTAATTTTATTGCCACTCTTTTTCTTTTGGAGCTATAAGTACAATAATTTAAAGCATTCATCTTTTAGAATATCATCTAATAAAGGTTTTAGTTTTAAAAGTATAAAAATTAAAATTTTACCAATTTTAGATATTCTAAGATATTTAGCTATTATAATGTTAATAATTGCAATCTCAAGACCTCAAATTATAGATGTATCCACTCAAACAAAAACAAGTAAAGGGATAGATATTGTTATTGCTGTTGATGTTTCTTCTAGTATGCTTGCTCAAGATTTAAAGCCAAATAGATTGGATGCCCTAAAGTCTGTAGCTAAAGAATTTATAAATGATAGAGTTAATGATAGAATTGGACTAGTAGTATATGCTGGAGAAAGTTATACAAAAACTCCTGTTACATCTGACAAAGCAGTAATTATTAAATCTTTAGCCGAAATAAATTTTGATGGAGTTATTGAAGATGGAACAGCTATTGGGATGGGGTTAGCAACATCTGTAAACAGGCTTAAGGACAGTAAAGCTAAAAGCAAAGTAATTATATTATTAACTGATGGAGTGAATAATGCAGGTTTCATAGATCCCAATACAGCTGCTGATTTAGCATTATCTTTTGGAATTAAAACCTATACAATAGGTTTAGGTAGTAATGGAAATGCATTAGCACCAATTGCAATTAATCCAAATGGAACTTTCAGATTTGGATTAACTAAAGTTGAAATTGATGAAAAATTATTGGAATCAATCGCGGCACAAACAGGTGGAATTTACTTTAGGGCCACTAATAATGAAAAGTTAAAGGACATATATCAGGAAATCAATAAATTAGAAAAAACTGAGATTGAAGAATTCAAATATTCAAATGCTCAGGAAATGTTCAGATTTTTTGTTTTAATATCTTTTTCACTTGTTTTTTTAGAGTGGTTATTAAGATCAACTATTTTTAAAAGTTTTATTTAAAATGTATCAGTTAGAAGAATCCATTTATTTTTATTTGTTATTAGTCATCCCCATATTAATTATTGGCTTTATTTCTTTAAATAGTTGGAAAAAGCGAATTCAAAAGGAAAATATTTCATTTCACTTGCTTAAAGATTTAAGCCCTCAAGTCTCTCGGTTTAAGCCTAAACTAAAATTGGTTTTATTAATTCTTGTATTTACGTTTCTTTCAATTTCTCTAGTTAATCCTAAAATTGGAACTCAGCTTAAGACAGTTAAAAGAGAAGGGGTTGATATAGTCTTTGCTATTGATGTTTCGAAAAGTATGTTAGCAGAGGATATAGCACCAAATAGACTTGAAAAGGCTAAAAGATTAGTTTCACAAACAATTAATGAATTAAACTCCGATAGAGTAGGCATAATTGCTTATGCCGCATCTGCTTTACCGCTATTACCAATAACCACTGATTATTCAACTGCAAAAATGTTTTTACAAAGTTTAAATTCAGACATTCTTTCATCCCAAGGAACAGCCATAATTGAGGCAGTTAAATTAGCTAAAGATTATTATGATGATGAAAATCAAACAAATAGAGTGCTTTGTATTCTTTCTGATGGAGAAGATCATGAATTTGAAAATCAAGATATCCCTAGTATTGTTGAAGACATGGGAATAACTATTTTTACTATTGGATTAGGCAGTATTAAGGGAGCCCCGATCCCAATAAAATCCAATGGCGTTATAGAGTCTTATAAAAAAAATTCGGAAGGAGATGTAGTAATAACTAAACTTGTTCCTGAACTTCTTCAAAACATAGCTCTTTCAAGCAATGGAATTTATATAAGTGGTGGGAATACGGAAGAAGTTGTTGATGAAATTATAGAGAAATTAAAAGAAATGGATAAAATGGAATTTGAATCTAAACAATTTGTAGCTTACAAAGACCAGTTTCAGTGGTTTTTAGGTTTTGCTCTATTTTTTTTATGTTTGGAATTGTTTGTTTTCGAAAAGAAAACTTTATGGGTAGAAAAACTAAATTTATTTAATGAAAAAAATGTTTAGAATTATTATTTTTTTAATGGTTTCAGTAAATATCTTTTGTCAAGAAAAAGCTTTTGACAAAAAATCAAATAATTTAACTCTTGATGGAAATGTAGAATTTTTAAATAAAAATTTAGTTCAGGCAGAATCATTATATAGAGAAGCAATTTCTAAAGACTCCTTAAATAATATAGCTTCCTATAATATGGCAAATTCATTTTATAAAAGTGGATTTAATGCGGAAGCAGCTAATGAGTATAAGTCTTCAATTTTAAAGACAAAAAACAAGGAAGAGTTACATAAGTCTTATCATAACTTAGGGGATGTTTATATGCAAAATAAAGATTATCAAAATGCCGTTACTAGTTTCAAAAAAGCATTACTCAATAATCCCTCAGATGATGAGACAAGATATAATTATGTGCTGGCTAAGGAGTTGCTCAAAAATCAAAACAAAAATAAGAATAAGAAGGATGATAAAAAGGATAATAAAAAGGATAATAAAAAAGATGATAAAAAGGATGACAAAAAGGATGATAAAAAGGATGACAAAAAGGATGATAAAAAGGGTGACAAAAAGGATGACAAAAAGGATGACAAAAAGGATGACAAAAAGGATGACAAAAAGGATGACAAAAAGCAGAATAAACCACAACCGAATAAAATTTCTCCTGAACAGTTAAAGAACCTTTTGAAAGCGATGAATAATGAAGAAAAAAAGGTTCAAGAGAAGGTTAATAAAAATAAAGTAAAAGGTATCCCAGTAAAAAATAAAAAGGATTGGTAAAATTAAATAATGAGAATTAATATTGCTTTTATATTACTATTTACTTATTGTATAAATGTTTTTTCGCAAGATCAAAGTGTTAGTTTTATAGCAGAGGTTAGTAAAAAAACATTAGGTATTAACGAAAACGTAAGAGTTGATTTTAAAATGAATCAAGATGGAGATAATTTTATTTCTCCTAGTTTTGAAGGATTTAGAGTAGTTGGAGGCCCAAATCAGTCAGTTAGTAATATGTGGGTAAATGGTAAAAGAACATTTTCTAAAATTTACTCATATTATTTATCACCATTAAAAACAGGATCTTTATCAATTGGCCAGGCAACAATTGAGATTGATAATCAGATATATAAAACAATTCCAGTTAAGGTTAAAGTATCAGAGTCAATAACTATAAAAAAAGACCCAAATGATGCTTCCTATGTTGCAAATGAAAATTTACACTTAGTAGCAGAAGTTTCTAATAATAAACCATATTTAAATCAAGGTTTTTCTGTAGTTTATAAATTATATTTTAGTCCACAAATTAATGTTACAAATGTTGGGGAAATCGATAGCCCTGAGTATAATGATTTTTGGTCCCATAATATAAAAATTCCTAGACTTCAAATTGAAAGAGGCACTTATAAAGGTGAAAGCTATAACTATGTTATATGGAAAAAAATTGTTTTATACCCACAAAAGTCAGGGATTTTGAATATTCTTCCACTTACTTTAGATGTCTCAGTTGATGTCCCAACAAACAAAAGAGATTTTTTTGGAAACAGGATATATACTCAAGTTCCTAAGACAGTTACTGCAGGAAAAAGAGAAATTAATGTTTTGAATTTACCAAAAAATGCACCTGAAAATTTTAATGGAGCAGTTGGAGATTTTAAAATTGAACTAAGCACTACGAAAAATGAATTAAATGCTTCAGAATCTTTACAAGCAATATTAAAAGTTAGTGGATCAGGAAATATAAAACTATTTTCAATACCTAGTTTAATTACTCCTAACTCAATTGAAAAATATGATCCAGAATATAATGAAAATGTTAAAACAAATATAAAAGGGATGTTCGGAAATATTAGTGATACTTATACCTTGGTACCACAATTTAAAGGAAAGTATCCTATTTCGCCAGTTGAATTTGTGTTTTTTGATCCAAATATTAAAAAATATAAATCTATTTTTTCAAATGAAATAATAATAGATGTTTTGGAGGGACCTTCATCTTATTCTTCAGATAATTCAAAACAAGTTTTATCAAATAGCAGTATAAACAATATTTCTTTGATGAAAAGTCAATTTAAGTTTATAAAAACTAAACCAAATCTAATTTCATCAAAACCTTATAATTTTATTTATTCTACTCTCTTTTATTTACTAATTATTATACCTATTATAATGATAGTTTTAGTTGTTGTATTTTTTAAATCTAAAAAAAGTTCAGATTCAGATATAAAAGGTTATAAATCTAGAAGGGCTAATAAATTGGCAAAAAAATATTTATCAGACGCCAAAAGAAGTTTAGGAAAGAAAGAAGTTTTCTATGTAGCTTTAGAAAAAGCATTACACAATTTTTTAAAATCTAAACTTTCAATTGAAACGTCTGATTATAGTAAAGAAAAAATTCAAAGCTTATTATTAAATAAAAAAATAAAGAATGAATCTGTTAAGCTATTTATAATTTTAATTGAAAACTGTGAATACGCTAGATATACACCAGCAACAAATGTTGGAATTAATAATGATTATGAAAATGCAGTAAATGTAATAGCTGAAATAGACAAACAAATATGATAGTCAAAAAAAATGTTTTATTGTTGTTTTGTTTAATTTTCTCTGGGTTAATTTTCTCACAGTCTGAAAATGAAGAATATTTTAATAAAGGAGTGGAGTTGTATAATAAAGGCAAATATAATGAAGCAATTGTTGAGTTTAAAGAAATAATTGAAAATGGCCAACATTCTGAAAATTTGTTTTTCAATTTAGGAAATGCTTTTTATAAAATAAATGATATTGCAAACAGCATCTTTTATTATGAAAAAGCCTTAAAACTAAATCCAAAAAACAATGATGTATTAAATAATTTGGCTTTTGCACAAAATATGTTGATTGATAAGATAGAAATTTTGCCCACTAATCAAGTTTTAGAATTTCTAAATTCTATCTCAGAAATTTTAAATATAAACCAATGGCTAGCTTTGGGAATTGTGCTATTATATTTTTTTTTACTAACATTTATTTTATATTTTTTTAGCTCTAAAAGTATTTTAAAAAGGAATTATTTTACTGCTTTTACTATTTTATTATTTCTTTCTATAATTTCTTTTTTTGTTGGCCTAAATAAATTTGAAAAACAAAAGTCTAAGCTTGAGGCAATAATCTTTGAAAATAAAATTGATTTTAGGACGGAACCAAATTATAGAAGCGAAATTCTTTTTAATTTGCATGAAGGGACAAAAGTTATTATAAAAGAAGAACTAAATGATTGGGCTCTAATAGAAATTTCTGATGGAAATAAAGGATGGATAGAGCTTCAATCAATTAAAAAAATTGATTGATTCTTTATTAGAATTAAAAAAATCTAAAAAAAGATTTCCCAGATCCTTAAAATGAATATAAAAAAAGGAAGATTCAGCAAATGAATCATCAATTAAAAAAAGAGTAGAATTAATATTTTCGAAAAAAATAAAGCAAATAGAAAGTATTAAAGAAAATTTAATCATTCCAAAAAAACCACCCAGAATTTTATTAATAAATCCTAAAAAGACCATTTTAAGAATTTTGGTTACAGCTTTTCCAATTAAAGAAATAAGTATTATAATCAGGAAAAAAGTTAAAACAAATGAGGCAATTTTTAAATAATGTTCATCTATACTTTCGATTGTTTCAGGAAACCTAGTAGAAACAAAATTATAAGTGAAATCAGAAAATTTAATGGATCCATAAACACCTAATAATAAAGCAATGATTGAAGAGACTTCCATTACTAAGCCTTTTAAATATCCACGCATAAATCCAAAGGCTAGTGTACAAGTAATAAAAATATCTAAGTAATTCAATTTTTTTTTTACAAATATAAGTATATTGTTTTCTTAGCATATCAGTTTTAAAATGGTTAATCAAAAAATAATGAAAAGTAAATGGGACAAGATAGTAAGCATTTTAAGTAAAAGATTTAATGATGGTCAAGTCTTAGAAATAGAGGCAATAATATATTTAATCGGAATTCAAGAATTAGGAAAAACAGAACTAAGGTTTAAAAAAGATCAAAAAATTGATCTAATGCACATCGCTATATGTAGACTTTTAGAGCCATTGGGATATTACGAATTTGAGTATATTGACAAAGAAGGGTGGCCACATTATAAAAATTTAATAAAGCTCCCAAAATTAAAGTCAGGGGAACAAACTATTTTAATGAAAGAGGCGATAATTAATTATTTTATGAAAAAACAATTAATACAATAGTTAAAACCTTATTTTTGAATTAGAATTTTTAATAATGATATCCGAAATCGAAAAAAAAATTAAAGAGGCGTCTTCTTTTAAGTCTAAAGATCCTAAAGAAATTGAAAAGTTTAGATTGAAATTTTTAGGAAAGAAAGGCCATATAAATTATTATTTTTCAAAATTTAAAAAAGTTAAGGATGTTGAAAAAAAGGATTATGGCCTTGCAATAAATAAATTAAAACAAATTACCATTACAAAACTTGAGAAGTATAAACTTAAAGGTATTTCAAAGAATAAAAAGAATTCAATATTTGAAGACTTAACTAGACCTGCATCCTCATATGAATTAGGATCTAGACATCCAATATCAATAATTAGAGATAAAATTATTGACATATTTTATAAAATTGGATTTAATATTTCAGAAGGACCAGAGATAGAAGATGATTGGCATAATTTTACTGCTTTAAATTTACCCGAACATCACCCAGCAAGAGATATGCAGGATACTTTTTTTATAAATAAAGACCCAGACCTTTTATTAAGAACCCACACATCATCCGTTCAGGTACGTCATATGCAGAAGAATCAGCCTCCGATAAGAACAATATCTCCTGGAAGAGTTTACAGAAATGAAGATATTTCAGCCAGGTCTAATTGTTTTTTTCATCAAATTGAAGGCTTGTATATTGATAAAAATGTTTCATTTTCTGATTTAAAACAAACACTTATATTTTTCACTAAGGAACTTTTTGGAAAATCTAAAATAAGATTAAGGCCTTCTTATTTTCCTTTTACAGAGCCAAGTGCTGAACTAGACATATACTGGGGCTTAAATTCAGAAACGGATTATAGAATAACAAAAGGAACAGGATGGCTAGAAATTATGGGTTGTGGAATGGTAGATCCAAATGTTTTAGAAAACTGTAAAATTGATCCTAACGAATTTTCAGGATTTGCATTTGGAATGGGAATAGAAAGAATAACAATGTTATTATATCAAATTGAAGATATTAGGATTCTTTATGAAAATGACACAAGATTCTTAAGTCAGTTTAAAAATTCAATTTAGTTTATCAGCAAGTAATTTCATACATTTTCTAGGACTCATCTTTTTATATAAAATATTATAAGCAGTATTTATTATATTAAACTCAATTTTGTTTTCGAGCCCTATTTCATAAGCGTTTTTTGTTGCATAGTACCCCTCAGAAATCATAGACATATCTGAAATGGCTGATTTCAATGAATATCCTTTTCCAATCATATTTCCCAAAGTTCTATTTCGACTAAATATAGAATATGATGTTACGAGTAAGTCCCCCAAATATTCGGAATCATTTATATCTCTTTTCACTTTATAGATAGTTCTTATAAAATCTTTCATTTCTCTTACAGAACTACTTATTAAAACGCTTTGAAAGTTGTCGCCATAACCCAGACCGTGTGAAATACCTGTAACTAATGCATATATATTTTTTAACATTGCAGCATATTCAACACCCATACTATCTTTTGATAATTTAGCTTTAATATAAGAGTTCTTTAAAGAATTCCTCATCGATTCCCCTATTTTAGTGTTTTTACATCCAACAGTAAGGTAAGATAGTTTTTCAAGAGCAACTTCTTCAGCATGACATGGGCCAGAGATAATTCCTATTTTTGTTAAAGGAATGTTATAAATTTTATTAAGATGTTCACTTACTATTAAGTGTGATTCTGGAACGACTCCTTTCAAAGCAGAAAAAATAATTTTCTTATTTATTAATGTTTTTATTTTATCTAATTCCAAGTCTAAAAATGGTGATGGAATTGCTAAGATTATTACGCTTGAATTTATTACCACTTCTTCAATAGAGGAACTAACTTTAATTTTTTTAGTATTAAGAGCTACAGACCTTAGGTAATTAGGATTTCTATGAAAATTTTTAATATGTTCAACATTTTCGGGATTTCTTACATACCAATTTATAGAGTCAGATTTTTCAGATAAAATTTTAATTAGAGCTGTTCCCCAGCTTCCTCCTCCTAATATTCCATATGAGTTTTTCATAATAAAAAGATTAACAAAAATTTGGGATTTAAAAATAGAACAATAATTTAATTTTATATCACTTAAAGTTTCATATTATAGTTTTGGTTTTATTAAACACCCTCAAACTTGAGGGTGTTTTTTATCTAATAAAAATAAATTTTCCCGCAATAATAATAAATCCAAATAAATAAAATCCTAAAATTCTTAAAAATTTTTTTAAGCTAATTTTTGATCGTTTATGTAATGACCAGCCTATAGTTAGAATCAGAACAGCTATTAAATTTAATAGATGATTTTGTATATAAAATAGAAAATGAGATTGCTCAATAATTGACTCATTATTAGAGTCTGTATAAAGTAACAAAGCATTAGAAACAAAAATAAATACACCGATAATTAAAAAAATATAATTAAATATTAAAGAGAACAAGGTAATTCTAAGATCAAAGTTTTGAAAGGATCTCTTACAAAACACTCCTATTAAAGAATTCGTAGTAACAGCAATGATACTAATAATTACAATTAATTCCCAATAGAAGTATAATTTAAAAAATCCAGAAAAGAATAATTTAATATCCATATTTGATTATAATTCATCAAAGATAATTACTTTAAAGTATACTCAATATTAGTAGTCGTTAGCTTTTAATAATTGCTTAGTGTAAGGCATAGTTGGAAAATTGAATACTTTATCAGTTTCTCCATTTTCTTCAATTTTCCCATTATTAAGAATAATTACTCTATCAGACATATATTTAATGACGGACAAATCATGGGAAATAAATAAAAAAGTAAAAGAAAACTTTTCCTTAAGAGAGTTAAGTAGGTTTAAAACCTGTGCTTGAACTGAAACATCTAATGCAGAAACAGATTCATCACAAATAATAATTTTAGGATTCAATGCTAAAGCTCTAGCAATAACTATTCTTTGTCTTTGTCCACCTGAAAACTGACTTGGGTATTTTGAAAAATCAACTTTCTTTAACCCAACATGATCTAAAAGTTCATATACTTTAATAATTCTCTGATCTTTATCTTTATAAAGATTATGTGCTATCATAGGCTCCATTATTGAAAAGCCAATAGTGTTTTGAGAGTTTAGTGAAGAAAAAGGATCCTGAAATACAAGTTGAATATTTTTTCTAAAATCTTTTGTGGGGTGTTTTTTAATATTAATATTATTAAATAAAATTTCCCCCTTTTGAAAATTATTTAGATTTAGAATAGATTTCGCAATAGTTGATTTGCCAGAAGCCGACTCTCCAATTAAACCTAGCGTCTCCCCTTCAAATAAATTAAAACTAATATTGTTTAAAATCAATTTTTTTTCATAAGCAAAATGTAAATTTTTTACTTTTAATAAAGGATCTTTGCTATATATTTTTTTGTGTTTTTCTTCTCTTTCTTTTTTTGATATTAAAGGCTGTTTTTCTAATCTGTTTTCATAATCAGGCAATCTTTTTGGTCTTCTTTTTTTTGGAGGACAAGCACTTAAAAGCATTTTAGTATATATATGTTTAGGAGTTTTAAAAATTTGTTTGCTATCACCAAATTCAACAATAGCACCTCTATTTAGGACAATGATTTTATCGGCAATTTTAGAAACTAAACTAAGATCATGAGAAACAAATATTATACCCATTTTTGTTTTTTCTTGAATCTCTTTTAGAAGTGTAATAATTTCTTTCTTTACTATACCATCAAGTGATGTTGTAGGTTCATCTGCAATTAGTATTTGGGGATTACATGCAATTGCTATTGCGATCATTATCCTTTGTTGTTGACCTCCGCTAAGTTCATGGGGATATTTATTATAAACAATTTCAGAGTTATTTAATTTTACCATTTTAAGTAAATCTAAAACATGTTTTTTTGCACTTGTATTTTTTAATCTAGTATGTTTTAGAATTATTTCTAATACTTGCTTACCACATTTCATAGTAGGATTTAATGAACTCATAGGTTCTTGAAAAATCATAGATATTTTAGAGCCTCTTATTTTTTCATAATCTTTATTTTTTAAAGAATCTATTCTTTTACCATTAAAAAAAATCTTTCCACTTTTTTTAATTTTTTTTGAACTGAAAAGATTAATAATTGAAAAAGCAGTCAGAGATTTTCCGCTACCAGATTCTCCAACAAACCCTAGGATTTCATTTTTTTTTAATTCAAAAGAAATATTTTTTAAAATTTGAAATTCTGAAATAGTAAGACTAAGTTTTTTAACTGACAACAAGTTAGATTCCTTCAAAATCAAGTATTTAACATTTTAAAAGCTTCTATTATATAATCATAAAAGTCTTTACTAAAGGTTTCATTTTCAGATTTTTTATCATGAGTTTTCCCAAGACGAACAAGAATTATATTTTCTTTTGGAAAAACAATAACGTATTGGCCTAAATGACCCCTCATACTAAAAAACTTCGTTTCTTTAAATTCTCCCAACCAAAATCCATAACCATATTCAGGGCTAGCTTCAAATCTATTAGTTATAGATTTTTTTATAAAATTGGAGTCCAATAATTTTTCATTGTACCAATAGCCATTATCTTTATATAGCTTTCCAAATCTAGCAAAATCTCTTGCATTAGAATTAAAACAACAATAAGCCTTTTCATTATTAGTTTTAATATTATCAATTTGCCATAAAGCATTATTTTCTGCTCCCATAGGGTTCCAAAACCAATCATAAACTAAGTCAGATATTTTTTTTTCAGTAGCTTTTTCAATGGTCATTGCTAAAAGTTGAGTATCAGAGCTTAAATACTCAAAGGATTTTCCAGGCTCTTTAATTATTGGTCTTGAAAGAATTAGTTTATTTAAATCACTTCCAACATATGCTCTGGCAGTAACTCCAAAAATATTAGTATAATTTTCTGTCCATTTCATTCCTGAAGACATACTAGACAAATCACCAATTGTAAGCTTTGAAGCATAGCCTTGATCGTATCCTTCAATAAATGAACTAATTTTATCGTCTAAACTTTTAAAATAACCTTCTTGAATAGCCTTCCCCATTATAGCAGATACTATGCTTTTTGACATAGAAAAAGAATTGCTATACGAATCTTTGTTGTAACCACTGTAATATTTCTCATGCCATATAGAATCATTTTTTATAATTAAAAAAGCAACCGTCCCAAATTCTTCATGAAGAATTTTTAAATTATTAGTCATTAAAGTTTTATTATAATTTTTGTGGATTGCCCAAGCCTTAGGATTTTTACTTTTAGGAATTTCAATATTATCAAAATATTGGTAATCAGTAATATCTGCTTCTGTCCTTTGAATTTTATAGATTGTGCTTGCAAGTTCTGATAAATAAAATAATTCAGAGCTAAACTGAAAGCATAAAAAAAGCAGAATTAAAGAAATTACAGAAAGTATCTTTTTTTTCATTCAGCACTAATTTATTAAAAAATTAAGAGATTAATTTAATAGCATCTTTTGCAAAGTAAGAAGCGATCATATTTGCTCCAGCTCTTTTTATAGAAATTAGTTGCTCCATCATTATTTTATTATGGTCAAGATATCCCATCTTTGAGGCTGCTTTTACCATTGCATATTCTCCACTAACTTGATAAACTGCTAATGGAATATTAAAAGAATTTTTTATTTCATATACAATGTCTAGATATGCTATTCCAGGTTTAATCATTATTATATCAGCCCCTTCTTCAATATCTGCACCTATCTCAATAATAGCCTCTTTTCTGTTTGCAAAATCCATTTGATATGTTTTTTTATCTCCAAAACCAGGATTAGACTCAAGAGCATTTCTAAAAGGACCATAAAAAGAAGAAGCATATTTTGCTCCATAGCTCATTATAGCAGTATTATCAAAATTATTTTTTTCTAATGCTTTTCTAATGGACAAGACCCTACCATCCATCATGTCGCTTGGCGCGACTATATCAACTCCAGCTTCAGCATGAGACAAGGCCATTTCACAGAGCACATCATTAGTTTCATCATTTAAAATTCGATTATTTTTTACAATACCATCATGGCCATAGATTGAATATGGATCTAGGGCAATGTCACTAATTATAGTAATTTCGGGAACACAATTTTTAATTTCTTTAATTGCTCTTTGCATTAACCCATTTCTATTAACAGCCTCAGTTCCAATATTGTCTTTAAATTCATCAGAAACTTTTACAAATATTAATACTGCTTGGACTCCAATAGACCAAAGAGTTTTTATTTCTTTTTTTAAGTTATCCAAACTTAACCTGTAATAGTTTGGCATAGATGAAATTTCTTCCTTAATTTTAGAACCTTCCGTCACAAAAAGTGGTGCAATAAAATCATTCGGGTGTAAAGAAGATTCTCTAATTAAATTTCTTAAAGATTCTTTTGATCTAAGTCTTCTATTTCTATTTAGTGGGTACATAATAATTAGTTTATATCCAGTCTTTTGGAGTCCTTAAAATTTCTATTAATTTTTCCTCTTTTGATCCTTTTTTTGGAGTTAAATTGTAAGACCACTTTGCTTGTGGAGGCATACTAATCATGATACTTTCAATTCTCCCTTTTGTTTTTATGCCAAAAAGCGTCCCTTTATCATGAATAAGATTAAACTCAACATATCTGCCTCTTCTAATTTGTTGCCAATCTATGTTTTGATCATTGTAGTTCATATCTTTTCTTTTGGTTACAATTGGAAGGTAAATATCCATTAAATTATTGCCTAATTCTGTAATAAAAGAAAACCAGTTTTCAATTGTATTTTCATTAGTTTCTCTACAATAATCAAAAAACAATCCACCCACACCTCTTGCTTCATTCCTATGCTCATTCCAAAAATAAGCATCACATTTTTTTTTAAAATTTTGATAATAGTTTGAATTAAATTTATCACATATTATTTTACAATTATTGTGAAAAAAAATAATATCATCTTCAAAAATATAATAAGGGGTAAGGTCTAGCCCTCCACCAAACCAACTATCTTTTAATTTATTGTTTTCATATAATTCAAAGTATCTCAAATTAGCGTGAAATGTTGGAACCATTGGGTTTTTAGGATGTAAAACTAGACTTATTCCGCATGCAAAAAAATCTGAACTATTTGTATTTAAAAGTTTTGTCATAGACTTAGGCAGAGTCCCAAAAACTTTAGAAATATTAACGCCCCCTTTTTCAAAAACATTTCCGTTTTCAATTGCCATTGTTAATCCTCCTCCACCACTTTTTCTTTTCCAGTTATCAATTTTAAATTTAGCTTTGTTATCTAAATTTTTAATTTGAGTTGAAATTATAGACTGTAATTTATCAATATATGTTGAAAAGTTTTTTTTCATTTAATAAAATTCTTTAACAGTACTTACAAAAGTCTTGACATTTTCAACAGGTGTTTCGGGCAAAATTCCATGACCAAGATTAGCGATGTATTTCTCCTTTCCAAATTCATTTAACATTTGAATGGTTAGGGTTTTAATTTCTTCTTTTGAGGAAAATAATCTACTAGGATCAAAATTTCCTTGAAGACTAACACGATTTCCAGTAAGATATCTTGCATTTCTTGCTGAACAACTCCAGTCAATTCCAATTGCTGATACGCCAATTTTTGAATAGTTTGTTAGGGAATGCCAACAACCTTTAGCATATATAATTTTTGGAATAGATTGGTCTAATGCATCAATTATTTCCTTTATATAAGGAAATGAAAAAATTTGATAATCAGAATGCGAAAGAACACCTCCCCAAGAATCAAACAATTGAACAACGTCAACCCCAGATTTGATTTTTTTACTTAGATAGCTTATGGTTGCCTTAGTAATTTTTTTAAGCAATAAATGGGCTAATTCAGGATTTTTAAAGCAGAAATTTTTAACTGTATTAAAATTTTTAGAACCACTCCCTTGAACAATATAACACAATATTGTCCATGGAGAACCTGCAAACCCAATTAAAGGTATGGAATTATTTAAGGCTTGTTTAGTCATTTTTATAGCCTCAAAAACATAGTCTGTTCTTTCTTCTACATTTAATATATCAAGTTTTTCAATATCAGAATTATTTTTGATGGGGGATTCTATGAAAGGCCCAAAATTAGGCTTCATTTCAACTTTAATTCCCATAGCCTGAGGAACTACAAGAATATCACTAAAAATAATTGCAGCATCAAAACCAATTTGATCTATTGGCATCATTGTGATCTTTGTAGCTAATTCGGGGGTTTGACATCTTGTAAAAAAATCGTACTTATTTTTAAGAACCATAAAATCAGGTAAATATCTCCCAGCTTGTCTCATTACCCATACAGGGGGTCTTTTAACATTTTCTCCTTTTAGAGCTCTTAAAAATAAGTCGTTTTTGAGTTTATTCATTTTTAAAATAATTAATAGTTTGATTTACAACATTTTTAATTGTAGGGGTGTCATTGGAAATAATTTTTTTCGAAAATTTCTTTGCATATAAAGAAGTAGTTTTTCCAATACAAAAACATATTGCATCTCCAATGGTATTTTTTTTATTAAAGCTTTCTATTGCACTAGGGCTAAAAAACATTATTCCGTCAAACGTTATGTTAAAATCCTTTGGAGTAAGGAAAGTCTCATAAACAGGAATTTCAGTAAGGAGTATTTTATTTTTTTGAAAAAATTCACTAAAAATCATATTTTTTATAGATCCTCTACAAAAAATAAAATGCTCAGTTTTTGCATTTTTTTGTATAAAAATTGCCAATTTATTAGAATTTTTGGCATTTTTTATTACTTTTTGACCATTTTTTAATAAAAGTTCTTTTGTATTTTGCCCTACACAATAATGCGGCATTTTATCACATTTTATTTTTTCTTTTGACGAATAAACTGCTTTAACTGCATTTTTACTTGTAAAAATCCAGCTCCCATTATGAACTGGTAATTCAAAGTTTATACTTGAAGTGTTTATAAATTGATGTTCAATTAGTTCTATATTATTTTTTTCAAATAATTTCCTACTTGATTTGTCAAGCTGAATGGTTGATAAAATATTTATCTTTTTCATCTATTATATTATTTCTTTACTGCCTCCCGTTATATTTTCCTTATAAATTTTTAATCCTGCATCGACATCCGTTCTAGCATATGTACCTATTTTAGTTAATGATTTTTGATAATCTAATGAACAGATATTTGTTTTAATTATTACCGAGTTCTTTGAATATGTTGCTTGAACTGAAATTGGCATTGAGCANCCACCCCCCATTAGTTTTAAAAATTTTCTTTCTTGATNTACTAAGTGCATTGTATCTTGACAATTTATTTTTTCTAAAATGTTGATTAATTTTTTATCTTTCCTTCTAGATGCAATAGCAATTGTTCCTTGAGCTGCAGAAGGTACCATCCAATCTAATATTATCATTTTATTTGTGTCTATTCCTAATCTGTCAATTCCTGCTTTTGCAAAAATTGCCCCATCCCAATTACTATTTCTTAATTTTTTTATTCTTGTGTCTACATTNCCTCTTAAGACTTTGATATTATCTTTTGGATATTTATATAGCCATTGACATTTCCTCCTTATACTACTTGTGGCTATAGTTAATTTATTTAAGTAGTTAATGCTATTATTTCTCAGCAATAGAACATCTTTTGGATTGCCTCTTTTTAAAACACATTTAATTTCTAAACCNTTTGCTGGTTTTATAGGGACGTCTTTTAAACTATGTACAGCTACATCTATATCATTATTAAGCANNGCAGAGTCTAAGTTTTTTGTAAATANTCCAATAACACCAAATTCATATAATGGAGTAATTTGATTTATATCACCATCAGATTTAATTTTAATTATTTTAACNGGAATACTTAATTTTTCAAATTCTTTTTTAACAGAGTTTGCTTGCCATAAAGCCAATTTACTATCTCGTGTACCTATTTTAATAGCATCATTCATTTGAGTCTAGTTGAAAAATGTTTCTTATAGACTTCAATTCCTCTTCGAACTCATTACTCTCTTTCAAATGATTAGCAATTTGGTTAGTTATTTTTTGTATTAAATATTCACCAATTTCTAATACATTTTCTTCGCTAAAACTAGACGATTTCTTTTTTAGAGTTGTTATTTTTTTGTCTTGTATTTTTTTTAGTTTAGTTTTTAAAGCATTTACTGTTGGTGCATATTTTCTAGTTTCAACCCAATCATTAAAGTCTTTCTTTATGTCATTTATAATTAATTCAGCCTTTGGAATTTGTTCTTTTCTTTTCTTTAAATTATTGTCAGTTATTGTAGATAAATAATCTAAATCTAAAAGATCAATATTTTGATTTAGTTTTAGCTTTTCATCAACATTTTTTGGCACAGAAAGGTCCAATATTAAAAGTTTTTTGTTAAGAGAAATATTNTCTTTAGTAATAGTTGGATGTTGTGATGAAGTAGCTACGATTAATATATCAGTATTTGTAATTTCAGTATTAATTTCAGAAATGTTTTTTACAATGAGCTTGAATTTACCCGCGATCTTTCTTGCTTTTTCCTTAGTTCTATTGATTAACGTTATTTGTTTATTAGAGGTATGTTTAACTAAATTTTCACAAGTATTTCTTCCAATCTTTCCAACTCCAAATAGAAGTATTTTTTTATTTTTTAAATTGGGTACATTATCTAAAATATATCGAACTGCAGCAAAAGAAACAGATGTTGCTCCAGAGGAGAGCTTGGTTTCATTTTTAATTCTTTTACTTGCTTGCATTACAGAACTAAATAGCCTATCAAAATAAGGATTTATTAAATTTTCCGATTTAGAGATTTTAAAACTTTTTCTCATTTGTGCAATAATTTCGAAATCTCCTAGAATTTGACTATCAAGTCCAGTGCCGACCCTAAAAATATGATTAATTGCATCGTTGTGTTTTATGATATATCCAAAAGATTTAAAATCTGCTTGGTTTCCAAATGAATACTTACAAAGAAGTTGAATTATTATTTGAGGATCATTTACAAGAGCATAAATTTCAACTCTGTTACATGTAGAGTTTACAACAATAGACTCAATGCCTATTTGTTTTGCTTCAAGTAAAAGTTTTTTTGAGCTTTCAATATCTAAGCTATATTTGCCTCTTAAAAATGCAGATGCATTTTTATAACTTACTCCAATTATGTGGAGAGAATTTATTTTCAAGTTATTAACAGATATTTTAATTTTTCAAAAATAAGGACCTATAGATAGAAAAAATAACTCTATAAGTTCTTTAAATAACTATTGAAGAATTTTAAAAAATATATATTGTAATTTGGCAATAAATTTATAGTTTTACTGATCTATTTTAAAAATTTACTTAAAATTATTTAGAACTGTTCTAAATAAATTAATATATAATGCTTAATCAAAAAAGTATCGCCAAAGGTTCCACTCAGGATTTTATTGTTGATGACGGAATTATTGTCTTAAAACTATTAAATGATTTTGAGGAGGATTTAGTATTTGATTATGAGATTGATAAAAAACATATTCAATTTCATTTTTGCATGAAAGGATCATCAAAGTTCTATTTTAATAATGGGAACTATTCTTTCCCCGTTGAATATGATAACTCTATTTTATTATATAATCCAACTCAAGAATTGCCAATCAATGCATTTCTTAGTCCAAATAGCGTTGTTGTATCAATTTTAATTTCTATTAAAAAATTCCATAGTTTATTTTCAAAACAGGCTGATCAAATTTCATTTTTAAATCAAGAAAATATTGATAATAAGTTTTATAAAGAAAAAAAATTAGGGCCCATGCTCTCTGTAGTTCTTAATCAAATGGTTCAACAATCTTTACATGAAAGTATATATAAACTTTATTTAAAAGCAAAAGTTTTTGAATTAATGAGTCTATATTTTAACAAAAATAATGATATGGATGTCGATCAATGCCCTTTTTTAGTTGATGATAAGAACATAAAGAAAATAAGATTAGCAAAAGATATCATAATTTCTAGAATGACAGAGCCTCCAACATTAATAGCCCTTGCACAAGAAGTTGAGATAAGCTTAAAAAAATTAAAGGAAGGATTTAAACAAGTTTATGGATCATCGGTTTTTGTTTTTCTTCTGGATTATAAAATGCAGGTTTCAAAAAGATTATTGTCTTCAGGGAATTATAATGTAAATGAAGTTGCATTAAAAGTGGGCTACAGTACAGCCACTCATTTTATTAATGCTTTTAAAAAAAAGTTTGGTACAACTCCAAAAAAATATTTAATGTCATTATAATCTATGAAAGGAGCTTTACTTATAAATTTAGGATCACCTGATAGTCCTGAGAAAAAAGATGTAAAAAAATATTTAGGACAATTTCTAATGGATGAAAGAGTTATAGATGAACCATTATGGTTAAGAACTTTATTAGTAAAAGGGATTATTTTAAACACACGTCCAAGTAGATCAGCCAAAGCATATAAAAAAATATGGTGGGATGAGGGATCTCCATTAATAGTATTATCTAAAAGACTATTAAAAAAAATTGATAAAATGATTACTGTTCCAATATCACTTGCAATGCGATATGGCAATCCATCAATTGAAAGTGGAATGGAGGAATTATCAGAAAAAGGAATCAACGAAATTTTATTAATTCCTTTATATCCTCAGCATGCAATGGCTTCAACAGAAACTATCTTAGTCTTAGCTGAAAAAATTAGAAAAGAAAAGTTCCCCCACATTAAATTTACAAACCTCCCCGCATTTTATAATCGTACGGATTATATTGAGGTATTATCTAATTCAATAAAAAAATATTTAAAAAACAGGGAATGGGAACATCTTTTATTCTCTTACCATGGAATTCCAGAAAGGCATATTAGGAAAACAGATATTACAAATTCTCATTGCAAGATTGATGCTAGTTGTTGTTCTATTTCTTCTCCAGCTCATGAGTTTTGTTATAGACACCAATGCTATGAAACTACTAAACAAGTAGTAGAATTACTTAAATTAAAAGAAGGGACTTATTCAACATCTTTTCAATCAAGACTTGCTGGTCAGCCATGGCTTAAACCCTACACAGATAGTGTAGTTGAAAATTTTGCAAAATCAGGAACCAAAAAAATGGCAATAGTAACACCAGCTTTTGTATCAGATTGTTTAGAAACACTTGAAGAGATTGCAATGGAAGCAAGGGAAGATTTTATTGAAAAAGGAGGAAAAGAACTTCATGTTATTCCTTGTTTAAATGATGATATTGAATGGGTAGAGGTTTTAAGTAAATGGATAGAAGAATGGAAAGTTTTATAAATTAAAATCGATATTGGAATATTATAATTACATAAAATCTTTACACATCATATTTGTAATTACTTGGTTCGCTGGCCTGTTTTACACACCAAGATTATTTATTTATTTTATTGAAGCCTCTCAAAAAAAAGAACCAGATCGTACAATATTGATAAACCAATTTAAAATAATGATATATAGGCTCTGGTATATTATTACCTGGCCTTCATTAATATTAACTGTTTTTTTTGGATCATGGCTATTGATACTAGTTCCAGAGTTAATTAATCAAAAATGGATGATTGTTAAACTGTGCTTTGTTTTAATATTATTTTTATTTCATTTCAAAACTCATTTAATCCAAAAAGAATTAAGAAATGAGACAATTAATTATTCCTCATTTTTTATGCGAATATGGAATGAAGTTCCAACTTTGGTTTTATTTTCGATTGTTTTTATAGTAACATTAAAAAACAGTATCCATTGGATTTACTCTTTAATATCTTTATTTTGTTTTACATTAGTTATTCTAGGTTTGATAAAATTATATAAGTTAATAAGAAATAAAAATGCTTAAAAAATTCAGTTATAAACGACAAATATCAATTCGTTTTAGAATTTTTATAATGATGACTTCATTATTAATAATTGCTTTTTCGGCAATAGCTTGGATAACTATTCCTCAGTTTACAAATCAATCAAATAAATATCATGAGCAGCGTTTGGAGAGAAAAAAAACCCAATTACAAAGAAGCATTTCATATATTTTTCAAGAGAAAAACAATGATTTTAATAAGCAAAAATTAGATTCAATTTTTAATGAAAAAATATTTGAAATTGCCGATGTTCAAAATGTTGACTTTAGTATTTATGAACTTAATGGAAGACTGTTAAATACTACTTTAATAGATACAGTACTCAAAAAAATTGATCAGAATATTTTATACAAATTAAATAATAATAAGAATGAAAATATTATAGAAAAAAATTTAATTAATGGGATACAGTACAGGTCATCCTATTCATTTATTACCGACAATTTGTCTAATCCTGTATGGATTTTAAATTTACCTTATTACGATGATGATACTTTGAATACTTATGAGCTTGATTCTTTTCTGTATACTTTAATTGGGGTATACATTTTTTTATTGATTATTGCAATTCTTTTTTCATACGGGATTTCAATATATATTACAAAATCACTTTCTGAAATTGGAAAAAAAATAAAACAAACAAGATTAGATAAAACAAATACAAAAATTGAAATAAACGCTAGAACAAAAGAGGTAAATATTTTAGTGGAGTCCTATAATAAAATGGTTGAAAAATTAAATGAAAGTGTAAAAAAACTTTCAAAATCTAATAAAGAGCAAGCTTGGAGAGAAATGGCAAAACAAGTAGCACATGAAATTAAAAATCCCTTAACCCCAATGAGATTAAGTGTGCAAAGTTTTCAAAAGAATTTTGATTCAAAAGACCCAAAAGTTGATAGCAAATTAGATGAGTTTATTAAGACTTTAATTCAACAAATTGATACCATGAGTACCATTGCATCTGCTTTTTCAAATTTTGCAGAAATGCCAGCACAAGAAGGAGAAAAAATAAATATCATTGAAATTACCAGACTTGCTTTAAAAATATTCAAACAAAAGCATATAACTTTTAATTCAGATCACAAAGATCTTCAAGTAAATATTGATAGAACTCAAATGATCAGAATAATTACAAACTTAGTTAAGAATGCTGTTGAAGCTTGTGCTCATTTAGAAGATCCATCAATTGATGTAAACATAGAGTTAAAAAATAAAAATGTAATAATTTTCATTAAAGACAATGGGGTTGGAATTTCTAAGGAATTAAAAAACAAAATTTTTGAACCAAAATTCACAACAAAAACTAGCGGAATGGGTCTTGGATTAGGGATGGTAAAAAACCTTGTAAATTCATATGGAGGAAAAATTTCGTTCACATCTAAAATAGATAATGGAACAGCTTTTAAAATAATTTTCCCAGTTTATAAAAGTAATCTATCAGATTAAATTTTAACAATATTCATTATATGCTTGTTTGAGATTTTCGCTAATTATCTCTGAAGATCTACCCTCTATATGATGTCTTTCTAACATATGAACAAGTTCACCCTTTTTAAAAAGAGCAATGCATGGTGAAGAAGGTGGAAAAGGAATCATTAGCGATCTAGCAGCTTCTGTTGCTTCTTTATCAAAACCAGCAAAAACAGTTAGTAATTCACCAGGAATTTTATCATTACTTAACGACTGAATAACTCCAGGACGAGCATTTGCTGCTGCACATCCACAAACAGAATTAACTATTACTACAGCCGTTTTACTACTCGTAATATTTTTACTTACTTCTTCTGCAGTGGTTAAATCTTTAAAGCCAGCAGAAGTAAGCTGATCTTTCATAGGTTTAACAATTTCAAATGGATACATAAAATATTATTAATAAGTAAAGATAATAAAGTTCTAATTAAAATTGCTGAGGTTAAAATCAACTTAATTAAATTTGTCAAAATAATTTTACTTATGTCTAGGTGGATACTAGCTCTTTTAGGTTATGCATTTTGGAGATTGCCCGGTGCTATTTTGGGATATGTTATTGGCGGATTAATAGAAAATAATAACTTAAATAAAAAAAGTTTTAATAGAATTTCGTCTCAAGATTTTGAATTAAATCTATTAGCACTAGCATCGTTACTTATTAAAGCAGATGGCAGGGTATCTAAGCAAGAATTGGATTATGTCAGAAATTATTTTGTCTCCGCATATGGAAAAGATAGGGCAAACGCAACATTTAAAATTTTTAATGATAATCTTAATAAAAAGGTAATTTCTACTGAAAAAATTTTTAATCTATTTAATGTTGTTTTAAATTATGGAAGTAGATTACAAGTAATACATTTTTTGTTTGGTATTGCAAAAGCAGATGGAAATGTCTCTTCACCAGAATTAAAAAAACTTTTAGAATTTTCGAATCTATTAAAAATTTCTAATGCGGATTTTGAAAGTATTAAAGCAATGTTTGTTGATCAAGTAGGGGGAGCTTACAAGATACTGGAGGTTCAAAAATCAGATTCAGATCAGAAGATAAAAAGTGCATATCGGGAACTAGCAAAAAAACATCACCCAGATAAAGTTCAACACTTGGGAGATGCATATGTTAAAGCTGCTCAAGACAAATTTCAAAAAATTCAGATGGCATATGAAACAATTAAAGCAGAACGGGGCTTTTAAAAAACAGTTTTAGTAAATTTAATTTATAAATATTTTAAGATGTATGATTTGCTTTTTTATTTTGAATTAGGCTTGTTTCATGTTTTAGACTGGAAAGCTTATGATCACCTTCTTTTTTTAATTGCTTTAACTATTCCATTCTCTTTTAAGCAGTTCAAAACAGTTTTTTGGATTGTTACTTTTTTTACTTTGGGCCATACATTTTCATTAATNTTTTCAGCCTATGAAATATTTAGACCCCCTGTAAATATTATAGAGATATTAATCCCTATAACTATTGTAATAACAGCAATCAATAATATTTTAAATACTGGCCAAAAGAATTTTTATAAAATTTCTGGGTTTATTATTTCATTATTTTTTGGATTAATTCATGGATTTGGATTTGGAAATTATTTTAATCAGATATCTTTTCCTTTGGAATCGAAAATAGAACCTTTAGTTGGCTTTGCTTTTGGAGTTGAATTTTCTCAACTAATAATAGTATTGGTGATCTTGCTTATTAATTTACTTGTTGTTAAATTGCTCAATTATAAATTATCTTCCTATATAAGGATTGGATCTGCAATAATTGTGGGGTTTGGGCTGAACATGATATTAAATTTGATATAAAATATGACTGAAATAAAGCAAAAAAAGTATGATGTTGCTTATTTGAAAATGGCTTTAGAATGGGCTAAATTATCCCATTGTAAAAGAAGACAAGTAGGAGCCTTAATTGTTAAAAATGGAATGATTATTTCTGATGGATATAATGGCACTCCAACAGGATTTGATAATGCATGTGAAGATGAAAATAACTATACTAAATGGTATGTATTACATGCAGAGGCAAATGCAATTATGAAAGTTTCTGCTTCAACACAGTCTAGTGAAGGCGCTACTTTATATATAACCTTATCTCCATGTAAGGAATGCAGCAAACTTATTTTTCAATCAGGAATNAAAAGACTTGTTTATCACAAAGCATATAAAGATGAGTCGGGAATAAAATTTTTAAAAAAAGCTGGATTAAAAATTACCCATATTGACAGGCTTTAGTCCTTTTCTTTTAATTTGTTATTTATTTTATTAGAATAAACTAATATTAATAAAAGAACTATTGCTATTAAACATGCGACTACTCCAATTAATGCTATTTTCCCATCTTCACTAAAAAAATTTTCAAAATCAAGATGATAAATATTAATACCTAAAAAGATTAAAGCAAGTGCAATAAAAAAATAATTTCTCATTTTAAATAAATAATCCTTGAATATTAGTTGTAAATAATTTGACAGCAATAGCTAGTAAAACAACTCCAAAAACTTTTCTAATAATTTGAATTCCATTTTGCCCTAACATCTTTTCTACTTGCTTAGATGATTTCAAAACTAAAAAAATAAGTATAACATTAATTATAATTGCTATAATAATATTTTGGGTTGAATATTCCGATTTAATTGAAAGTAAAGTTGTTAAACTTCCTGGACCAGCAATCAAAGGGAATGCTAAAGGAAATACGGAAGCTGTCAAATGAGTATTTTCATCATCTTTATAAATTGAAACTCCCAAAATCATTTCAAGTGCTATAAAAAAAAGAACAAACGAGCCAGCAACAGCAAATGAATTTACATCAATTCCTATTAAAGACAAGATATTCTCTCCTATAAAAAGAAAACAAATCATAATAATACCAGCAATTAAAGATGCTTTTCCGCTTTGAATATGGCCAACTTTTTTTCTTAAATCAATAATAATAGGAACATTTCCCACTATATCAATTACAGCAAACAAAATCATAAAAGCAGCAAAAATTTCTTTAAAATTTAAATCCACATTTCCATTTTTTATTTCATTGTAAAGATAATTTATATTAATAGAATATAGATTATTATTTATTACTTTCATTCTATGTTTAAGATTGGAAAAACTTTGATTTCTGAGGAAATAATTGAAAATAATTTTCATTGTAATTTATCTGCTTGTAAAGGAGCTTGTTGCATTGAGGGAAATAGTGGTGCACCACTTGAAAAAAATGAAGCAGAAGTTTTAGAAAGGGAATTTGAAAAAATATCTCCCTATATTTCTAATAAAGCAAAAAAAGTTATTCAGCAAAAAGGCAAATATGTTTATGATAAAGATGGTAATTTGNAGACTCCCATTATTAATGGAAAAGAATGTGTTTATGTAAGTTATAATTCAAATGGGACATTAGAATGTGGAATAGAAAAAGCCTNTGATGAAGGTAAAATAAATTTAAAAAAACCTATTTCTTGTCACCTTTATCCAATTAGAGTAAAAAAATATTCAAGCTTTACTGCTGTAAATTATCACAAATGGAATATTTGTTCAGATGCTTGTGAATTAGGAAAAATTTTAAAGAAACCAATCTATCAATTTGTTAAGGATGCTTTGATTAGAAGGTTTGGGATATCGTGGTATTTAGAGCTTGAAAAAGTTTCTAAAGAATTAAAAAAAATTAGTTAAAAAAGTTATTTAGATTGATCCAAAATAGCAAAAAAGATAAATTGTTAATTTTCAGGAATTTATAAAATACAAAAATTTTTTTAAATCAAAATTGTTAAGAACTAATGCACTTTGTGAATAATTACTGCTTTTATTTTTGGAAACAATTTAGAATCTTTGTCAAGGACAATATCCAAAAAATAATTACTTGAAATTTTTTAAAATAATACTTTAATTCATATGTCAGCTATTGAACCAATTTTACAAGAAAACAAAAACAGATTTGTAATTTTTCCAATTGAACACCATGATCTTTGGGAATGGTATAAGAAATGTGAAGCTAGTTTTTGGACTGCTGAGGAGATTGACCTTAGCGAAGATCTTAATGATTGGAAATCTAAATTGTCTGATGATGAAAGATATTTTATTAAACATATTTTAGCTTTTTTTGCAGCATCAGATGGAATAGTAAATGAAAATTTAGCAGAGAATTTTGTTAATGAAGTCCAATATTCAGAAGCTAAATTTTTCTATGGATTTCAAATAATGATGGAAAATATTCATTCTGAAACATATTCATTATTAATAGATACTTATGTAAAAGATCCAAAAGAAAAAGACAATCTTTTTAATGCTATTGAAACATTTCCAGCCATTAAAAAGAAAGCGGATTGGGCATTAAAATGGATTGATTCTGATTCTTTTGCTGAGAGATTAATTGCATTTGCTGCCGTTGAAGGAATATTTTTTTCTGGAGCATTTTGTTCTATTTTTTGGTTAAAGAAAAGAGGATTAATGCCAGGCCTATCTTTTTCTAACGAACTTATTTCTAGAGATGAAGGGGTTCATTGTGATTTTGCAGTTCATCTTCACAATAAACATTTAGTCAATAAAGTGCCAAAAGAAAGAATTAAAGAAATTCTTCTTGATGCGCTTAACATTGAAAGAGAGTTTATAACAGAATCACTTCCTATTAGTTTAATTGGAATGAATTCTAAACTTATGACTCAATATTTAGAGTTTGTAACCGATAGATTATTGGTAGAGTTGAACTGTGAAAAAGAGTATAATGTAACAAATCCATTTGATTTTATGGACATGATATCCCTTCAAGGTAAGACAAACTTCTTTGAAAAAAGAGTTTCTGAATATCAAAAAGCAGGGGTTTTAAACAATGATACAAAATCTGCAGATTTTAGTATTGATGAAGATTTTTAATATTCGAGAATAAATTCTCCATTAAAAAATAATATAGAATAAAGCTTAACAAATGTTTGTAGTAAAAAGAGACGGTCATAAAGAGCCAATAATGTTTGACAAAATAACCGCTAGGGTTAGAAAGCTATGTTATAGCTTAAACGCATTGGTTGATCCTGTGAAGGTTTCTATGAGAGTTATTGAGGGGCTTTATGACGGAGTTACCACCTCAGAATTAGACAATTTAGCAGCAGAAATTGCAGCAACAATGACTACGACTCATCCAGACTATGCAAAATTAGCAGCTAGAATTTCTGTGTCAAACTTACATAAAAACACAAAGAAATCTTTTTCTGAAACTATGAAGGATTTATATGCTTATATAAATCCTAGAACAGACAAAAAAGCTCCATTATTATCCGATGAAGTTTATAAAATAATAAAAAAGAATGCAGAACTGTTAGATTCTACAATCATATATAATAGAGATTTTAATTATGATTATTTTGGATTTAAAACTTTAGAAAGGTCTTATTTACTGAAGCTTAATGGTAAAGTAGCAGAAAGACCACAGCACATGCTAATGAGGGTTTCAATAGGAATTCATATGGATGATTTAGACTCAGCTATTGAGACTTACAATCTAATGTCTAAAAAATATTTTACACACGCTACACCAACATTATTTAATTCTGGGACTCCAAAACCTCAGATGTCTTCATGTTTTTTATTAACAACAAAATCTGATAGCATTGACGGGATTTATGATACATTAAAGCAAACAGCAAAGATTTCCCAGTCTGCTGGGGGGATAGGGCTGTCAATTCATGACATAAGGGCTACAGGTTCATACATTGCAGGAACTAATGGAACTTCTAATGGAATTGTTCCAATGCTAAGAGTTTTTAATGACACAGCTCGTTATGTAGATCAAGGAGGAGGAAAAAGAAAAGGCTCTTTTGCAATTTATATAGAAACATGGCATGCTGATATTTTTGATTTTCTAGAATTAAAAAAGAATCATGGTAAAGAAGAGATGAGAGCTAGAGATTTATTTTATGCTATGTGGATTTCTGATTTATTTATGAAAAGAGTAGAAGAGGATGGTAATTGGACATTGATGTGTCCAAATGAATGCCCAGGATTATCTGATTCTCATGGAGAAAAATTTGAAAAGCTATATAAGAAGTATGAATCTGAAAATAAAGGAAGAAAATCTATTAGGGCAAGAGAGCTGTGGGAAAAGATTTTAGAATCCCAAATTGAAACAGGAACTCCCTATATGCTTTATAAAGATTCTGCAAACAGAAAATCTAATCAAAAAAATCTTGGTACGATTAAGTCATCAAATCTATGTACAGAAATTTTGGAGTACACATCTCCAGACGAAATAGCTGTATGTAATTTAGCTTCCATAGCACTGCCTATGTTTGTTAAGGATAAAAATTTTGATCATCAAGAATTATTTAGAGTTACTAAACAGGTTACTAAAAATTTAAATAAAGTAATAGACAGAAATTACTATCCTGTTCCGGAAGCTGAAAATTCAAACTTTAGGCATAGACCTATTGGTTTGGGCGTCCAAGGATTAGCAGATGCGTTTATAAAATTAAGAATGCCTTTTACATCTGATGAAGCTAAGAAACTAAATCAGGAAATTTTTGAAACAATTTATTTTGCTGCTATGACAGCCTCAATGGAAGAATCAAAAAAGGATGGGCCTTATAAAACTTACAAAGGATCCCCTGTTTCTAAGGGAGAATTCCAACATAATATGTGGGGAATTAAAGATGAAGAATTAAGCGGAAGATGGAAATGGGGAGAATTGAAAAAANAAGTCAAAAAGCATGGTGTTAGAAATTCACTTTTAGTTGCTCCAATGCCAACAGCATCTACATCTCAAATTCTTGGAAATAACGAATGTTTTGAGCCATATACTTCAAATATTTATACAAGAAGAGTATTAAGTGGTGAGTTCATTATTGTAAATAAACATTTACTAGAAGATTTAGTTGGCCTTGGTCTTTGGACAGAAGAATTAAAGCAAGCTTTAATGAAAGCAAATGGGTCTATTCAGCAAATTGATATAATCCCTAATGAAATAAAAGAGTTATATAAAACGGTTTGGGAATTAAGCATGAAAGACATTATAGATATGTCTAGACATAGAGGATACTTCATTGACCAATCTCAATCCTTGAATTTATTTATGGAAGGAGCAACAATGGCTAAATTAACATCTATGCATTTTTATGCTTGGAAGTCTGGATTAAAAACAGGGATGTATTATTTAAGAACAAAATCTGCTGTGGATGCTATTAAATTTACTCTTGACAATAAAAAGGAGGAAGAACCCGTTAAGCAAAATGTAAGTTCAGAAGCTATGGTTTCAGAAAGCGCTAAATCAAAAGAAGCCCCCGCTGCACCAGTAGAGCCATTAACTCCTGAAGAGCTTAAGGAAATGCTGGCTAAATCCAAGGAGAATGAAGATGATGATTGTTTGATGTGTGGATCGTAATCTGATTTTAAAAAAATAAAAAAAGCGACTCTCTTAGGGTCGCTTTTTTTATTACTAAAACAATTAATTATTCTGGTTTTGGTGGATCTACTTTAGAATCGTATTGTTCATTATATAGATCTAGTAAATTAACAGTAGCTTTAATCAAGTCTTTTGTTTCAGTTAAAATACTAAAATAAAGTGTTGTGTTTTTTGGACTTGATTCTTCTCCTTTTGTTCTAGAAATTTGAAGATTAATTTTCTCTTTCACAGAATCATATATTCCTTGTCTTGTATCAAGGATATTGTCAATTTCTCCAAAATTATTTTTAGAAAACGCAAACTTAACTCGATCAAATAGAGTTTCTAATTGAAGAGAAATTTCTTTTAATTCTCTAATTTGATTAAAGGTTAAGGCTTTGTGATTATTGTTGATATGCTTAAATGTAATTTTGGAGATATACTCTAATGATTGAGAAATATCTTCAAGCGAACCTAAAACATTTATATAAAAATTACTTGCACCTTTAATTGTAGAATCATCTAAATTTCTAATAAAATAATAAAGGTTATTTCTTAGATTATCAATTTCTTCAGAAAGAGATTTTACTGCTTTTTTATTTTTTTTCAGTCCATTTAGATCTTGGGTTGCTAATCCATTTATTGATTTTGAAAAAATATTTTTAATTTTTTTAGAAGCCTTGGAGACATTATTAGAACTTTCAATAATAACACCTTGTATAGAACTGCTTTCTGCTAGATCTAACGCATCTTCACTCTTTATTTGAGCAGTTTCTTTTCTGTGTGAAATATAGTTTCTAGCTAAAAGAAGTAATGCTAAAAATAATAAAACAGCAATCGCTGACGGCCCACCAAGATTTATTAGAAATGCTATTATTCCACATCCAGTAAAGGCAATAAATGCTGTAAAAAACCATCCTGCTATTACATTTAAAACTCCAGCTACCCTATAAACTGCACTTTCACTTCCCCATGCTCTATCTGCAAGTGATGTTCCCATAGCTACCATAAAAGTTACATAGGTCGTTGATAAAGGCAGCTTAAATGAAGTCGCAATTGAAATTAATATAGCTGCAACCATCATATTTACAGCAGCTCTAATCATATCAAATGCAGGAAGCTCTACGGATTTATTTGACGATAATTTTATTTCAGGTTTTTGAAATTGATTTTCAATAAACTTACTGGTTTTTTCAGGAACAAATTTTGAGAAAATGCTGGAAGTATTCATTGAAATTCTAACCAATCCTCTTGATAAAAAGTTAGGATTGAATCTTTCTTTAGTATCTTGTTGTCTTGCTAAGTCAATTTCAGTTTTAGTTACTTTTTTTGCTTTAGATGAGATCCATAAAGTAACTACCATTACCATACCAGCCATGAATAATAGAATGGTTGGGGTAGGCACCTTTGTAGCTAAAACTTCCATCGAAAATTCTGTAGCTTGGATTCCTGAAACACTCCATGCTTCATAAGATTGCCAAGCAGCTATTGGAACACCAATAAAATTAACTAAATCATTACCAGCAAAAGCCAAAGCTAATGAGAAGGTTCCAACTCCGATAATTATTTTATAGATGTTTATTTTAAAAATAGAAATTAAAACATAAGAAATAATGGATAATAAAATAAAACTAACAAAGGCTATTAATATTACCTGAGTTTCCATAAAATTGGCAATTGTTCCTCCATCTAAAATTTCGAAGCTTTGTTTTGCATATGCAGTTCCTTTTATTCCTTTCATTAATATGAAATAAGTTATTGATGTTAGTGCAACACCACCAAATAAAGATCCTACCCAATTGGCTTTTTGTTCATAATTATATGAAAGAAGAANACGAGCAAAATATTGAACTAATGCACCAATACTAAATGCTACAAATACGGAGAGTACAATACCAAAAATTATTTGAGTAGCCTTTGCAACATTTATATATTCCACCAAATCACCAAAGGATCCTCCGCCTGCAAATATTTTTATTAATGATACGGCAACAGCTGCTCCTAAAAGTTCAAATACAATGGACACTGTTGTTGATGTAGGCATCCCTAGTGTATTAAAAAAGTCAAGCAAAAGGATATCTGTAATCATTACAGCCATAAAAATGATCATGATTTCAGAAAAGAAAAACATATCAGGATTAAAGATCCCTTTTCTAGCTACCTCCATCATTCCACTTGAAAAGATTGCCCCAACTGCAACTCCTAAACTAGCAAGAATCATAATATTTCTTACAGAAAGAGCTTTTGAGCCAAGAGCTGAGTTTAAAAAGTTTACAGCATCATTACTAACTCCAACCACTAAATCTCCTATAGCTAGAAGACCTAAAGCAATTATCATTATTAAATAAATGTCCATATCATTGTTAAATTGATTGGTAAATATCGATAAATCTATAAAATTATAAGTAAAATTAATGTTAAATAAGCTCATATGTTATATTTTGATTTCTGCATTTAAAAATAAAGCAGATTTGTTATTAATAATTGAATTGTCGTGACTGAATAGCCTATAATTTAAATTAAATTTTACTCCTTTTGTTGCTTCGTATTGTGTTCCAAAAACTATTAAACTACCATCATTGTTAAAATTCCAAGAATTTGATTGACCTGAAAGAATATTGGAGCCTATACTATCGTAACGAGCATAAATTTCAAAATTGTTTTTTAGACTTTGAATGGCAAAAATTGAATACCCATCTCTATTATGACCATCATCTGCATTTTTATATGTTCTGCCGTTTTTAATTTTACCATATTCAACTCCCAGTCTAAAATTAGTTTCTTTATAACCTAAGAAAATGGAGCTATTAGTTATTGCTTTAGCATCTTTAGAAGGGTGTGAATCTAAATATATTTTTCCAAAAATTTTGTCTGAAAAATCATAGATAAAACTTGCCCCAATTCTTTGATAGCCGTCATCATCTTGAAGAGATTTGTATCCTTCTCCATTAAATACAAACAAATTCATTTTCAATTTAGAGCTTACAGTAAATTCAGAATTGAAACCCAAGTCAGCACTTGCGCCAAATTTATATTCATTTAAAAAACCCTTATACGCATATCTGTAACCCCATAACCCCTCCTGATCATCAAATTGTTTGTTACCTATTAATCCGAGACTAAGCTTCAGCTTTGGATTTAATTTCCAATCAAGTTGAGCAATTTTTACATAGGCTGTATATTCACTTCCTCCGGAATTACTGCCAATATCATATGTAATTTTTGCAGACATTTTTTCAGTAAAATTATATTTATAACCCAGATAAACTCTTTTGAGCTCAAAGGCACTTTTTTTAGTTGCATTCTCAGTATAATCATTGTGGTAATTCCAAAAGATTTTAAAATGTGGAGAACCATTAGCTTCAAATGAATCTTGAGAAAATCCTTTAATTGAAAACACTATAAATAGAATTAATAATATTCTTTTCATTTTAATTATAATTTTACAATACAATATTAAGTCCTTATTTTATGTCTAATGTTAAGAAATTGTTATGTTATTAAATTGTTATTAAATTGTTAACTAGAAATTTTATTATTGAATATAGCCTGTATCCACTCTGTAAGTTTTAAATAAGAAAGTATTGTAGTACATCTTATTATGTTATTAGAATAATTTTAAAAGAAATTAAATCACTTTTTGATAACATTATATTAATATAAGATACTCTTGTTAATGATAGATTTACATAAAAAATCATGAAAAGACTCTTATTTGTATTTCTTATACTATTCACTTTTAGTTGTAATCCATTACTTAACGTTAGCACTCAAGGGTTATCTTATGATGGCACCGATGTTTATTTTAATGGAGAATTATGTGCCAAATTTTCGGCTATTGAACTTGCTTATGATAATAAAAAAATAGTAAGAGAGGTTACTTTTTTGATAGTCAACCCTAAATTTAA
>PACX01000014.1 GCA_002702895.1 Flavobacteriaceae bacterium | reverse complement strand
GAATATTAAAATAATCCCAATATTATCATTATGCATTCTTTCATGTTTTACAAATTATGCCCAATTTAAAGCTGGTTTATTAAATAGTTTACAAGAAGTTTATCCAGATCATAATAATTTAGAGTTTAAAAAGAGTTTTAGGACTGATATTGCTACAAATTCTTATGCAGAAGTTCACATTATAATAGAGTCTAGTATTGGAAATAAAATTTCAATAGATACTAAATCGAAAAATATTAGTTCTATTAATTTAGATATTATTGAGCCTGTTCCTGTGGAAGAAAATACAGGTTTAGATAGCAGAACTGAACAATTTCAGGGGAAAATTAATCCATATGTTATTAGAAGAGCTCCATTTGATATTTTTGAGATCATTTACCCATTGAATGAGAAAAGTTTCATAACCAAACATAAGTATTCATTATTAAGGCTTTCTATAAATTCGAATAACCTTATAAATAAAAAAAATTATTTAATTGAAATCTCACTAAAAGATAATTCAAAAGAAATACAAAATCTTAATTTTAAAATTAAGGTTCATCCTGCATCAATTCCAAAACTAATTGATAGTAATTTCTTTTATACTAATTGGTTTAACATTAATAAGATGGAAGAAAAACATAGACTAACTAGATGGAATGATAAATGGTACGAAATGTTGGAAAAGTATGCTAAAATTATGGCTGACGGAAGACAAAATTGTGTTATTATTCCTGGTGATCTTATTAGCCTTAAAGATAATAGGATTCATTTAGATGAAGAAAAAATGATTTCATTTATTGATGTATTTAGAAAAAATGGATTCAAATACTTTGAATCTCCTCATCTTTTGGGTAGAGGGAAAAATGATGACTGGGGAAGTCCCGAGTTGATTACTAATTTGAGAGGAAGAGGTTATTTTAGTGAAGAAGCAAAAAAAGATATTGATACGATTATTAGAAAAATCAAAAAATTCACAAAAAAACACAATTTAACCAATCAATGGCTTCAACACATCGCAGATGAACCAACAAATAATAATGCTGAATGCTATAAACAAGTTTCTAAACAAATAAAAGCTATATATCCTGAAATTAAAATTATGGAAGCTACTAACGCTAAAGAATCTTTAAATGGTGCTATTGATTTTTGGTGTCCAATTATAAATGATTTTCAAGAAAATGAAGAATTTTTTAGATCCAGAGAAAAAATAGGTGAAAAAGTGCTTATATATACCTGTCTGGTTCCAGGTGGGAAATGGTTGAATAGAACTCTCGATATGGAAAGAATTAGACAAGTCTATTTTGGCTGGGCTGGATCAAAATATAATACTTTTGGGTATCTCCATTGGGGATTAAATCAATACAAAGCAGATCCTTTTAAACAAAGTGTTGTAAAACATCCCTCTCCAATTGCATCTCCAACAAATTACCTTCCTGCTGGAGATACGCACATTATATATCCAGGAAAAGATGGTCCGTTATCATCATTAAGATTTGAAGCACATCGAAAGGGAGTTGAGGACTATGAACTTCTTGAAATTTTAAAATCAAAAAATAAAATAAAACATTCTAAAATTGTAAAAAAATTATTTTTAGATTATCAGAATTATTCAACATCAATTAGTAAATATAATAGAGTAAAAAGAAAATTGTTAAAATCCCTTTAAATAAAATATTATGAGACAAATTATATCTATATTATTAATAATAACATCTTTAAGCTCTTACTCACAAAAAAGAAAAGTGTTTTTTAAAAGTCCTGCGGGGGTATACTTTATTTCCTCAGATTTACATATTCATAGTGTATTTTCTGATGGGGCTGTGTGGCCTACAGTTAGAGTAGATGAGGCTATTAGAGATAGCTTAGATTTAATATCTCTCACTGAACATTTAGAATATCAATCGCATATTTCTGATATTCCTCATACAAATAGAAATAGATCATTTCAAATTGCAGGTGGGTATGTACAGAAAAGACCACTTGCGGTTGTACACGGAACAGAGATTACAAAACCAATGCCACCTGGTCACTTTAATGCTATTTTTATTCAAGATGCCAATAAATTTTTTGATAAAAATAAAGAGCCTTTAAATTTCATAAAAGGAATTAAAGAAGCCAATAGTCAAGGTGCATTTGTTTTTTGGAATCATCCAATGTGGGAAGCTAACAGAAGTGACGGAATAGCTAAGCTTGACCCAATTCACAAAGAAGTAATTAATAAAAAATTATTACATGGTATTGAGGTTGTAAATTTCGATACATTCTCTGAGGAAGCAATGCAAATCGCACTAGACTACGAATTAACTATGATGGGTACAAGTGATGTTCATATATTAATAGAATGGGATTTTAATATAGAAAAGGAAAGTTTTCACAGACCTATAACTTTTATTATGTCAAAAAACCGAACAATAAAATCCATTAGAGATGCTTTATTTAATGGCGATACATTTATTTGGTATAGAGATTTAATTATTGGTAAATCAAACAATTTAAAACAAGTTATCGAAAATAATTTAGAAGTTATTTCCAAAGGTTATGGATTCAAAGGCAGAAAAGTAGAAATATTACAATTAGAGCTAAGAAATAAATCTGTAGCTCCAATTAGTCTAAACTATATTGGAGAATATACATTTCATAATGACTACAAATTTATTGAACTTGAACCAAGGTCAAGTAAGACTATATATGTTAAAACAAAAAAAATTAAAGAAGCGATTGACCTTGAATTCGAAATTTTAAATTATGTGATTGCACCAAAAACAAACCTTAAAACGACAAAAACTATAACAATAGATTAAAATGATGTGGTACTATATCCAATTAATGAAAAAAAATTTAAGAATTTTGGTAATAATTTCACTTTTTAATAATCAATCTTGTAATATGAAAAATGATATTAAACTATTAAATAAAAGTGATTTTCAAAAAAATATTGAAGGTAAAACAACTGATTTATTTATTCTTAAAAATAAGCATAACGTAATTACTGAAATCACAAATTATGGAGGAAGAGTTGTTTCCTTATGGACGCCAGATTCTAATGGAAATTTTGAAGATATTGTTTTAGGATTTGATAATATTGATGACTATATCAATGCAGATGAAAAATATTTTGGTGCTACAATAGGAAGATATGGAAACAGAATTAAGGATGGTAAGTTCATTATTAATAATAAAGAATATTATTTAGAAAAGAACAATGGTCCAAATCATCTTCATGGAGGGCAAAGAGGGTTTAGTGATGTTGTATGGGATGCGAAACAAATTGACAATCAAACTTTAGAGCTTAAGTACTATTCCAAGAGTATGGAGGAGGGATATCCTGGTAATTTAAATATTAGAGTTGTTTATAATTTAAACGACTCAAATGAATTAAAAATAGAATATTTTGCAAATACAGATCAATCTACCCATCTTAATCTAACACATCATTCTTTCTTTAATTTACTAGGTGCTGGAGAAGAAACAATTAATGATCATTTACTTTACATAAATGCAAATTCGTTTACGCCTGTTGATGAAACATTAATTCCTACCGGTGAAATAGAATTAGTGTCAGATACACCATTTGATTTTAATTTACCAACAAAAATAGGAAATAGGGTTGATCAAGATTATAATCAATTAAACTATGGAAAAGGATACGATCATAATTACGTGCTCAACAATTCACAATCAAAAGAAATAATTGCAGCAAAAGTAATTGAAAAGAAATTTGGAAGAACATTGGAGGTCTATACCAATGAACCTGGGATGCAGTTTTACGGAGGAAATTTTTTAAGTGGAACAATTGGAAAACACGATAAAACTTATAAAAAAAGATCCGCATTTTGTCTTGAAACTCAACATTTTCCAAACAGTCCTAACCAAGAAAATTTCCCTAGTACGCTTCTAAAACCAAATGAGGAATACTATTCAATTTGCATATATAAATTTTCTATAAATTAATTATTGATTTATTTTTCATAATATAAAAAGAGAGTCTCGATTGACGTTTTGTATAGTTTTGCCATTTTAAAAGCGGTAGGTAAACTTGGATCAAATTTTTCTTTTTCAATTGCGTTTATAGCTTGACGTGATATTCCAATTAACTCTGCGAGTTCTTCTTGAGTTAATTTTTGATTTTTTCTAAATTCTCTAACTCTATTTTTCATCTATATCTTCTTGAGTTAATAACAAGAGAAGAGATATATGAAATGCAAATAAAAAATACTAAATATTCAAATTCAGGTTCAGATTTAATCAGTCCAAAATCAAAGGAAGTCTCGTATGCAATTCCAACAATTAATGTTAGTCCTAATGTAATGGCCATTGCTTCAAAATGAATTTTCTTTTGTAATTCATCATAATACTTAAATAAATTTTTATTTGCTATAATCATACCAACTCCTATAGCTAAATTTATTATTAAACCTATAGTAGTTATAATTAAACTATCCCACAAGAAGTTTACACCATAGGATAAAATTGCTGTACTTGCCACCCAGGCAAATGTCCATCCTATCAAAATTTTATTTTGTCTTTTTTGTTCTTTCATAATTTTTTTTGTAATGTTTACTTTACAAATATATAAAAATAATTTAATAATGTAATGTTTTGTTTACTTTTTTGTAAAGCATAAAAAAAACCTCACAAATTAAGTGAGGCATATATGGTGACCCAGGGAGGATTCGAACCCCCAACCCTCAGAGCCGAAATCTGATATTCTATCCAGTTGAACTACTGGGCCATTTATTTTATGATAATTTAGCCCGCACTATATTAGAAATAGTTTTTCCATCTGCCATTCCAGATAATTTTTTTGAAGCCATTCCCATAATTTTACCCATATCTTTCATATCTGAAGCACCTGTTTCAATAATGAGTTCAGTAATGATCTTTTCAATTTCACTGACACTCATTTGTTTTGGCAAAAAGCCCTTTATTATTTTTGATTGATTAATCTCAACATCAGCAAGTTCTGTTCGGTTTTGTGAAATGTATATATCTGCACTTTCCTTTCTTTGTTTAACTAGCTTTTGCAGAATTTTAATTTCTTCTTCTTCAGAAACACCAGATGAGCCTCCTTTTTGAGTTTGAGCTAAAAGTAATGCAGATTTAACGGCTCTTAGAGACTCCAAAGAAACAGTATCTTTTTCCTTCATTGCAATCATTATAGCTGCTGAAATTTTATCTATTAATGCCATTTATATTTTTTTCAAATTTAGTTTAAAAAGACTAATCAACGTTATCATGTAAAAACGAATTATTGGTTCTTAAATTAGTCTCTCCGTTGGAATCTTCACTAATGCTAGTTCTCGATGCTTTTATAGTATCATTATCTTCCAAATTTATTCCAGCTCTTTTAAAAGCTGGTTCTTTTTCCATCTCAGAAATTTTCTTTGCTTTTGAGAAATTATAATTATACTCCTTTAATTTTATTTTTCTAGCTTCAGTCCTCTTAGCCAAACCATCTGCTATAGAGCTATTTAAAGGGTTTAAAACTATTTTATTTTCTTTAATTTTTGATAAATCTGGCTTACCTTTTAATTTTGTATAATCATCAAAACCAGATTTTTTTGTATCAGAACCATCTACTTCACTTACCGGGATAATATGTATTGGATCATTTACAATAATATCATTAACATCTTCAACTAATTCATGAATTATTTTGTCTTTTACATCCTTACTTTTATCTAAAGGCATATCAAAATCAAGAGAAACCTGATCTTCAATCTCTACTAATTCTGGATCAATAACATCAATTTCATTAATATTTACAGAAATATCCTCAATTTCTATTTCATCTTCTTTGATATCGTCAATTTCAAAATGAACTTCTTCAAAAGAAACTTCCATTTCATTAATATCAATTTTTGATGAATGCAAATCTTTATCAATTACTGCATCATCCGTTTCAGGTAAATCTGTGTTTTTAAAATCAATAGATTCTGAAGAAAAATCAAACTGTAAAGGAATTTTTTTATATTGATTTTCACTACTATAATCTTGGGTAATTTTATTATTACCATCTAGGTTATGAATAATTTTTTTTGGATCAGCATGAATAATCTCTTGTTGCTGATTAGGATCAAATCCAGTTGCAATTACAGTAACTGAAATAGAAGTTTCTAAAGAAATATCTTCTCCAATTCCCATTATTATATTAGCACCATGACCTGCTCTTTCTTGAATATATTCATTAATCAATCCTATTTCATCAATAGTGATTTCCTCATTCCCTGAAACAATTAAAAGTAAAACATTTTTAGCTCCAGTAATCCTATTATCGTTTAAAAGCGGTGAATCTAAAGCAGATGATATAGCTTCAACTGCTCTTTTTGATCCAGATGCCTCAGCCGAACCCATTATTGCATTTCCACTATTAGATAATACAGTTTTAGCATCTTTTAAATCTATATTTTGTGTATAATGGTGAGTTATAACCTCTGCAATTCCTTTAGATGCAGTAGCTAATACTTCATCTGCTTTTGCAAAGCCTTCTTTAAATCCTAAATTTCCATAAATATCTCTTAATTTATTATTATTAATAACTATTAAAGCATCGACTTGTTTTCTTAATTTTTCGACTCCTATTTTAGCTTGATCATGCCTAATTTTACCTTCAAAATTAAAGGGCATAGTAACAATTCCAACTGTCAAAATATCCATTTCTTTAGCGAGCTTTGAAATTATTGGAGCAGCTCCCGTTCCAGTTCCTCCACCCATTCCAGCTGTTATAAACACCATTTTGGTATTAGTTTCAAACATTTTTTTTATATCATCAAAACTTTCAACAGCAGCCTGCTCTCCAATTTTTGGATTAGCTCCAGCTCCCAAACCTTCTGTAAGAGAAATTCCAAGTTGAATTTTATTTTCTACAGGACTATTCTCTAATGCTTGAGAATCAGTATTACAAACCACAAAATCTACTCCTTTAATTCCCTTAGAGTGCATGTAATTAATTGCATTACTTCCTCCGCCACCAACACCTATTACTTTAATTACATTACTTTGATTTTTTGGTAAATCAAAGGGTAAATTATTAATTTCTTGATTTAATTGCATAGTTATTATTTTATTCAGCGTTATCTAAAAAAGTTTTTATTGATTCAGTAAATCTTTCAAAGATTGTTGTTCTTTCAACTTTATCAGATTCACTTTTAGGATTATTATTTATTATTTTACCTTCTTTATTATTTTTGATATTTCTTTTAACTTTTGTTGAATTCATTACTAATCCAACCGCAGTAGCATACATTGGACTAGAAATTTCAATTGAATTATTTCCAGCAAGATGTTCACTTGGATAACCAAGTCTTGTATCCATTCCAGTAATATATTCAACTAATTGCTTGAGGTGTTTAAGTTGACTTCCTCCTCCTGTAAGAACAATTCCTCCAATTAGCTTCTTTTTTTGTTCTTCATGGCCATAGTTTTTTATCTCAATATAAACCTGTTCAATTATCTCAATAACTCTGGCATGAATTATTTTAGACAAATTTTTAAGAGTAATTTCTTTTGGATCTCTTCCTCTCAAACCTGGAATTGAAACAATTTCATTTTCTTTATTTTCACCAGGCCATGCTGAACCAAACTTTATTTTTAAAAGTTCTGCTTGTTTTTCAATAATTGAACATCCTTCCTTAATATCTTCAGTAATTACATTTCCGCCGAATGGAATTACTGAGGTATGTCTAATAATTCCGTCTTTAAAAATTGCTAAATCTGTCGTTCCTCCTCCAATGTCAATTAATGCAACACCAGCTTCTTTTTCTTCCTGACTGAGAACAGCATCTGAAGAAGCAATCGGTTCAAGTGTTATTCCTTCAAAATCAATTCCAGCACTTTTTATACATCTTGCTATATTTTTAATTGAAGATACTTGTCCAACAACAACATGAAAGTTTGCCTCTAACCTTCCTCCAAACATACCTATAGGTTCTTTTATTTCTCCTTGTCCATCAACTTTATAGTCCTGTGGGAGAACATGAATAATCTCTTCACCTGGAAGCATAACTAATTTATAAACTTGGTTAATAAGTCTCTCCAAATCATCTTCATTAATAACCTGATCAGAATTAGTCCTCGTAATATAATCGCTATGCTGTAGACTTCTTATATGCTGACCTGCAATACCAACAATGACTTTGTCAATTTTTTGTGTTGAATCTACTTCAGCTTCTGAAATAGCAGATTGAATAGATTGTATAGTTTGAGTTATATTATTAACAACTCCACGATGTACACCTAAACTTTTAGATTTTCCAATTCCAATAATTTTTAATTTATTATACTCATTTAATGATCCAATCATTGCAACAATTTTAGTTGTTCCAATATCTAATCCAACAAATAAATTATTACTATCCATTTTATTTTTTTTCAACAATTACTTGACTTTTAAAATTTAAATTAATTGAACTTAAATCATTTAAAATACTATCATTTTTTACAGATTTATAAAAAGCTTTATAATTATTAAGACGAGTTTTATATTTATTAAAACCATTCATTTTTATTACGTATGAAAAATTTTTAACGTGAAAAAAAAGTTTATTATCAATTATTTCTAATCCTGTTATATGTTCATTTAAAAAAACATCATTTTTTAAATAACTTCCTAACGATCCTAAGCGTTTATAGTCACTTGAATTAACACTACTAATAATTAAGGGAATCTGTTCAGAATAAAGATTAGATAAAGGCATTGTATTTCCATTTTTATCTATATAATACTTGTCATTTAAAACTCTAAATACAGGCTTTATTTCTACAATTTTAACTCCAATTTCACCAGCTAAATTCATAGAAACTTCAGCAAAATCTATATATTCATTTTCATTAATTTCTTCTTCTATTTTTTTCAAATTTAGATTTCTTTTTAGGAGATTAGAAGAATTAGAATCACTTTGTTTTAACAATTTATTAACCGATTCTATCGATGTAAATTTAAATTGAGAATCCATATAATTAATTCTATTAAAATTGATATTTCTCTCTCCATTTTTAATAGAACTAAATGCTATTAAGCCTGTAACTAATGATAACATTATCAATATTTTAAGTGTTTTAAAATTCATTTTTAAATTAATATTGCATTTTTAATATTTTCAACTTCATTAGAAATATCTCCAGCACCCATAACAACTATCACATCTGCTTTAGAATTAATTATATGATTTTCTAATTCTATTTTTTTAATTAATTTTTTATTATTATTATCTATTTTATTTAATAATTCATTTGAATTAATATTTTCAATAGGTTCTTCCCTTGCCGGATATATATCTAATAAGACTATCTCGTGAAACATTGAAAGAGTACTAGCAAATTCATTCATAAAATCTCGAGTTCTTGAAAAAAGATGAGGTTGAAAAATTGCCATTATTATTTTTTCAGGATATAGTGAAAAAATAGAATCTTTAATAGCTTGAATCTCTTTAGGATGGTGTGCATAATCATCAATTAATATTTTAGGAGATTTTAAAACATAACTAAATCTTCTTTTAACTCCTTTAAAAGTTGCTAATGATTTTTTTAAATTACCATCATTAATTTTTAATTCTTTACAAATTGCAAAAGCAGCCAAAGCATTAGAAGCATTATGCTTTCCAGGCATCTCAAATCTAATATTTTCACATTTTCCATTCTTATATATAATATCAAAAAAAGCAGAATCATTAACAGTTTTATAGTTTACAATTGAATACTCTGCATTTGAGTCAAATCCATAACTAATACCATCAATTTCTAAATCAAAATTTTTAAAAAGCATCCCATCTTTTTCTAGATTCCGAGCAAATTCGTTAAAGGAATTTTGTAAATCTTTTCTTGAATTATAAATATCTAAATGATCCAAATCAATAGATGTAATACATGCTATATTAGGTTTCAATGTTAAAAAAGATCTATCAAATTCATCTGCTTCAACTAGAATTATATCTTGGCCTTTTTCTATATAGTTACTATTATAATTTTCCGAAATACCTCCAACAAATGATGTAAAACTTATATTGTTTTCATATAGAAGATGAGACAAAATAATTGAAGTTGTTGTTTTTCCATGAGTACCCGCAATTGCAATACAAAATTTATTTTGGGAAATAAGTCCTAATGCTTCTGATCTTTTTAAATAATTATAACTTTTTTTAATAAAAAAGTCTAACTCAATATTGTCTTTACTAATTGCAGGGGTATATATTATTAAAGTATCTTGTTTATTTTTAAATACAGATGGAATTTTAGAAATTTTTAAATTATAGTGAATTTTAGCGCCTTGATTTTCAAGATTAATAGTCAAATCTGTTCTAGTTTTATCATATCCTCCAACAGTTTTTCCTAAATCTAAAAAATAAAGAGCTATAGATGACATTCCTATTCCTCCAATTCCTATAAAATATATTTTATTATATTTTTCTATCATTATTTAAAAAAAATTTTACATTTTTTACTATTTCTTTTGTAGCATTTGGTTTTGCCAATAATTTTATTGATTCTGAAAGTTTCGTGCTAAAACTAGAATCATTAATTATTTTTTTAAATTCATGAAAAAACCTTTGATTCAAATCCTTTTCCTTAACCATAACTGCAGCCTTATTTTCAACAATTTTCAAAGCATTTTTAGTTTGATGGTCCTCTGCAAGATTTGGGGAAGGAATAAAAAGAACTGGTTTACCTACAATACATAATTCAGAAATTACACTAGCACCTGATCTAGATATAATAAAATCTGCTGTATTATATGCATTATTCATATTTTCAATAAAAGCTAATACCTTAACATTTTGAGAGTTAAACTTTTTATAAGTGTTGAAATAATTATTTCCACATTGCCAAATAATATTTAATTTATTACTTTGAAAAAAATTTAAATTTTCTGAAACAAATTCATTTATTTTTCTAGCTCCTAAACTACCTCCAAGAATCAACAAAACTTTATTTGAATCCTCTGTTTCAAAAAAATCATAAGGATCATTATTATAATGTTTTAAATCATTAATTTGGTTTCTTACAGGATTCCCAGTATATAAAATTTTATTTTTTGGGAAATATTTGTTCATATTTTTATATGCAACACAAATTAAATCAACTGATTTAGATAATATTTTATTAGTGATTCCTGCATATGAATTCTGTTCTTGAATCAATGTTGGTATATTTAATTTAGAAGCAATAAATAATAATGGTCCACTTGCAAAACCACCTGTTCCTATTACAAAATCTGGTTTGAATTTCTTTATAATAAAATAAGATTTAATGAGGCTATGAAATATTTTTATTGGTATTAAAAAATTTGAAAAATGCAATTTTCTTTTAATTCCACTAATCCATAACCCTTTAATTTTATAACCATGTTTAGGAACTTTCTGCATTTCCATTCTACTATTAGATCCAACAAATAATATTTCTAATGAATTAAAGGTTTTAGTCAGTTCATCTGCTATTGATAAAGCAGGGTAAATATGACCACCTGTGCCGCCTCCAGAAATTAAAAATTTATAATTCTTCACCTAAAATATTTAATGGGTTATTATTAGCAACTATATCTTTATTATCTTTATTTACACTTACACTTAAAACTATTCCAATAGACAAAAATGTCATCCAAATTGATGTTCCTCCAGTACTAATTAATGGAAGTGGCTGACCAGTTACTGGGAATAGCTGTACAGCTACACCCATATTTATATATGCCTGAAAAATAATTGGCAACCCAACTGCCAAAGCAAGTAATTGACCAAAAACAGTTTTTGATTTATACGAAACAATTATTATTCTAAATAAAAGCCAAGTATATAATAATAATATTCCTAAAGCACCAATCGTTCCATATTCTTCTGTAATTATTGCATAAATAAAATCAGATGTACTTTGAGGAAGTAAATTTTTCATAGTACTTTTACCCGCTCCAACACCAAAAACAGAACCATTAGCTATTGCTGATTTTGCTCTAACAATTTGATAATTTGATTCCGTTCTATCTGATGATAAATAATTTTCAATTCGGTTATTCCAAGTATCAACTCTATTTGGCATTAATTCAGGGTAACTTTTAGAAAAAAGAACAAATAATGATAATAAAATAATGCCAGAAAATATTATTCCAAACAAATATTTTATAGGATATCTGCCTATAAATATTAAAGTCAAAATCATTAAAAAAATCATAGCTGCAGTTGAAAAATTTGAGGGTAATATTAAAGCTATAATTAATAAGATGGGTGTCCAAAGTGGTAAAATTGAATCAGTAAATTTCAGTTCTTTTTTATAATTTTTTGAAAGATAAAAAGCAGTATAAACCATTATGATTACTATTGCCATTGAAGAGGGTTGAAAAGATAGTCCTACAACAGGTAATTTAATCCACCTACTCGCATTTGCTCCCTCAATAACATTTCCCTGTAATGCAGTAAATAATAGTAATAAAATTATAACTGGTAAACAAATAATTGATAATCCCTTAAAATACCTGTAAGGAATTAAATGAACAGCATACATAATTAATATTCCTATAAAAACTATGGCAACATGTTTAATCATATTTGAAAAAATAAAATCATTTCCAAAGTTAGAACTAGCACTGTAGACAGGTAAAAATGAAAAAATAGCTAATAAAGAAACTATTGTCCAAATTATTCTATCCCCTTTTATTTTATCTAACATTTTAATCATTACAGTTTTCTTACATATTCTTTAAATTGATTTCCTCTGTCCTCAAAATTTTCAAATAAATCAAAACTGGAACAAGCTGGAGAAAGTAATACTGTTTCATTTGGTTTAGCAATCTTATAAGCATAATTTACTGCTTCAATCATACTTGTACTTTCTATTATTGTATCTAATATTGAAGAAAAAGCATCTATTATTTTTTTATTGTCTAATCCCAAACAAATGATAGCTTTTACTTTTTCTCTAACTAAGGGAAATAACTCTTCATAGTTATTTCCTTTATCCACTCCTCCAACAATCCAAACAGTTGGACTATTCATTGAATCGAGTGCATAATAAACAGCATTTACATTTGTTGCTTTAGAATCATTTATATACTTAACTTTTTGAATTGTGAGAACATGCTCCATTCTATGGTTAATTGATTGGAAGTTGCTTAATGATTCCTTTATATCTTCATCTTTAATATTTAATAGTTGTGCGACAGTAGCTGCTGCCATATTGTTTTGTGTATTGTGTTTTCCTTTTAGTGATAAACTTTCTAGTGATATCATAAATTTATTTTTATTTATTTCTGATTGAATATTATTATTATTTATATATGTTTTATTAATAAAATTGGCTTTTGAAAAAGAGAATGGTATTTTATTTGAGTCTATTTTTCTAATTTTCAATTCTTTTTTTATTACATCATCATCTCCATTATAAATCAAATAATCTGAACTATCTTGATTAGAAACTATATTAAATTTTGCATCTATATATTTTTGATAATTGTAATTGTATCTTTCTAAATGGTCTCGAGAAATATTTGTTATTACAGCAATTGTTGGTTTAAATTTTGAAATACATTCTAATTGAAAACTGCTCAATTCTAATACTATGTAATCAAAATCATTTTCTGCTATTAAAAAAGCAAAACTAATTCCTATATTTCCTGCAATACCAACATTTATACCAGCAGATTTTAAAACATGATATATTAGACTAGTAGTTGTAGTTTTTCCATTTGATCCAGTTACACCAATAATTTTTGATTTTGTAAACCTTGAAGCAAATTCAATTTCTGAAATTATTGGAATATTTTTTTTAGATATATTATGTATTAAATCTGTATTATTTGGAACACCAGGGCTAATTATAATTTCAGTAGCATTTAAAACTTTATCAATACTATGAATTCCTTCTTCAAATTTTATATTATTCTCAATCAATATTTTTTTATACTTAGATTGAATTATATTTTTTTCAGATAAAAAAACATTAATTCCTCTTTGATAAGCTAAATAAGCGGCTCCAACTCCACTTTCACCTCCTCCTAAGACTATTAAATTTTCCTTCATTTTTATCTAATTTTTAATGTTATTAGTGAAAGAATTGCTAATAAAATTCCTATAATCCAAAATCTAACTGCTATTTTACTTTCATGATATCCTAATTTTTGAAAATGATGATGAATTGGAGACATAAGAAACAATCTTATACCTTTTCCTGAATTTTTTCTTGTGTATTTAAAATAACTTACCTGAATAATTACAGAAATAGTTTCAAACAAGAAAATTCCACAAATTAATGGAAGTAACAATTCCTTTCTAACTATTATAGCTATCACAGCAATTAGACCACCTATAGTCAAACTACCAGTATCTCCCATAAATATTTGAGCTGGAAAAGTATTATACCATAAAAAACCAATTAATCCACCTATAAAAGCTGAAATAAATATTACTACTTCACCAACTCTTGGGATATACATTACATTTAAATATTCAGAAAAAATTATATTTCCTGATACCCATGCAAAAACACCCAATGTCAATGTAATTATTACTGAAGACCCTGCTGCGAGACCATCGATCCCATCTGTTAAATTTGCCCCATTAGAAACTGCAGAAACAATTAATATTACAAAAAATATAAATACAATAAAGCTATATTTTTCAGATTTTTCTCCAATCCAAGATATCAAATGAGAATAATCTAATTCATTATCTTTTAAAAAAGGAACAGTTGTTTTAGTTGATTTATATTCAATTCTTTCATTAATATTATCATTTAAATAACGGTCTTTAATTGTAACATCTGGATGAAAATATAAAATAAGACCTACAATTAATCCTAATGAAATTTGTCCGATTAATTTAAATTTTCCTTTAAGACCATCTTTATTTTTATTAAAAATTTTAATGTAATCGTCTGCAAATCCAATAATCCCTAACCATAGGGTAGTAAAAATTAATATTATAATATAAATATTTTTAAAATTTGATAATAACACAACAGGGATAATGGTTGCCAAAATGATTATTAAACCACCCATAGTTGGTGTACCTGTTTTTTCTTTTTGTCCGATTAAACCTAAATCTCTAACAGTTTCTCCAATTTGTTTTTTTCTAAGAAAACTTATTATATTCTTTCCATATTTTATGGATAACATCAATGAAAAAATAAATGCTAATGCTGATCTAAATGATATGTATTGAAATAAACTTGCCCCTGGTAATTGGTATTTTAATTCTAAATATTCAAATAAAAAATATAACATATTAATTATTGTTTATTAAAAATTCTTCTAATATTTTCTTGTCATCAAAATCAATTTTATTTTTTCCATTTATTTGATATTTTTCATGACCTTTTCCAGCAACTAAAATCACATCATTTCCTGAATTTATTTCACAAGCAAACTTTATAGCTTTTTTTCTATCTATTATCGACGAAACTTTATAAAGATCTTTTTTATTTACACCTGACTCCATTTGTTTTATAATCAATTTAGGATCTTCAAATCTTGGATTATCTGATGTAAATACAACTCTATCACTTAATGAAGCTGCAATTTTACCCATTAAGGGTCTTTTATCACTATCTCTATCCCCTCCACAGCCTAATACAGTAATCAATAAACTTTTCTTTTTTAAATCATTTAGTACTTCCAAAATATTTTGAATTGAGTCTGGACTATGCGCATAATCAACTATTCCAATTTTATTATTCTTGTTTTTTGAAATCTTTTCAAATCTACCTTCAACAGCTTCTAATCGACTAACATTATTTAAAATTTCATCTTCTTCAAAATCAAAATTTTTAGCTAAAGAATAGGATGCCAAAATATTATAAGCATTAAAGTTCCCTATTAATCTAGTCCATACTTCTATTCCGTCTATTTCCATTTTCATTCCATCAAAATCTATTTCAAAAATTTTCAAAGAATAATCTGCTTCAGATTTAAGAGCATATTTATATATTTTTGCTCTGCAGTTTTGAACCATGTAATTACCATTTTTATCATCAACATTTACAATAGCTAAAGAATTTGAGTCAAGAGAATCAAAAAACATTTTTTTGACATCTCTATATTCATCAAATGTTTTATGATAATCTAAATGATCGTGAGAAAGATTTGTAAATACTCCAGCTTTAAAATTTAATCCACTAATCCTTTTTTGCTTTATTGCATGTGAAGAAACCTCCATAAAACAAAAATCAATTTTAGATTCTACCATCTGATTTAAAACCATATTTAAAGTCAAAGGATCTGGTGTGGTATGATTTGATTCTATTTCTTTTTCTCCTATTATAATTTTATTAGTTGATATTAAACCTACTTTATAATTAAAAAAATTAAATAATTGAAACATTAAATTTGAAGTAGTTGTTTTTCCATTTGTTCCTGTTATTCCAATAAGCTTAATTTTATTTGATGGATTATCATAATAATTAGAACTTATTAAACCTAACGATTCTCTAATATCATTTACTTTTATATATGTTATTTCTTTTATAATTTTTTTTGGAATTTCTTGACATAAAATAGCTCTAGCTCCTTTTTCAATAGCTTTTGTAATAAATTTATTTCCATCAATATTGTTTCCTTTTATTGCTACGAACAAATCATTTTCTAATATTCTTCTTGAATCAAATTCAATTTTATTTATTTTAATATTATTAGATCCTATAACTGAACTTATATTTAACTTATACAGTATATCTTTTAAAAGTTTCATGATAACTCTATAATTAACTTCTTAATATTTGAATTATTAACTATTTTAAAATTTTTAATAATTAAACCTTTTCCCTTATGTTCAACATTAAATCCTAAGTTTTCTAGTATGGGTAAAACATCATAAAAATTTTTGCCTTTTAAATTTTCAATTTCATTTTTCTTATTAGTTATTTTTAACTGTATTTTATCTATTTTCTTATTAATCAAATCTTTTTTCAAAATTCCAGATTTTAATTGAGGAGTAATTGAAAACAATTTTTCTGCAATTTTTTTAAATACAGGAGCTGCAACTATATTTCCATAGTATCCTTTACTTTTTATAGGCTTATGAATTACAACTATGCATGAATACTTGGGTTTATCAGCAGGAAAATATCCCACAAAAGTTGATATATACTGGACATTATCTGTATTATAATCTACTTGAGAAGTGCCTGTTTTTCCTGCGATTTTAAATTCATCAGACTTTATATTATAAGCAGTTCCTCCCTTTTCATTAACAACACTTTCCATCATTAACTTAATTTCTGATAATGTCTCTTTAGAACAGATAGAAGGGTTTAAAACAATCTTATTAACAAAATTATTTTTATTACTTTTTTTATTTAAAAAAACTGGCTTTAATAATTCACCATCATTTGCAATAGCATTGTAAAAAGATAAAGTTTGAAGAGGAGTTAACGACACACCATACCCATATGCCATCCATGGAAGCGATAGGCCATTCCAATTTTTATCTTTTGGGTGAGGTATTATTGGTATACCCTCACCTTTAATTGATAAATTCAATGTATTATTTAATCCCATATTATAGAGTCTATCAGAAAATTTTTGAGGATTTTTTGAATATCCTCTGGTTATGATATCAACAATTCCAGTATTTGAAGAAAATTTAAAAACTTCTTTAGCAGTAATTTTTCCATAACCTCCTTCTTTAGAGTCTCTAACTTTACTTCCATAAAATGAAAGTATTCCATCTTTTGTATCTATTATTGTTGAAGAGTCTATAATATTATCTTCAAGTGCAGCTATCATTGACATTAATTTGAATGTAGATCCTGGTTCATGAGATTCACCAATAGCATAATTTAATTTTTCATAGTATTTTCCCTGAGATGTTCTCCCCAAATTTGAAATTGCTTTAATTGCACCAGTTTTAGTTTCCATAACTACAACAGAGCCATGATCTGCCTCAAATTTTTCCAATTGTGCCAAAAGAGAATGATGTACAATATCTTGAAGACCAACATTAATTGTAGTCATTACATCTAATCCAGGTTTAGGTTCTATTTGGTTTGGTTTAGCCAAAGGTTTCCACTTACCATTTGAAATTTTCTGCATTAAACGTGATCCGTTTTTTCCTCTTAACAATTCCCCATATGCATGCTCTAAACCTACTCCAACATAAACATTTTTTTCATTTATTCTTTCATATCCAACTGTTCTTTCAGCTATTTTATCTAATGGATATTCCCTATAATTCTTTTTTTCTATAATTAATCCTCCCCTTATTCCACCCATTTTAAACAAAGGCATTCTTTTAATATCATTTAGCGTATTTATAGAAATATTTTTTACAATTGGATGATATCTTTTATTCAATTTTTTAGCAGAAATTAAAGATTGTTTATAAAAACTAAGGGATTTTTCAAATTTTATTGATAAAGCTTTTGAGAGAGAATTAATGTGTTTGTTAAAGTTTTGATTTGAAACTGTAACTGCATCAAAATACACATCATAATTAGTTGTTGATGTAGCTAAAAGACTTCCATCATCTGAATAAATATTACCTCGCTTTGGAGTAATTATGAAATTTTTAATTGTTTTTTCTTTTGCAATTTTTCTGTACTTATCTCCTTGTATAAATTGTATATCAAAGATTCTATATCCGATTCCTAAACCTAAAACAACTAAAATAATAGCAACAAAATATAGTCTATATAAAAATTGTTTTTGGTTAGTTAACATTAGTTTATAATTATTTTAAATGGGGGATTATTAAAACTTTTTATTCCTTTTTCTTTCATTATTTGTAGAACATTTGATTCCATTTTTAGGTTCATTACATTTTTTCTATTGTCAATAAATTCACTTTCTAAAACAGAAATATCATTTTTTAAATCTCCAATTAATATTATTTTTTTATCTATTGAATGGGAAGAAAAGATCATTATAATTGCCAAAATGAAAAGAAAACTTATAAATTTCCAGTTTTTTATAGAACCTTCTTCTATTAAAAAATTTCCTAATATTATTTTATTTATTTTACTCATATTCTCACTGCTGATCTTAACTTAGCACTCCTAGATCTATTGTTTTTTTTTATTTCTTCCTTGCTAGGTACCTTAAATTTAAATGACTTATTAAATGGCAAATTAGTTTTTCCAAAAGCATCTTTCATAGGTTCCAAAGCAAAGCATCCATTTTTAATAAACCTTTTTATAAGTCTATCCTCAACAGAATGATAAGTTATAAAAGAAACCCTTCCCCCAATTTTTATTACATCTGGTAATTGAACTAGTAATTGTTTTAAAACTTCTATCTCATCATTGACTTCAATTCTCAATGCTTGGTAAATTTTTGCTAAAGTTTTGTTTTCGTAACCTTTTGATAAAATTGGAAATAATATATTATTAAACTGTTTTGTTGAATTAATTTTATTTTCATTTCTTCTATTTACAATTAGTTTTGCTATTAATCTAGAATTTTTCAAGTCAGAGTACTCATAAAAAATTTTTGCTAATTCAAATTCAGAATAATTATTTAAAATTTCTGATGCTGTCAATTCTATATTTTTATTCATTCTCATGTCTAACTTTGATTGATGTCTAATGGAAAAACCTCTATCTGCGTTATCAAATTGGTAAGATGAAACTCCTAAATCCGCTAGTATACCATCAACCATTTTATATCCGTGATATAATAAATTTTGTTTTAAAAATTTAAAATTTTGATTTACTAATAAAAGTCTATTATCAGAAATTCTATTTTTAATTGCATCTAAGTCTTGATCAAAAGCTATTAATTTTCCATTTGTACCTAATGCATTTAAAATTGCTTTGGAATGCCCTCCACCTCCAAAAGTTAAATCCACATAAACTCCATCCTCTTTAATTCCAAGACTTGTAACAGATTCTTCTAACATTACAGGATTATGATACATCTTTTTCTTTATTACCCATTACTTTTTCAGATAACTCTGCAAAATCAATTTCAGGATTATTAATAACATTTTCGTAAGAATCTTTGTCCCAAATTTCAATGATGTTTATTGCTGTAGTTAATACAAGATCATTCTTTGAAAAATATGTATTCAACAAATCTTTGGGGATTAATATCCTTCCGCTAATATCTAAATCAACTACTCTTACACCGGCTGTATACATCCTAATAAAATCATTATTTTTTTTAACAAACCTATTTAGATTATTAATCTTGTCCATTGTCAATTTCCATTCGGAGTAGGGATGCAATTCTAAACAAGATTGAAATACAGATCTTTTTAAAATAAAACTTTCATTGATACTAACTCCTAACTGCTTTTTTAAAGCAATAGGGAGCATCAATCGACCTTTAACATCAGCTTTACATTGATATGTTCCAATTAAATTAACCACCAGATTGTTTGTGTAATCTCAAATATATTGAAATTTTACTGCTTTTTGCCACTTTTTACCACTTTGTTTATAATTTTAATTTTCAGAACTTTATTATATATTAAATTACTGATAATCAGTTATTTAAAAGAATAAAAATGTTAATTATACAAACCTTTCTATTTTGTAATTAGTATATTAGCTTTTAAATAGAGAATGATTTTATTATGCAAGAAATAAAACATATTGAAAATAGAGGTTTCAAATATTTAACTAGTGGAACGGGGAAACCAATTATTATTCTTCACGGATTAATGGGTGGTCTGGGAAATTTTGAAGGATTTATTTCTTATTTTCCAAAAATTGGTTATCAAATATTTATGCCTGAATTACCAATTTATACAGCTTCTCTTATCAATACTAATGTGAAATATTTTGCAAAATTTATTAATAGTTTTATAAAATTTTTAAAATTAGATAAAGCTATTTTAGTTGGTAATTCGCTAGGAGGTCATGTTGGGCTTTTACATGCTAAACTATTTCCAGAGTACACAAAAGCTTTGGTTTTAACAGGAAGTTCTGGTTTATATGAAAATGCTATGGGTGATACCTATCCAAAAAGAGGAGATTATGAATTTATTAAAAAAAAAACACAGGATGTTTTTTACTCACCTAAAATAGCTAGTAAAGAAATTGTTGACGAGGTGTTTGGAGTTGTTAATGACAGAAAAAAAGTTATCAAGATTTTAGCAATGGCAAAAAGTGCAATTCGTCATAACATGGCCAAAGATCTTCCAAAAATTAAAATTTCAACGGCATTAATTTGGGGAGAAAATGATAGTGTGACCCCTCCTCATGTAGCAAATGACTTTAATAAATTATTACCTAATTCTAAATTGTTTTGGATAAAAAATTGTGGTCATGCTCCTATGATGGAACATCCTAATAATTTCAATAATATTGTTAAAAAATGGTTTGCTGAAAAAAAATTTTAGGCATGATCATTAAAACTACAGAGTTTATTAAAAGTAGCTCAAATTGCAAAGAGTGTCCTCAAACTAATATACCCGAATTTTCATTTATTGGGAGATCAAATGTTGGCAAATCTTCATTGATAAATATGATTACTAAAAAAAAAATTGCTAAGGTTTCTAGAAATCCAGGCAAGACCTTATTAATAAATCACTTTTTAGTAAATAGCAATTGGTTTTTAGTAGACCTACCTGGCTATGGATATGCAAATATTTCAAAAAAAGAAAAAAGAAAAATTGAAAATATTATTACAGATTACTTTAAAAATAGAGATAATTTATTATTAACATTTATTTTAATAGATATTAGACATGAGCCTCAGATAATAGATTTAGATTTTATGAGCTGGTTAAGTAATAACAATATCAATTTTAAAATAATTTTTACAAAAGAAGATAAATTAAAAGCTAGGGATAAGGAAGAAAAAATAAAAAAATATCTGAATATACTTTTTGAAAAAATAAAAATTTCACCTAAAAATACTATAAGTTCATCTAAATTAAAATCAGGAAGAAAAGAAATTATAAATTTTATTTATTCTGAACTTTGACCTGGCGGAGATTGTAGTTTTAAATTTTCAGCAAAATATTCACAGAATTGCTTAAATGAATTCGTCATTTTTTCATTTTGAGTTGCTTTAAAAAATGTTTCGCTCATACTAACTAATGTCTGATGAAAAAAAACATTCATTTGGTCTAAAGGCATATCTTTTGTCCATAAATCAATTTTTAATGTTTCTTGTGATTTGTGATTCCAAACAGACAAAAAAACTGCTTTTGAAGTTTCATTTGAAACTCCTCCGTCTGGTGCAGACCAACTAATTTTTTCGGGCACTTTATTCTCATCCAATTTAATATCAAATGATATCCTTGTTTTCTTCATTATTTTCTGGGTTTATATTTTGATTTATTAAAAATTTTGTAAAAATCTTCTCTTAAAAGTTGAGCTAAGCTTATATCATTATTTTTCATATATGAATTTACAATTTTGTAACCTAACCATTTTCCTATACTTCCAGGAGAATCTTTATCTATATCTAGATTGAACTTTGAAAAGGGAGAAAAATATATAAATCTTGATTTTAGATCATTTCTTGTACTAAAAAGCAAATCATTTTCAACAAAAAAACTCCATATATTATATTCATTTTCTTCAGCCCAATTAATTTTCTTCAAACTTGAGTGGAATTTTATATGATTTTTATTAAATGGAGTTAAATGTTCAATTAAAAATAAAATTTTTCCATAGTAAATCATTTCAGCTAACAATGACCTATCATTTTGCCTGTAAACAAAGCTTTGAGAAAATTTTTCTGCAATATCATTAGAAATATATTCCTTTGACATATTCATAGTAATATAGTCAGGCAATTCAGTATAAAAACTTTTTCCCAAATAAGAATCTAAAGAAATAAGTAATAAAGAGTCTGCATATATAATTCTTTCTTCATACTTAGACAGAGAGTTTAATGTAATAACTTTAGGTTTTTTAAATTCAGGAAAAATTTCTTGAAATTTTAAAAAAACTTGTGAAATTTCTTTAGATATTATTTCAAAATCATCAAAAATTAATGAACTTTTTTTATATATGCTAAGTCTTGTAGAGTCTTTTAAATAAGAATTCCAAGTTTCTATTGGGAATTGTTTTGGGAATAAGTAAGGATATTTTTTTATTAGTAAATCAAGATTTTCTTCATTAGAATTATAAAATTCATTTTCAAAACGATGGATCTCTAAATTAACATTTGATTTATTAGATTCGCATCCTAAAAAAAATATTGAAAATATAAATAAAATAACATTGTAAATTTTATAATCAATCATAAAACTATTAATTTTACTCATCAAAATATTTTGAATATCAAACATAATATAAACTGAGCCAATTATTTAAATTACTTTAAAAAATTTAATAAATGAATTCAAAAAAAATTATTGAAAATATAACTAATTGGTTAAAAAAGTATTCTAAAGAATCTAATACAAATGGTTTTATTGTAGGAGTATCTGGAGGAATTGATTCGGCAGTTACTTCTACCCTTTGTGCTAAAACTGGATTACCAACTTTATGTTTAGACTTACCAATCCTTCAAGGTAAACAAGAACATAGTAGAGCAACAAAACATATTAAGTGGTTAAAAAATAAATATAAAAACACAGACTCAAAAACAATTGATTTAAGTGAATCTTTTTTATCATTTAAAAATTCAGTTGAGATTAATTCAAAAAAAAATAATTTGCTTTCGCTTGCCAACACAAGATCAAGGTTACGAATGGCTACCTTATATTATTTTGCTGGATTAAAAAATTATATAGTTGTTGGAACAGGCAATAAAGTAGAAGATTTTGGAATAGGATTTTATACAAAATATGGAGATGGTGGAGTTGATATTAGTCCCATAGCTGATCTTTATAAAACAGAGGTAATTGAAATATCAAAGGAGCTTAAAATTATTAAAGAAATTATTCTAGCTAAACCAACAGATGGTCTTTGGGATGATGCAAGAACTGATGAAGATCAAATTGGAGCCACTTATGAAGAGTTAGAATGGGCTATGAAGGAAAAAGATTATGGTAAAAATTCACTAGATTTTTCAGGAAGGAAAAAGAAAGTTTTCGAAATTTTAAATGAGTTTAACAAGCAGAACTTTCATAAAATGAATCCTATTCCTATTTACATAATTCCAGAAGAATTAAGGTAGAAATTATAAAACTCTATTAAGCTTATTTGATAATAAAGATTTTAATTTATAATAATCCGTAATTTCTTCAAGTATTTGACTATTATCATCAGATTTTTTTTGTGTTTCTTCCTGAAGTTCTTTAACCTTTTCATTGATTAAATGAGTTCTTAAACTTAAAATTGTTTCAGAAACTAATTGAGAAATCACTTTATTTTTCCCCTTCACAAATATATTTTTACTTAACCAATCATGAAGTTGATATCTGTCTTCATTCATTAAAATAGAAGTAACATGATTAGATAAATCTGATTCTAAACTATTTAAAAAAACATCTATAACTAATTTGCCTTTTTTTTGAAGTTCATTAATAATTGCATTATAAAGAATTTTAAAAGATTCATTGGTAAATTCTATTTCATCTTCTTGTAAATCCAAAAATATTTTTTCATAAACTAATGACTCAACTACAATAGGTTCCATAACAAGTTCACTATTCTCATCTTTTTTCAATATCAATTCTTCAAATTTTTCTTTTTTAGTACCGTACAATAATAAAATTTCAATAATTTTTTTTTCGAGTTCAAATAAGACATTAACTTTTATATTTTTCGGAGTTTTTTTAATCTCACTAATATTTCTTTTTGAAATGTATGCAACTTCATTTTTGTTCTGTTGAGCTAAGGAATTAAACAAGACATCTTCTGAAACATCCATGATTTTAGAACAATGTTTTACATATATCTCTTGCTTAATTCTATCTGGAATTGTTGATATACTATTAACAATCTCATTAATTGTTTTAGCTTTTAAAATAGGATCATCTTTAGCATTTTCAGATAAAATAGAAGCTTTAAATTGGATGAAATCTTTTGAATTTTTAGATAAAAAATCTTTTATTTCTTCATTGCTGCGTTCTTGACTAAAACTGTCAGGATCATGACCATTTGGGAATGTACAAACACTAACATTCATTCCTGCACTTAAAATCATATCGACCCCTCTCAATGTAGCATCTACTCCTGCTCTATCACTATCATATAGCATAGTAATATTTATTGTTAATCTTCTAATTAATATAATTTGATCATTAGTTAATGCAGTTCCAGAGGATGAAACAACATTTTTTATTCCTTTTTGATGCAGTTGAATAACATCAGTGTAACCTTCAACTATAAAGCAATTATCAAGCTTAGCAATTTCTTGTTTTGCAAAGTATATCCCATATAAAACTTTACTTTTATTGTATATAAGACTTTCAGGTGAGTTTAAGTATTTTGCAGTTTTTAATTTATTATTTAGAATTCTTGCTCCAAAACCTAAAACCCTTCCAGACATGCTATGAATTGGAAAAATTATTCTTCCTCTAAATCTATCTACAGATTTATCATTTTTAAAAATAGACAAACCTGTTTTTTCTAAAAAATCTTTGGAATACCCATTTCCTATAGCAATTTTTGAAAAACAATTAATTTCTTTCGGGGAATATCCTAAATCAAATTGATTAATGGTTTCCAAGCTAAATCCTCTTTCTTTATAGTAAGAAAGACCGATTGCTTTACCTTCTTCTGAATTATTTAATTTTTTTTTAAAGAAATCATTGGCAAATTTGGAAACTATATAAAGGCTTTCTCTTTCACTTGCATTCTCTTTATCTTTTTTATTTATTTGCGTTTCTTCAATCTCAATATTATATTTCCTAGCTAAAAATTTAATTGCTTCAGGATAAGTAAAATGTTCATGTTCCATTAAAAATGCAATTGCATTCCCTCCCTTTCCACTACTAAAATCTTTCCAAATTTGTTTAACTGGCGAAACAACAAAGCTTGGGGTTTTTTCATTAGTAAAAGGGCTTAGACCCTTAAAATTTGATCCAGACTTTTTTAATTGAACAAAATCACCAACAACTTCCTCAACTCTTGATTGTTCAAATACTTTATCAATTGTATTTTTTGATATCAAATTATTTCTTTTATTGGATTATTGAATTTAAATAAAAAAAATGTTTTTAAAAACATTTTAAAAATCTAATATTCTCTATCTATTACATAATTTACTAAACATATTAAACTTTCCCTATATTGATTTTCAGGAAATTTACTAATATCATTTAAGGCATCATTATGATATGACTGAAGTTTAGATATAGTATATTCAATCCCACCTGTTTCTTTTACATAATCTATCACTTCTTTAATTACGTTATTATTATTATTGTGGTTTTTAATACAATTAATCAACCATCTTTTTTTAGATTTAGAAGAATTATTTAAAGTATAAATTAATGGAAGAGTTAACTTCTTTTCTTTTAAATCAATTCCAATAGGCTTTCCAATTTTTTTATTTCCATAATCAAATAAATCATCTTTTAATTGAAATGCAACCCCTATTTTTTCTCCAAAAGACTCTAACTCATCAATTTTATTTTTAGAAACATTTGAAGCTGCAGCACCTAAAGCACAACATGAAGAGATTAATGATGCTGTTTTTTTTCTAATTATTTCAAAATATGTTTGTTCATCAATATCTAATCTTCTAGCTTTTTCAATTTGTAACAATTCACCTTGACTCATATCCTTTACTGATCTTGAAATTATCTTTAAAAGATCAAAATCATTATTATCAATACAGAGTAGCATTCCCTTAGATAAAAGAAAATCACCTACTAAAACAGCAATTTTATTTTTCCATAAAGCGTTTATAGAAAAAAATCCTCTTCTGATATTGCTTGAATCTACAATGTCATCATGAACTAGAGTAGCAGTATGTATTAATTCAATTACAGATGCTGCTCTAAAAACTTTTTCATCAATCTTCCCCTCAGAAAGCATTTTTGCAGTTAAAAAAATAAACATAGGTCTAATTTGTTTTCCTTTTCTGTTTACAACATAATGCGTTATTCTATTTAAAAGAGAAACTGACGAATTCATTGATTTAGAAAATTTCCCTTCAAAAAGTTCCATTTCATCTTTAATATGTAATTTTATTCTTTCAATTTCTTTCATACAATAAATATACAATTCAAAATAAACTTGATTATGTTAGTTTATTTCTCTATTTGCAAGTTGTCCACATGCCGCATCAATATCTTTTCCTCTTGATTTTCTAATAGTTACTGGTATTTTATTTTCTTCTAATTCAAAGATATATTCTTGAATCTTTTTTTCACTTGCTGAAGAAAAAAAAGGATTTTCAGTATTATTATACTGGATAAGATTAACTTTTGATGGAGAAGCTTTACAAAATTCAATTAATGCTTTAATATGTTTTAGATTATCATTTATTCCATTCCACACTATATATTCATAAGTAACTTTTTTTCTTGTTTTGTTATACCAATATTTTACAGCCTCTTTTAATTCATTTAAAGGAAATTTTATAGAAAATGGCATTATTTTATTTCGTGTTTTCTCTATAGCAGAATGCAAAGAAATTGCTAGATTGAATTTAACATTTTCATCAGCCATTCTAACTATTAACTTAGAAATTCCAGAAGTTGATACAGTTATTCTTTTTGGTGAAATTCCTAAACCTTCCTTACTCGTAATTTTTTCAATTCCTAATATTAAATTATTATAATTTAATAAAGGTTCTCCCATACCCATAAATACAATATTTGAAATTGGACGGTTAAAATACAGTTTACTCTGAAGATTAATAGTAGAGACCTGATCAAAAATTTCATCTGGGTTAAGATTCCTTATTCTTTTTAATTTAGAAGTAGCACAAAAATCACAATCTAAACTACAACCTACCTGACTAGAAATACAAGCAGTAGTTCTTTTCTCTGTTGGAATTAATACTGATTCAACTAAAAGATTATCAAATAATTTAACGGCATTCTTAATGGTTCCGTCATTACTTTTTTGAATTTTATCAATTTTAATATGGTTGATTACAAACTTGTTTTTTAAAAAATCTCTTAATTCAAGAGATATATTTGTCATTTCATCAAATGAAAAGGATGATTTTTTCCAGAGCCAGTGGTGAACTTGTTTACCAATATATGATGGATAATTATTGGATTCAAAAAAAGAACATAAATCTTTAAGACTTAAAGAACGTACGTCTTTTTTCATATAAGTTTTTCTAAAGAATTAACATTGCATCCCCATAAGAATAAAAATTGTATTTTTCCTTAACAGCGACTTCATATGCATTCTTTATAAAATCATAACCACCAAAAGCTGAAGCCATCATTAATAAAGTAGATTTTGGAGTATGAAAATTTGTTATCATTGAATCAGCCAAATTAAAATCAAATGGAGGAAAAATAAATTTATGAGTCCAACCTGTGTATGGATTTAAAGTTTTAAATGATGAAACAGAGGATTCTAATGCTCTCATGGAGGTAGTACCAACAGCACAAATTCTATTCTTATTTTTCTTTGCATTATTTACAATATCACAAGCTTTTTGATCTATAAAAAGTTCTTCAGAATCCATTTTATGTTTAGAAAGATCTTCAACCTCCACAGGATTAAATGTTCCAAGACCAATGTGTAATGTTATTTCAGCCATATTAACACCCTTAATCTCCAATCTTTTTAAAAGATGTTTTGAAAAATGCATTCCTGCTGTAGGCGCAGCAACAGCACCTTCATGTTTGGCATAAATAGTTTGATATCTATCTTTATCAAAACTCTCTTCATCTCTTTTAATATATTTAGGTAAAGGAGTTTGACCCAAATCAAACAGCGTTTGACGGAACTCTTCATAGGATCCATCAAATAAAAATCTCAATGTTCTTCCTCTTGATGTTGTATTATCAATAACTTCTGCAACCAAATTGTCATCATCGCCAAAATAAAGTTTATTTCCAATTCGAATTTTTCTAGCTGGGTCAACTAAAACATCCCAAAGCCTTTGTTCATCGCTTAATTCTCTTAATAGAAAAACTTCAATTCTTGCGCCTGTTTTTTCCTTGTTTCCCATTAATCTAGCAGGAAAAACTTTAGTATTATTTAATACAAATGCATCTCCCTCATGAAAATAATTGACAATATCTTTGAATGACTTGTGTTCAATTGTTTCTTTTTTTCTGTCAAGCACCATCAATCTAGATTCATCTCTGTGATCTGAGGGATATTCTGATAATAATTCTGATGGTAAATCAAAACTAAAATTGGATAATTTCATATTCTTAAAATTTGAATTTGCAAATATACATTTATGAAAGTAGCAATGTCAAGTTTATTTGAACTTAATTACTATTGTACTCTGATATTTTAAAATTTAATTTTTTCAAAGCCTTCCAAAAATTAGGAAAAGACTTAGATACTACTTCTGGATTATTGATTATGATAGGTTTTATAATTCCTAGTGGAGCAAATGCCATTGCCATCCTATGATCATCAAATGTATTTATACTAATATTACTTTTAAATTCTTTTGATTTTTTTAAATGTAGACTTTCGTTAGTTATTAAAATATTACCACCTAACTTAACTAACTCTTTTTCTAATGCTAATAATCTATCGGTTTCTTTTATTTTAAGTGTTTTTAATCCATATAAATCACAAGATAAACCTAATCCAAAACAAGAAACAGCTATTGTTTGAGCTAAATCTGGATTATCATTTAAATCTAAAATAATTTTTTTTGGAAGTTTATAATTTTGATCCTTTTTTAAGCATAAAATATTATTTTCAAAAGAGCTAATAACCCCTAAATTATTATAAATCTTAATTAAATTTATATCACCTTGGATAGAATTAGAATAATAATTTCCAATTCTCAAAGTTGAATTTTTTGATAATGCAACTATACTATAAAAATAAGATAAAGAGCTCCAATCAGATTCTACATTGTAAACAATAGATTTTAAACTCTGAATCGGACTTACAATAATCTTATTATTATTGAAGAAAGTCTTTACTCCAATTTTTTCTAACAAAGCTAAAGTCATTTTTATATAAGGTTTTGAAATAATTTTACCTTTTAAATTAACATGCAAACCATTTTCTAATGATGGTGCTATTAAAAGTAATGCAGATAAATATTGACTACTAATATTTGATTCTAAAGAAACACTTAACTTATTTATCTTTTTTCCAATTATTTTAACAGGAGGAAATCCAACCTTATTAAGATATCTAATATCTGCTCCAAGATAATTAAGAGCATCAACCAATAGTTTTATAGGTCTATTCTGCATCCTTTCTGAGCCTGAAATTTCATGATATTTGTCTTCTTGAATTGAAAAAAAAGCAGTTAAAAAACGCATTGCAGTCCCAGCGTGATGAACATTTATCTTCTCTGGTCTTTCTTTTAAAATCTTTTTTAAAATATTGGTGTCATCAGAATCTGATAAGTTTTTAATTTGAATATTTTTGAAAAGATATTTTAAAATAAGTAATCTATTAGACTCGCTTTTTGAACCAGAGATTTTTAAAGAAGTTTTAATTTCGTCATTTGTATGTTCAACTAATAAAGCCACGTAATTATTTTAATTTTAAGTTGTTTTGATGTCTTTTATGATCTCTTTTTGTTTTAAATTTTAATTTCTCATTAAAGGCTTTATCTAAATCACAACCTGTTTGATTAGCTAAACATAAAACAACAAATAAAACATCTGATAATTCTTCAGCCAAATCTTTGTTTTGATCTGACTCTTTTTCTGATTGCTCTCCATATCTTCTAGAAATAATTCTTGCTACTTCTCCAACTTCTTCAGAAAGTTGAGCCATATTAGTAAGAGGATTAAAATAACGAACTCCATGTTCTTTTATCCAAACATCAACTTTTTTTTGTATTTTTTTTAATTCCATAACTATTATTCTTTATTCTTTGAATCCATAAAAATTGTTACCGGACCGTCATTTTCGATTTTTACAAGCATCTCTGCTCCAAAAATTCCTGATCCAGGTTTTTTATTAATTTTCTTCTCAAATGAAGTTAAAAATTTATTGTATATTTTTTTAGCATATTCTGATTTAGCAGCTTTAATATATGAGGGCCTATTTCCTTTTTTTATTAAAGCGTGTAAAGTAAATTGACTTATGATAATAGCATCTCCATCAATATCAATAATTGATTTGTTCATTAAGTTATTATTATCATTAAAAATTCTCAATAATGAAATTTTGCTAGTCAACCATTCTATATCGATTATGTCATCATCATTTTCAATCCCTACTAAAACTACTATTCCTTTTTTAATAGAAGATACAATAGAATTCTCCACTTTAACACTAGCTTTTTTAACTCTTTGAATAATTACTCTCATTTTATTTATTGTCTATTCTAAAACTTTTGTCCTCATCAACCAATAAACTTAAATAGCTTTTATACCTTGATTTTGAAATTATACCGTTATTCACTGCTTGCTTAACAGCACATTTTGGTTCATTTTCATGAAGACAATTATTAAATTTACAATCATCTTGTAATAATCTAAATTCCGAAAAATATCCTCCCAACTCATTTTTTTCAATATCAATTAGCCCAAAACCCTTTATACCGGGACTATCTATAATTCTAGCACCAAAATTTAGATCATACATTTCTGCATAAGTTGTAGTGTGTCTACCTTGTTCATTTTGTTCAGAAACCTCTGCAGTTTTAATGTTTAAACTGTGATCTAATAAGTTAAGTAAACTTGATTTTCCTACTCCACTATGACCTGTAAAAATTGAGATTTTATTTTTCATTATTTCAATTATTTTATCAATATTTATTTCTTTTATTACTGAAATATCTAAACATAAATATCCAATCTTAGAATATATCTTTTTTAAATTATTTATGTATTTAACATCTTTTTTTGAATATATATCTATTTTATTAAATAAAATAACAGTTTCAATTCCAAAAGATTTAGTAGCAACTAGAATTCTATCAATAAATATTGGCGATGTTAGTGGATTGCTAGGGGTGACAAATAAAAAACAACAATCAATATTGGAAGCAATTATATGAGAGTATTTAGAAAGTTTAACTGATTTTCTAATAATATAATTCTTTCTATTTTCAATCTTACTTATAACTCCAGTAAAATCTTCCTTACTTATAATTTGAAAATTAACTTGATCTCCAACTGCAACAGGGTTTGTACTTTTAATTCCTAAGGATCTAAACTTTCCTTTAATATTACATTTATAAATCTCATTTGAATCAGTGTGAACTAAATACAAATTTCCAGTAGATTTATAAACTATTCCTCTCATACATCAGCTATTTATAACCTTTTTTTGGTGATTAATTGATTCTTGGTGAATAGCTTTAAACATCCTTAAAATAAATTCTTCACTAAGGCCCTTTTCTTCGCCCTCTAAAATCATTTTACCTAAAATTTCATTCCATCTTTTAGTTTGCAATACTGCAACATTTTTTTTCTTTTTTAAATTACCTATTTCAATTGCGACTTTCATTCTTTTGCCAAGTGTATCCAATAAGCCTTGATCAATAACATCTATTTGAGTTCTTAAAGTATTTAAACTATTTTTAAAATCTACTTCTTCATTCGTAATTTTTCTCATTTTTAAATTATTCATCATTTTAATAAGAACCTCAGGTTTAATTTGTTGAGCTGCATCACTCCAAGCTTTATCAGGATTGATATGAGTCTCTATCATCAATCCATCAAAATTTAAATCAAGGGCAGTTTGAGAAATATCTTGTAATATATCTCTTCTGCCTGAAATATGAGATGGATCACAAATCAATGGAAGATCAGGAAATTTATTCTGTAATTCAATAGGTAATTGCCATTCAGGATTATTTCTGTATTTAGTTTGTTCATAAGTTGAAAATCCTCTGTGGATAACCCCAAGATTTTTGATATTTGCAGAATTTAGTCTTTCAATCCCCCCAAGCCATAAAGACAGGTCAGGGTTTACAGGATTTTTAACCAAAACAATTTTATCTGTACTATTTAGGGCATCTGCAATTTCTTGAACTATAAATGGACTTACTGTAGATCTTGCACCAATCCATAAAACATCTATATTATGATCAATAGCTAGTTTTACATGATTTGCATTAGCAACTTCAGTAGCTGTCAAGAGACCTGTTTCTTTTTTAACTTTTTCTAACCACTTTAATCCAATAGCTCCTACTCCCTCAAACATTCCAGGTCTAGTTCTAGGCTTCCAAATTCCAGCTCTGTAAACTGAAACATCCGAATTTTTTAAATCATGTGCAATTTTTAAAACTTGATCTTCAGTTTCTGCACTACAAGGCCCAGCAATAACCAAAGGGTGACTTAGGTTAAATGCATTTAGCCAGTTTTTCATTTCTTTATTATTTTCCATTTTTATGTATTATATTTTTCTAAAATTTCTTTTATCCTATTTGTATTATTTAAAACATTAGACAAGTTTGCTTCATCGTTTTCTTCAATTATTTTTTTTAAACTTTTTAGATTTAAAACGTACTCTTCTATCGCCAAAACTATATTTTTTTTGTTCTGTAAAAAAATTGGTGTCCATGTTTGGGGTGAACTCTTTGCTAGCCTTACAGTGGATTCAAAACCACTTCCTGCTAAATCAAAAATATTTTTTTCATTTTTTTCTTTTTCAATAACTGTTTTACCAAGCATAAAAGAACTTATATGTGATAAATGCGACACATAGGCAACATGGATATCATGAGGCTTAGCATCCATATATATAACTTTCATATTTAATGACCTAAAAATTTCTAATGCTTTATCTCTAATTTCTAAATTAGTTTTATCTACTTCACAAATTATATTTGTTTTATTAAAATATAATCCTCTTTCAGCAGCATCAGGGCCTGAAAACTCAGTGCCAGCCATTGGATGAGAAGCTAAAAAATTTCCTCTTCTAGGATGATTTTTTATTGACTTACAAATAGCATCTTTTGTAGAACCAACATCAAAAACCAATGTTCTTTTATTTATTATATCTAAAATTTTTGGTATTACATAAATGGATTTATCAACTGGAATAGAAACAAGAATTAGATCCATTTGATTAAACTCAATTAAATCAATAACTTTATCAATTAACCCTAATTCAATAGCGCGTTCTTCATTTATTTTTGAAATATCTGATCCAAAAATCCTAGATTTTGGATAAACTGATTTTATGTCTAAAGCAAAAGATCCGCCCATTAAACCTAAACCTATTATTCCTATTTTCATTATTTATATCTTTTAATAGCTTCCATAATTTGATTTTCATCAATACACAAAGAAAATCTTACATAACCTTCTCCATTTGAACCAAAAATTGAACCTGGTGCAATAAATATTCTTTTTTCAATTAATAACTTATCAGTAAAACTTTTTGAATCTTTTGTACCTTTAGGAAGTTTTGCCCAAACAAATAAACCCTTAGAATCACGCTCAAATTCGCAATTCAAAATGGATGCTAATTCCCAAATTAGTTCTCTTCTTCTTTTATAAATACTATTTAATTTTTTAAACCAGTTTATATCACAATTAAGGGCTTCTATAGCTCCTTTTTGAATTCCATAAAACATTCCTGAATCCATATTACTTTTTACTTTTAAAATTTTAGAAATATTTTTTTTAGACCCTAACAGCATCCCAATTCTCCAACCTGAAAGATTAAAAGATTTACTTAAAGAATTTAATTCCATACAATTTTCTTTTGATCCTTTTACAGATAAAAGACTTATAAAATCATTATTTAAAATAAAACTGTAGGGATTATCGTTTATTAGTAAAATATTGTGTTTTTTTGCAAAAATAACTAGTTCATTAAATTGTTTCAGATTTGCTGAGTAACCAGAAGGCATGTGAGGGTAATTAACCCACATAATTTTAATTTTTGATAAATCTTTCTTTTCTAAATCATCTAAATTAGGAAACCATTTATTTTCTTTTGATAAATCATAAAAAATAGGATTTGCCTCAACCAATTTAGTAACAGATAAATATGTAGGATATCCTGGATTTGGTATTAATACCTCATCTCCTGGATTTAAAAATGCTAAAGAAATATGCATAATTCCTTCTTTAGATCCAATTAATGGTAAAACCTCATTTTCTGGATTTGATTTTACTCCAAAATATTTAAAATAGAATTTTGAGATAGAATTACGTAATTCCAGTATGCCTTGATAACTCTGGTATTTATGAGCATTTTTATGATTTAAACTTTTCTTTAAAGCTTTAATTACATCTTTAGAAGGAAACAAATCAGGGCTACCAATTCCCATATTAATGACAGACTTTCCTGATTGATTTAAAATAGATACTTCTCTTAATTTTTTAGAAAAATAGTATTCTGAAACTGTTTCTAATCTGTTTGAACCTTTAATCATCTAATTTTATTTTGGTAAATTCCTAAGACTTTAAGAAATTCTGATTTTTCATCTATTAATTTTAATGCTTTATTTAAATAATCTATGGAACTAAAAGTTGTATCAACAAAAAAAGAATACTTCCAAGGTGTTTTTACAATAGGAAGAGATTGAATTTTTGTTAAATTCAAATTATTATCTTTTAAAATTTCTAAAACTGAAGACAAACTACCTGTTTGATGATTAAGCACAAATTTTATAGATGCTTTATTACATTTAGAATCATCTTCAAATAAATTCTTAGAAATAATTACAAACCTTGTCTCATTATTCTTTATGGTTTGGATGTTTTTACTTAAAATTTCTAATTCATAAATTTTAGAAGCTTCAAAACTAGCTATAGCTCCCATATTTTTAATTTTATTTTTTTGAATTCTTAAAGCTACGTCAGCAGTGTCTTTATCTTCAACTAATGTAATTTTAGGATATTTTTTAAAAAACTCTTTACATTGTAAAAGAGCCATTGGATGAGAAGCTACTACATTTAAATCTTTAATTTTTGTACCTTTTAAAGCCATTAATTGATGGTTGATATTAATATAATGTTCTCCAATAATTTTTAAATTAGAATTGTCAATTAATGCATAGTTAGGAATTATTGATCCTGCTATTGAATTTTCAATAGCCATAACTCCCATTTCACATTTATTATTAACTATTGAACTAACTAATTCATCAAAAGACATAAATTCTAATAATTCTATTTCTTTTCCAAAAAAATCTATTCCTACTTGATGGTGATATGAACCTCTAATTCCTTGAATTGCTACTTTACTCATATTACATTAAAAAAAAAGTCCTGAAAAATCAGGACTATAAATTATATATTTAAAAAAATCTTATATATAATAAAGTCCTTTTTCAACTCCAAAATAGAAGAAGAAATAAAACTTTTTATTATAAAAAGATAATTTTATATTGAACATACTTCTGTAAATGTAATATTACTTATTGAAATAACAAAAAACTATTAATAATAAATATTATCTAAAATTTGTAGAAATCCCTACAGACAAGGTCTTATATTGCTGAAAAGAAAAGTCTATATAAGCACTAAAAATTAAAAATTTATACTTAGCTCCGATTGTGGTCTGAAAATTTGAAGTATCAAAATTCATATCTATTGGATCTATTATTGTTTTGTTTACAGGAACATTTGATTGTGTTTGATACTCTAAATCATACCTACCTATCATTTTAAAAGAAGAATTTCCTCCAGTTATACCAAATCCAAAGTAAAAATTTATAACTAATATATCTAAAGATGCTAATAAAAGTAAATTGTAATTATTTAGACTAAATTCTGCAATCTGTCCAGATCCTTTAATTGAACTAAATGATTGGATATCATAATCTATTTCCATTTTAGAAAAAGAAGCAAATGCAGAAATATTTAATGGAAATTTATCGATAGGCTCAAAATATTGAAGTAAGTTATGTTTAATTCCTAATCCTTTTAATGACATATCTATACCCTTTCGATGATATTCTGGGCTATATCTTATTATTATTTCTGTGTCAAAAGGAATTCCAATTCCCAATTGTAATACTGGAGCTGGAACACCTCCTAAAGGTAATTTGCTTTTTATTCCTTTAGGAGCTTTTACAGTTGTTTTTAATTCCGGCAAAAGACCATCTGCAGGAATAGTAATCAATAAATTCTCTTGTTTATTTTCTCCAATTATTGTTGGCAAATTTTTTGCATTGCTAGTTATATTTTCTAAATCAGATATAGAAAAGATTTGATCTGAAGATGGCACAAATGTTGTATTTAGTCTAAAACTTAAATCAACTCCTAATTTACTGTGTACTTTTGCTGTATTGTACCATCCTGAATTAGAACTATAAATAGCTCCTTTCATTAAAGGATTCATATATCTATTAAATATTTTTTTTGAATCATCTTCTACAGCCAATAGAATTGACTCTAAACCTGATTGAGAATAGGATATTAAAGGAAAAATTAAAAATAAAAGTATATTTCTAAACTTTAATTTAAAAACCATGTAAGTAAAGATAATGTCTTTATTTTAGGAATTCTATAAAGTTAGTTTAGCAACTATCTTCTTCCTTTTCCGCCTCCGCCTCCTCTAGGTGAAGTGTTTAGACCAGTTAAATCATACTTTATTCTAAATACAGTATAACGAGGTTGAACAATATATGATCTTGTTTGAGTAAAAAGTTGATTGAAACTATCTCTATTCAAAGATGTGTCATTAAATAAATTAGTAACGCTAATTCCAAATTCCCACTTAGATCCGTCCTTATTATAAGAAAAATCAGCTTCAGCATTTCTATATTCATTTAAAGTTTGTTCGGCGTTTCTATAATAATTATATGAATAATCTGCTGTGAATACAAAACCATCCCCAAAGTAAGCATCTATCCTAGCAAATGGTGAATCTGTATAAAAATAATTTTTGTTATCTCCAATATCATACATTCTCTTGTTATAGCTATATCCAATTTCTAGATTTGGCTTATCTCTGAAATTTGTAGCAATTGTAGCTCTGTATGATTGAGTAAAATTAACAGATTGTAAAGGATTCCCATTTACAATATTATTAAAATCACTAAAGTTAAAATTCATGTTAAAGCCAGCCTTAAAATTTTTAAATCTTTTATCAATTCTTCCAGAAGCTGAATAAGATTCTCTTGGAAAGTTTGAGTTTTCAGCAGATCTCACCGAGTTAATTCCAGAAATTAAAGTTCTATTTTGAATTGAATTTTTTCTTTTACTATATCTTAAATTCGCAAAAATATTTGTAAAATTAAAAATATTAATGCTTTGGTAATTTAATCCATAATTGTAGATTTCAGCAGATTCTAGAATAGGATTTCCCTGAAAAAAACTATTATAATTATTGAACACATATCCTTTAGCTAAATTATTAACATCAGTGAATTGAGTTGTTAATCTATAGTTAAATCGTAAAGATTCAGAATCTTTAAACTTAATAAAAACTCTCATATTAGGCCTTATATCAGAAAAATTATTAGATTGTAAAACTCCTAACTGAAATGTTTCGTTCTTGTAATTATGAATTGTAAATCCTGGATCTATTGTAAAAATTCCAGTTATAAATCTATATCTAAATGAAAAATATGCATCTAAAAAATTAAACTGTACATCATTGGATAAAATATCCTCATTAAAATTCTTCTGATTACCATTATCTAAAATTTGGAAAATAGAAGAATTAAATTTTTGGCTTACATCAGTCAAACCAAAAGTAAAATTCAAATTAGATTTTTGATTTAAAATATAATAGTAGTCTAGTTTTCCTTCAATCTTATTTGTCTCCGTTTCTCTTTTTTGATTAATATTAAATTTAGATTGATTTCTATCAAGACTTAAAATATTTCTAAAAGGTTGAAGTTCCTTAATTGCTTGATAAAAAGGATCTTCATTTTGTGATAAATGTTGAGCCTCAAATGAAAAGATATGATCTTCATTCAAAGTATAATAAGCCTTAAGTTCTTGATTAATTGAACTAGGTTTGTCACTTCTTAGTTCGCTAATATCCTCGTTTGTATTGGTACCTGGTCTTCCTACACTTGAATTAAGGTTTGTATTTTCTATACTTTCAGCAGATTTTACTAATAAATTATATTCAGTTTGTAATCTATCGTTTGGATTATATTCAGTTGTAAACTTATATAATTGTTGTTGATTATCTTGAATTACACCCTCAGATGTTTCTTGTTTTGCATTAGTAGCAGTGTATATTCTTGAAATTTTTTCTTCCACAACATTTTGAGTTTCTGCAAAAATTGCAAAACCACTTATCTCCCATTTTTCATTTATAGATTTACTAAAATTATATGCACCAAGCTTAGCATCTATTGATTTAGCGCGGTTATTCTGAAGATTTCCAATTCCAGCGCCATCAGATGAAATATTTATAGAGGTTCCTGTTTGTTGATTTAGATTATTGAATCCTCCACCAAATCTGTAGAAATCTCTTCTTGATAAAACTGGTTCACCTAAATTATTAGTATTTCCAAGAAGACTCATACTTAAATCTTTTGCGTAATAAAAAATCTTTGGTGCAGCTAAATGAGTATCTTCATTACCTTTCGCACCAACTATTTCACCAAACCAAAACTTATCTTTTCCACTTTTAAGGCTAATATTTATAGCTATATTATCCTCGTTATTTGTCACATTTCTCAATTGACTCACTTCAGTAAAATTTCTTAAAACTTCAACTTTATTAACAGCATTGGCAGGTAAATTTTGTGTCGCAAGTTTTGAATCCCCATCAAAAAAATCTTTACCCTCTACCGTTATCTTTGTTATTTCTTTTCCCTCAACTTCAATAGTTCCATCATCTGTTACTTCAATTCCTGGCATATTTTTTAAAACATCTTCTAATTTTTTTTCTGATCCGGTATTAAATGAATCGGCATTATATACAATTGTATCTCCTTTTATTGTAACAGGCATTTCATAAACTATTTCTACTTCATCTAATGCTTCAGCTTGTTCTTCCAAAATAAAATTCTTTTCAAAATCTTCACTAAGATTTAAGTCTAGCTCAATTTGCTGAAATCCAATAAAAGAAATTTTAATTTGATAATCCGTATTTTTTTTTAATGAAATTCTATAGAAACCTGAATCATTAGAAATCCCAAAACCGTCTAAAATTTGTGATTCTTTTTCAACTGCAATAACATTTGCTCCCATTATTGAGTTTCCATTAAAATCGGTAATTATTCCTTCAAATCTTACTTGTGAATAAACAAAAGAGCTAAAAAATATAAGAAAAAATATAAGTGTTTTTTTCATTTTAAATTATAAAATAGGTTGAAATTAATTTCTAATTGGAGCAGATCGACCACCACTTCTTCCTCCTCTTCTTCCATTCCAGCGACTTCTCATTTCTTCAGCTTTATCAGCTGCAATCTTTTCGTATTCAGGGCTAGAAACCACCTTTCCTTTGGATGGCTTTTTAATTTTAAATTTTTCTTTTGGATTAAGAACAACCTTTGTACAAAGCATTGTCAAATTATCAGCACTAATTTCTAATATAAGTCCTGGCAAACCTCCGAACATTTGTGGACCTGTTGAAACCGGAATTTCAGGTGTAAACCAGGCAGTCATAACCACTTCTTTCATTTTCTTTTCTTCTGGATTATTTAAGCTTTGTGTTTCCCTTGATCTATTATTGAAACTCATTACTCTTTCTTCAACTTCTTTTGTTGATGTTGCTTTGTATGCATTATAAATTCCTATTTTTTTTGTTTCACCTGTCATTACCCATTTTATCTCTGGAATACTATCTTTAACAAGAAAAATCTTTCCAAAAAGTTCTTTTTTGTTTGTATATGTATTTGATTGTATATCTCTGTGTATAGTACCCATAGCAGGTCCAGTAACAAATTGCATCCAATTGAATCCCCCACCCTGTCCATTGGGATCAAGTCTTTCTTCTTCTTGAAAATAAGATGAGTTACTATCAAATTCTAAAGTATAATTTTTTTCTGTTGCAGACTTCATCCTGCCTTTCATATATGCTTGTCTATCAGGTGGCATGTTCTTCATCCAATCCATATTTAAATTAACTTTTGACATGTAATAGGCTTTCCCTTGAAAATCCTGAGAAAATCCACTAACACAAATAAAAAATAAAATAACTAGTATTTTTTTCATAATAAGATTTTTTAAAATCAACGCAATGGTAGTGATTTATTAGTAAATAGACAATTAGAAGACAATAAAGTTTAATTTGAATGAATTTTTTCAAATTTAAATTTTAAATTAGATGACAATTTAAAATTATAAATAATTAGTATGCATATAGCTATTGCAGGAAATATTGGAGCTGGAAAAACCTCACTTACAAAACTTCTAGCTAAACATTATAAGTTTGAAGGACATTATGAGGATGTTTTAAAAAATCCTTATTTAGATGATTTTTATGATCAAATGGAAAGGTGGTCTTTTAATTTACAAATCTATTTTTTAAATAGTAGATTTCGTCAAATAATGGACTTTGAAAAAAATGGTAAAAAAATTATTCAAGATAGAACGATCTATGAAGATGCAAACATTTTTGCTCCTAACCTTTTAGCTATGGGACTTATGACAAATAGAGATTTTGACAATTATAAATCATTATTTGATCTTATGGAATCTTTTGTTAAAAGTCCTGACTTACTTGTATACTTAAGAAGTGGTATTCCTAATTTGGTTGATCAAATTCATAAAAGAGGAAGAGATTATGAAAATTCTATAAGTATCGATTATTTAAGCAGACTAAATGAAAGATATGAAGCTTGGATTGAAAGGTACGATAATGGAAAACTTCTAATAATTGATGTCGATGAATTAGATTTTGTTAAGAATAAATCTGACTTAAATATTATAATAGATAAAATTGATAAAGTAATCTAGTAAACTATTAATTTATTCTATTTCTTTATTTTCTTTTACTTTTTTCTTTAAAATCTTACCCTCAAGTTTTAATTCTTCTAGTTTATTAATCATTTCTTCTTTAGTTCCTTCAAATAATTGAGTGGTTTCAGTTGCGACACCATTTTCAACCTTACTTGATATAATTTTTAATGTAGTATTAAGATTAGTATCATCAACATTTATTGAAATCTCTTGATTTACTTGATTGTCAATTGAATTAATAACCATTGAATTAGTTTCAGATGAATGTCCTCCTAAAATTGGAGCAATAACAAGTCCAATTAAACACGTTAATTTTATTAAAATATTCATAGACGGACCTGAAGTATCTTTAAAAGGATCACCTACAGTATCACCAGTTACAGCTGCTTTATGAGCCTCTGAACCTTTATAAGTCATTTCTCCATTAATTTCTACTCCAGCTTCAAATGATTTTTTTGCATTATCCCATGCGCCGCCTGCATTATTTTGAAAAATAGCCCACAATACACCACTAACTGTAACTCCTGCCATATATCCTCCTAACATTTCTGCAATTGCTAAATTATCCATTCCAAAAATCATAGGAACAAAAGCAATTAATAAGGGGAAACCAATTGTTAAAAATCCTGGAAGCATCATCTCTTTCAATGAAGCCTGAGTAGATATAGCTACACATTTATCATATTCTGGTTTTCCAGTACCTTCCATAATTCCAGGGATAGCTTTAAATTGTCTTCTAACTTCCTGAACCATTTCCATTGCAGCTTTTCCAACTGCATTCATTGCTAAAGCAGAAAAAACAACAGGTACCATACCACCAACAAAAAGCATAGCTAAAACTGGCGCTTTAAAAATATTTATTCCATCAATTCCTGTAAAAGTTACATAAGCAGCAAACAAGGCTAATGAAGTTAAAGCTGCAGAAGCAATTGCGAATCCTTTACCTGTTGCAGCAGTAGTATTACCAACTGAATCTAAAATATCTGTTCTTTCTCTAACAATAGGTTCTTGTTCACTCATTTCAGCAATTCCACCTGCATTATCAGAAATAGGTCCAAAAGCATCAATAGCTAATTGCATAGCAGTTGTTGCCATCATTGCACTAGCTGATAATGCAACTCCGTAAAAACCTGCAAATAAATAAGAGGCCCAAATAGCACCAGCAAATAATAAAACGGAGGGAAATGTTGAAATCATTCCAGTTGCTAAGCCAGCAATTATATTAGTTCCAGCTCCAGTACTTGATTGTTGTACTATTTTTAGGGTTGGACTTTTTCCAAGTCCAGTATAATATTCCGTAACAGATGAAATAACAGCTCCTACAAACAATCCAACAAGAGAGGCATAAAAAACACTCATCGCTGAAACTTCTTTCAGTCCTTCGCCAAAAAATTCCATTTTCATAGTCTCAGGAAGCATCCAATTACATAAGGCATAACATGCTACTGCAACTAAAAAAATTGAAGTCCAATTTCCTACATTTAAAGCTCCCATTACCTGATCCTCTTTAGCTTCATTACTTTTAATCTTAACAAGCATAGTTCCAATTATTGAAATAATAATTCCAGCACCAGCAATAAAAACAGGTAAAAGAATTGGCCCAATCCCTCCAAATGCATCTTGAATATTACCTCCCATGTCTATAATTACATAATTACCTAAAACCATTGAAGCTAAGACAGTAGCTACATAAGAACCAAACAAGTCTGCTCCCATTCCTGCTACATCACCTACATTATCTCCAACGTTGTCTGCAATTGTTGCAGGATTTCTAGGATCATCTTCAGGAATTCCAGCTTCTACTTTACCAACTAAATCAGCACCTACATCAGCAGCTTTTGTATAAATACCTCCGCCGACTCTAGCAAATAATGCAATAGATTCTGCACCTAAAGAAAATCCAGCTAAAGTTTCCAAGACGATGATCATATCTTCAGAATTAGTCCATACGCCACCCATAAATACTTTATAAAAAATTATAAAAAATGCTGTTAAACCAAGAACAGCAAGTCCTGCAACTCCTAAACCCATTACTGTTCCTCCTCCAAAAGAAATCTTCAATGCATTAGGTAAACTAGTTCTAGCAGCCTGAGTTGTTCTCACATTAGTTTTTGTTGCTATTTTCATACCCATATTACCAGCCCATGCAGAAAAAAGAGCTCCAAAAATAAATGCTACTACAATTAAAATGTGAGTGGTAGGAACTATAACTGACACTGCAGCAAGAGCTAAACTTACAACTACAACAAATATGGATAATAATTTATACTCTGCATTTAAAAAAGCTAGAGCACCTTCATATATATGATCAGAAATTTCTTTCATTTTACCGTCACCAGCGTCTTGATTCATAACCCAAGATTTTTTATATGTCATGTAAGCAAGTCCTAATAATGCAAGTCCAATTGGCAAATAAATTATTGTAGATTCCATATTTATATTTTTAAATTATTTTAAATAGGTGGCAAAAATAGCTAAATAGGTTTAAATAAAAAACCTAATAATTTGATTGTATTATCAATTATGATTTATATAGTACTTTATTAACTGAATTAATAACATCCTTACTGTTAGGAATCCATTCAGCTAATAAAACAGGTGAGTAAGGAGCTGGTGTATCTGCAGTGTTTATTTTTTCAATTGGAGCATCTAGATAATCAAAAATTTGATTTTGGATTTGATAAGTTATTTCTGTGGAAATATTTCCAAATGGCCATGATTCCTCTAAAATTACTAATCTATTAGTTTTTTTAACAGATTCAATAATTGTATTGATATCTAAAGGTCTAATAGTTCTCAAATCAATAAGCTCAGCCTCAATCCCATCTTTTTTTAGTTCATCAATTGCTTTAATTGCCTCTTTAATAATCTTGCCAAATGATACAATGGTAACATCTTTGCCTGTAATTTTAACTTCTGCTTTGCCTAATGGAATTAGATATTCTTCTTCAGGGACTTCACCTTTGTCTCCATACATTTGTTCAGATTCCATAAAAATTACTGGATCATTATCTCTAATAGCTGATTTCAATAAACCTTTAGCATCATATGGGTTACAAGGAACAACAACCTTTAAACCAGGACAATTAGCATACCAACTTTCAAAAGCTTGGGAATGAGTAGCTGCTAATTGACCAGCTGATCCAGTAGGTCCTCTGAAAACTATTGGACAAGGAAACTGCCCTCCAGACATCTGTCTAATTTTTGCAGCATTATTAATGATTTGATCAATTCCAACAAGAGCAAAATTAAATGTCATAAATTCAATAATTGGTCTGTTTCCTGTCATAGTTGAACCGACACCGACACCAGAAAAACCAAGCTCAGAAATAGGAGTATCGATAACTCTTTTTTCTCCAAATTCATCTAACATTCCCTTAGAAGCCTTGTAGGCTCCATTATATTCAGCAACTTCCTCTCCCATTAGATATATTGATTTATCCAATCTCATTTCCTCAGACATTGCCTCACATATCGCATCTCTAAACTGAATAACTCTCATAAAAAGGAATTGATTTAAATTCTAAGCAAAAATATCAAATAATTTATATATAAATATAAATAAATTAAAAAAGCTATGCGCGCATAGTATTTTCTTAATATTTAATTATATTTGTAGATCGTTAATTGCAATATTTAATATGAAAATATTAGTTTGTATAAGCCATGTGCCAGACACTACATCAAAAATTAATTTTATTGATGATAATAAGGTTTTTGATAATCAAGGTGTTCAGTTTGTAATTAATCCTAATGATGAATTTGGTTTAACAAGAGCAATGTGGTTTAAAGAAAAACAAAATGCAACAATCGATGTAATAAATGTTGGTAATTCAAATACTGAACCAACTTTAAGAAAAGCATTGGCAATTGGAGCTGATAAAGCAATAAGAATTGATGCTCATCCGATTGATGGATTTTTTGTTGCTAAACAAATTTCTGAATATGTATCTTCAAATCAGTATGATTTAATTATTGCAGGAAGAGAGTCAATTGATTATAATGGCGGAATGGTTCCAGGGCTAATAGCTGGTTTAACAAAAATAAATTTTGTTACCAATTGTATAAACATAGAAATTGATAATAAATCAGTGACTCTAGAAAGGGAAATTGATGGTGGTAAAGAAACTCTTAGTTGTAATCTTCCTTTAATAATTGGAGGTCAAAAAGGTCTTGTTGAAGAAAGTGATTTAAGAATTCCTAATATGCGAGGAATAATGCAAGCTAGACAAAAGCCATTAGAAGTTTTACCTACCTACAATTCAGAATCTAAAACAAATTCTATAAAATTTCATAAGCCTGATCCTCGAGAGGAAGTTAAGCTTATATCGCCTGATAATTTAGATGAATTAATTAATTTGCTTCATAATGAAGCTAAAGTATTATAATATATGTCTGTATTAGCTTACATTGAATCCAATAAGGGAAAAATTAAAAAGAATTCTTTTGAAATTGTATCCTATTCTAATGAATTAGCTAAACAACTAGGAACTGAACTTGTTGTATTAGTAATTAATGTTGAGAATACAAGTGAATTAAATAAATATGGCGCTTCTAAAATAATTAAAATTTCAAATTCTGAACTTAATAATTTTGATTCACTAATATTCAGCAATGTAATTTCCCAAGTAGCAAAACATACAAATTCTAAACATATTGTTATTAGCAGTAGTCTTGAATCTAAATATCTGGCCCCTCTTTTAGCTATTGAATTAGATGCAGGGTATCTAAGTAATGTTGTTGAACTTCCTAGTAACTTAAGTCCATTCACAATAAAAAGAACTTGCTTTACAAATAAAGCATTTTGTGAATCTACAATTGAATCAGATATAAAAATAATAGGATTGTCAAGCAATGCATTTGGAATTATTGAAAATGAAATGAATAGCTCTTTAGAAAATTTTGAAGTGTCATTATTAAATAAGAAAATAACTATTCAATCAACAGAAAAAGTTTCTGGAAAAATTTCAATAGCAGATGCAGATATTGTTGTTTCTGGAGGAAGAGGTCTTAAAGGTCCTGAAAATTGGAATCTAATTGAAGATTTAGCTGAAACATTGGGGGCAGCAACTTCTTGCTCTAAACCAGTTTCGGATATGGGTTGGAGACCGCATAGTGAACATGTTGGACAAACTGGTAAACCAGTTGCAACTAATTTATATATTGCAATTGGAATTTCTGGTGCTATTCAACATCTGGCAGGAATTAATTCTTCAAAAATAAAAGTTGTCATTAATAATGATCCTGAAGCCCCTTTTTTCAAAGCAGCAGATTATGGAGTTGTTGGAGATGCCTTTGATGTTGTTCCTAGGCTAAATGAAAAATTGAAAGCATTTAAAGCTCAAAACTCATAATTATTTTATTAATTTAGGGATTCAATGAATCATTAATTAAATGAGTTTAATCCGTCTTACTATTAATCGCATTTCATACAGCAAAACACATAATGGAGCATATGCTCTTTTATTAAATGAGAAAAATGGTGAAAGAAAACTTCCTATAGTCATTGGGGGGTTTGAGGCACAATCAATTGCAGTAGCTCTGGAAAGAGAAATTAGACCACCTAGACCATTAACTCATGATTTATTCAAAAATTTTTCTGACTGCTTTGAAATAAAAATAAAACAAGTAATTATTCATAAGATTGTAGATGGAGTATTTTTTTCAAGCTTAATCTGCGTAAGAGATAAAATTGAAGAGATAATTGATTCTAGAACCTCTGATGCCATAGCATTAGCAATAAGATTTGATTCGCCAATATTTACATATGAAAATGTTTTAGAGAAAGCTGGGATTATATTAAAAGCTGGAGAAATAAAAAAAGAAAAAAAATCTAAAGGTGATAATTTATCTAAAAAAATAGATTACGGCAAGCTTTCAATAATTCAGCTAGAAAAAGCAATTTCTATTGCTGTAAAAAATGAAGATTACGAATTAGCTGCTCATTTAAGGGATGAAATAAACAAAAGAAAATAATCATGATTTCAATACAATTATTTTTTTTAAAAATATTCCATCTTGATGGATTTGAACAAAACAAAGAAATCATATTAAGTCAGGGATTTTCCTTAGAAAGTCTAACTAGAGGTTTAATTGGAATGTTGGTTTTAATTTTAATTGCCTTTTTTTTTAGCAATAATCGTAAAGCAATTAATTGGAAAACTGCATCTGTAGGTTTAATAATTCAAATAATTCTTGCAATTGCAGTTCTTAAAATTAATTGGATAAAAATGATATTTGAATCCGCTGGCAGGGTCTTTGTAAAAATTCTAGATTTTACAATGGAAGGAACTAAATTTTTATTTGGTGATTTAGTCAGTGTTGAAAATTTTGGAAATGTTTTTATTTTTTCAATTCTACCAACAGTAATATTTTTTGCTGCGCTAACTTCAATTTTATTTTATTTTGGAGTAATTCAAAAAGTTGTAAAAGTAATGGCTTTATTATTATCGAAGCTTCTTGGAGTTTCTGGTCCAGAAAGTTTAAGTGTTGCTGGTAATATCTTTCTTGGTCAAACAGAATCTCCGCTTATGATAAAAGCATACTTAAAAAAAATGTCAAAATCTGAAATTCTTTTAGTAATGATCGGCGGCATGGCAACAGTAGCTGGAGGAGTTTTAGCTGCATATATTGGATTTTTAGGAGGAGATGATCCGGAATTAAAAGTATTTTATGCTAAGCATCTTTTAACCGCTTCTGTAATGGCTGCCCCTGGTGCGATTGTTATTTCAAAAATTCTATATCCTGAAACTGAAAAAATTAATAGTGATTTGAATATTTCAAGAGATAAAATAGGATCTAATTTTCTAGATGCAATTTCAAATGGAACATCTGAAGGTCTAAAATTAGCAGCAAATATAGCTGCAATGCTTTTAGTATTTCTTGCCTTTATTGCTATGATAAATTATATACTAGGTGGTATTGGAGGAGTTTTCTACTTAAATGAATTAATTAGTAAATACACGGTTTATGAAAACCTTTCCTTAGAATTTATTTTAGGATACCTATTCTCTCCAATAATGTGGTTAATTGGTGTAGCTAGGGAAGATATGACTTTAATGGGTCAACTTTTAGGTATTAAATTGGCTGCCAGTGAATTCATTGGATATATACAACTCTCCAGCTTGAAAGATGCTTCCAATCTAATTCATTTGCATTATCAAAAATCTATTATAATGGCAACTTACATGCTTTGTGGTTTTGCAAACTTTGCATCCATAGGTATACAAATTGGTGGAATTGGAGCATTAGAGCCAACGCAAAGAAAAAATTTATCAAAATTTGGTTTTTTAGCAGTGATAGGAGGAACTTTAGCTTCCTTACTTTCTGCGACCATTGCAGGAATGATTATTGGTTAATATATTTTTATAAAGTTCTTACAAAATATAATAAATGAATTATCCATTATTATTATTTTAGTTGAAATAAATGATATGAAACAATACTTAGATTTGGTAAAGCATGTAATGCAGTCAGGAAATGAAAAGTCTGATAGAACTGGTACTGGAACAAAAAGTGTTTTTGGTTATCAAATGCGTTTCGATCTCTCTGAAGGTTTTCCAATGCTTACTACTAAAAAGCTTCATTTAAAATCGATTGTTTATGAATTATTATGGTTCTTAAAAGGAGATACAAATACAAAATTTTTAAAAGAAAATGGAGTAAAAATATGGGACGAGTGGGCAAACTCTAGCGGCGATTTAGGTCCTGTTTATGGTCATCAATGGAGAAATTGGAATGATAATGGAATTGATCAAATTGTAGATGTAATTGAAAATTTAAAAACCAATCCTGATAGTAGAAGAATGATTGTTACAGCATGGAATCCTAGTGTGTTGCCTGACACCAAAATTAGTTTTGAAGAAAACGTTAAAAATGGAAAAGCAGCTTTACCTCCATGTCATGCTTTTTTTCAATTTTATGTTCATGATAATAAGTTATCGTGCCAACTATATCAAAGAAGTGCTGATATTTTTTTAGGTGTACCATTTAATATTGCATCTTATGCCCTTTTGACTGAAATGATTGCGCATGTATGTAACTATAAAACTGGAGAATTTGTTCATACTTTTGGTGATGCACATATATACAATAACCACATTGAACAATTAGAACTCCAAACCTCTAGAAAACCAAGAACTCTACCTGTTTTAAAAATTAAAAGAAAAGTGGAAAATATTTTTGATTTTAAATTTGAAGACTTTGAAATTTTAAATTATAATCCTCATCCACATATTAAAGGTAAAGTAGCTGTTTAATTTTATTTTCAATTTCTTATATTTGAAAACTAATAATTTAAAGTATTGAATCCTAAATTTCGAAAATTTTTATTTTTTGTTTTATCATCTTTCTTGATGATATTATTTATTAATCATAAAAGTATTTCTGTTGAAATAACTAGAATGATTCATAAAGAAAATTTAAAAAATAACCCTTTTAAAAAAACATATTACTTGTCAAAGGATGAAAGAAGAGAGATTGGACTTCCTCCAAATAAATATTTTGAACAGTTGTGGAGAGTATCGATGGATCCAATTGAAGGAAGGCCTCTTTTTGAAGAATTATTTGAATTACAAGAGGAACTTAATAATTCTCGAGTTATTGATGATCCCTCTTTATTTAGAGAATCAATAGTGCCAGGTGAATCCGCATCAGCAAAATGGAATGAAAGAGGTCCTAATAATGTTGGTGGCAGAACAAAAGGAATTCTATTTGATCCAAATGACAATACTGATGAAACTGTTTTTGCAGGTGGAGTTACTGGAGGGTTATTTAAAAATACTAAAATTTCAGATCCTAACTCACAATGGGTTAAAATTGATGGAATTCCTGAAAACATTCCTGTTTCTTCAATGGCTTATGATCCAAATAATACACAAATATTTTATGCAGGTACAGGAGAATCTTACACTAGTGATGGTCCAGGAAATGGTGTTTGGAAATCCGCTGATGGTGGAGCAACATGGACTAAAATATTTGGTGGAAGAACAGGAAATTATGGAAAAGATGGACTAATATATATTAATGACATAGTTGTAAGAAACAATAGTGGAAGTTCTGAAGTTATTTTTTCTTCCAGTCCAGGTTATGATGGAGCTGGCTGGGTTGGTTTAAGTGGTTATGGAATTTATAAATCTACTGATGCAGGAGCTAATTTTACAAAGATTGATGCTAAAAATTCTAATGGTCAAACATATGAAGTAATAGATTTAGAAATTGATGGCGATAATTTAATTTGGGCTTGTACAACTAAAAGAGCCTATGGAACTGGAGGAACAATTCTAAAGTCAAATGCTGATGTTACATCTTTTGATGTAAAACATGAGGTGACTAATGGAAGAAGAACAGAAATGGAAGTTACATCTAATGGTAAAATTTATGTGTTAGTACAAGTTAATAATAAACCTAAAGTTTATAAATCAACAGATTTTTTTGCTACTGCCCCAACAGAACTTACATTACCTAATGATGCAGATGGCGGAATTAGTGCTGATGATTTCACTAGAGGCCAATCTTTTTATGATTTGATGCTAGATTCAGACCCCAATAACCCTGAACACATATACATAGGTGGTATTGATATATTTAAATCCACAACTGGAGGTGAAAATTCTGATCCAAATGTTAACCCATGGACTCAAATATCTCATTGGTATGGAGGTTTCTCTCAGCAATATATTCACGCTGATCAACATGGTATGGTTTTTGGCAATACTGACTCCTCAAAAAAATTATTTGGTAATGATGGTGGTATATACTATTCTAAAACTGAATCTGGAGTTGAAACGGCATCTTCTAGAAATAACAACTTAAATACATCTCAAATGTACACTATTGGAGTTGCTCCCTCAGAGATGTTTAAAGATTTAAATAAAACTGTTTCTGGTTATGATATAAGTTCATATGCTAGTTATCCTTTAACAATTAGTGGAATGACTGATGTTGTTATTAGCGGTTTACAAGATAATGGAAGTCAATTGATCGCAAATAATAATGATGCAATTAGCAAAGCTACCATGGCATCCGGAGGAGACGGAGCTGCATCTATGTTTTCTCAAAATAATTCAAATCCTTATTTCATTACAAATTATGTATACAATAAAGCTGTTGATGTGTGGGATTTTAGTAATAACACTAGAAGAGCGATAAATGATGAGAATGGCAGTAATGGAGATTTTATAACTACCCAAGCACTGAACTCTATTGATGGACATCTTTTTTCAAATTATCGAAGTGGTGGAACGAATCAAATTGCTCTTTATCATGATTGGGATAATTTTTCTAGTTTCACCCCTAAAAAAGTAATTATTACTGATGCATTACTGACAGGTAATGTATCTGCATTAACTACCGATCCTTTTGAAAATGACAGGGACAATAATTCTATTTTATTTGTTGGACTTGAAGATGGAAATGTTTTAAAATTAAGTACAAGTACAAGTTCACAAAATTGGAGTAAAATTACTGGTTCTGAATTTGTTGGTAGTGTTTCAGATATTGAATTTGGAAAAACTGCAAATGACATTTTCGTAACTATGCATAACTACGGAGTCAATAATGTATTTTATTCATCTGATGGAGGGTCTTCATGGTCTAAAAAAGATGGTGATCTTCCTAATATTCCTGTAAGATGTATTCTTCAAAGTCCTATAGATCCTAAAGAGGTGATTATTGGAACTGATTTAGGAGTTTGGCATACAAAAAACTTTTCTGAAAGCTCTCCCAATTGGTCTCAATCTTACAATGGCATGAGTAATGTTAGGGTTACAGATTTGGATATGAGAGATGATTTTAAGGTTTTTGCAGGAACCTATGGTAGAGGTATTTTTTCATCGAAATTTGATTCCGATACACCAAAATTATTTTTAGAAAAAGCTGTTCCTAACACTCTTTCTGTAAAACAAAATGAATCTGGCACATTTAAAATAAAATATAAAGTTTTAGGTGGATATAATAAACAAACTACATTTACTGTAACTGGCGGACCAACTGGAGCAACTTATACATATACGCCAGTAAACAACAGTACAATTAATGTAAATGGAGAAGTATCTATTAAAATAGATGTACCATCTGATGCTGATGTTAAATCATACAACTTAATAATAGATGCAACTGATGGATCATCTTCTGTAACACTAGATACAGTTGGAGTTGTATTAACAGTATTAGCAAATAATTCAAATGATTTAGATGGAGATGGAATATTAAATGATGCTGATAATTGCCCAAATAAAGCTAATGCAGACCAAAAAGATACTGATGGAGATGGAGTTGGTGATGTTTGTGATGATTCTGATGGAGATGGTATTTTTGATGATACTGACAACTGTGTAAATACTAAAAATGCAGATCAATCTGATATAGATGGAGATAAGATTGGAGATGTTTGTGATGACGATATTGATGGAGATACCATTTTAAATGCAAGTGATAACTGTCCTAATAAAGCTAATACAGATCAAGCCGATTTAGACGGAGATAAAATTGGAGATGTTTGTGATGATGATATTGATGGAGATACCATTTTAAATGCAAGTGATAACTGCCCTAATAAAGCTAATACAGATCAAGCAGATTTAGACGGAGATAAAATTGGAGATGTTTGTGATGACGATAAAGATGGAGATGGAATTAATAATGATATCGATAATTGTCCAATAAATGCCAATGCAAATCAATCAGATATAGACGGAGATAAAATTGGAGATGCTTGTGATGATGATATTGATGGAGACACTATCTTAAATGCAATTGATAATTGTCCTTATAATGCTAATACTGATCAAGAAGATTTTGACAGCGATGGTCAGGGTGATGTTTGTGATCCAAATCCTGTTCCTAAAGATACATTTTCATTAAAAGCATCTGATGAAACTTGTAAAAATTCAGATAATGGAAGTATTCTATTAACAATTAAAGGGGAATTTAGTCAGCCATTTAATATACATATTACTGGCGGTCCAACTGGCTTTAGCCATACTCCAGAAAATATTTCAAGCTCAACATGGTCACTAAATAATTTAAAAGCTGGCAACTATTGGGTTTGTATAACCTCTGGTGCTTTTTCCACTTTAAATCAATGTTTTAATGCTAATATAGAAGAACCTGCTGATTTGGGTGTAGTTTCAAATATAGATAGAGATAGAAAGCAAATTATCTTGGATATGAGTGGAGGAACTAAATATAATATCTTACTTAACGGAAATTTAATCACAACTTATGACGATAATATTGATCTATTATTAAGTCCTGGGATTAATACCATAAGAGTAACTGCCAACAAAGAATGTCAAGGAGTTTATGAAGAAACAATCTTTATCTCAGAAGATATTCTTTTAAGTCCTAATCCAGCAAATGCTTCGTCTAAACTATGGGTAGGTGGATTTGATGATAATGTAAATCTTACATTATTTGATATTACTGGAAGAGTTATATGGACTAGAAATGATAAAGTACCCTACTCAAGATCAGTGGATGTACCATTTAATAATNTGAAATCTNGACNTTATATTTTAAAAGTAGACTCAGAAACAATTAAAAAATCAATTAAAGTAATTAGAGAATGAAAAAGATATTAATCATATCGCTTTGTGTCTTTTTTCCTCTGTTAATATCCTGTGGAGGAAGTGGTGGAGATGATGGTAATAATGGTGGAGATGGAAATGGTGGAGGAAATCCATCTGGTCCAGTTGCGCCAAAACCAGCTACACTTTCTAAACCTGCAAATAATTCTGAATGTTTGGAGGTAGATGCTGTTAAATTTGAATGGAATAAATCTGATGATACAACTTCTTATACAATTGTTGTCAAAAATTTATTAAATCAAGCTAGTATTTCTCAGACAACTACTTCTACAAATGTTGAAATAACTTTAACAAAAGGATTTCCATATTCATGGTATGTTATCTCCACTAACACAGGTACAGCTACAGCAACGAGTGCAACGTGGAAATTTTATCTGTCTGGAACTCCACAGAAAAATCATGCTCCTTTCCCTGCTGAAATAATTGCACCTAAACCTGGAGAAACTGTTAATCTAGGCACAGTTCAATTATCATGGTCTTTTATTGATATAGATTCTGGAGATTCTCACACATTTGATATTTATCTAGATAAAAAAGATGCTTCTACCGTAAATGTTTCTAATTACACAGCTACCAAAAAAACTGTTTCTATTAATGATACAGGTACGTATTATTGGAAAGTAATTACAAAAGATAATCATGGAGCATCATCTGATTCTGGAGTTTCTACTTTTGTTGTAATTGAATAATAAATTATTTAAAAAATTTTAATAAATAATCTATTTCCTTTTTTTTATTATAAAAATTAAAGCTAACTCTTATACCAGACCCTCTAATAGAGCAAATTATTTGGTTTTTTATCAATTTTTTATACAATAATTTATTTCCTTTAATATTAAAAATATTGGAATGCCTTTGTCTATTTATTGTTTGATAATCTAATAAATTATAGACATTAAACTTTTTATATGCATAATTTGACAAAGAATTTACTTTCTTTTCAATTTTATCAATCCCATATTTAGATATCATATTAATAGAAAATAATAAACTGCCAAAACTAAGTGTGTCTAAATTTCCAGGCTCAAAAGTCCCACTAAGAAATTTTTCTAAATTTTTTATATCACTATTTTTTAAAAAATTTCTAATAAAATTCTTTTTAATTAATAAAAATCCATTTCCATATCCACTGTAAAGCCATTTATATCCACTGGAAATTAATATATCTATGGCTGAGGAATTAAAATCAAATGATTTTGTTCCGCAAAACTGGGTTCCATCAGCAATGATCAAAAGTTCTGGATATTTACTTTTAATTTTATTGAAAAAATCTAAATTTAGATAAACACCATTCAAATACTGAACAATAGAGATCGCTAAAACTTGAGGTTTAAAAATTTCTATTTTTTTTATTATTTTTTCTTCTAAGTCAAATGTATTTTCTACAAAATCATGTTTAAATCGATTAATTCTAACTTTATCTATGATTGATGGATAATCATCCTTTATTAATAAAAATTTTAGATTTGGATTTAGAATACTTAAGAGTGAATTAAAGCCAACTGAAAAACTATTGGTTAAAAAAACAAAATTATTTTGTGAATTAAAAAAGTCTGTGACTCCATTTCTAACATCTTCAATAAAATCATCATAATTGAACCTAAATTGACTTCCTTTATTTAAAAACAAATTATCATGTTTTTTCCTCCAATATAAAAGTTCTTGGTACATCCCCCCTGATCTAGCAGAATCAAAATATATATATTTCTTAGAAATTGGAAATTTCATACTAAAAAATTGTGAAACAAATAATTTATTTTAAAATCTTACTTTTACCATTTAATATTAACTCTACATGTTGTTTAAAAGTAAAAGTAGCGACAAAATTAACGAAGATCAAATCAATCTAATTAAAACAGCTCAAAGAAGAGTAAAACAAAAGAAAAGATTGTTTTTTCATCTTTCATTAATGTTTTTTGGAATTATATCTTTTCTTACTATTAATTTATTATTTGGGTTTAAAGAAGAAGTTATTTTTTTTAATTATCCTTGGTCATTTATTGCAAGTACTATTTGGATTTTTTTGTTTTTGGTCCACTCTTATAATGTTTTTATTACAAATAGATTTATGGGGGGAAATTGGGAAAAAGAACAAATAAAAAAGCTAGTTGCAAAACAAGAGTTAAAAATTGCTAAAATAAAAACAGAATTTGAAAAGGAGGCAAGAATCAAGGCTGAGTCACAATTATTTAATGAAAAAAATTCTAGTAATTGCATTACATTAATTGCAGCTGCATCAGAGAATAATGTCATCGGTAATGATAATAAATTAATTTGGCATCTTCCTGATGATTTGAAACACTTTAAGGAACTAACTAAGGGACATTGTGTTATTATGGGAAGAAAAACTTTTGAATCAATGCCCAAAGCATTGCCTAATAGAACCAATATAGTTATTACACGAAAATTAGATTATAAAGCAACAGATGTAATTGTAGCAAATTCAATTTATGAAGCATTAGAAAAAGCTAGTAATGACAAGCAACCATTTATAATAGGTGGTGGTGAAATATATAATCAAAGTATGTCATTAGCAAATAGAATTGAATTAACAAGGGTTCATACTGATTCTGATGGAGATACGTATTTTCCTGAAATTGATTATAAATTATGGGAAGAAGCCAGTAGAGATGAAAGATTTGAAGATGATAAACATAAATTTGACTTTACTTTTATAAGGTATAATAAAAAATAACCAATGAAATCATATGTTTTTCCTGGTCAGGGCTCACAATTTACTGGAATGTGTCATGACCTTTACCAAAAGTATTCTTATTTAAAAACCATGTTTCAAAATGCTGAAGATATTTTAGGTTTTGATATTTCTAAAATAATGTTTCATGGATCAAATGATGATTTAACTGAAACTAAAGTAACTCAACCCGCAATTTTTATTCATTCAATGGCAATATTAAAAGTATTGGAAAAATCTTTTAATCCAGACATGGTTGCTGGTCATTCTCTTGGTGAATTTTCTGCTCTTGTTGCAGCTGGTGTTTTAAGTTTTGAAGATGGTTTAAAGCTTGTTTCTATAAGGGCAAGGGCAATGCAAAAAGCATGTGAAAATACAAAAGGGTCAATGGCAGCAATTATTGGACTGGAAAATAGTATAATTGAAAATGTATGCCAAAATATTAATGGTAATGTTGTTCCAGCAAATTATAACTGTCCAGGTCAAGTTGTGATTTCAGGAGAATTTGATGCTGTTGAAAAGGCTTGCAAAGCACTTACAGAAAAAGGAGCTAGAAGAGCATTAATCCTTCCAGTTGGGGGTGCATTTCACTCTCAACTAATGAACGAAGCTAAAGAAGAGTTGTCTCTTGTAATAAATACAGCTAAATTCAATAAACCCATTTGTCCTATATATCAAAATGTTAATGGAATAGCAGAAACTTCTATTGATTCTATAAAAGAAAATTTAGTATTACAATTAACTTCTCCAGTTAGGTGGACTCAAAGCATAAATCAAATGATTAATGATGGTACTACAGAATTTATCGAAATTGGACCTGGGAAAGTTCTTCAAGGTTTAATTAAAAAAATAAATAGAGAAGTCTCTGTTAGTTACCCTTTATTTTAAAAAAAATTTTATTTTATCACAAATAAAATTAATTTGATCAAGCTCTAGTTCAGAATGCATAGGAAGTGAAATAACTTGTTCACATAATAAATTTGTATTAGAAAAATCTTCTTCATTATATCTGGAATCTAAATAAGCTTTTTGCCTGTGAAGAGGAATTGGATAATAAATGCCAAAAGGAATATTTAAATCAGACAAATATTTTGCAAGGCCATCTCTCTTTTTATTTAAAATTCGTATGGTATATTGATGAAATACGTGACAATCACAATTATTACAAATTTGAGTACAATCATTCCCAATTTTTGGTATAATAATATCCTTTACTGTACTTAAAGATTCAGAATATTTTATAGCAGCATTTTGACGAGATTTATTATAAGAATCTAAGTGTGGTAACTTAACATCAAGTATGGCCGCTTGAATAGAATCTAGTCTAGAATTCACACCAACTACGTCATGATGGTATCTTTTATACATTCCATGATTTACAATTCCTCTAATTTTATGAGCTAAATCATCATTATTAGTAAATAATGCTCCTCCATCTCCATAACAACCAAGATTTTTAGATGGAAAAAAAGAAGTTGTTCCTATATCTCCTATTGTACCAGTTTTTACTTTTTTTCCAGAACTAAGTTGATATTTAGCTCCTATTGCTTGTGCATTATCCTCAATAATAAAAAGATTATAATCCTGAGCAATTTTTATTATTTCATCCATATTAGCTGATTGCCCAAACAAATGAACAGGAACTATTGCTTTTGTTTTTGGTGTAATTGCTTTTCTAATCTTATCACAATCAATATTAAAAGTTTTTAAATCAACATCAACCAAAACGGGTGTTAAGTTTAATAATGCTATTACCTCGACTGTTGCGGCAAAAGTAAAGTCAGCGGTGATAACCTCATCTCCAGGCTTAAGATTTAATCCCATCATAGCTATTTGAAGGGCATCGGTTCCATTTGCACAAGGAATAACATGTTTTATGTTCAAATAATTCTCTAAATTATTTTGAAAGCTTCTTACAGATGGTCCATTTATAAATGTAGCATCTTCAATCACATTTATTACAGAGTTGTCTATTTTATCTTTTAAATGTTTATACTGACTTTGTAAATCAACCATTTGTATTTTCTTCATAAAATAGTTTTGTGTAAAAATAATAAAATGTGAAGCTTTAATATTAAATATATTTACAAAATACTACTTTAGTATTATTATATATATAATGGGCATAATTTATAACTTCTTTATTCACATAATTAAAATTTTTCTACATTTTTTAAAATACTTTAATAGTTCTATTTTAAAATTTATAACTGAAAGAAAAGATGTTTTTAAAGATTTAGAATTAAATATTTCAAATGATCAAAAATATATCTGGATTCATGTTGCTTCTTTAGGTGAATATGAACAAGGTTTCCCAGTTTTTAATAAGATTAAATCTCTTTATAATGATCATAAAATTGTTATCTCTTTTTTCTCATCATCTGGATATAACGTACAAAAATCGAATCCAATAAGTAATCTAACGATTTATTTACCCATCGATACTGCAAAAAATGCCAATAAATTTCTTGATTTATTAAAACCCAAAATGGTCTTTTTTGTAAAATATGAGTTTTGGCCCAATTTTTTAAAATCCCTAAAAAATAGAAATATACCAACATATCTAATTGCAGGAATTTTTAGAGAAGATCATTGGTTTTTTAATTTTTACGGACTATGGATGAAAAATAATTTAAAAGCATTTCATCATTTCTTTGTCCAGAATGAATCTTCAAAAAATATATTACTTAAACAAAATTTTACTAATTGTACTGTTATGGGTGACTCTAGATATGATAGAGTAATAGATCTTCCAAGTCAAAATAATGAAATTAAATACTTAAATGATTTTAAGGGTGATAAAAAGTGTTTTGTGGGTGGTAGTACTTGGGAAAAAGATGAAAGCTTAATCATAAAATTTATTAATTCATATGAGAAAAATGATGTTTGTTTTATAATAGCTCCCCATCAAATTAATTCTAATAGAATTAATAAACTAAAAAAATTAATCACAAAAAATACTATCTTAATGTCAGAATTAGCTAAATCTAATGCAATAAATCCTGAAGTTATAATTATTGATTCCATAGGATTATTAACAAAGGTTTATAGCTATGCTAATATTGCTTATGTAGGGGGAGGAATGGGAAATACTGGCCTTCATAATACATTGGAACCAGCAGTGTTTAAAATTCCTGTAATAATTGGAAATAATTTTGAAAAATTTCCAGAAGCTAAAGAGCTAATTGATTTAAAAGGAATGATTAGTATTAATAATATAACATCTTTTACTAATGAGTTGAATGAACTTTTAAATTCAAAAGAAAAAAGAGATCAAATGGGGAATATTAATTATGATTATATAAATACTAATCTTGGAACTTATAAAAAAGTAATAAACTATTTAAAAGAAAAAAAATGAAAAAAATATTTGTTTTAATTATTTGTAATTTATTTGTAGTAAATATTAGTGCGCAAAGTTTTGTTGGAGCATGGGAAAGGCTTTTTGAATCTGATGATGGAGTTAAGCTAAAAAGTGTTGTAATATTTTCAGATGGATTCCAAGTAATAAGTACATATGAAGCAAAAACTGGAAAATTCATTTATTCCAATGGTGGAACCTGGAAATTAACAGGCGACACCATGACTGAAAAAGTGGAATTTGATACTAATAATTCGGATCGTGTTGGATCAGAAGTAACTTTTAAGGTTGAAATTAGTGACTCTACCATGGCCATAGTTGGTAGTGATATGAAATTTAAAAGAATAGATAGTGGTAAACCTGGAAAACTTGAGGGGCCTTGGTTAATGGCAGGAAGAGTAAGAGATGGAAAAAGACAATTAAGAAATACTGACAGACCAAGAAAAACTATGAAAATTTTATCTGGAACTAGATTTCAATGGATTGCTTACAATACAGAAACTAAACAATTTATGGGAACAGGAGGAGGAACTTATACAACAATTAATGGTGAATATGTTGAGAAAATAGAGTTCTTTTCTAGAGATGATTCTAAAGCAGGTTTAAGTTTAAACTTTAAATATGAATTAACCAACAACGAATGGGGCCACAAAGGTTTTAGTAGCAAAGGGGATCCATTGCATGAAATTTGGATTAAAAGAAAAAATTAACATTATAATTTTAGACTATGGATATATACTTATTAGCTTTATTTGTTTTTATTATCATTGGATGGCAATTTCTTAGGACATATTTGGTTGACACTAAAAAGATAGTGATACCAAAATGGTTTGATTTTTCAATAACCTTAATAATTGTTTTGTTGACAATTTATGTTGTTTATGATACCTTCTTAGTTATAAGTTCTTAAAAAATGAAAAAACAAGACATCTGGACTTTAGTTTATGTTGTAATTGCAATTATGCTAACTGCTATGATAATTTTATGAAAAAACTAATTCCTGATTTCTCAACTAAATTTTTGCTTAAATTATTGATTTGGGGCACAGTTATTTTTATTCTAGAACATCTAGGTATTGGAGATTTTGCATATGAGTTTGGTAAAGAGTTTGGTAAAGAGTTAATGAAATGGATTAAAAGTATGTTTTAATATTATGAAAAAACTAATTCTACTATTACTGTTTCCTCTAATTAAATTATAATATGGAATTACTAGTTTTAATTATATGTCTTGGATTACTCGTTGGACTAGTAGTTAGAAACAAAGGAGACAACACAATGGATACCCTTTCCAAAGGTTGTGGGTGTATGACTACTTTTATTATACTTTTAATTCTTATTACTCTTTTAGCAATATGGTTTACAACAAACCCTGAAAGTTTTAACGAGACCTTTTCTACTTAATACTGTTAATTTACCGTTAGTATAACGCTTATCCAAAAAACAAAACCCCTGTAAATCAATGATTTACAAGGATTTTTGTGCGGGTGAAGGGACTCGAACCCCCAAGCCGCGAAGCACTAGATCCTAAGTCTAGCGTGTCTACCAATTTCACCACACCCGCAAAAAGGAATCAAATATAAGCAAGATTATTATAATATCCCCATTGATTTAGCTATGTCAAAAAAACATATTTAATTACATTTACAAAAAAATTAAATTGGAAAAATTTAAAAATTATATTGATAAAAATTCAAAACGTTTTTTAAGTGAATTATTTGAATTATTAAGAATCCCCTCTATAAGTGCTCTTAAAGAGAATGATTCTGATACCAGATCAGCTGCAATTTTAATTAAAAAACACCTCTTAAATTTAGGTTTAAAGAATTGTGAAATCTGCGAAACTTTAGGTCACCCCATTGTATATGGAGAAAAAATTATAGATGATAACCTTCCAACTATCCTTGTTTATGGTCATTATGATGTTCAGCCTGTTGACCCGATAGAGCTATGGGATAAAGATCCATTTGATCCATATATTAAAAAAACAAAAATTCATCCTGAGGGAGCTATTTTTGCTAGAGGAGCATGTGATGATAAAGGACAAATGTTCATGCATATAAAGGCCTTAGAAGTTATGCTAAAACACGATGGTCTTCCCTGTAATGTGAAGTTTATGATTGAAGGTGAAGAGGAAGTAGGAAGTGATAATCTTGAAATATTTGTAAAAAATAATAAAGAAAAGCTTTCCAATGATATTATTTTAGTTTCTGATACAGGAATGATAAGTAAAACTATTCCATCCATTACTACAGGGCTTAGAGGACTTTCATATATGGAAGTTGAAGTAACTGGACCTAATAGAGACTTACATTCTGGACATTATGGTGGGACAGTTGCTAACCCAATAAATATACTATCATCTATGATTTCATCATTGCATGATTCTAATAATAAAATTACAATTCCAGGTTTTTATGATAAAGTTTTGGAACCTTCTAAAGATGAAAAAAAAGCAAGTGATTTGATTCCATTCAATATTATTGAGTTTAAAGAATCTATCGGAATTGATTCTGAACACGGAGAATTAGGGTATTCTACAATTGAAAGACAATCAATTAGACCTGCATTAGATGTTAACGGTATTTGGGGAGGATATACTGATGAAGGGTCTAAAACAGTTTTGCCTTCAAAAGCTTATGCAAAAATTTCAATGAGACTAGTACCTGGTCAAAACTGGAGAGAAATTAGCTCTCTGTTTTCAAAACATATTAAAAATATAACCCCAGAAGGAGTTACTTCAAAAGTAATAGAGCATCACGGCGGGGAGCCATATGTAGCACCAACTAATACAGTAGGGTTTCAAGCAGCAAGTAATGCATACGAAGATGTTTTTAATTTAAAGCCTATTCCAACAAGAGATGGAGGAAGTATTCCTATAATTGCTTTGTTTGAAAAAGAACTTGACAGTAAAACTATTTTGATGGGATTTGGTTTAGATAGTGACGCTATACATTCTCCAAATGAACACTATGGAGTTTCTAATTTTTTAATGGGGATAGAAACAATCTCTAAATTCTATTATCACTTTGCAAATCTATATAATTCTAATTCTTAAGGTTAACTATAAATAATTCAGATGCTATTCCATCTGCCAAGAATTTACCATCAAGAGTAGTTTTGAAAACTTTATTTTCTTGTATCAAATGTTTAGAATGAAGAAATTTTTTAGACTTATCAATAAAATATTTTTTATAATTTTCTCCAAAATTTTCTTTTAAAAAATCTAGTGACACACCCCACATTGTTCTTAATCCTGTCATTATATACTCATTATATTTATCTGTTTTAGTTAACTTTTCACTCTCATAATATTTTTTATTATTTTCTATTGCTTTTGTATATAAATTATTATTAGAAACATTCCAACTTCTTGAAACACCATCAAAACTATGGGCAGAAGGTCCTATTCCAATGTACTTTTTTCTGAGCCAATAAGAAGAATTATTTTTAGAAAAATAGCCTTCTTTTGCAAAACTTGATATCTCATAATTAATATACTTTTGATTTTTTAATTTTTTAAACATTAATTTAAATTGTTTAAATACAATTTCTTCATCAATAAGATTAACTAATCCTTTTTGAACATATCGTTGAAGTGCAGTTTTTGGTTCTACTGTTAATACATAGGCTGAAATATGATTGACCTCGTGAGAAAGAGCTATATCTAAATTATGTTCCCACGATTCAATACTGCTATCTGGCATACCATATATTAAGTCAATTGATAAATTATCATAATATTTTTTTGCATTCTTTACACATTCATTAGAAACTTTAGAGTTATGGACTCTATTCATAATTTTTAAATCATGATCAATAAAAGATTGTACTCCAATACTCAATCTATTAATTTTACTCTTAGATAAATCCTTTAATTTTTGATTTGTTAAATCATCTGGATTTGCTTCTAAAGTAATTTCTAAATTAGATGAAGTATTAAAATTTTCTAAAACCATTTCTATTAATGAGTTGATTTGATTGCTTTCTAAAAAAGAAGGAGTTCCTCCTCCAAAATATATAGTTTCTATCAATTCATTACAACTCTGTGATTTTATATATATCTCTTTTAACATAGCCTTTACTACTTTGTCTTTATTTTTAGTTGAAGTTGAAAAATGAAAATTGCAATAATAACAAGCTTGCTTGCAAAAAGGGATATGAATATATATTCCTGCCAATTTAAATTATTTAATTCTACTTGGATTTTTTTTTATAAAAGATTCCCATCCCGAATACTCTGATCCGTAATTGATTTTATTAGAATTATAAAAATGGCATACTGCTGCTGCAAGACCATCTGTTGAATCAAGGTTTTTTGGCAATTCCTTAATTGATAACAAACTTTGGAGCATCTTAGCAACCTGTTCTTTAGAAGCATTTCCATTTCCTGTAATTGCCATTTTTATTTTTTTTGGAGAATACTCTGTTATCGCTATTTCCCTAGAAAGACCTGCAGCCATAGCTACTCCTTGAGCTCTTCCTAATTTCAACATAGATTGTACATTTTTTCCAAAGAAGGGGGCTTCTATTGCAATTTCATCTGGATTATATTGATCTATTAATTCTATTGTTCTTTCAAAAATATGTTTAAGACGTAAGTAATGATCATCATATTTTTTCAATTTTAATTCATTTAATTGTATGAATTTCATTTTTTTATTGATAACCTTAATTAATCCAAAGCCCATAATTGTTGTTCCTGGGTCAATTCCTAATATTATCTTTTCCTTTTTTAATTCCAACAGCTTTAATTTGTTTTGATTATTATAGGCAATTCAAATCTAGAGTTAACCTCTACTCCAATATTCGTTTTAATTGCTGGTAATACTTTTGGTAAATTATTAATTGCATCATACAATATACTATCAATTAATGGAATTTGCTTTTTTACTTTCAAATTAATCTCACTATCATAAATTGAAATTTTTCCATCTTTATCAATCAAAATAGAAATTTTCAAAGTATCATTTAAATTATTATTTACAACTATTTTGCTAAAATCAATATTATCAAAGATTGACTTAGTTAATTTTTGCTGAAAACAAATTTTTCTTTCTGATTCAGATTCAATTTGTTCACATGAGCTTATTGATGGAAATTCGTCATTTACGTTCCATACTGTTAAACTGCTTGGAACTACAACTTTTTTTTGATTACTATTATTTTTACAACCCAATAATAAAAAAATGATAAGAAAAAAATTTATTATTTTCAACATATATGAAAATTACAAAAAATTCATATTTATATATTACAATTTTATCTAATTCATGGATATATTCTTTACAATAATTGGTTTATTGTTTTGTGTAATTGGCATAATTGGGAGTTTTATTCCTATTATTCCAGGCCCAGTAACTAGCTGGTTTGGTTTATTGCTTTTACATCTTACATCATTTGTTCCTTTTGAAATTTATTTTCTCATAGGTAGTTTTTTAATTGCTATAACTGTTTTCATATTAGATCTAATAATTCCGATAATTGGATTAAAAAAATTAGGAGGAACTAAGAAAGGGATTATTGGAGCTACTATCGGTTTAATAATTGGTTTTTTTTTAGGCCCAATAGGATTATTAACTGGCCCATTTATAGGTGCTTTTTCAGGTGAATTATTGAATAATATAAATTATAAAAAAGCGATTAAAGCATCTTTGGGAACATTAATTGGGTTCTTTGTAGGAATGACAATGAAGTTTACAGTATCATTTGTTTTTTTGATAATATATATTCAAAAAGCATTATCCTTTGGAAATCTTATTTAAGAATTATTAGTAATATGTTGATCTATTGTCAATAATTTCAGCTGATTCTTTAACAGTTTGATATAAAGAGCTATTGACTGTTGGTCTAGATGAAAGCAACAATTGATTTTGATATGAAGAATAAGTATCTAAAGAACTAGATTTATCTTTTTTTATTACTTTAATTTTATAAACACCATTTTCACCAATAATAAAATCTGAAATCTGGTCAACCTCTAAACCAAATGCATAACCAACTAGAAGAGGCTCTCTACCTGCACCACTGATTGTGGCATTTTTTTGATTTAAAGCCAGAGCTTTTTTAATTTCAGTATTATTGATTTTAGCCAAATCAGATAAAGATTGATTTTTTTTATTTTGATTAATAATTAGTTGTGCTTTCTTTTGATTTCTTACTTTGGGAACTGCTGTAAAAGATGCATCCTCTACTGAAGAAAGCCCTTCTTCTTTTAAACCAGTTACTTGAGCTATTAAATACCCTCCCTTAGAAATATCAAATCTTTTATAAGAATTCAATTCAATATCTTCAGAAAACAACCATTGAACTAATCTTCTTTGATTAGTTAAACCAGGCAAATCATCATCTAAAATTTTAATATTACTAACTGGTTTAATCTCATAATCATTTTCTTTAGCCAACTCATTCAAATTTTGATTTTTTGAAAGATTGATTTCAAATTTAGTTGCCAAATTAAAAGTTTTATCACTAGTATTGTCTGAAGGTATGTTTTTAACTGCAATGGAAGCTAAAAGGACTAAATCTTCTTTAGCTACAATGTTTATAACATGAAAACCAAAATCTGTTTCAACTAAACCAATAGATCCTTCTTTTTTAGAAAAAACAAAATCATTGAAAGGCTTAACCATAGCACCTTCTTGAAAAAATCCTAAATCTCCACCTCTTGATTTTGAGGGCCCATCAGAAAGTTCAAATGCTAGCCCTGAAAAAGAATCAGGATTTTTTCTTACTAGGTTTAGAATTCTATTTGCTTCTTTTTTAGCTTCTGTTTTAGATCTTGTAATCTCTGGATTGGCATCTTGAGATCCTTTAAATGAAATTAGAATATGACTTGCTCTAACATTTCCTCCTTTTTTCTTATCAAGCATCCTCGATATTTTAAAATACTCATCGTCTAAATAAGGACCATAAATTTGGTTTTTATTCAAATTAAATAGAATGTTTGCATCATTATTTGGTAACGAACCTTTAGGAACATATATAGAATCAAATTTGATATCAGAGTTCTGATTAATAAATTCTGTTAAATTTTTTGCAGATCGTAAACTTGGAATAGTTTCTTCTTGCTTTGAAACATTATTATATTCTTTTTTCTCAACTAGAAAGCCTTCTAAAATTTTTTTTGTTTCATTTTCATCTTCTAAGGATGGTTTTTCCTCAAATAAAACATAATCTATGCTCCTAGAAGCATCAATTTTAAAATCAGAATCATTGGATTTTATATATTTCTCAACATCAGAATTTTTAAGTTTTATTAAACTATCAGGAATAGAACTGTAGGGAATCTGAACATATTCTATATCGACTCTGTCATTTTGTAATAAATACTCAAATTCACCGTCCTTAAACGAATAATTAATTCCCGAGGATATCATATCAAAGTAAATTTTTTCATTTGATTGATTTTGAAAAATAGATTCTTGTTTTTTCCACTGTTCATATGCATCTGGATTTGTTGTTTTAAGTTCAACAATCAAATCTATAAACTTTTCAATTTCAAAAAGTTTTGCATCATTCAAAAACCTAGGGTCAGAATTATAAGTAGGATTTTGTGATAAAATATACTCAAGATGATCTTTACCCGAATCGATACCACTCAATTCAAATTGATTATTTAAAATATAATTTCTAACAGTTTGATCCCAAACACTATTAACCGCATTCATTCCAGATAAATTATAAGACCTTTCTAGAAAATCTACTTGATTTCTAAATTCTTCAATTGACATATCTTGATCATTTACAATACCAATTGGATCTTGAGCAACATAACCCTTCCCATCAAACACTCCAGAAATTACAAAAGCAAATAATGCCATTCCAATTACAGTAATTAAAACAACAGAATTTTTTCTAAGACTTCCTAAAATTGCCATATATTTTTTTTTGTAGCAAACGAAAATACAATATCCTAATCAATTAAAAAAAAAGACCTCTATTTAATTTATTTTAGAACTTTTAGCTCAATTGTTTCAATTTTAGTATCAGTTACATCTTTTACTAAAAATTGAAATGTAGATATCTTTATAACATCTCCAAGTTGGGGAATATCTTGTGTATTGTGAACAATAAAACCTCCTAAAGTTTCATATTGATCACTTTCAGGAATTTTTAATTTATATTTATCATTTAGATAGTCTACCTCTAATCTTGCTGATAAAATAAATGTATTTGAATTTATTTTCTTTTCCAAAAACTTAGTTAAATCATGCTCATCTTCAATTTCTCCAAATAATTCTTCAATAATATCTTCGATTGTAATAATTCCAGATGTGCCACCATATTCATCAATAACAACCGCAATACTACTTTCTTTTCTAGTTAAAAGGTTTAGTACATCATTAATTAACATAGATTCAGGAATAAATTCTACAGAATGAATAAATGATTTAATGTTTTTTGGTTGGTTAAACATATCTTGTAAACTAATATACCCTACAATATGATCAATATTTTCTCTATGAATTAAAATTTTAGATAATCCATGTTCAATAAACATATTTTTTATATCACTTGACAAACTATATCTATCTACAGAAATAATTTCAGCTCTAGGAACCATGACTTCTCTAGCTCTTACAGCCGAAAATTCCAAAGCATTTTGAAAAATTTGTATTTCTGAATCTATATTTTTTGTTTCAGAATCATTTGCCAATTCTTCATTAATATAATCTCCAAGTTCATCTTTACTAAATACTATTCTTATTTCATCTTCTTTAGTTTTAAAATATTTACTCAAAACACTATTTGAAATATAATTTAATATATGTGTAATTGGACTAAATAAAATGTAAAAAATATAGGATGGAAAAGACAAGTATTTAAGAAATCTATTTGCATAAATTTGAAATAAAACTTTAGGCAAAAACTCAGCTGTGATTAATATAATAGACGTAGAGATTATTGTCTGATAAAATATATATATAAAATCTAAAGACTTAGAACTATCTATTTCGGGAAATAGTAAATCAAGAATTAATTTCCCAGAGAAAATTCCATAAACAACTAATGCAATATTATTACCTAGTAACATTGTTGCAATAAATTTTGATGGAGAGTAAGTTATTTTTTTTAAAATGTTAGAAAAGAATCCTTTTTGTTTTTTTTCTATTTCTAAATAAATTTTATTTGAAGAAACAAAGGCTATCTCCATTCCAGAGAAAAAGGCTGAAAAAATAATTGAAGTTAAAATAACGGTTATTTGTAAATCCATTAAATTTATTTATTCATTTTTTCAAATTTTTTTCTGTAATGTCTTCTAAAAAAAAACATAAATAATGATACAAGGGCAAAAATTAGTAAAATACTTTTTCTATTAGATTGATCATTTGATCCAAGGAAATAATCTAATGAAGCAATAATAAAAATTAATAAGTAAACTATTTCTGAAATTTTTCTAATTTTCATTAATTAAATATTCATTTTCTTCAACCATAACCTTACCATCTAATTCTCCGGTATTAAATATAGTAAATGATCTATTTGCATCTAACCTTTTAGCAATAATATCATAATCTGTATTTTTAAAACTAAATTTTTTTTCAGTAAAGAGCCATTCTTGTTCTGGATCCCAATATAGTTGTGAGGTTTTTAATTCAGATCCATCGTAAGTATTAATAACAACATTACCAATCAAATCAACAATATTAGTTTTGTTATAGGTAATCGCATAATTTGAAGTTACTACGGTGGAATTATTATTTTTATCAAAAAAAGTAATTTTAATTCCATTTGGAAATTCAGAATATGGAAATTCTTGATTTGTAAAATCTTTATTTAAAGGAGATGTTAATACTGCCTTAACTTTAGCTGAATCAGTATAGATCAATTTTATATTTTCAGCTATTCCAACAGGGATAAAATCATAATTATTAATATTTTTTATTTCTTGAAAATTGTCTTCACAAGAAAAAAAACAAAAAAAAGTTAAAATGAAAAATCTCTTCAAATTCATTATCTAAATGGAGGGAACTGTAATATTTTTACCGATCCAGCATTTTACAGAAATAGTTTCACCAGATCTTCCCTCAGTAAAAATATCTGTTTTAGATGGAGCTCTTCCTTCATAGCTTATAGCAGTTTTATTTGCAGTTCTTCTAACAGATGCATCAACAGATGCAGCCTTTCTAGCTTCTTTAGCAGCTAACCAATATATTGCTCTTTTTTCAAATTGTGTATTTCCACAGTTGTTAGCGCTTGAAGCATATAAATTGGCAATTAATAAATGTGATCTTCCTGATGAAGGCTGATAATTAAGTGCTTTATATGCATAACTTCTTGATTTACTGTATTGTCCTGACTTTTTAAACTTTAAAGCGATTTTATATAGTGTCTTAGCTTTTTTAAGATTGTCTGTTTCTAATGAGATAGACTCATTATAATATTCAATAGCAGTTTTAGAATCTCCCTTCTTATCATTTAATAAACCTAAATAATATGCAGAATTAGCTGAAGGATTTAACTCATGTAAAGCCTCTACCAATTCAACAAATAATGGATCATCTGAACAATCCTTACTATCCATTCTGCTAGCTGCTCTATTTAACCAAACTGCATCTGACTTAAACTTATCAAAATTCTTTCTATACAGAGGAATTAAATTTTCACATGTGGATTCTTTTGCAATTATAGCATTTAAATTGTTCAAATATGTCGAACAAGCTATCATATTTACTTCATAAATTCTTTTATTTTTTACTTCTCTACTTGAAAGCGGATCATCATTTTCCTCTTTTTTAAGAAGACCATCTAACTTTGAAGTGTAAGAGCCCATTACTAATTCAAATTTTTCAGTAAGTTCTTCATACTTTTCAAATAAAGATTCCAAAGACACAGACGAGTTCCCATTTTTATAAAGATTAAAATAAATTTTGAAGTAATTATATAACCCTTTTGGGGAAGTAAAACTTTTTGGATCTTTTTTAAATGCTTCATCATAAACATTATAAATACCCTTATCATCCGCCAACTTATAATCAATCATAGATTGTGCCTTAATTGCTAATATTTTACCAATTTGTGGAGTACCAGATTTTGTTTTAGAAAAATATTTAAGCCATTCATCGTATAGAGACAAAAGATCTTTTTGATATTTGTCTTTTTCATTTTCTTGACTGTTTTTAATATAAAACTTTAATATTCTTTCTCCATAAACATATATAGCAGAATTAATATCTGGACATTCGCCTTTTACCTTAAGCCAAGGTTCATAAGCAGCTTCATAATTTTTAACTTTAGCATATTCTGCAAATATTGACAAATTAGAGAAACATTCTTCTTTAGATTGGCTGTAAGAATAAATACTAAAAAATATCAATAAAAAAATGTATAAACTTCTCATTATAATAATTTAATATTTGATTATTAGAGGATTAAAGATCATAATTAAACAAAAATGAAGCCAAATTTATTAATTATACTTGTTTTTTACAAACCAACGGTCATTTAAGGTTAGTCCCAATCTAACGCTAAAGAATTTTTCTTGAATTAATCCAGCATTTGTCGTTCCCCTTTTACCTATCTCAAACCCTAAATTAATATTTTGAAAACCTTGAAATGGCAAACCTAATCCAAAATTTATTCCATATTCATCTATGGATTGATTTTGAATATGGAGACCTGTTTTTTCTATTCTTATTCCAGCTCTATAAACTATCCTACTTAAATAGCTTGTAAAAGAATTGAAATCTGGAATAAAAAATCCACCTAATGAAAACTTTGAAGCTTCCTTATATTCAACATTGTTTAAATTAAATAATTTATTTTCAAAGCCGCCTCCATTAGTTTTAGTGTAATCAAATCCAATAAACCATTTTGTTTCTTTTCCAAGGCCTAAACCAAATGAATTTGAGGAAGGAATAGTAATTTTTGTTTCTTTTAAATTTAGAACTTCTAAATCAATTTCTTCGCTATCTCCTCCAAAAGAACCATCACCAGTAATGGTATATAAAATTTGTGAGTTTTGGGAAGTTAGTTTTGAACTTGGTTTAAAAATATAACTTGCATGTAAGGTCAAATCAGTAGAAATTTTTTCTCTAAAAAGAGTAGAATAAACAAAATTAACTCCACTAAGCGAAGAATTGCTTTCAACCCTAGTATATAATTGAATACCTTCAAGTATTCTTGAATTAGAATGATCTAAACTTCCAAATTCATAATTTGCTGAAACTCCAAGATTTATTTTTTTTAAAACCTTAAAACCAAAAGTTAAAAATGCTGTATTTACTCCTCCATTTCCCTGATATCTTTCAACTTCTTTAGGTGTCTTTGATTCGTCAGTACTTTGTAATAAATAGCCAACGGATGATTTAGGAATTATTCCAAAACCAAAAACAAGATATTTAGTAGGTACTGTAACTGCTAGATAATTAACGTTAGCAGTACTAGTATTTTCATTTGAATTATCAGAAATTAATCTAGAGCTATTATAATCAACTCCAACCGAATAATTAACAAGTTCAATTTGAGAATAAGCAGCTGGATTTGTTAGATTTAAATGAATACTATCGCTGTAAACATTTAATCCTCCCATAGATCTATTTTCAATAGTTCCTTTAAAAGTATTTTCTCCAATACCATAAAATGAATAAGGAGATAAACTTCCTGATTGACTAAAAACAAATGATGTCACAAAAATTAAGAAAGCAGCTTGTATATATTTTATCATTATTTTTTATTCAATTCAATTAAAAAGTTGAGACCAAATATCAGAAAATTTGAATTCGCTAAGATGCTATTTTTTATCTTCTTGAACAAGAATTTAGCATCTCCACCTGTTAAAATTATCTTAATTTCTTTATACTGACTTTTATATTTATCTATTGAATTATTTAACTCACTAATAATTCCATTAATTACACCTGAGTGAATTGAATCTTCGGTGTTTTTTCCAATAAAATAATCGATCTCCTTAGGATCTATTAGTGGAAGGTTAGCTGTATAATTATTTAAAGATTTATATCTCATTCTTAAACCAGGGGAAATACTACCACCAAGATACTCGTTTTTATTATTTAAAAAATCAAAAGTTATACACGTACCTAAATCAATTAATAAGACATTTTCTTTAGGATATTCATTTGAAGCGTTACTAATGAGTGCTATTCTATCTTTTCCTAAAGTTTTTTTGCTTTTGTAGCAATTTTTAAATGGAAGTTTTAAAGAGGAATTAAATTTAATTAAATTAGTCTTATTAGATAATAATTCTATTAATTTATTATTGGATTGCGAGACATTTGAAACTATTGAATGAGTAATAGGATATTTATCTAAAATTGATTTAACATTTGAAAAATAATCTTCATTAAATTCACCAAAAATTATAAGATTATTATTTTTAAAAACACCTACTTTCAAAAGGCTATTACCTATATCTATAATTAAATTCAATTACTTGTTATTAAATGATAAAAATACACAAGATTTTTTACATGATTTTTTGTTGCTCTAATAAAACAAATTATATTTGCTCTTCTAAAAAACAAGCTTTGGTACCTTAGCTCAGTTGGTAGAGCAAAGGACTGAAAATCCTTGTGTCCGCAGTTCGATTCTGCGAGGTACCACTTAAAAACCCTATTTTGAAGAAAAATAGGGTTTTTATTTTCTAAGATATGAGATTTCCTTTTTCATCCCAAATAGCCTTATCATTTCTTTTTGATTGATCTACACATTTATCCAACCAATCTTTATCATATGAAAGCCCATACTGATCTAATATATTTTGAGGAATACCATCCCAAACATTTGGAGTATTTCCTTTATATCCTAATTCCTTGATGCCAACTTCAGATGTAAAATATCCAGTCATCGTCAAATTCCTCAACAAATTAAACCATTGAGTTGGTTCAGAAAGATCATTCATATTTTTATTGGGATCATAATAAGCAATTTCATCTAATATTTCTTTCTGAGAAGAAATTGGAATATCTATAAATAAATTATTAAATCTTTTCTTACTTTCATCATTAATCCAAGAAAGACCTTTTCTAAGAGGTGTTTGATAAGTTGGAATATCCTTTGCCATAAATTCTATTAATTGAACAACTTCAGCTTGTCTAATTGATCCAAAATCATTCGGAGGAAGGATTAAGTTACATAGCTTATCTAAAGTTAGTAACTCATCGTTTGAAAAGAACTTTTTTGCAAAGAGTTTATCATCATAAAGTTTTTCTTCAGGAGTTCTTCCATATTCATATCTTGTGAGAGATCTTACAATTTTTTCTCTGGATACATTATAACAAGATTCAAGAAAAATACTGGCACCAAATGATCCTAAAACTAAATTTTTAATCGAATCCCTTCTTTTCATATTATTGAAAATTTTGTTTTTTAAACTGGTCTATTATATATTCCGAACTTCTCCAAGCTAAAGCCATAATTGTCCAAGTAGGATTTTTGTCAGCTTGTGAAACAAAAGGTCCTGCATCAACAACAAATACATTGGAGACATCATGAAGCTGTTCAAATTCATTAACAACTGATTTTTTTGAATCATTACCCATTCTAGTTGTACCAACCTCATGTATAATCCAACCCGGTTTATTAATACCATAATTAGATTCTTTTCCAGGCTTTCCCCACAATGGAATTCCTCCCATATTATGTATAACCTCTTCAAAAGTATCTTGCATGTGCTTAGCTTGCTTTATCTCATTATCTGTCCATTTATAATTAAATCTGAGAATTGGAACTCCATATTTATCAACTTTATTAGGATCTATTTCACAATAATTGGTTTTTTGAGCAATAGACTCTCCTCTCCCAGATAATCCTATTGTTGATCCATAATACTTTTTCATATCTGACCTTAGAACATCTCCATATCCACCGGCTTTATTTATTCCAAAAAATTTATTAAAACTGTTCACATTAAAACCAGTTCCATAAGATGGCGCACCCAATCCACCCCAAACTTCTATGTGATATCCTCTTGGAAAATCTAATTTTTTATTATCAAGCCACCAAGGTGAATAAACATGCATTCCGCCAACACCATCTTCATTATAAATTTTTCTGTCAATTAATTCTGGAATAAATGCCATCATATCACCTCCAGTAGAATCATGTAAATACTTTCCAATTAAATCACTATTATTACCTAATCCGTTGGGATGTTGTTGAGATTTAGAATTCAAAAGAATTCTAGCAGAACTACATGCAGAAGCAGCTAATACTACAACTTTTCCCTTTAATTTGTATTCTTTATTCTCTGTTTTATCAATATAAGATACCCCATTTGCTTTACCCTCACTATTAGTAGTAACTGTTCTTACCATAGCATTAAGAAACATATCAATTTGACCGCCTGATTTTTGAGCTGGAAATATTAAACATGACCCAGATGAAAAATCAGCATATGTCATACAACTTCTAGCACATTGATTACAATAAAAACAAACTCCTCGTTCATCATTAATTCTTTTAGTTAAAATTGATAATCTTGAGGGTATTACTTTAACATTACTTTTTCTCGCCCCTTTTATATAAAAAAGTTCGTGTAACCTTGGTTTAGGCGGTGGAAGAAAAAAACCATTAGGATCATTATATAAATTTTCATTACTTCCAAAAACCCCAATTAATTTATCTAATTTATCATAATATGGTTTAATATCCTTATATGAAATTGGCCAATCTTCGCCAAATCCATCAATCGATTTCTTTTTAAAATCATTAGGTCCAAATCTTAAAGATATTCTTCCCCAATGATTAGTTCTTCCTCCTAACATTCTAGATCTAAACCATTTAAAATCCGTATCTCCCACTTGAGAATAAGGTTCTCCCTCTATTTCCCATCCTCCATATGCTTGATCAAAATCTCCAAAAAACCTAGTAGTTCCTCCTCCACGTCTAGGAGACTCATATGGCCATTTCATTTGTGTCATTTGTTCTGGATTTGCAGGATCATAAAAGGGTCCTGCTTCAACGATAGCAACAGATAAACCTGCCTCAGATAAAATTTTAGTTGCCATTCCACCACCAGCACCAGAACCGACTATTATAACATCATATTCCTTATTAATTTCTTTTATCTGCATATAATTAATTTGTCATAAATAGTTTTATTTAGAACTTAAATCTAAGGACAATTAGTAGTTTTTTAAAAAAATAATATAACATAAATATTACTATAATTTTTATTTAAATAAAAATTATAATTCTAATATTCTGATATTTCTAAATGAAATCACACCAGGGTGATCTTGAATAGATATTTTACCTGTTTTAAATTTTCCAAAATCACAATTTTGCCAGGGTTCCTGATCACAATTATTAAATTTAGTTGGAGCAACCATTGCATCCCATTCGTCTCCACTTAATGGGAAATTTACTATTTCTTCCCCGTTGTGAACTACAACTCCTTTATTGGAATTATGGTTGATTGTAATATCGTAAGTATTCCATTCACCTGCAGGTTTCGTAACCCATTTAGAAGGGGCAATCATTCCGTATAAAGCACCTGCTTGTGTTAAGGGCCCATCAGGCATCTCAGGATCTAGAATTTGAATTTCAGGACCAGTTACAAAAGGAAATTCATATTTCAAATCCTCTTTTACTCCCCAAAAAAATCCGCTATTAGATCCAGGGCTTACCTTCCATTCTAGATGGATTTTGAAGTTTGTATACTCTTTATCACTTACTAAACTTTTGTCACCCTTTCCCTTTGCATTAGCAGATGTAAAAGTTATAACTCCCTCATTAATGTCCCACCCAGACTTTTCACCATTATCCTGATAATAATGCCAACCATCCAGAGAATTATCTTGAATTAAAGAGACCCAATTATCATCTAACGAAGAATCCATTGAATTTTCTGAAGCTATTGATTTAACATTTTTTTTTGTAGAAAAATTATTACAGCTCAAAATAAAAAAAGATGTAGTAAATAATATAAAATGTATTTTTTTCATAATATTAATATTTTATATAAACATAATTAATTAAAATTTAGAATAATAATTAAATATAGTATTCTAATTTATTTTATAAATCCCACCCAGGCCTTCTTTTTCTTCCAACAAATTGATTAGCTAAATTAAAGTTTGTTATTTTTTTATTCTTACCATCCCAAAGTAATTTCTTTCTTCCAATAAAATCTTTACCATCTTTAAGCATATAACTTCTTAAAGCTAAATTTCCCATTAGAACTATTTCTGTAAAAGGTCCTGAATATTCAATTGGAGCAGTTAACATTTTGTATTCTTTACTTCCATAGCCTCCTTTAATTGCATCAATCCACTCTTTATGATGAATATAATCTAATCCATTATTTTTATTATAGATTGTATCTGTATTTAAATGTAATGTTTTTTCGCCTTTTCTATATAATTTTGGATTTAATCCGTAAACACCACAAGTAATGACTCCATCTTTACCAATTATTAATACCCCATTTGTATTTCCTTTCTCACCCAAATAATCATCTGCTGGAATAACTTCAGGTCTAGGTGGAATAATTCCTCCATCCATCCAAACTACTTCTAAATCAGAATTGGTTATATTATTTTTTTCAAAATGAAGGGTAACAAGGGATGCTGCGGGTGGACCTTCTGGATAATAATTTGGACTCCACATTTTTTGATAAATCTTTGCAACACTACACTCTACATCTTTGGGATACCCTAAATTTAAAGCTTTGACTGGTACATCAAGAATATGACAACCCATATCTCCAAGTGCTCCTGTACCAAAATCCCACCATCCTCTCCAATTAAAAGGGTGAAGTTCTGGTCTGTAAGCCATTTTCTTAGCTGGTCCCAACCACAAATCCCATTCTAAATCCTTAGGTTTAATAACAGATGGTTCTGGCATTTTAAAACCTTGCGGCCAAACAGGCCTATCTGTCCATGCATAAACTTTATTAATATCTCCGATTTTTTTTGCATTTATCCATTCCTTAACTTTTTCAACTCCAATACAAGAGCCTCCTTGATTACCCATTTGTGTAATGACTTTATTTTTCTTTGCCGATAATGTTAATTGTCGAGCTTCTTCAATGTTGTGTGTTAAAGGTTTTTGAATATAAACATGGAGGCCTTTATTCATCGCCTTATTTCCAATCACTCCATGGGTATGATCTGGAGTGCTAATTGTAACAGCATCCAAATCCTTCTCCTTATCTAAAAGCTCATTAAAATCAACATAAAATTTAGCTTTAGGGTATTTTTTTCTAGATTGAATAACTCCATGTTTACCTAATGGATGCACATCACATAAAGCAATAACTCTTTCATTTGAAACCCAAGAATCTCTAATATCAGATCCTTTTCCTCCAGCTCCGATGGCAGCAATGTTTAATTGATCGCTTGGAGGAATAAATCCAATTCCTCCTAAAACATTTCGTGGAACTATAAAAATTCCGGAACCAAGAAGCGAAGAATTTTTAATAAAATTTCTTCTAGACTTTTTTTTCATTTTTTTGTTTTAAATTATAACATTCAGATTTTTGGATGGTCAATAAATTTTAGATTAATTATAAATTCCATAAATTGAAATTTAATTTATTTTTTATGAAAAAAATAATTTTCATATTATTATTTAATCTATTAACACAAAATTTTGTTTATTCTCAAACTTTAAAAAATAAAAATATTTTAGTTGTTTGGGGTGGTTGGGATGGTCATCAACCAGAGCTTTTTGCTAAAAATGTAATAAACTGGTTAAAAAAAGAAAAGGCGAATATTTATGAATCTAACAATTTAAATATTTATTCAAATTATGACTCTTTAATAAAGTTTGATTTAATAATACAATCTGTAACTATGATGAAACTATCCTCTAAACAAGAAAAAAACTTGACATCTGCTGTAGAACATGGTGTAGGGATAGCAGGAGCTCATGGAGGACTTGGGGATTCATTTAGAGATAATACTGCTTATCAATTTATGATTGGTGGGCAATTTGTAAAACACCCTGGAGGAAAACTAAATTTTAATGTAGAAATGTTGAAAGATCCATTAACAAAAGGCCTTAATGATTTTGAAATTTTTAGTGAACAATATTATTTACACTACGACCCCAATATTCAAATATTGGCTACAACTAAATTTGATGGAAAAACTTTTCCATGGATAAAAAATGTAGTTATGCCTGTTGCTTGGAAAAAAAATTATGGAAAAGGAAAGGTGTTTTATATTTCAATCGGACACGATCCAAATGAATTTATTGAATATCCTGAGGGATGGAAACTTTTAACAAGAGGGTTTAAATGGGCTAGTAAAAACTAAAAACTTTTTAAATTAATTAATTCTTTTTTTGTAATATTCCTCCATTGTCCTCGAGATAAATCTTTTTTTGTAAAATTTGAGAACAGAACTCTATCAAGTGATATTATTTTATAATTAAAATCTAGTAAAAGTTTTTCTAAATCTTTAATATTATGAATAGATAATTCTATTCCTATTTCATTTTTATTTGCTCCATCTACATAATTAATTGATTTAATTTTTAATTTATTATTAACATCTAAATCTTTGATCCTTTTTAAGTCTCTTTGTAAAAAATCAACGTCAAGTTTTAAATGAAAAATTTGATTTATCAAGTTTTTTTTTGCATTTATTTGACTTATAAATTCAGTGTCATTTGATAGAATCATAAGTCCTGTATAGTTTTCTTTTAAAAAATCTAAAGATATTACTCTATTTTCTTCTTTAATAGAAGACAAAATAGAAAAAACAGTTTTGGAGTTTGTTTTTGAATAAATACAATGGAACCCTTTTGGTTTATTTAAAATAATATACTGCATTTTAACAGGAAATACTTTTCTTCCATCTAACTTCACACTATCGCTTAAAGAAACCTTAGAGCCTAATCTAACAATAGTTTTATTGTTTACAGAAACTCTACCTTGACTTATATATTCATCTGCTTCCCTTCTATTACAGATCCCTGAATTTGAAATAAATTTATTTAATCTGACAAGTATTTTTTCTGACATAAAATTTTGGTTATTAGCTATGAAACATGATACTAAAAAGACCTATGATAATCAAAGTCTTTAAAGAATTATGTAATATTTCATAATATTTATTGTCATTAAATTTCCATAACAAATAAAGAAATGGAAAGAAAAATGGTATTGCAAAGAAATAGAAATAAACCATTAGAGAAATATCATAATTTATAATCAAACTAAAAGAAATTCCAATAATTAAAAAAATATAAATTGTTATAAAACTTTTAGTCAATTCTTCACCATATATTACTGGAACAGAGAGGTAATTCATTGTAAAGTCTCCTTTTAAGTTTTTTAAATCCTTAATTAATTCTTTAATTAATATTACAAAAAAAAGAAACGATGCGTGTGTAATTATTTCAATTGAAAGATTCTTATAATAAAGAGCAATTGCAAAAAACGGAGTAATAACCAGTAGTACTGAAAGGAAATTTCCTATGAATGGATATTTACTTATTTTAATAGAATAAATAAAAATTCCAAAGATGTAAAAACTAAAAAAAAGAAATGCCTTTAAAGAAACTAAAGCGGAAAAAATTAATGTTAAAAAATTTAAAATAATATAAACCATTAATTTTGTTCTACCAGAAATTTCTTTTTCCAAAATAGTTTTTAATGGTCTATTTATTAAATCCTTATCTACATCATAAAAATTATTTATTATATATCCAGCTGAAATAGAAGATGCAGAGGAAAGAATAATTAACCATATATTAAAATCTAGAATTATAGAAAAAATATCATTGGAATTAGAAAAAATAAATATTGAAGAAACCAATTGAGCAAACATCATAAAAAAGACATTATAGCCTCTTACTACAGAAAATAAACTCAAAATTTTTATTATAATTTTCTTATTGAAAAAAGAAAAAAACATCGAAATTAAAAGTTATAGACTATTTCTAATTTATAGTCTTTCAATACAGATTTTGCTTTTTTAAAATCTTTAGAGAACCCTAATATATAGCCTCCTCCACCTGATCCACATAATTTTAAAAAATAATCATTTGATTCAATTCCCTTAGCCCAAATATTATGAAAATCTTTAGGAATCATTGGTTTAAAATTATCAAAAACAACTTTTGATAGATTTTTAATATTCAAAAAAAGTGACTTAAAATTTCCTTCTAAAAAATTATCAACACAAGAATCAGTAATTCTAATAAAATCATTTCGAATAACTTCGCTATAATTTTTATTTTTCATAGACTTAAAAAAAATATCTACCATAGGAGCAGTTTCACTAGATTTTCCGCTATCTAATAAAAATACAGCACCTTTTCCATTAGATGATTGAATTGGAATCCCAGTTGTTTCAATTTGATTTTTTGAATGAATTAAAATTGGCAAACTTAAATAACTATTTAATGGATCTAATCCAGAAGATTGTCCATGAAAATGAGATTCCATTAAAGAAAAAATGTTTTTTAAAACTGTAATTTTATCTTTGGTCAGATTTTCTAAAACTGTAATTTTATTTTCAGCATAACGATCATAGAAGGCTGCAACTAAAGCACCGCTACTACCTATTCCATATCCTTGAGGAATTGTACTATCAAAATACATTCCTTTTAATAGATCATCATTCATTTTATTAAAATCAAAAAGAACAATAGAATTATCTAATTTCAATAAATAATCTCTAAAAGTTAAAAGATTTTCATTAGATTTTTTTACTTTATCAATTCTTAAATCTCCCAATTTTAATCCTCCTTTATAAAAATTATAGGGAATTGAAAGTCCCTTAGAATTTTTTATAATCCCATACTCACCGAACAATAAAATTTTTGAATAGAATAATGGTGCTTTCACAATACAAAATTACAATTTTAATGGTCCAATCCCAATCATATCATTTATAAATTCTCCTGATTCACAAAATTTTATTAATTCATTACTGATTAATTTTTGAACAGAATCATATTCTTTTTTTGGGTAAATTAAATGAATATTGGCTCCGGCATCTAAAGAAAAACAAATTTTAGAATTGTTTTCTTTTCTGTATTTCCAAATTAAATTTATAATTTTTATGGTATTGGGTTTTAGCAATATGTAAGATGGAACTGAGGTCATCATCATAGAATGAAGAGTTAAAGCCTCTAATTCAACCACTTTGATAAATGTATCCATGTCTCCAGTTTCTAAAGCATTTTTTAAATTTTTAAAATTACTTTTAACTTGATTAAGGCGATCATTTGAAAAACTATGTCCTTCCATTAAATTGTGACCTATTGTGCTTGAAACCTCTTTTTTTTCTTTGTCAACAATTAAAATCGTATCATAAATACCTTGAAAAATGTCATGAATTTTGTTTGGATATTTAACTGCATACAAATCATTTGTAGAATTAAAAAAGTCAGATTTTCCCCAAATTGAAAAAAATCCTAAAGTGCTTCTACAAGCACTTCCAGAACCTAATCTTGCAAGAAAAGAAGCCTTTTTAAAAAAAAACTTCTTACTCATTGATGGATTTAATTCCTTTTCTATATCCATTATGCACAAGGCTAATGAACTATAAGAGGAGGCAGATGATGCAATTCCACTACTATGTGGAAAAGAATTTTTTGACTCAATTTTTAACTCAAGATCTAATAAAAAAGGACAATATTTTTCAATCCTAAAAAAAAATTGTTTTAACTTATCTTCAAAACTGGGATTGCCTTCTCCATGAAATAAAAAACTAAAATCTAGCTTTCCCGTCTTTTTTGTTTTGTATGATATTTTTGTTTCAGTAAAACAATTTTTTAAGCTAAAACTAATTGAGGGATTTAATGGAATTTGGTTAGTTTTTTTTCCCCAATATTTTATTAATGCAATATTACTAGGTGATTTCCATTGCGAAGTACCATTTATAGTTTGAAAATTATTTAAATTGAATATAAAATCATTTATCATTCTATTGACTTAATAGTTGCACTTTCTGATTTTCGTTTAGATCCATCAAAACCATTAACACCTGTAACTGTTGTATATCTTAGAATATTTTTTTTATTTGGATGTATAATTTTAAAAGCAGCTTGACACATTAACGTAGCTTCGTGAAAACCACATAAAATTAATTTTAATTTACCTGGATATGTATTTATATCTCCAATTGCAAAAATTCCTGGAATGTTTGTCTGGTAATCTAAAGCATTATTAACGCAAATTGCATTTTTTCTTATTTCAAGACCCCAATCTGATATTTTACCTAATTTAGGAATCAAACCAAATAAGGGAATAAAGAAATCTGTGTTAATTTCTTTTTTAGAACCATTTAATTTTATGTTAACACTTTCTAATTTTTTTTCACCTTTTAACTCAATTACTTCAGCTGGTGTAATAACATCAATTAATTGAGCATTTTTTAATTTTTGAACTTTTTCAATTGAATCATAAGCTCCTCTGAATTCAGTTCTTCTATGAACTAATGTAACTTTTCTTGCAATTTTTTGTAGTTCAATAGTCCAATCTAATGCAGAATCCCCTCCACCAGAAATTATAATAGTTTTATTTTTGAATAATTTTGGATTTTTAACCATATATTCTACTCCATTTGCTTCATATTTATTAATATTATCTATTTGAGGTTTTCTTGGGTCAAAACTTCCAAGACCTCCAGCAATAGCTATAACTTTTGCATTATGAACAGTACCTTTTTCAGTTACTACATTAAAAGAACCATCTTTTTGTTTTTCTAAGTAGTCTGCAGACTCAGATAAAGTATAACCAGGATTAAATGGTTTAATTTGTTCCAATAAATTATTTATAAGATTTCCAGCTAAGATTTCAGGTATTGCGGGAATATCAAAAATTGGTTTTTTTGGATATATTTCTGAACATTGCCCCCCAGGTTTTGACAATGCATCAATTATATGACATTTTAAACCTAATAAACCTGCTTCAAATACTGTAAACAAACCTGTAGGACCTCCTCCTATGATTAAGATATCGGTTTTGATTATTTTCATTATCTATTCTACACTAATAACTTCTTTAATTTGAGGAGCATGTTTCTTAATTGTCATCTCAACACCGTTTTTTAAAGTCATTTGGTTTACAGAACAACTAACACAATTTCCCATCAATTGAACCTTAACAATATTATCATTAATTGATAATAAAGTAATATCTCCACCATCGGATAAAAGAAAAGGCCTTATTTCTTCTAATGCAGATTCTACTTTTTTCTTTAACAAATTTTTACTCATAATAATTATTTTATAGCTGAACAACCTGACATAGTTGTTATTTTTACAACCTCAGATGCTGGAAGTTTTTTGTTTCTTAGTAATAGCTCTGAAATCATATTTTTAGTAATTGTATTAAAAACCTCATTAACAATTGTATTTTCTTGAAGAGAAGCGGGGCTACCAACATCTCCAGCCTCTCTAATACTTTGAATAAGAGGCACTTCACCTAAAAAAGGAACATTTAAATCAATTGATAAATTTTTTGCACCTTCCTTTCCAAATAAATAATATTTATTTTTTGGCAATTCTTTCGGTATAAAATAAGCCATATTTTCTATTATTCCCAAAACTGGTACGTTTATATTTTTTTGTTTAAACATTGAAACACCTTTTCTGGCATCGATAAGAGCTACATTTTGTGGAGTACTAACAACAATGGATCCAGAAATTGGTAATGATTGTAAAATGCTTAAATGAATATCACCTGTTCCGGGAGGTAAGTCAATTAATAAAAAATCTAAGTCTCCCCAATCAGAATCAAAAATCATTTGTTTCAATGCTTTGGAAGCCATTGGGCCTCTCCAAATTACGGCCTGATCAATTTTTGTAAAAAATCCAATAGATAAAATCTTAACACCAAAATTTTCAACAGGTTTCATCTTAGATTTATTATCAACTTTTGTTGCAAGAGGTTTTTCCTCTGATACATCAAACATAAGAGGAATAGAAGGACCATAAATATCAGCATCTAAAATTCCAACTGAAAAACCCATTTTGGTTAAAGCAATTGCTAAATTAGCCGTAACTGTTGATTTACCAACCCCACCTTTTCCTGATGAAACTGCTATTATATTATTAACATTTTCTAAAATCTGACTTTCGTTAAGAATTGTTTCATTTATAATCGCAGCAACTTTAAAGTTAATTTTTATGTCAAAATTTTGTTTGTATTTAGAAATAATAGCATTTTTAATCAAAGATTTTATATTATTTTTTGCTTTTAATGTAGGATTTTTAATTTCAAAATCAATTAAAATTTCATTATCAAAAATAACAACATTTTTTACTGAATTATTAGAAACAACATCAAGTTTTTCACCCTGTATGATGACTGATTTTAAAATAAATAAAATTTTATCTTTCGTAAGTTTCAAAATCGAATAAATTTTAACAGCAAATATAAGCTTATGAATACAATTATTTTAATTCAAATGATGGATCCCAAAAAATATTTTCAAAATTTACAACTTTATCATTTTTTAATTCAATCCCCTCGCTTTCTAATAGTTGCTGCATAAGATTTTTTCCAAAAAAATGATTTTTTCCACTTAAAAGCCCTATCCTATTCACAACTCTGTGAGAAGGTATATCCTTAATATCATGCGAAGCATTCATAGCCCAGCCAACAACTCTCGCACTTTTTTTAGTACCTAAGAAATTTGCTATTGCCCCATAAGTAGAAACCCTTCCGTATGGAATTTTAATAACAACTGAATACACCTTTTTAAAAAAATATAGTTTTTTATTCATATTAAAAATTGAACTTAAAACTTAAATAAGATATATTTTTTCCTTCATCTAAGAACAACTTCTCATAATGAGTTTTAATCTCAATAACCTCTCTTGGCGCATTATTATTCTTATAAATATCATGATTAGATATTATAGGTTTAATATTTAAATTTTCTAATAAGCCCAGTGTATAACCATGAAGAAATTCACTATCGGTTTTAAGATGAATTATACCTTTTTTAATTAATATTTTCTTATAAATTTTTAAAAAAAAAGGATTAACTAATCGATGCTTTCTTCTTTGAAATTTTATTTGTGGATCAGGAAAAGTTAACCATATTTCATGTATTTCATCATTTCCAAAAACATATTCAAGTAATTCAATTTGAGTTCTTAAAAAAACTACATTTTCTAATTTTTGATTAATCGCAGTTTTTGCACCTCTCCAAAATCTAGCTCCTTTAATATCTATTCCTATATAATTTTTCTCAGGATTAAGTTTAGCTAAATTAATCGTATACTCACCTTTACCACATCCCAATTCTAAAATTATTGGATTATTATTTTTAAAGTAAGAAGAATTCCATTTATCTTTGAATTTAAATAAATTTGATATTAAATCATTTCGATTTGGCTGAATTACATTTGAAAAACTTTCGTTTTCTATAAATCTTTTTAATTTATTTTTACTTCCCAATTAATAATTATTAAAGAGTAAAACAAACTTAAAAATAATTAATTTGATTTTTCCAAAGTAAAGGAAAATTCAGAACCAACACCATAATCACTCTCTACATACAGCTTTTCATTATGGGCATCTACTATATGCTTAACAATAGCAAGGCCCAAACCAGAACCTCCACTTGATCTGCTACCAGAACTTTCAACTCTATAAAATCTTTCAAATAATCTTTTAAAATGAACTTCTTTTATTCCCTGACCATTATCGGTTATCCTAATAATTACTTTATTTTCAACTAAATCTTCAATGGAGACTTCGGTAGTCCCTAATTCTTTTCCATATTTTATTGAATTTTCTATTAAATTAGTTAAAACCTGATGAATTTTTTCCTGGTCTGCAAAAACATTTAATTCTTTTATTTGTGAATCTAAAGAAAATGAAATTTGTTTTTTACTTGATTGCAATTCTAGCATTTCAAAAACATTATTTATTAATGAAACTATATTAAATTTTGATTTATCTAGCTTTATACCTTCTGATTCAAGCTTGGTTATCATATCTAAATCTTTTACAATAAAAATTAATCTTTCTACAGCTTTTTCTGCTTTTTTTAAATATTTGAGATTAACTTCTTCATCCTTAAGTGCACCATCAATTAGAGTTAATAAGTAACTTTGAGAAGTAAATAAAGGTGTTTTTAATTCGTGGGCTAAGTTTCCTATAAAATCACGTCTAAAGTTCTCTTTTTCTTGCATTGATTTGATTTCAGTTTGGCTCTTTTTTGAAAAATTTTTAAGATCCTCTATCAGTTGATCCATGTTAGTTGAAACAAGTTCATTTTCTTCAATATTATTTTTTGGAATTAATTCATGATAAAGTTTTCTAATTTTTTTTAAAACAAATAATTCTAAATAAAAATAAATTATAAGAAAAGAAACTAGAAAAAGAGGAATAATAAAAATAAGTAAATCAATGAAATTTACATTTTTAAACGAATTATATAAATAAAATACGAAAACTAATAACGAACTAAGAATGAAAGAAATTGTAAAAGACTGAAAGATTGATTTATTAAATGAAGACATAAAATCATTATGGAGTAATCTTATATCCTACCCCTTTAATTGTTTTAAAATACAAATCTCCTAATTTTTCTCTTAATTTTCTAATATGAACATCAATTGTTCTATCACCAACTATTACTTGATTTCCCCAAACATTATTCATAATCTCATCACGACTAAAAACTTTATTTGGTGTAGAAGCTAAAAGAAACAACAATTCAAATTCTTTTCTTGGTAAATGTATTTCTTTTTTATTAACTGTAACTTTATACTCAGTTTTATTTATAGTTATATTGCCTAGATCTATTTTTACAATTTTATTAGGATTGATTCTTTTAAAAATAGAGGAAATTTTTTTTAATAAAATTTTAGGTTTTACAGGCTTTGAGATATAGTCATCTCCACCAGCATCAAAAGCTGCTAATTGGGTAAAGTCTTCAGCTCTAGCACTTAAAAAAATTACATGAGAATTATTTAATGAAGGGTTTTGCCTGATTTTAGAACATGCATCAATACCATTCATTTCTGGCATCATAACATCTAATAAAATAATTTGTGGAAGAAATAAATTAGCTTTTTTAATTGCTTCTTTTCCATTTAAAGCAGTTTTTACTTCATAACCCTCTAAACTAAGGTTATATCTTAAAATTTCAACAATATCTGGGTCATCATCTACGATTAGAATTTTTGACGGACTTGACATTATAAGTTATCTTTTTTCAAAATTAATAGTAATTATTTTTTTAACTATTTTAATTAACAATTATTTAATATAAACTTAAATTTACAAGTCAATTTTATAACTTATTAATTAAAATTAAAAGTTTGAATCCATTCAAAATTAAATCTGAATTAGACTTTAAATTAAATTCTATTGATTTATTTAAAAGGCAATTCAACAACAACCTAATTTACAATCAGTATTGTAAGTTATTAAAAATAAAATTATCAGATGTAAAGGAATTAAATGATATTCCGTTTTTACCGATTCAGTTTTTTAAAACTCACAAAATTATTTCAAATCAAAATAAAATTTCACATATTTTTAAGAGTAGTGGAACAGGTGGAATAAAAAGCATCAACTATGTTTCTAATATTAATAATTACATTAAAAGTTTTAGAACATGTTTTGAAATGTTTTATGGTCCTATAAAGAATTATGTTTTTTTAGGGCTTCTCCCATCTTATATTGATCAAAAAAATTCTTCTCTTGTTTTTATGGTTAATAATTTTATTGAAACTTCAAATCACAGTGAAAGTGAATTTTATTTAGACAACTATAATAAATTGTCTTCTGTTTTAAAAGATTTAGGAAATAAGAAAAAAAAAATAATTCTTTTTGGAGTTAGTTATGCTTTAATAGATTTTGCAAAGAAATATCCTGTTGAAATGAAAAATTTGATTATTGTAGAAACTGGTGGAATGAAAGGAAGAAAAAAAGAAATAACTAGAGATGAACTTCACTTAACTCTTAAAAAAGCTTTCGGCACAAATCATATACATTCAGAATATGGAATGACAGAGTTATTCTCACAAGCCTATTCTTTTAAAAATGGAAAGTTTATAAATCCTCCCTGGATGAAAACATTAATTAGAAATATAAATAATCCTTTAATGGTTTCAAAATTTGGAAGAGGAGCTATAAATATAATTGACCTAGCAAATGAACATTCATGTGCTTTTGTAGCAACTAATGATGTAGGAGAAGTTTTTAAAAATAAGTCCTATACAATTAGTGGTAGAATTAGTGAGGCTGAAATTAGAGGATGCAACCTAATGTTTAATGACAATTAAAAAATAATTCTTTTTCCCCCTTTGTGCTAAAATATATTTATCACAAATTAAATTTGATTTAGATATTCTATCCATATCCTTTATTTTATCCTTATTTATTGAAAGAGAATTTTCTTTAATGGCTCTATTAATTTCCGATTTTGACGATAAAAACCCTACTTTGTAAAGAAATTCTTGAACAAAAGGATTTGTATTTAAATATTTTAATGAAATTGTTTTTTGGGGGACACCAGAAAAAACATCTAAAAAAGTATTTTCATCCAAAGAACTTAAATCATTTGAAGTTGATTTTCCAAATAAAATATTAGAAGCAATAATTGCCTTTTCTAAATCATCATCCGAATGAACTAATTTAGTTAAGTCTGATGCAATTATTTTTTGTAATGATCTAAGATGAGGGTTTTTATTATGTTCATTTATAAAATTTTTAATTTCATCTTCTGAATAAAAAGTAAATATTTTGACATACTTAATAGCATCCTCATCAGAAATATTCAGCCAATATTGATAAAATTTATATGGTGATGTCCTATTCTTGTCTAACCAAACATTACCATCCTCTGTTTTTCCAAATTTGGTGCCATCTGTTTTAGTAATTAAAGGACATGTTAAAGCATAAACTTTTTTACCTGTTTTTTTTCTAATTAGTTCTGTACCACTTGTAATGTTCCCCCATTGGTCACTTCCTCCCATTTGAAGAATACAATTTTGATTTTTAAATAAATAATAGAAATCATAAGCTTGAATAATTTGATAAGTAAATTCTGTAAAAGACATACCTTCTTTAGAGTCCTTACTCAATCTCTTTTTTACAGAATCCTTAGCAACCATATAATTTACAGTTAAATGTTTTCCAATATCACGAATGAAATCTATAAGTTTAATATTATTAAACCAATCATTATTATTGCAAATAACAGCAGCATTTTTTTCTTTAGAATCAAAATTTAAAAATTTTGATAACTGAGTCTTGATTCCCTCAATATTTTTATCTAAATCCGTCTTACTTAATAAATTTCTTTCAGATGATTTTCCAGAGGGATCTCCTATCATACCAGTTGCCCCTCCAATTAAAACTATTGGTTTATGACCAAATTTTTGAAAATGCATTAATATTAAAATCTGTACAAGACTTCCTATGTGTAATGAATCAGCTGTTGGATCAAAACCAATATAGCCTGATGATGAACTTTCTAATAATTTTTCTTCACATCCTGGAATGAGATCTTGAAGCATTCCTCTCCAACGTAATTCATTAATAAAATTTTTTGACACAATACAAATTTTAACAAATATATATCTCTAAAATAAAAGAAAAAAGTAATTCAAAAAATAGTACATTAGACTTATGATTCTAGTAACAGGTGGAACAGGTTTAGTTGGTTGTAATTTATTATATTTTCTAATCTCTAATAATAAAAAAGTTATTGCTCTAAAAAGAAGTAGTAGTAATATAGAAAATGTAAAAAAAGTTTTTTTATCATATTCAAAAAATGATTTAAAATTATTTAATAGAATAAATTGGATAGATGGAGATATAAATGATTTGGAAAGCCTATCCAACGCCTTTAAAAATGTTAGCGAAGTATACCACTGTGCAGCATTTATTTCTTTTGATAAAAATGATTTAAAATCTATGCAAAAAATAAATGTTGAAGGAACTGCAAATGTAATTAATTGTGCAATAGATTATAAAATTAAAAAATTATGTTATGTCAGTACTATTGCTGCAATTGGATTAAGCACAAGTAAATTTACTGACGAAAATACTGAGTGGATAGATAATAAAAATCCATATTCCAAAACAAAGAAGAATGCAGAAATGGAAGTATGGAGAGGAATTTCTGAAGGTCTTAACGCTGTAATTGTAAATCCTGGAGTAATAGTTGGAAGTGGGTTTTGGAAAAGAGGAAGCGGAGCTTTTTTTACACAAATAAGTAGAGGAATGAATTATTACCCAGTGGGGAAGACAGGTTTTATTTGTGTTAAAGACGTAGTTAAAATAATGTATGAATTGATGGATAAAAACATTTTTTCAGAAAGATTCATATTAGTTGCTGAAAATTGGACATTTAAAAAGTTTTTTATAAAAGTAAGCAACTCATTAAATATAAATCCACCTAAGAAAAAAGCTGGAAAGATTTTGATGGAAATAGCTCTTGTATATGATTTTATAATAAGTAAAATAAAAGGGAAAAGAAGAAGATTAAATAGGGCTTCTATTGAATCATCAAATTCTTCTGCTAATTATTCAAATTCTAAAATTTCATCAAAACTTAATTATAAATTCAAAAAAATTGAGAAATCAATTGAAGAAACTTGTCAAATATTTAAAAATCAGTTTAATTAATTTTTTTTAAAGAATCATTTCTAATTTTAGTTTTTTCCTCTAAATCTTTAGAAAGAGAATCTTTTAAGCTTTTTAACTTTGTTTCAAGTTTTGAATAAATATTTAAATATAACTTAGGATTTGATGCGTAATAAAAATTACTTTCAGAAAAAATTGTTGAATCAATTTTATGTTTTTTAAATAGTAATGAATCTTTAATATTATAATAATTTAATTCAGATTTATTTCTAAAAGCTCTACTTGAATTAATTATATTAATATCCAATAAAAAATCTACCATTTGATCCTCTGTCATTAAGTTCTTAGGAGTATTTCTTTCATTATTAATACATGAAAAAAGCATTACTAAGACTAATACAACAATTGTTTTTTTCATCTGTCAAATGTTAATTTTACACCATGAGGAATAGGATCAAACTTTCCATCATTATACGCTAACTTTCCATTAATAAATGTATGTGTGACTTTTGAATCAAATACATAATTTTCAAATGGTGACCAATTACATTTATATAAAATATTATTTTTTTCTACTTTCCATGGTTTTTTTAAATCAATTAATACTAAATCAGCTAAATAACCCTTTCTAATATATCCTCTGTTTTTAATTTGAAATAAATCAGCAGGATTATGACACATTTTAGTTACAATTTTTTCTAAAGTTATTTTATTATTAAAATAATGCTGTATCATTGAAACTAATCCATGCTGAACTAATGGTCCTCCCGATGGACATTCTAAATATTTTTTTGATTTTTCTTCAATAGTATGAGGGGCATGATCAGTTGCAATCACATCTATTTTATCATTATTCAAAGCTTCCCAAAGTGCTTCTCTATCATGTTTAGACTTTATCGCTGGGTTCCATTTTATTAAGGATTTTTTTTCATTATAATCATCATCTGAAAACCACAAATGATGAATACAAACTTCTGATGTAATTTTTTTATCTCTTAGAGGAATATCATTTCTAAATAAAAGAGATTCACTTTTAGTAGATAAATGAAAAACATGAAGTCTAGCTTGAGTCTCTTTTGCTAATTTTATAATTTTTACTGTTGATTCAAAACAAGCTTCTTCTGATCTAATTTTTGGATGATATTTAAAAGGAATATCATTTCCATACATAGATATGTAATGATTTAAATTTTTATTTATAATTTTTTCATCTTCACTGTGTACTGCAATTAATAAATCTGTTGTTTCAAAAATTTCTTTTAGTATATTTTTATCATCAACTAACATATTTCCAGTTGATGATCCTAAAAACAGTTTTAATGCAGCTACATTTTTAGTATCTAGTTTTTTAATTTCATCAATATTATCATTTGTTCCGCCAAACATAAAAGAGTAATTAGCATATGAATTATTTTTAGCTATTTTAAATTTATTTTCAAGATCATTAATTGTTGTAGTTTGTGGAATTGTATTTGGCATTTCAATAAAAGAGGTAACACCTCCAGCTATTGCTGCTTTTGACTCTGAATTTATTGTAGCTTTATGAGTTAATCCTGGCTCTCTAAAATGGACTTGATCATCAATTACACCAGGAATTAAAATTTTATTAGCAGCATCTATTAATTTATACTGACTTTTAATCTCAATATTATTGGCTATTTCACTTATTAAACCTTCTTTAATTAAAATATCAGATTTAAATATTTTTCCTTCATTTATTACCTGAGCATTTTTTATTAAAGTATCTGACATTATTTTTTATTTATTTTTATAAAAATAGCTTAAGATTTTTAATTTAATTAACCCAAAAATAGCTTCAAAAATAATATCTCCACTCATTTTAGATTCCCCATGAATTCTATCCTTAAAAATTATTGGAATTTCTAAAATTCTAAAGTTATTTTCAAAAGCCTTGAACTTTAATTCTATCTGAAATGCATATCCATTAAAAAGAATTGATTTTAAATCAATTTTATGCAAAACTTCTTTCCTGTAACCAACAAAACCAGAAGTTGCATCATAAACTGGCAAACCCGTTATTATTCTTGAATAAATAGAAGCAAAATATGAAAGTATTATTCTACTCAAAGGCCAATTAACAACATTTATTCCATTTATATATCTTGATCCAATAATAACATCACAATTTGAACTATCAATTTCTTTGTGCATTCTAACCAAGTCTTCTGCATCATGGGAAAGATCTGCATCCATTTCAAAAATATAATCATATTTATTATCTAAAGCCCAATTGAATCCATGCGTATATGCCTTTCCCAAACCCTCTTTTTTAATTCTAGATTCTAAAAAAATTCTTGATTTATATTTCTTGGAAAATTCTTTAACAAGTTCTCCAGTGCCATCAGAAGAATTGTCATCAACAACTAAAACATAAAAAAAAACAGAAAGATTTATAATTCTATCTAGGAGGATAGGAATATTTTCTGATTCATTATAGGTTGGAATAATAACTATAGATTTAGACATAATCTAAATTTTATTACAAAAATACAGTTTTAATAAACTAATAAATATACTTTCATTACAATAGACCAAAATAATGCTAATTTTGAATTATAAATCATTGTATTGATTAATGGGAACCTGGATAAATATTTTAATAATTTTATCGACTATACTAATTCTTTGTACAAGATTTTTAGGTGGAGAAAAAATTCAATATTTAATTAAATTTTGGAATATTCATAGATATTTTATTTTCAAATCAGGTCATACAATCCCAATTTTTAATAATCTAAATATCTTAATGTTTTTTTTAAGAATTATTCTTTTTTCAATTTTTATATCACTATATATTTTACCTAAAAAATTCGCAGAAATTCCTTTAAATAATTTTTATATTATATGTTTATTATTATTGACCTACATTGGCCTTAAATTTATAATTGAAAAGACTTTAGCAATAATATTTAGCTATAATTTACTTTTAAATGAAATTAATAGATATAGAATTGGATTTAAAAATCTTATTGCATTCCACTTATATTTTTATTTGTTGTTAATAATTTTTAATCCTTTTCCCTACAATTCGGTACTTTCAATTAGTTTAATATTATTTATCAATTATATATTATTTTCTTCATATTATATCTATAAAAAAACTATAAATAAAACCTTTAAAAGCCTAATTTATTTTATTTTGTACCTTTGCACGTTCGAAATAGCACCAGCATTATTTTTATTCTGGTATGCATTTAAATTTTGAATCATATGAAGGTAAAGTCTATTTTAGTTTCTCAACCAAGTCCTACAATTGAAAATTCACCATATTATCAATTAAAAACTAAAAGAAAAGTAAAAATTGATTTCATCCCTTTTATTCATGTTGAAGAAGTGAGTGCTAGAGAAGTTCGTCACCAAAAAATTGATTTATCTAAATTTTCAGCGATTATACTAACTAGCAGAAATGCAGTAGATCATTTTTTTAGAGTTGCTGAAGAAATGAGGTTTCCAATTCCTAATGCACTAAAATACTTCTGTTTATCAGAAGCTGTAGCATTCTATTTACAAAAATATGTAGTTTATAGAAAAAGAAAAATTTATGTAGGTGGTAGAACTTTTGATGATTTATCATTACAAATCGCCAAATATAACGAGGAAAGTTTTTTGATTCCTTGTTCTGATGCGCTATCCCCGGCTATTCCTAAAAAATTGAATGAATTAGGAGTCAAATGGGTGCAAGGCACTTTCTATAAGACTGTTATAAGCGATCTTTCTAATTTGAAAAATGTGTACTATGATATTTTAGTTTTCTTTAGCCCATCAGGAATAGAATCTTTATTTTCAAATTTTCCTGATTTTAAACAAAATGAAACCCGAATAGCTGCTTATGGAAGTTCAACTCTTCAGGCAGCCAAAGATGCTGGGTTGAGAATTGATATTTCTGCACCAGCTCCAAAAGTCTCATCAATGTCTAGGGCATTAGATATCTATATCGAAAAAGCTAATAAAAAATAAACTTTTTAATTCTATAATCCACTTTTAAAAGTTTTTATAAATCTATCAAAATCTTCCTGAGAATTTATAGATTTATATTCATCATTTTTAAAAAGTTCTAAATATATTTCTAGTTGCTTAGGAATTAAATATCCTCTGATAGGCGTAATTAAATTCATCTTTTCGTCAAAAAAAAGAGTAGTAGGATAAGCGTTTATACCTAAAAATTGAGTCAACTGATGAGAAGAATTCCTGGTTTGAGACCTACTTTTATCATAACGAGTATTTTCAAATTTTCTTCCCATAAAATTTACTACTTCATTACCTTCTCCATTAAATTTTACAGCATAATAATTTTTATTAATAAAATCAGCAATAAACTTATTCTGGAAAGTATTTTTTTCCATTAATTTACACGGACCACACCAATTAGTGTAAACATCCATAATTATATTTTTTGGTGATTTTTTTTGAGCTTCTATAGCTTTTTCAAAACTTAACCAATTAATTTCTTGAGAGAAATTAACGAAAAAACTTAAAAAAAATATTACGAATAAAACTTTATTAAATTTAAACATTAGAACAATAATAAAAATTATTCTGCATTATGAACAAGTCTTTTTAATGGTTTTAAAATTAATATTACTAAAAAACCAAAAATTGAACAGAAAATTGTTATTCCTGTAAAAGTCCAATAATCTCCAACTTCACTTGCATTTTCACCAATTAATCCAGCAACTTTATTTCCTAAACCAGAAGCAGCAAAATAAGCTCCCATCATAAAAGCAGCCCAGCGTGCTGGAGCTAACTTAGTTATAAAGGAAAGCGCAACAGGGGATGCACATAACTCTCCAATTGTATGAAATAAGTAAGCCAATACTAACCAATACATAGCTGATTTTTTTATAATCTCACCTGAAGCATCATAAGCAACTTCATTTGAAGCCATAGACATAAAGAAAAAACCAAATCCCATTATAATAACACCTAAAGCCATTTTAAAAAGTGAAGAATGCTCATACCCAGATTTTTTCCACCAGATCCAAAAAGAGCCAACTAAAGTTGCAAAAATTAAAATAAAAATTGCATTTACAGACTGAAACCAACTGGCAGGAACCATAAAAGATCCTAAAGCTAAATCTGTTTTTTGAGATGCATATAAATTCATTAGACCCCCAGCTTGTTCAAAAGCTCCCCAAAAAACTATGACAATTAAAAATGCTAAATAAGTAACTAATATTCTGTCTTTTTCAATTTTATTTCCATCATTATATACTACAATTGCAAATCCAACAGCAAATGCAATTCCAATTAAAAGTAAACCATAATCCCAATCTCCATTCAAACCTAAGTATAATCCAAGAATCGCAGTTATAGAAAATCCTAATAAAGAATTAGTTTTTTTAAAAATCTGTAAAAATAAATTATTTGATTCTTTATCATTTGGAGTATTCAATTCAACTTTATTTCCAACATGAGCTAAATATTTTTGCCCCTTCCAATAACCTAATTGTCCAATTGCCATTCCAATACCTGCTAATCCAAAACCATAATGCCAATTATAAGTTTCCCCCACGTATCCCACAACAAGAGCTGAAACAGCAGCGCCAATATTAATCCCCATATAAAAAATATAAAATCCCATATCTCTTTTATTGTGATCTGTTTTGCCATAAAGTCCACCTACCATGGTAGAGATATTTCCTTTTAAACATCCAACCCCCAAAACAATAAATGTCAATCCTGTGTAAAATGCCCATAAAGCCTCAACTGCTAAAATTCCATGACCAAAACATAATAAAAGTCCGCCAATCATTACAGACTTTCTTTGACCTAAATACCTGTCAGCTAAAATTCCACCTGGTATTGTTGCCAAGTAAACAAACATAGTATACCATCCATATAACTCAAGAGCTGATCTATCACTCCAACCCAATCCAGGATTTACTCCTGATGTTTCTGAAACCAAATAAAGAACAAGAATTGCTCTCATCCCATAATAACTAAAGCGTTCCCATAGCTCTGTAAAAAAAAGATAAAAAAGACCTATTGGATGTCCAAGAAATGTTTTTTGCTGTAATTCATTTTGATCATTCATATATTATTATTTTAATTTTATTATACTTTTTCCATGATAATACTTTCCTTGAATTAAAGAATGTAGTTCATCAATGTTTTTGTGTGTAATTCCACCTGCACTAATAATTTCAAAATTATCTGGTGCTAAATCTAACATTTTTTTTAGATTTTCAATAGCATCTATTGCAAAAGTCTTTCCGCCCGAGGTTAAAATTCCATTTATATTTTTATTTTTTAATAATAACAAAAGAGAATTAAGAACAGAATCTGTATTGTCAATTGCTTTGTGAATAATAACATTTAAAGGTTTAGCTATCTCTGACAAAAAATTAATTTGTTTCATGTTAAAATTTGAATCTTCATTTAAACAGCCTAAAACAATCCCGTCAACCCCTAGTTTTTTACAAAAATTAATATCCTCAATCATTCTTTGAATATCTCTGTCAGAATATATAAATGAAGGATGTTTAGGCCTAATCATTACTCTTATTGGAATATTCAAATTTGAAAAAACTTTATTAATAAGTTTTTTAGAAGGAGTCAAGCCATCCATATCAAGTCTTGAGCATAATTCAATTCTATTTGCACCTTTTTCTTCAGCATTAACTGCATCTAAAAATGAGTCAACACATACTTCTTTAATAATTTGCATAATGAAATATACCTAAAAGTGGTATCTTTTGAAAGTCTCTATTGCTGAGTAATCTGACATACCTAAATCATGGAATTTTTTGGCAATTGCTCTGTTTCTATCTTCCGTTCTAACCCAAAACTCCCTATTATCATCTCCTTGAAACATTACATTATCTTTTTGGGATTGATGATAAAAAATAGCTTTTCTTTTTTTCAAAACTTGGAATGGACTCATTGGAATTGACATGTCAATTTCATAAACTTCCCATTCATGCCAAGCTCCTCTATAAAGCCAAACCCAGCAATTTTTCATGAAACTTTTTTTCTTGATACTTTTTAATACATCAAAAAGAATATCCAAACAAACTTTATGAGTGCCGTGGGGATCAGCAAGATCACCTGCTCCATAAATTTGATGAGGTTTTATCTTGGTAATTATATTACTTATAATATCGAAATCTAATTTTGAAGGTTGAGATTTTTTTACCGTTCCTGTTTCATAAAAAGGTAATCTTAAAAAGTGAACATTACAATCAGGAATTCCAATAAACCTTGTGGCTGCTAAGGATTCTTTTTCTCTAATAAATGATGCAATTTTTCTAATCTCTTTATTATCTAAAATTTCATTAGATTTTTTAAGAATATTCATCAAACTCTGGTATTTTTTTTTAACATCTTTTGAAGTCTCACAAAATACCTCTAAAAATTTAAGAACTTCAGAATTGTTTACTGCAATATTTCCTGAAGTTTGATAAGCAACATGTACATCATGGCCTTGAGAAACCAATCTATCAAAAGTCCCTCCCATAGAAATTACATCATCATCAGGATGAGGACTGAAAATAAGTACTCTTTTATTAGCCGGATTAGCTCTTTCAGGTCTATTCCTATCATCAATATTTGGTTTTCCTCCCGGCCAGCCAGTAATAGTTCGATCAATTCTATTAAAAACTTCTAAATTTAGATCATACGCAGATTGATGGATCAATAATTCTGATAAACTATTTTCATTATAATCAGACTCAGTCAAATTTAAAATTGATTTGTTAGTTTTTTTACAAAGCCAAACTACTGCCTTAGCTTTTAACTCACTATCAAATTTTTCAGAACCTACTTTCCAAGGAGATTCAATTCTTGTCAAATTAGATGCTGCTGTTTCATCTAAAACAAATGTTAAATTTTTATGATTTTGTAAGAAACTTGCTGGAATATTTGAATCAATATCTCCTTCAATTGCTTTACTAATTGATTTAGACTTGTTTTGTCCCCACGCTAAAAGAACGATTCTTTTAGATTTTCTTATAGTGTTAATTCCCATTGTAATTGCCTTTGTTGGAACATTCTCTATTCCATAAAAAGCTTTTCTAGCATCATTTCTTGTTATGTAATCAAGGTGAACAAGTCTAGTCAGTGAACTATAATTTGATCCGGGTTCATTAAAACCAATATGACCAGTCCTTCCAATTCCTAAAAGCTGAAAGTCAATTCCTCCTAAAAGTTTAATTTTTTTCTCATATTCTTTACAATGGTCATTTACCTTGTCTAAAACCAATTCTCCATTAGGAATATGAATGTTTTGGGGTTTAATATCTATGTGAGAGAACAAATGAATATTCATAAAATGGTGATAACTTTGAGTATCAGCATTATTCATTGGAAAATATTCATCTAAATTAAATGTAATTACATTTGAAAAACTAAGCCTTTCTTCTCTGTGTAATCTTACAAGTTCATCATAAACAGAAATAGGAGAAGAACCTGTTGCCAATCCTAATATACAATTCCTGTTTTCTTTTTGTTTTTTCTTAATTAAAACTGCAATTTCATTAGCAACAATCTTTGAAGCCTCTTTTGGATCATTAAATATTACACTATGAATTTTTTCATATCTAGTTTCCTCTAAAGTCCCAGGCGATTTATAATCAATATTCATAAACTATTTAGTTTTTTCCAATAATTTTTTAATAGTATAGTAAAAATAAGGCTAATAACTAAAAACCATATTCCACTTATTGTGTCTCCATAAATAAAATAACCTGTTGAGAATAATACTGAGTATATAGCAAAACAACCCAATAACATACAAATTATTCCAGTAGGTACTGACCATATTTTATTTTGATTATTGTTAAATGAAATATTATTTTTCGAAGCTTCTAATTTAATTTTATACCATCCAGGACCCCCGGGATTAGTTTTTTTACAAAAATTAATTAAAGTTTCTGTTGAATCTGGTTTAGTTAATAAAGTAACAATTACCCAAACAGCAGTAGTAAATAAGACAACCATCGGAAATTTATAATAAGATTCTAAAATTCCTGTATCAGAAAACAATAAAGGACCTAAGCTTGTAAAGTTTAATATTATAGAGACAAATCCTGAAACAAACATTGCTGCGATTTCACTCCATGCATTTATTCTCCACCAAAACCACCTCAAGATAAAAATTAAACCAGTGCCAGCTCCAAACATTAAAATAACATCAAATAATTGTAGGGCATTTGTCAATAATAATGCAAAAATTGCACTAAGAATAAATAATGTTACAGTTGAAATTCTTCCAATATTTACAAGTTCTTTTTCCGATGCATTTTTTTTAATCTGTTGCTTGTAAAAATCATTAACAATATATGAGGATCCCCAATTTAAATGTGTTGAAATAGTCGACATATATGCTGCTACAAGTGAAGCAATAACAAGTCCTAACAATCCTGAAGGGAGCATAGTTAACATAGCTGGGTAAGCTAAATCATGGCCAAGTTTATCTTCAGAAATATTAGGAAATGCCTCTTGAATACTTGCTAAATCAGGAAAAACTATTAAGGAAGCCAAAGCAACAATTATCCATGGCCAAGGTCTAAGCGCATAATGCATTACATTAAAGAAAAAAGTAGCCCCTATAGCATGATTTTCATTCTTGGCAGCTAACATTCTTTGGGCTATATAACCCCCTCCGCCTGGTTCAGCCCCTGGATACCAAGAACTCCACCATTGCACAGCAAGGGGGACAATTAAAAGAGGAATATAGATGTCTGGATCATCTAAACTTGGTGTCATAGATAACATACTGCTTGGAGTGTTGGAAATTAAATTAACCATCCCACCAACTTCAGGGAGATTAACTAAATAATATGCTGCACCTATTGATCCAGCCATAGCTGCAAAAAATAAAATAAAATCTGTATAAACNACNCCTCTAAAACCACCNACNGTACTAAATATAACAGTTATTGTCCCAGCATAAANAATAGTTTCAATTGGTGAAAGNCCAAGCATGATTTCNCCAATTTTAATTGCAGCTAGAGTTACTCCAGACATAGCCATAACATTAAAAATGACNCCAAGATATATAGCTCTAAATCCTCTTAAAAATTTACCACCCCAACCACTATATCTCAATTCATAAAATTCCATATCTGTTGACACATCTGATTTTCTCCATAACTTAGCATAAACAAAAACTGTCAACAATCCTGTTAGTAAAAATGCCCACCAAACCCAATTTCCTGAAACTCCATTTGTTCTAACTATATCAGTAACAAGATTTGGAGTGTCTGTTGAAAATGTAGTAGCTACCATAGAGATCCCTAATAGCCACCATGGCATATTTCTACCAGAAAGAAAATACTCTGTTGAACTAGAAGAGGATTTTTTAGAAACTAAAAATCCTATAATTAATGTAACTGAAAAAAAACATAATATTATGGCATAGTCAAATGAGGACAACTCAATCATAAAAATTGATTTTATTTAAAATTAAGATAATCTATTTAAAATGCTACAAAAAACTGTCAATATTATCTAAGTCTTTTATGAATCTCTATTATATCGGTTTTAGAAGTAAGATCTAGAACATTTTCTGACATAGGAATCCCAGTAATACTTTTATTATTTTTGGAAATCATTTTTTTTAAAACATCTGGAATTTCTTTTTCATTTCTTTTTTTATTAATTGGACAATTTTTAAAAAAAGAAAAACTCTCTTCGCCGTGAAATTTAAAAAGATTCATACTAACTCTAATTTTTCCTGATTTATCAAAAGATTTTTTTATTATTTCTTTATTTGGTTTTTCTATAATATCAATTAATTTATTTTCTTCATCCAACTTAGCAATTGAAAAAGAAGAAATTCTTTCTTTTGAAAAGTTTAAACCATTTCTATCATAAGCAATAAATGCATTATTTGATTTTGTAGATTTAATTTTTTTTAGAGATTTTACTGAATATAAATTATCTCCATTGCAAACACAAAAAGATTTAGATTTTAAATTAGGATATTGTTCCATTGTTTGAAAAATTGCGTCAGCAGTTCCTAAAGGTTTAGATCGATTTGTAGGCAAATATTGAACAGAAAAATTTATATCACATTTTGTTAAATCAATTTTTAAAAGATCATTAAAATTATTTCTGAAGTAATGTGCATCTTTACTAGTAACTATGTATATTTTATTAAATCCTGATTTAATCATATTAGAAATAGAATAACTAATAAAAGGCTTTGATTTGGTTCCAAACTCAATTAAAACTTTACTTTTTGTATTAGCAGATTCTATTTGACTTTCTGTTAAAATTTTTGAGTCAACTGATGCCTTCATCCTTGATGAAGCCCCTGCAGCCATTATAATAATTGAATTAGTCAAATGTTTTATTCTATTGATGGAATTATAAATTGTTTAACACTAGGTGTAGTACGGGCTTCTTTCAAAAAAATTTCTAAATTATTAACGATTTCTGGAAATTCTTCAGACATATCATTAAGTTCTTGAATATCATTATCCAAATTATATAGTTTAAGTTTTTGTTTTCCATTTAAAAGATTTTTTTTAAGTCCTTTCCAATTACCATATCTAATAGCTTGTTGTCCACCTTTTCCTTGAATTTCCCAATATAAATATTTATGATTTTCTTGATTNTCTCCCTTTAATGTTGGCAGGAAACTCAATCCATTAACAGACTTTGGCTTCTCAATGTTTAATATATCGCAAACAGTTGCATAAAAATCTTGAAAAGCAGAAATATGATTAGTTTTAGTTTTTTTCTTAATAAATTTTGGCCATGTAGCAATCATTGGAACCCTAATTCCTCCCTCATTTACACTTCCTTTTAGCCTATCTCTAGATCCATTTAATTTTCCAGCACTTTCAAAAAAATCCGTATCAACTTCTTTTAAAAAAGTGGGACCATTATCACTAGTAAAAATTATAAGAGTATTTTCATACTTATTAATATCTTTTAATTTTTTTACAATTTCACCAACTTGTTCATCCAAATAAGAAATCATTGCTGCATATGTTGCCTTGGGAGTTAAGCTAGGATAGTATGATTTTCCAGTGTAAGGTTCTTCTTTCCCAAATTTTTTTCTATAATAATCTTCCCATTTTTTAGGAGCTTGGAGTGCCAAATGAGGAATCAATGAAGCATAATAAAGAAAGAAATTTTCGTTTTTATTTTCTTCAATAAATTTAAGAGCTTCTGTGTGCATCAAAGTTGGTGAATAATCATTTTGATTGTATTTCTTATAACTAATTGGATCATAAATATCCGCATCTAGATCAAGATCTTCATTTTTTTCGACTAAGTAATTATTTAAATAATGTCTTTCCTTATTTCTCCATAGATGGGTTGGATAATATGAGTGTGCAATTCTTTGACAGTTATAACCATAAAAAAAATCAAAACCCATGTTATTTGGAACACTATTGGTGTGCGGAGCGCCCAGACCCCATTTACCAACCATACCTGTTTTATATCCATTATTTTTAAGTATNTGTGCAACAGTCACAATTGAATCGGGTAAAGGTCTCTGTCCTTCTAATTCAGGATTATCAAGCATAGCTTTAAAACTCCAAACATTTCCTCTTTCTCCCCATTCACTGTTGTCCCTAATATGAGTAGTTCCAGTGTGCATTCCTGTCATTAGTACACTTCTTGAAGGTGCACAAACTGGAGAGCCAGAATAATGATCTGTAAAAATCATTCCATCTTCTGCTAATTTATCAATATTTGGTGTTTCTATTTCTGTCTGACCAAATGAGCCTAATTCTCCATAGCCNAGATCATCAGCTAAAATATATATGATATTTGGGTTTTCATTATTGTCATTTTTACATCCAAAAAAAGAGAAGATGACTAAAAAATATAAAAAGGAATTAGTAAAAGTTTTCATAATAATTTTTTCAGTATTTGATCATAAAGATCGTAAAAATAAAGAAACCCATCTTCATTAATTAAATAACACAATTATTATCTTTGTATAGTGAATAAACAAAACTATAAAATTAAAATAGACGGATTTTCTAAATTATCTAAACAAGATAAAATATCTTGGATCAATGAGAACTATTTTCATAATGACAAAAATTCATATAAATTTCTTAAACAGTATTGGAATATTGATTTAGAATTACAAAAAATTCATGATGAATTTGCAGAAAATACCATATCTAATTTTATACTTCCACTTGGCGTAGCACCTAATTTTTTAATTGATGGAATTGACTATACTATTCCAATGGCAATTGAGGAAAGTTCAGTCGTAGCAGCTGCTTGTAAAGCTGCTAAGTTTTGGAGAAAAAGAGGAGGTTTCAAAACAAAGATTATTGATTTTAAAAAAACTGGCCAAGTACATTTTATTTTTCATGGNAATATAGATAATCTCAAGATTTTTTTTAATAAAATAAAACCTAAATTACTTAAAGATTGTGAAAAGATTANTCATAATATGGTTAAGCGTGGAGGTGGAATTTTAAATATTNAACTTTTAGATAAAACAAATGATATTCAAAATTATTTTCAATTAGAGGCTACATTTGACACGGTAGATTCTATGGGTGCAAACTTTATAAATTCTTGTTTAGAACAATTTGCAAAATCCTTAAAAAAAGAAGCTATGTCATTTGATTCCTTCTCAAATACTGAAAAAAATATTGAAATTTTAATGAGTATTCTTTCAAATTATGTTCCTGACTGCTTAGTAAGAGCAGAAGTTAGTTGTCCTATTGAAGATTTAGGTAATCATGATAATTTAAATGCAATTGATTTTGCAAAAAAATTCAATCAGGTAATAAATATTGCAAAAAGTCAAAAAGTCAGAGCTGTAACTCACAACAAGGGAATTATGAATGGAGTAGACTCTGTAATCATTGCAACTGGAAATGATTTTAGAGCTATTGAAGCAGGAGTTCATGCTTACGCATGTAAAGATGGTTACTATAAAAGTCTTTCTGATGTAAAAATTAAAAATGGGATTTTCAATTTTTGGATTGAACTTCCTTTATCGCTTGGTACGGTNGGTGGAATTACAAATCTTCATCCTTTGGTAAAATGGTCACTTAATCTACTTAAAAATCCAACTGGAAAAGAACTGATGAAAATTGTTGCTGTAGCTGGACTTGCACAAAATTTTGGAGCTCTTCAGTCTTTAATTACATCAGGTATTCAAAAAGGGCATATGAAGATGCATTTGATCAATATTTTAAATTCTTTAAAAGCTTCAGAAAATGAAAAAAAAGAACTTATAAAACATTTTAAAANAAATGTTGTTTCCTNTAATTCAGTTGAAAAAGAATTATTAAATATTAGAAAAAATGGACTTTAAAACTAATAGCTCAGGGAAAATACTATTAACTTCTGAATATGTAATTCTTAAAGGGGCATTAGCTTTGGCTATTCCTACAAAATTTAAACAATCATTAACATTTGTAAAAAATAAAACTAAAAAATTGATATGGAATAGTTATAATTCAAAAAATAAAATTTGGTTTAATTGTGAATTTAATTTACCTGATCTTAAATTTATAAATACTAATAATAATAAAAAAGGGGAGATTTTACAATCTATTTTACTATCTGCAGGAAAAATTAATCCTTCATTTTTGTCAATTTTTTCCGGAGGAATAGTTACAACTAAACTTGATTTTCCAAATGAATGGGGCTTGGGAAGTTCCTCTACCTTAATAAATAATATTGCAAAGTGGGCTAAAATTGACCCATACCAATTACTTTGGTCTAATTTTAAAGGAAGTGGTTTTGATATTGCATGTGCTAAAAGTAAAAATCCATTACTTTACAAATTAGAAAACAANGTGCCAATAGTTAAGAGTATTTCATTCAATCCAATTTTTTCAGATAATTTATTTTTTATTCACTTAAATAAAAAACAAGACACAAATAATCAAATTAAAATTTTTTATAAAAAAAACATTTCGTCAAATATTATACTAACCTTCACTGAATTAACAAAAAAATTTGTTTCATCAAAAAATTTGATTGAATTTCAGAGTTGCATAAAAAAACATGAATTACTTCTTTCTAAAGAATTAAAATTGAAGCCTATTAAAGAACTTTTATTTAAAGATTACCAGGGTGAAATTAAAAGTTTAGGTGCATGGGGAGGAGATTTCATTTTAGCAGCAGGACCTTTAAATTCTTCATCATATTTTGTTAAAAAAGGTTTTAAAACTATTATTCCTTTCAAAAAAATGTTTTAAAAAATTTTTTTAAAATGAGTTTGGCACGATTAATGTTAAATATATTTTATAATATTTTTGGTTAGTTGTTTTAAAATACCCATGCGTTCCAAAACCGTGGGTATTTTTTTTAAGGGTTAACATCCATAACCGTTCTAAATCCTGTATGCATTGAACTAGAGTCCGGTGTGCTTTTCATTCTCATGGAATTTCTAAAACCACTGCAATAAGAATCATTGCATAAAAAACTTCCTCCTCGCATAACCTTTTTTGGACTATACGGTTCCATAGGGTCATAACTATTTTTTGGGCCCTTAGGGTTTTGATTTGTGTCTTTTGAAATCATATTATAATATTCTGAATGATACCAATCTGAACACCATTCCCAAACATTTCCACCAAGATCATAAAATCCAAATCCATTTGGCTCAAAAGATTTTACAGGGGCTGTATAATAAAATTTATCTTTCATTTTATTGCTTGAAGGAAATTTTCCTTCCCAAGTATTAGCTTTTAATCTTCCTTGATTTATTGACTCATTTCCCCAGCTATAAATATTATTTTTTAAACCTCCTCTTGACGCATATTCAAACTCTGCTTCCGTTGGCAATCTTTTACCTGCCCATTTACAATATGCAATTGCATCATCCCAACTAATGTGTACAACAGGATGATTTCCTTTATTTTTTATATTACTATTTTTCCCATAAGGACTTCTCCAGTTTGTGTTTTTTTCTAGCCTCCACCATTGAGTAAAATCATTCAAGTTTGAAGTTTCTGTTTCATAAAAAATTAATGAAGCTGGAGCCAATAGACTATCATGCGGTTTTGGTGTGCCTGGTGGAACTATTTTTTTTATTTCATTCCAATCAATTGCCATTTCTGCAGTTGTAACATATCCTGTTGCATCAACAAATTCTTTAAACTGATCATTTGTAACTTCTGTTTCATCCATCCAAAATGAATTTACAATAACTTTATGTTTAGGAAACTCATCTTGTTTTGCTTCTTCATTATCACCACCCATTTCAAACTCACCTCCTTTTACAAAAATCATCCCATTNGTATTTCCTGAAAATGCAATTTTAATTTCATTTAAATCATTTGANAAATTATTTGTTNTAGAATTGCTTGGCATACAAGCATGAGATGATTGACCTTTAGGTTTTTTAGTAATTGTTTCACAAGAAAAATAACATAATAGTAATAAAATAATAATTCTAGTTTTCATTTATGATTATTTATTAATTAAAAATAGTTGATTTGTTTTTAAATTTATAAATATTGATCTTTTTTAATTTATTAAATGATTTAAAAAAACTAAATTGTAATGATCTAAATTAATAATTAAATACTTTTATAATTATGGATAAAAAACTTGCTCAACAATATTGGAAAGAAAACCTAAAATATCTGTTTATATTATTAACGATTTGGTTTACTGTTTCATTTGGATTTGGAATTTTATTAGTTGATGAATTAAATCAAATCAAGATAGCTGGATTTAAATTAGGTTTTTGGTTTGCTCAGCAAGGTTCGATTTACGTATTTGTGTTATTAATATTTGTATATATATNTCTTATGAATAGGTTAGACAAAAAATATAATATTAAATAATTTTTATGACATTACAACTTTGGATATGGCTAATGATAGGATTAACCTTTTCATTATACATCGGAATAGCCATTTGGTCTAAAGCAGGATCAACGAAAGATTTTTATGTAGCTGGAACTGGTGTTTCTCCAATGGCTAATGGAATGGCTACTGCGGCAGATTGGATGTCAGCTGCTTCTTTTATTTCAATGGCTGGTCTAATATCCTTTATGGGATATGATGGATCAGTTTTTCTAATGGGTTGGACGGGTGGATATGTTTTATTGGCTCTGCTTTTAGCACCTTATCTTAGAAAATTTGGAAAATTTACCGTCCCTGACTTTATTGGGGACAGATATTATTCTAATACTGCCAGATTAGTTGCTGTTTTATGTGCACTAATTATATCATTTACTTATGTTGCAGGCCAAATGAGAGGTGTAGGTTTAGTTTTTTCACGTTATCTAGAAGTAGATATTAACACTGGCGTTATAATTGGGATGGCAATAGTTTTATTTTATGCAGTGTTGGGAGGAATGAAGGGAATTACATATACACAAGTTGCACAATATTGTGTGTTAATTTTTGCTTTTATGGTCCCTGCCATTTTTATCTCTATTCAAATGACTGGTAACCCAATTCCCCAACTTGGTTTTGGTTCACAAGGTGCTGATGGAATTTATCTTTTAGATAAACTTGATGGTCTAAGTATGGAGTTAGGTTTTGACGAATACACCTCCGGATCAAAATCTATGTTAGATGTGTTTTTTATAACTGCTGCACTTATGGTTGGAACAGCGGGACTTCCACACGTAATCGTGAGATTTTTTACAGTTAAAAAAGTTAGTGATGCTAGAAAATCTGCTGGATGGGCACTTTTATTTATCGCTATCTTATATACTACNGCTCCAGCAATAGCAGTATTTGCAAGAACTAATTTAATTGAAACTGTAAGTGAAAAAAAGTATAATGAATTACCTGGTTGGTTTGATAATTGGGAAAAAACAGGTTTATTAACTTTTAATGACAAAAATGAAGATGGCATAGTACAGTATGTAGCTGATCCTCAAATAAATGAACTGACTATTGATAGGGATATAATGGTAATGGCAAATCCNGAAATAGCCGAATTACCTAATTGGGTAATTGCTCTTTTAGCAGCAGGTGCACTAGCTGCTGCACTCTCAACTGCTGCGGGACTACTTTTAGTAATTTCTTCCTCAATATCTCATGATCTGATAAAAAAGATAATTAAACCTGATGTTTCTGAAAAGGGCGAGCTAATTGCCGCTAGAATTTCAGCCTTTTTTGCAGTTATTATGGCTGGATATTTTGGAATTAATCCACCAGGATTTGTTGCTGCTGTTGTAGCACTTGCTTTTGGTTTAGCTGCTGCTTCTTTTTTTCCAGCAATTGTTATGGGAATTTTTTATAAAAGAATGAATAAAGAAGGAGCGATTTCAGGAATGTTAACTGGACTTTTACTTATGCTTTTTTATATGACAAAATTTAAATTTGGATGGTTTGGAGGAGGAACAAGTGAAGATTGGTGGTTTGGAATATCTCCTGAAGGCTTTGGAACTTTTGCAATGTTAACTAATTTTATAGTTTCTCTTATTGTTTGTCATATGACAAGCGTACCTCCAAAAGAAATACAAAATCTAGTTGAAAAAATTAGAATACCATTTCAATAATAAATTACTATGAATCTAAACTGGTATAAAAAAGAAAATATTTCTTTAAAAATTTTAATATTATTTTTTCTCAACTCCCTAAGTTCCCAAGATTTTGATTTGTTTAAAAAAGAAATTTTTATAAGTGAAAAAGACACCCTCAATTACCGAATTTTAAAACCTCATAATTATGATCCAAAAAAAAGTTATCCATTACATCTTTTTTTACACGGAGCTGGTGAAAGAGGAAATGATAATGAATTACAACTTACTCATGGAGCTAAATTATTTTTAAATAAAAAAAACAGGGAGCGATATAAGTCATGGGTAATTTTTCCACAATCACCAAAAAATGATTGGTGGGGTGGTTATTATGAACCTTATAAATATGATTATCAAGTTAAAAACTCTGATGCCTTAGGTTTAGTTATTAGACTAATGGATAATTTTGTAAATCGTAAAGATGTTAACAAAGACAAAGTGTATGTAAGTGGATTATCAATGGGTGGNTTAGGAACTTTTTCGATCCTAAGTCAAAGACCTAATATGTTTGCTGCCGCCACTCCAATTTGTGGTGATGGTGATCCAAATAGGGTCAACAATTTTGCAAAAAAAGTTAATATTTGGATTTTTCATGGATCTGCAGACAAAGTTGTTCATCCAAATCAATCATTAAAAATGGCTAAAGCTATAATTGATTATGGAGGAAATCCAAAAGTTACTATTTATGAAAATGTTGGGCATAATAGTTGGGATATAGCTTTCAAAGAAAAAGATTTTTTAAAATGGATGCATTCAAAAAATAAAAAACAATTATAAAATGAATTTGAAAAAATTGATATTTATTATATTATTAATAAATTTTATTGTGAACAATAATTACTCTCAAGATATAAATATAGCTGGAGGCGGAAATTTACAAGATTGGGCTAATTTAAAAAAATATCAAAAAAACAATGAAAAATTAATTAAAATTTCTGAACCTAATAGGGTTGTTTTTATGGGAAATTCCATTACTGAAGGATGGAGTTTTTTTAATAAAAATTTTTTTATTGAAAATCCCTTTGTTAATAGAGGAATAAGCGGCCAAACAACTCCACAAATGTTAATTAGATTTAAACCAGATGTTGTAAACTTAAAACCTAAGAGTGTAGTAATTTTAGCTGGTATAAATGATATAGCAGGAAATACTGGTCCAATTTCAATTGAAAGCTCTGCTGAAAACATAATTTCTATGTCTGAAATTGCATTAGCTAATAATATTAAAGTTTTTATATGTTCAACTCTTCCTGCATCAGACTTTCCTTGGTCACCAGGACTAGATCCTGCTCCAAAAGTTATAAAACTTAACAAAATTTTAAAAGACTATTGCAATAAAAATAATCTTACATATGTAGATTATTATTCATTTATGTCCAACAAAAATGGTGGTTTAAAAGTTCCTGAATATACTTCATCTCAAGATTTAGTTCATCCCAATAAGGCAGGCTATANTGTTATGGAAAAAATTATTTTAAAAGCTTTAAAATAAAATCTCATTTGATTAAAAATATTGATTTAAAAAAAAAATTATAACTTTAATTTATTGTGAACAATAATTTGAAAAAATACAGCATTTTTGGATATTTTTTTATTCCATTTATAGCTGTATTATTATTCAAAAGTTTATCTAACATCCCTAAAGAAAAAACAACTTTAATTTATAAAGAGGATANTAGTTCGTTTAATTCTACTTTTTCCAATGAGGAGATAAAATTAGTGGATTTTAATTTTGATGTAAAACCTATTCTTTCAGACAAATGTTACGCTTGCCATGGTCCAGATGAAAAAGCAAGAAAAGCTAATTTGAGACTTGATATTGAANAAAGCTTTTATNCATCTTTAGAAAACAGTGATAATCATTTTCTAATAAATAGAAATAATCCAGATGAAAGTGAGATTTTTAAAAGAATAAGTAGTGAAAAAACTGATTACTTAATGCCACCACCTGAATCTAATTTAAAACTTTCACTAAAAGAAAAATATATCTTAAAAAAATGGATTGATCAAGGAGGAAAATGGGAAAAACATTGGTCATATAATAAACCTAANCTTTCTGAAATTCCTTCAACAATTTTTAAAGATTGGACTTCAAATGAAATAGATTTTTTTATAGCAAAAAATTTAGAACTAAAAGGGCTAAAACCCTCTAAAATTGAAAATAAAGAAATTTTATTAAGACGAGTTTCTTTTGATCTTATAGGTCTNCCCCCAACAATTTCAGAACTGGATTCTTTTTTATTAGATGAATCTAAGAATGCATATGAAAAGGTTGTTGATAAATTACTAAACTCTAATTCATATGGTGAACGAATGGCATCTATTTGGATGGATTTAGCTAGATATGGGGACAGTCATGGTTATCAAGATGATCAAGAAAGAATTATGTGGCCATGGAGAGATTGGGTAATTCATGCTTACAATAAAAATTTACCTTATGATAAGTTTATGAAATGGCAAATTGCTGGAGATATGATTCCAAATGCTTCTAAAGAACAAATACTTGCATCAGGATTTAATAGAAACCATAAAATAACTCAGGAAGGTGGTGTAATTCCTGAAGAATATAGGGTAGAATATGTAGCAGATAGAACTATTACCACATCAACAATAATGATGGGATTAACAGTTGAATGTGCAAGATGTCATTCTCACAAATATGATCCTATTTCACAAAAAGAGTTTTTTAACTTATATAGTTTTTTTAATAATGTGGATGAAAATGGGATCATTGAATACGGAGATACTGCTCCAAAGCCTAATTTAACTATTAAAAAAGATGATACTCTNAGTGAACTTAATTTTGTAAATATTCCTGATAGTATTAATAAAGTTACTCTTATGGTTATGAAGGAATCTGAAAACCTTCGAAAAACATATGTTTTAAATAGAGGAAGTTATGATTCACCTACTTATGAGGTTGAACCTGCAACTCCAAAAATTATACTACCATTTGATGAAAAAAAATATCCAAAAAATAGAGTTGGATTGTCTCAATGGTTTTTTGAAAAAGATAACCCACTAACATCAAGAGTAGCAGTAAATAGAATATGGCAACAATTTTTTGGAGAAGGAATAGTTTCAACACCCGATGATTTTGGCAGTCAGGGAAGTAANCCTATCAATCCTGAACTTTTAGACTGGTTAGCATATACATATCAAAATTTTGATAAATGGGATACAAAAAAGTTTATAAAAAGAATAGTTATGTCCTCAACCTACAGGCAATCTAGTAAAATCAAAGCTGAAAATTTAGTTTTAGATCCTCAAAATACTTATTTAGCACAATATCCTAGGCAAAAGCTTTCAGCAGAAATGGTTAGAGATAATGCCTTAGCTTCTAGTGGGATGTTAGTTAAAAGAATTGGAGGTCCTAGTGTTAAACCAATGCAACCAGAAGGCTTATGGGATGAAGTTACAGGTGGTGGTGGTGGAAGTCTAGCTTTTTATGTTCCCGATACTGGTGAAAATTTATTTAGAAGAAGTCTTTATACATTTTGGAAAAGAACAGTTCCTCCACCATCAATGATGATATTTGATGCTCCAACAAGAGACTTTTGCGTTACTGTTAGACAAAAAACAAGTACTCCATTACAATCTTTAGCGTTAATGAATGATCCACAATATTTATTGGCTGCTAAAAATCTCTCGAACAAAATTTTTGAAGAATCATCATTAAAAAAAGAAGATAAAATCATAAAATTATACAGAACTATAACAGCAAGAATGCCAAATAAAGTAGAATTAAATAAATTAAAAAAGTATCTTGATGAAGTTAGAGTAATTAATAAAATCAATGAAAAAGAAGCTTTTGTTTCATTGGCAGTTTTGGTCTATAATTTAGATGAAACAACACAAAAGAGTTAAAATATGGAAGAAATTCACAAGCATTTTTTAAATAATAATAGAAGAAATTTTTTAAAAAAGGCTGGTTTAGGTATTGGAGGATTAGCCCTAGGCACATTAATGGATCCTTTTAATTTTGGAAAAAATACAGATCCTTTTTCTTCACTAAGTGGAAATTCATTAAATCTTCCCCACTTTGCACCCAAAGCAAAAAGAATTATTTATTTATTTCAAAGTGGTGGGCCCTCTCAATTAGACCTATTTGATTATAAGCCTAAACTAACTAAAATGCGTGGTATAGATTTACCTGAGTCTATAAGAAAAGGACAAAGGTTAACGGGAATGACATCTGGTCAAGCTAACTTTCCTCTTGTAAATAGTTTATACAATTTTAAACAATATGGTGAGTCCAGAGCTTGGGTCAGTGAATTAATGCCATACATTGGAAAAATAGCTGATGAATTATGCTTTGTTAAATCAATGCATACTGAAGCAATTAACCATGACCCAGCGATTACTTTTTTTCAAACTGGATCTCAACAACCAGGAAGACCAAGTATGGGATCGTGGATGAGTTATGGATTAGGAAGTTTAAATAATAATCTTCCATCCTTTGTTGTTTTATTATCAAATGGAACTGGAAGACCAAAAGGACAGCCCTTATATTCAAGGTTATGGGGAAATGGTTTTTTAAGTTCCCTTCACCAGGGAGTTCAATTTAGATCAGCAAAAGATCCTGTTTTGTATCTAAAAAATCCCGATGGTGTTTCTCCAAAAGAAAGAAGGAAAATGTTAGATTATTTAGCAGAATTAAATGAAGAACAAGAATCTACATTTGGAGATCCTGAAATAAGTAGTAGAATTGCCCAATATGAAATGGCATATAGGATGCAAACTTCTGTACCCGAAACCATGGATATATCAAATGAGCCTGATCACATTCTTCAAATGTATGGTCCAAATGCACAAAAGCCTGGAACCTATGCAGCTAATTGCATACAAGCTAGAAGATTAATTGAAAAAGATGTAAGGTTTGTACAATTATATCATATGGGATGGGATCAACATGAAAATCTTCCTACTCAAATAAAAGGTCAGTCAAATGATGTTGATCAACCTACTGCAGCATTAATTATGGATTTAAAACAAAGAGGCTTATTAGAAGATACTTTAGTGGTTTGGGGAGGAGAATTTGGAAGAACAAATTATTGTCAAGGAAAATTAAGTGAAATGGTTTATGGAAGAGATCATCATCCAAGATCTTTTACCATTTTTATGGCTGGCGCAGGAGTAAAACCAGGGTTTAGTTATGGGGAAACTGATGACTTAGGTTATAATATTGTTAAAGATCCCGTTCATGTTCACGATTTACAAGCAACTATCCTACATCAATTTGGAATTGATCATACAAAGATGATATATAAACATCAAGGAAGAAGATTTAGACTCACTGATGTACATGGGGAGGTTAATAAAAATCTGCTAATCTAAATTTATTTTAGGTGTTGTTTAAAGAATTTCCAAATTTCTTTACTAGCACTAATATCTTTGTTTCCAAACGAACCAGGCCAATCATGACCACCACCAGTAACGGTGTAAAGCCAAACTTCATTATTATATTGACTCCCCTTTTGTTTAGTTAAAGAAACAGTTGAATTATCAGTAGTATCTATATCAGCAAAATCTATTTTTTCTACAGAATCACAACCATTTAAATTTGCCCAATAATCCATAACCTTAATAATGTGAGGAGCACCTCCCCAACCATAAGCAGTTGACATAGTTCCATCCCATGGAACAACTTCATCATCAGTTCCTGATATTTGCATTATTGGAATTTTATTTGAGGGATTACATGTTAACCAATCATTACCACTCATAGTACCTGTAATTGATGCAATAGCTTTAAAAACATTTGATTTTTTACAAGCTAAAGTATAGCTCATAAAACCTCCATTTGACATTCCACTAACAAATGTGTTTTTTGGATTTATTTTATATGACTCTTGAAGTTTATTTGCCAGTTGATGTAAAAAACCAATATCATCAATTGAACTCATTTCAAGATTTGCATTCCAATGGGTTTCCCCACTTGGCAAAGCAGTTCCTTGAGGATAACAAACCATAAAGCCATTTTCATCTGCAATTTGATTCATTTGAGAATAAGTCATAATAGTAGTTGCTGAACTGGTGAATCCATGTAATACAAATACTAAGGGAGAGTTTTCTGCAAAATTATCAGGCTTGTGTAAAATATATGTCCGCGCAAGTCCATCATGATTAATACTAAATTGTTTTGTTTTCCAATCAGGTACACTAATATCATTGGTGTTTTCTTCTTTTTTGCAACTAGTTATTAAAACAAAAAATATTAATAAAAAGGATTTCTTCATAATTAACTGATTTTAGTAATTCCTGGAACTGGAANAGGATATTTTCCGTTTTTATTTGGTATTACAGGAGGGGTTGAATCCCAATCAAGATCATCAGGAACTAGAATATCATTTGAATTTAATGCTTGTTCCCAAGTTATTTCTTTACCTGTGTAAGTAGCCATTCTTCCCATAATAGCTGTGAGAGTGGTTTTAGCGCCATACTCTGCATTATTAATTATGCTCCCATTTCTAATAGATTTGAATAACTCATCATGTTCAATTTGGTATGGACTTTTATCTCCTTTGGAATCATATGTTAATAAATTATTTCCATNGTAATCAACGATTTTACTTTTTGGTTTAGTATAAATACTTGATTTGGTACCTTGAAAAACTTCACTAACATTTCTATTAGTTCCAGGTTGATGTCTACATTGACTTGAAATAACAGCTCCTCCGGGATAATTAAATTCTACATAATGATGATCAAAAATTTGACCATGATCAATTCCTTTTCTTACTTCTCTTCCACCCATTCCACTAGCAGATTTTGGATATTCACCAATAAACCAGTTAGCGACATCAATATTATGAATATGTTGTTCAACAATATGATCACCACATATCCAATTAAAATAATACCAATTTCTCATTTGATATTCCATTTCAGTCTGATCTGTTTCTCTTTTTCTGACCCATACTCCTGCACCATTCCAATATACTTGTCCTGAAACAATTTTACCAACATCGCCTTTTTTTATTCTGTCATAGAGAGCTAAATATTTCTTTTCATATCTTCTTTGAAGGCCAACAACTACATTCAACTTTTTTTTCTCAGATATTTTTGCAGCTTTTAAAACCCTTCTAACTCCATGAGAATCAGTTGCTAAAGGCTTCTCCATAAAAACATGTTTATCATTATTTACTGCATATTCAAAATGTTGAGGTCTAAAACCTGGTGGAGTTGCTAGAATTACAACATCAGCTAAATCTATAGCTTTTTTATAAGCATTAAATCCTGTAAATCTATTTTTTTGTTTTACATTGACTTTAATTTCTCCGTCTAATTCCTCAGAAATATATTTCAAACTATTTTCAACTCTATCTCCAAAAGCATCTGCCATTGCTACTAGTTCAACATCTTTATCTGCTCGTAATGCTTGAACTGCTGCTCCAGTTCCTCTTCCTCCACAGCCAACCACAGCAAGTTTAAGTTTTTTGCTATTTGAATTGTTTGCCATTGCTTCCAAAGAAAATGGAGCTGTTAATAAAGCTCCCGTAGTGATAGATGCTTTTTTAACAAAGGATCGTCTGTTTAAATTTTTTTGTTTCATGCTATTAAATTATAAAATTATCTACTGATTTATATGCTTCTATAACCGCTTTTTCTCCTTCTCTTTTAGGTTTAGAATTTCCATGTTCCATCCCTAAAATACCATTATATCCTTTACTGTGAATATACTTAAAAATATTCCTATAATTAATTTCACCTGATGTTGGCTCATTTCTTCCTGGATTATCTCCAATTTGAAAGTAAGCAATTTCATCCCAGCAAGCTTCAATATTTGGAATTAAATTCCCTTCCTCAATTTGCTGATGGTAAATATCAAATAATATTTTACACGATGGGGAATTAACAGCTTTACAGATTTCATAAGCTTGAGGACTTTTAGAAAGAAACAAACCTGGGTGGTTTCTAAAATTAAGTGGCTCTAAAACCATAGAAATTCCATATGGTTCTAAAATTTCACTAGCTAACTTTAATGNCTCTACAACATTAGCCGTTTGATAACCAATATTTAATCTTAAATCTAAATGACCAGGCACTACTGTAATCCATTTTGCATTTACTCTTTTAGCAACTTCAATAGAGTCTTTGATTTCTTTTAAAAACTCTGCTCTTTTATCTTTTTTCCCACTAGCTAGATTTGGCTCTTTCCAATAAATGGTATGAGCAACAAAAACTCCCATTTGTATATTATTATTAAGCATAAAAGAAGCCATTTTTTTTTGAGTTTCAATATCTCTTTTTTTCATATTATTATCCTCAAAAGCAGTAAAACCCTGTTCTACCATAAAACGTAATTGATCTATTGGATCACTTCCAGCATGATGTTTAAACATCCCTAAATGTGGAGCATATTTTAAATTAAATTTATATTTATTATTTAACTTTGTATTTGGATATATTGAATTAATTGCAAATAAAGCAGTTGATGCAATTGATGAGTTAAGTATAAATTTTCTTCTTTTCATAATTATTTAATTTAAATTATTCCCAAAATGCTAATTGATCTTCTGTTTTAGGTGCTTTCAGTGGTCTTATAATTCGAAATCCTACAAACTGAGCATCCGTATGCCACCAAATACTCCTTGGTATTTGAGGATCCTGTTTTTTCCATTGCTTTGAAGATGCTTGTCTTGATGCACTTCTTAATTTAAAATTTGAATTCATCCAAGAGCCTCCTCTAACGACACGAGGATATAGCTTTGAAGGTTTTTCATACGGATTTACAGCAATTGTATTAGAATATTTCTGGTAGGATCTCACATTATGTTGATCTAATGTCCACTCTGAAACATTTCCATGCATATCATGTAATCCCCACGGATTTGGTTTTTTGTTTCCAACTTTATGATAAGATTCATTACTGTTATTTTTATACCAAGCATAATCATCAAGTAGATTTGGGTCATTTCCAAATGAATATGCTGTCCTAGTTCCTGCCCTGCATGCATATTCCCATTCAGCTTCAGTTGGTAATCTATAGAAATTTCCTGTCATTGATGATAACCATTTACAGAACTTTTTTGCTGCAAGTTGAGTCATTGATATAGCTGGATAACCATCAATACCCATTCCAAAACTCATTTCTACATAAGGAGTTGTAGCGCCAGAAACCCCATCTACATCAATATTTACTTCATTTTTAGAATCAAATTTTGGTTGGTTTTTATCAATTTTTCTTTCCATGAAAAGATGATATAAATCCCAGGTAGTTTCATATTTAGCAATCCAAAAAGCTTCAATTTTTACTTTATGAATTGGCCCTTCGTCTGCCATTCTATTTTTTTCACTGTAAGGACTTCCCATTTGAAATTCTCCCTCTGGAATTGGGATCATTTCAAGCCCATAGTTTTTTTCAATTATTTTCTGATTATATGGTTTGAATAAATTATTTTGAGCACATGCAAAAAAAGGGATAGCTAATAGTAAATTAATAATCCTTTTCATGATATTAAATTAATAAANCCCATAATTTAGTTTATAATTCAAAAATCTCTATANGGAGAATCAAGAAATTCATTAGCCTTTTCTTCTTTAAATCTAGCTTTCTTATTATCCCAATTAAGTGTTTTCCCTGGAAACCTCCCAGCAATAACCCCTAATAATATTGTTTCAGTCAATCTTGCTGAATAGGAAAATGGAGCGGTACATACATCTCTACCTAAACATGCATCAACAAATTGATGGTAATGAAGATAGGATTCACCTTGATAATCTCTTACAGGTTTTTTAGTTATTTTTCCTGAACTCTCCAAATTAGAAAGATCTANTTTTTTATATTTCCCATTAACTATCAGTCTAGGTAATTCCATAAAATGTGGTAGGAGAAGTCTTCCTTTTTCACCAATAAACATAGCGCCTTGTAATGGAAGTTTTTCATTATTTGGCAACTTTAAGTCCTTATGTTTTTTAGGTGACCCTGCGCCATCATTCCATATCCATTTAAAAGATTCAGTTGTATATTTAGTTCCTGGAAATTCATATGTTACAGAATTTTTTTCAGGAAATCCAAATCCATTGGGTCTTCTACAATTATTTTTAATTGTTATTGGAACATCTAATTCAAGAGCATTATAAGGGGTGTCAAANATGTGTACTCCCATATCTCCCAAAGTTCCACATCCAAAATCTAATATTTTTCTCCAATTACCTGGATGATAAACCTTTTCCTTGAAAGGTCTTTTTTTTGCAGTTCCTAACCATAAGTTCCAATCAAGATTTTCTGGAATTGGATCAAAACCATCAGGTTTAGATCCATCAAATCCCCAATTCTTAGGAGACCATGCTCTTACTTTACTAACTTTNCCAATAATACCAGATTGTATTAATAGTGTTGCAAGTTTATAATCATAAAAAGAATGAACTTGAATTCCCATTTGTGTTATGAGATTTTTTTCTTTTGCCATTTTTCTCAAAGCTCTAGCTTCAGAAACATGNTGAGTTAATGGCTTTTGACAATAAACAGCTTTATTAATTTCCATAGCCATCAGTGAGGCTGGAGCATGTGTATGATCAGGGGTAGAAATAATAACGGCATCAAATTTGTCTTTCATTTCTTTCATCATAACCCTATAATCCTTGTAAGTTTTTGCCATTGGATGTAATTTGCTAGCCGAAACTAAAGCATTTGAATCAACATCACATAAAGCCACTACATCAACATCTTTATGAGATGAAATATCTTTTAAGTCAGCTAAACCCATTCCACCAACTCCAATATGAGCTGTTCTAAGTCTCATTTTTTTTGTGCTTGACCAAATATTTGAAGGTATTAGTGGTAATGAAGCCAAAGTTGCCGTTGTTTTTAAAAAGTTTCTTCTATTAGTTCTTTTCATTATAAAGATAGTCTATTACTAAAGTTAATTAAAATACTAAATTAAAAGATAAACTAAATTATTNGAGTTAACAACAAAACTAGTTTGAATNTAAAAACTTGTTACAAATTAGGAGGAATTCTAATAAATTTAGCCGGTAATTCATCAATTACTTTTTTATTAATTTCTCTTACTTTTTTTAAATCTAATTTTAATATTTTTCTATCATATGTAATTAAACCATTTACTTCGCCTTCAACATCTGTTATTTGAGTATATATTGCACCAGAAAATCCTTTTAAAACCATATCATGTAATTGATTAGCAAAATTTACATACTCATCTGTTGCTTTTTCTGAACTCTTATATTTGACATATCCCCAATTCTTATTTTTTTGCCAAAGATGACCTTCTATTGCTAATCCAATTCCGCCATATTCACCAAGAACATTTGACCTTGCTGGATCATAAAATTTCATTTTTGGGTCAGGATAATTATGAACATCTGTTATGTCTCCTATATTGTAGTGATTTCCTCCACTTGCTGGATTTACCAACCTAAATGGATCATATTTTTTTGTCCAATTTGTTATCTCAATTGTGTTAAATTGTCCCCAACCTTCATTAAATGGAACCCAGCAAACTATTGATGGATTTGAATAAAGAAAGTCTATAATTTCCTTCCATTCATTCATAAAATTTTTTTTCACTTGTGGTGGAGGAATATATTCTTTACCATCAAAAAATTTATTTCTCATCCATTTAGGAGGATTAGTTTTTCCAGGATTAGGCATGTCCTGCCATACTAACATCCCAATTTTATCTGCATGATAATACCATCTTGCTGGCTCTACCTTAACATGTTTTCTTATCATATTAAATCCAAATTCCTTAGTTTTAATGATATCAAATTTTAATGCATCATCACTAGGAGCTGTATATAAACCATCAGGCCACCAGCCCTGATCTAATGTGCCAAACTGAAAATATTGTTTATTATTTAAATGAAGTCTTCTTGTCCCATTTATATCTTTTTTTATAGAAATTTTACGCATTCCAAAATAAGTTTTTACTTCATCAATTATTTTCCCTTTAGAAATTAGATTAATTTCTAAATCATATAAAAATGGGGTTTCTGGCGTCCATAATTTAGGTTCATTAATAGAAATTTTAATTTCTGAATCAAGTTCTTGCTTACTTTTATAAATAGTCTTGTCACTTTCCTTAATGGTTAACTCTAAATAATCTTTTTTAGAATTATAAGATGTAAATGTTTTAACTGTTACACTTGGAATATCAATATTTGTTGTTGTATACAGGTTACTAATATGTTTAGAGTTAACTGGCTCAATCCACACTGTTTGCCAGATTCCAGAAACAGGAGTATACCAAATTCCTCTTGGATTTTTAACTTGTTTTCCTGTTGGCTGAAACCCCTCATCTGTAGGGTCCCAAACTCTAAGTTCTATTTTTTGATTTTTCCTTTTTATTAAATAGGGAGTTATATTAAAAGAAAACGGGTCATATCCTCCCCTGTGAATACCTACTTTTTTATCGTTTATCCATAGTTCAGATTCCCAATCAACAGCACCAAAATGAAGTATAATTTCTTTTCTTTTCCACTCCCTTGGAACTTGAAAAATTTTGTAATACCACAACTCTTCTTCCTTTGAAATTCTTTTTTGTACTCCAGAAAGACTTGATTCAATTGGAAATGGAACCAAAATTTGTTCACTATAATTTTTTGGTTTGTTTGCTCCCTTTTTGGTAACTGTGTAATTCCACAATCCATTTAAATTTTTCCAATCTTTTCTAACTAAAATTGGTCTTGGATATTTTTGTAAAACATTATTTGGGTCAATGTTTTCTCCCCATTCTGTTTTAATATTGTCTCCAGCTGCTTTCCATTGTGAATTAATATTTAACGAGATTAAAAATATTATAAATAAAATATTTTTCATTTTATTTACAGTTTTCTGATTTTTATATTTCTAAACCAAAGAGAACTTCCGTGATCTTGAAATCCAATGTAGCCATTTCTAAATTTTCCATAATCTGGAGCATTATTCCATTTACCTGAATTTCTTTTTATATACCAATCCTNAGACCAAGGGACAAAAGAAACAACTACTTTCCCNTTAAGCCAATGTTCTGCCTTATCGGGAGTAAATACAATCTTTGAAGAATTCCATTCTCCTGGAGGATTTAATATTTTTTTTGTTTCATCTGCTATATGCATCGCATAATCTGCGGCAGTCTTTTGCCAATCCTGTAGTTTTTCAGGTTCCATTGATCCAAATTGTTCATTATAAGATTTTAAATCATGTATTTGAGCATAATTTAAATCATCAATTAATTGATATTCTGGAGAAATTTCAGGAGGACCTCCATACCCCTCCTTAATGTGATAAAAAATACCACTATTTCCACCAACAGGTATTTTCCACTCTAAATACAATTCAAAATTTTCAAACTCTTCTTTTCCATAAATAATATCTCTCCCGCCCTTATAATTTTGTTCTAGTTCTAGTTCAGTGTCAAACATTAACATTCCATCTTTAGCAGTCCAGCCTGGTGGCATAATTTCAGAATTATATCCACGCCAACCATCGGTAGTTTCGCCATCAAATAGATAAATCCATTCACTTTCATTATTACATGAAATAAAAAAAAATGTTAAACACAGAATTCCAAAAATATTAATTATTGCCTTTTTCATATCAAAAATTTTAAAGTCAAGTTATTATTTCAAGTGGGTTAGTTTTCTCCCATCTTCCTCTTGTAAAATCAGGGAATTTTTGAGGCATTCCTCCTTCTAAAATTGATTTTCCGCTTAAAGGAGTAACAGCGCTCCAAAAACATCCCTCATAAACATTTTGATCTAAAGGAAGACCATTTCTTAAACATTCAACAATTCTATATCTCATTATACCATCCATTCCTCCATGACCACTATTTTTTGTCTTTTGATTTAATCTTTTATAAAGTGGATGATCGTACTTCTCATACAATTTTTCTAGCTTATCACCCTGAATCCAAGAATGGTGATCTTTGGCAATATCTTGAAATCCACCTTCTAAAGCTACCCTTGTAGGGAAACCAGCTAAAGTCCCTTTAGTACCCTGAATTAGATTATGTCTAGTATATGGTCGTGGACTTGTTTCGTCCCATTGAACCATTACAGTTCTTCCTTTATTTGTTTTTATGATAGAAGTATTTAAATCTCCATTTTGATAATCTAATTGATTCCATTTATGATCTAAAGAATAGTTTTTTTCAGAATANAATTTCCTGCCTAATGCTGGAGTNGAATATGAAATTATACTTTTAAATGTGTCTTCTTNTCTTCCCAAATTCATGTATTGAGCTACTGGACCAAGACCATGAGTAGGATATAGATTTCCTTTTCCATTAGCATAATGGTGAGTTCTCCAAGATCCCGTTCCCCTATCTTCTTGATTCATTTGAAACCTTAATTCATGAATATATGCAGCTTCAGAATGCAATAATTCTCCTATAACCCCCTTTCTACACATATTTAAATACATTAATTCATCTCTTCCATAATTAACATTCTCCATCATCATACAATGTTTTTGTGTTTCTTCAGATGTATTTACTATTTTCCACATATCTTTCATTGATACAGCAATAGGAACTTCAACAAAAGCATGAGCTCCATTTTCCATTGAATAAATAGCCATTGGAGCATGATTATTCCAATTTGTAGAAATAAATACTGCATCTGGTTTAACATCTTGAAGCATTAATTTCCATTTATCATCTTCTCCCCAATATTGAGCAATATTTTTATGCCTTTCTCTGTTACCTATTTCTTCTGCTAGTTTAGAACTCCTTGATACATTATCTTCAAACAAATCACTTATTGCAACAACATCTACTCCCTCTAGCTTTGAAATTGATTTCAAATGCCCACTCCCTCTTGCTCCAACTCCAATGAATGCTACTCTTATAGTTTTTAATTTCGGAGCAGAGAAATCTCCCATATATATTCCTTTTGAACTAGGAANTAANGCTGAATTATCACAATTTGATAAAGTTGAAGNAGCAGTTAATGCTGCAGCTGAAATTNCAGTGGTTTTTATAAACTTTCTTCTGTTATAATTTTTCATATAATATTGTTACANTTCATTTCTATAATTATTTTTTATTTTCTCTAAAATAAATATTTCAGAAAAAAACTGCCAATCAAAATTTTTACTTTGGTTAGCAGGATGATTATGATGATCCTGATCTAAAATATAACTATTAGGTTTTTCTAAAATTCTAGTTTTAGAATATACTTCTTGAAAATTTTTTCTTAAAGTATTAAATTTACCTTCAATATTTCTAATATCATTCAATACTATTTTTTGATCATCTATTTCCTTTGTAAGATCTAATTTTTCTAATGCTATTATAATATTTGAAGAAAATTTCACCAATTCATTAACTTGATTATAAACTTCTAGAGTGAATTTATTTTTGGTATTATTTTTTATTAGATGATCAATAGTTTCTTTTATTTCTTTACTAATTAAAAGTGACGCTTTTGCATTTTCGATTTTATTAAAATATTTTTTAGACCAAACTCCCTTATTTTCTAAATCTGGCAAATCAATGATAAATGTTTCTAAAGGATTTTCTTCCTTTGATATTGCTGCTCTTCTTACTTTATCTTTTAATAGCATATTAAGCCATAAACTAACGGGTTTTTCAAGCTTGTCTATAAATGCATATTTAATATTTGAAAATTCTGAACCATATATCCTATGTCTATAAATTTCTTTNAAGTCATCAATAGATTTCTTTTTNCCAGACCAGGTATATTGGGAAAAAGCAGCAATTCCNCNTTTATATAATTCAAAATGGGGGGAATCATCATCCCAAAGAGTTAANAGCAAACCTTCTAAGTTTTTTTCAATTGAACTAATAGCAAATGCACTAATTTGAGGAATATTACTCTGGTTTTGAGGCATTAGTGTCCATCTAGTTTGTCCTGCTGTGGCTCCCATTACTTTTAGGTTATTATTTGTATACCAATCCATAGCCTTTTGATTCCCATACGTGTCAGATTTTTGATAGTTCCATCTCATATAAATTGCATTTTTAGGGAACTTCTCTATGAACTGCATTAAGTTATCTTCATTCTTATCCCATATTTNATCTACTTTTTCTTTACTAATCTCACTATTAAACATAGGCCTATAAACACCTGCATGTTTTAATGGCATGTCATCCCAAAAAATTGGAATTCTATTATGTTTTTCTGCAAATTGACAAACTTTATTTAACCAAATTAAATTNAGTTCTAGTTCACTTTTTCCTTCTCTTTTCAATAGATGAACTTCATCTCCGCCAACATGTAAATATTTTCCGAAAGGTGTAGCTTTTATTGCATCTAAATATAGATCAAATTGAAGATCATAAGTTTCAGAATTTAATGGATTAAATGCCCAATCACTACTAGGATCATCCCTTAAATATTTGTTTTTTTCATGTTTTAAAATAAAAGAGGCATGACCTAAACCTTGCACTAGGGGATTGATTATAATATTTCTCTGATTCGCATATTCACTTAGTTCAATCCACCATTCAATGGAAAGAGCATCTGGCGCACCAACTTCAGGCCTTAACTCATATTTTAATTTATCTTCAAATTCTACAATAATTCCATTAATTTTTTGCTTAGCTAAATGATCTATTAAATTGAAATAATAGGATTTTTTTTCCATATGATGTTTTACATCAATATGAATAGGACGAAATTTAAGTAAAGGATAGTCTTTAATACTAACAATGGGAAGGTTAATATTTTGATCTTTACTGTCTTCGATCAATTGGTCTAAAGTTATAAATGCATAAAATAATCCCACTTTATCTTTTGCTACAATGTATATTTTATTTTTTAAAATATTCAATGTATATCCTTCTTGATTTAAATTTAAGCTAGAATCGATAGAGTATTCTATGGTAGATTCACTTTGTTTATTGTTTTCAACATGATTAGTAAAATCAAATCGGATTGGAAGATCAGAATTGTCAGTAGAATAAGCAAATTTTATATTCTCGAAGTTTAGATTTGAAAAATCATTGTTAAATTTTAGCTCTTGAACAGAGGGCAATAATTTAAATACTTCTAAATTTTCAATTTTATTTGAACATCCAATTAATAAAAAAGTTATAAGGTAGAGTAGAAAGAGTTTTTTCATTTTTTCTTTTTTTCTAGTACAGTTCCAATACCTGCACCAAAACATAAACCTAATGCAATCCATAAGCCAACATTATTAGAAGCACTACCAATTATAATTCCAATAAGTAAACCTATTCCTGCTCCAATTGATATTTGAGATTCTTTCATTTATATAAAGTTATAATTAATTCTTTTAACTTATTAAGTAACTACCTTAATCAAACCACCTATAGATAGTGCTTACTAAATATCCATTTTTAAGAATGATTTTTAAAATAAAAAAAAGAATAGCGCCAACGGAAACAAAAATCCCAGTTTTTTTAATTCTTTCCCACATATAAACCATATTTATTGAGAACAATCATTTACTGTCAAATAGTACTGAAAAAGGTTCTCTTTTAATATATCCTGAATATTCTCTTCTTTTAGCCCATTCCTCTAAAAAAGGAAAATATTTTTCATCATCTCGCCAATGAATAGGATCAATTATTTTCTTTTTTTTAATATCAATATTGACAGTCTCATTCCAATTGATAAATTCATCTTTCATTGTTTCAAATAAATCAGCATTGATTTTTGAAATATTATTTGATTCGGTTGGATCATCTAACAAATTATATAGCTCAAAATCTAAGTTTTTTATATCATTAACAACAAGCTTAATATTGTTATCAATTAAAGCTCCTCTATTATCAAAACGAAAAGGAATTTTTGACAATCTAATTTCTTCATTGGATTCAAAAATATCAACTATACTTTCACCATCTAAATGATTAGAAGCCTCATAATTCTTCAATCCTACTATTTCTAAAATTGTAGGAAATATATCCATAGTCGATACTGGATATTTAGTGATTCTTGGCTTAATTATTTTTGGCCATTCAATAATTCCAGGTACTCTCAATCCTCCTTCCCACATAGTATTTTTATTACCTTTTAATTCCCCAACCGTAGAGGGTATAATTTTTGCTAAACCTCCATTATCACTACAAAACCAAATAATTGTATTATCTGAAATTCCCATTTCACTTATCATATTTCTTAAAATTCCTACACTTCTATCAAATGCTACCATTTCACCATAATGTTCCCTGCTTTCTTTATTTAAATTTTCAAAACCTGTTTTATCATCTTTACTTGAAACAAAAGGATTGTGTGGTGAACCGTCCCATATTACAGTAAAAAAAGGTTTAATTTCTTTTACATTTTTTTCAATAAATTTTAAAGCTTCATTAACTATAACTTCAGATGAACTTCCCTTAAAATCAACAATATTCCCATTATCACTCATGATTGGATCTATATCAAAAAAATTTGTTGTACTTACCCATTTATCAAAGCCAAAAACACCAGGACTATATTCATCATCTTCAAAAATTGGGATACCTGGGCCCCTGATTCCATTTAAATGCCATTTTCCAAAATGACCGGTTGAGTATCCAATGTTTTTCAATTTTTGAGCTAATGTTACTTCGTTTTTATTTAAAGGATAACCATGATAAAAAACTCCAGTTCGATCATTATTTCTGCCTGTTAGAACACTTGCTCTTGTAGGTGAACATTGAGGTGCACCAGCATAAAACCTATCAAAACGCAAACCATTCTCTGCCATTGCATCAAGATTAGGTGTTTTTAAAATAGGATGATGATAATATCCTGTTTGTCCCCAGCCTTGATCATCAGTCATTATCAATATAATATTAGGCATTTCAATTTCTTTCACTTTATTACATGAAAACAAAACAAAAAAGAATGAAAGAAAAATTAAAATTTTAAAATTATTTTTCATTTACACTAACATAAGGATAATAAAAATTTAAACAAAAAAAGCTCTCCATTTTCAGGAAAGCTCTTCATCGGTTTTCTACAAACCTCTTATAAACAAAAAGTTTATAAGTATCACAACAGGTACAAATATAGCATATTGTTTATAAAAAATAAAAAATCAACCTGATTTAATTAAAAATTTCTAATTTGTATATGTAAAGCCATAAATATGTTTCACGCCAGATTAATTTTTTGCTCTTTTGCTCTAATTATTTTAAGCACTTCAATAAATGCTCAAAAAACTAGCTTCAAAGTAATGGCATGGAATATTTTACATGGTGGTAACGATATTGAAAATGGTCCAGAAAATGTTGCAAAAATAATTAAGGAAATTAATCCAGATGTGATTTTAATGGTAGAAACATATGGATCTGGTCCATTTATTGCAGATTATTTAGGATATAATTTTCACTTAATTGCTTCTGAAGAAACACCTTTAAATGATACTTCAGTTAACTTGTCTATTTATTCTAAATATCCTTTTGGAAAGAGAATCGACACAAAATTCCCATTTTATTTAGGAGGAATTGAAATTCCTATAAATGGGCAAACAATTCGTTTTTTTTCAAACTGGTTTCATTATTTGCCTTGGGATAATGAACCAGAAAAAATGGGAAAATCTGTAGAAGAACTATTAAAATGGGAAAAAACAGAATCTAGACACAAAATGATTCAAAAAGTTCTACCATATTTAAAAAAGTTTGCTAATGAAACTGACTCTATTCCTATGATATTTGGAGGAGACATGAATTCACTATCACATCTAGATTGGACAAAAAAAACAAAAAAAATTCATAATAATTTGATAGTTCCTTGGCGTGCAACTAAAATTTTGGATGATTTAGGCTTAATAGATTCCTACAGAAAAGAAAATCCTAATCCATTAACTCACCCTGGTGTGACCTGGGATAAAAAAGGCAGAAAAGACTCTCATAGAATTGATTATATCTTTTATAAAGGAAAATCAATAAAATCTACGAAATCAAACTCCTATAATGCTTTCTTTAATGAGCCTATAATTATTAATGGCAAAAAAATCCCTTATCCATCTGACCATGGTATTGTTGTTACATCATTTAAATTGAAATAATTATTAAAAATGAAAAGAAGAGATTTTGTAATTAAAGCTTTAAAGGGGAGTGTTATTGCTTCAATTCCTTTATCCTTATCATCATTTAATTTAAAAAATAAAAAAGTAGAGATTGGTATAGTTACTGATGTTCATCAAGATATAATTCATGATGGATTTTCAAGATTGAGTTTTTTTATTAATGCAATGAAAAAAAGAAGCCCTGATTTTATTATTCAGTTAGGAGATTTTTCTTTACCAAGAGAACAAAATCAACCTTTTATTGATAAATGGAATTCATTTAATGGCCCTAAATATCATGTTTTAGGCAATCACGATATGCGAGATTTTGGGTATAAAAAGGAAGAAACTATGAAATGGTGGAAAATGGAGAAAAGGTATTATTCATTTGATTATAATAATTTTCATTTTATTGTATTAGATGGTAATGATAAAAATCCTAGACCATGGAATGGATATAACAGATATATTGGATCAAAACAAAAACTATGGTTAAAAGATGATCTAAAAAAAACTTTGAAGCCTACAATAGTATTTAGTCACCAAAGCCTTGAAGCAAAAGGAGGTGTTAAGAATAGAAAAGAAATTAGAAATATTTTAGAAAATTCCATAAATAAAAGTGATCATTCAAAGGTGGTTGCATGTCTCAGTGGACATCACCACACAGATTACGTAAAATCAATAAATAAAATTCCTTATATCCAAATAAATAGTATGTCATATAAATGGGTAGGGGATAAATTCCAATATAAACGATTTTCCCCTCAGATTGAAGAAGCTTTTCCTAATGTCTCAAAGACATGTCCTTATAAGGAACCATTATATGCTGTACTAACTCTAGATTCAGAAAAAGAACTGTTGAATATTGAAGGGAGAAAAACTTCTTTTATAAGTCCATCACCTAATGAATTAAAAATTCCTGATGCTGAAAAAATAAATCCAACAATTTCAGAAAGAAATTTTAAAATTTAATTTATTGCTAGACCTAGTTTTTCTGGTCCATAACGAATAACATCAGTGACAGGAAGATTTGTTAAAGTTTCCAAAGAATTTACAGCGTTTTTAGCTTCTTTTGAGTTTAATTTGGATGTATTCAATGAAATCCCTATTATTTTAGCTTTTGGATAACTTCCACAAGCAGTTGCAAGATCTTCATATAGCTTAATAACTTTATTTAAATCAGGAATTTTTATATGTCTATAATCCCTTAGAGTTAAAAAATCAGCACGATGACAAAGTATCATGTGTGTAGCACAACTTCCTCTAATTAAAGGTAAACTAGCTGTACTTCCAGGGTTCAATAATGATCCTTGACCTTCAATAAAAACCCAATCATCATTTGATTTTTGTAAAACCATATTTTCAACAGCCCCACATGCATGATCAACTTTATAAGCATCAAGAGGAATACCATTTCCTGTTATTGTTATCCCAATCTGACCTGTTGCTATAAACGAAGTTTTAATTTTATTCTCAATTGCCCATTTGTAAATTTCAAGGCTTGTTGTCATTTTACCCACAGCCATATCAGTACCTACACATAAAATCCGTTTGTTATTTAGTTTCGCAGCTTTACCACTTGCTATTTTAGGAATAAATTGTGGTATCCTTACATCCCATATCCATTGATTATCTTTAAGTTTATTCTTATACTTAGATGACAAAGTATCATGTAGACCATTAATTATTGAAAGGTTTTTAGAAATAGCTTTATCAATTATTAAAAGCCATGATTTTGGAATTTTTCCTCCAGAAGGAGCAATTCCTAAAATAAGGACTTCAGCTCCTTTTGAAATAGCTAATTCTAAGTTTTTAACTATTGGAACACTTCTTTCAATTGAGAGGCATTCTTTTGTATTTTTACCATCATTTTGTGAATCAATAACAGCAACAATATCATTTTTCAAATATCTTAAAACGCCTAAACCCATTTTTCCATAATCAGTATAAATATGACCCTCCATATAAATAGCAACCTTTTTGAATTCATCTAACATATTGTTCTTCTTTTAAAAATGCTCCGTGGCCATGAGATATTGTAGGCATTGTAATTCCATTTATCATTGAAGCTCCAGAAGCTGGGTCAGGTTTCAAATTATAATGAGAATCAAGATCAATATGATCTATTTGTCCAGAAATTGAAGCTCCCGCTGAAATTGAAATAGAAGATTCACTCATACAGCCAATCATCGATTCTAATCCAAATGACTTCGCTGTTGATAAAATTCTAAGACCCTCAGTTATTCCTCCACATTTCATCAATTTTAAATTAACCCCATCAACATATTCATAATATTTAATAATATCATTGGAATAACGACAAGATTCATCAACAAATATTGGAAGTGATCTACTTTTGTATAAAGTCTTTAAATCTTCCTCATTTCCTTCAACGATAGGTTGTTCAACATAATCACATTTTCTTTTAGATAACCAATCAATCATATACTTAGCTTCTTCAGTAGACCATCCTCCATTTGCATCTACTCTAAGTTTAATATCATAAGGTTTAATACTTTCTAGAACTTGATTATACATTGCTTTATCAGCTTCTAAACCATTATTAGATCCCAACTTTACTTTTAGAAATTTTGCTGAACTTCCTTCAAACAAAAGAGGAATTCTTTCTTTGATAGAATTTGGACTCATTATTCCAACTGTAAGAGATGTCTGTGATCTAGGTAAAGGCAAACCCAAGAGTTTGTGTAAAGGCATTTTTGCTTTTTTAGCTTTTAAATCCCATAACGCAATATCTAAACCAGCATATGCACAGGGAGAAATTTTCATTTCACGTGAAATATTCTCAATCTCGTAAATTGATTTATTTTGAATATTTACATCAACCAATTGTTGAATTTGTAAAATAACTTCATCAGTATTTGAAGCGCCTTCTGAATTTCCAGGAGCAGATTCACCCCAACCAACTAATTTGTTTTCTTCAATTCGAATAAAAACATTATAGCTTTCTGAATTAACACCTCTACTGATTTCCAGTGGAAATCTTTTTTTTAATAAAACTTTATGAAAACTTATCTTCATCAAACAAATTATCTATTTAAATAAATTTAGTTAAATATTGGCAAATTTTTGATTGAAAAAATATGTAATTATCTCTTAAATTTAAACCAACCTCTTTTTTTCATTTCCTTATTAACGTTAGGAGCCAAAATTAAAAGAGCAATCATGTTTGGAATACACATTAAAGCAAATGATATGTCGATAATTCCAACAACAATCTCTACTGTGACTAAAGCTGAAATTATAATGCTTAATACATATACATAATTATAATATTTTCCCCATGAGGGTTTTGTCAAAAATCCAAAACACTTTACTCCATAATATGAATAAGTAAAAAGAGTTGAAATTCCAAAAACAAAGACCATTATCATGAGTAATACATCTCCAAACCCAAAAAACAATGTTCTAAAGGCTTCCAATGTTAATGAAATTCCGTTTAAATCATTCCCAATATAAGCTCCGCTTATTAATACTATAAGTCCAGTAATTGTACAGACAAGAATAGTGTCAAAAAAGGGGCCTAACATTGCAACCAAACCTTCATCAGTTCCTAATTTAGTTTGAGACTGACCATGATACATAGGTGCATTCCCTACACCACTTTCGTTAGAGAAAACAGCTCTTCTTACTCCTAAAATTAAAAGACCCCAAAAACCGCCTGAAGCTATAGCATTCAGATTAAATGCTTCATTAAATATTAAAGAAAAGGTTGGAATAATTTTTTCAATATTAAAAATCAAAATTGTAATTCCAATTGCTAAATAAATTACTACCATTAATGGTACTAAACTAGAACTTGCTTTAACAATTGAATTAAGTCCTCCAAAAATTACAAATGATGTAATTACAGCTAAAAATATCCCAAAAATTAATTTCCAATTAAAATCTCCAATATTTAAAAACTGACTTGAAGGATCAATAACAGTTACAAAAGTTTCAGTTAATTGATTAGCAGTAAAAGCAGGTAGAACTCCGAAAAGCCCAGCAATTGAAAACCATATAGCCATAGGTTTTCCCCATTTTTTAATTCCATTTGTCATGTAATACATTGGGCCTCCTAGAATTGTATCATTATTATAAGTTCTAATATTTACTGATAATGAACACGAATAGAATTTAATTGTAGAACCAATGATTGCAGTTACCCACATCCATACTAGGACACCCGGTCCACCCATATGAATTGCAATTGCCACGCCAGAAATATTTCCTAATCCTACAGTAGCTGCTAAAACCGCAGAAAGGGCTTGAAACCTAGATATTCCTACATTATTATCTTTGCTAAATAAAAGCCTGAAAGAATCCTTAATTTTTAGAAAAGGATACCCTCTTGAATAAATAGTCAAATAAATTCCTCCCCCAATAACTAAAAAAAGCATAATCCATTCTAGAGGGCCTATTAGATTATCCAAAATTATTTGAAATTTTTCAAAAAATTTAACTAACATAATTTCTTATTACTTGGTAGCCTTATTAAAAGATTTACGTCCTCCAACAACAGGGATCTTTAAATAAGTGGCATTAATGTCTAAAGTTAGCATTGTACCCGGCTTAGGATGTAATGTAAATTCAGGATCGCTTGAAAAGATCATCAACCCTATTTGCTGACCTTTTTTTATAATTTGATCATCGGGTTGTAAATCAAAACTCATGGTGTAAAATTTACCAGGTGTTAAATCTGTGCTCTCTGTCAATGATTTATAATTTTGAATATCTGCCCAACCTCGTGTTATTATATTGTCAGTTATTTTAGCTTTCTTATCAGAATTCCAAGGAAGTGAAACTAGCCAAACTGATAAATTTGCAGCTTTTTTACTACTAGCTACTTTAATGGTTAAAGTTGATAATCCCGACAAATGAATGTCTTCTTTAAGAACAGGACTAAGATATAAAAGTCTATTTTCTGAAGCTTTAGCTTTAGCTAGAGAAGCTCCGTCATAAGAATAATCATCTGTTAGTATTTCTAGTGTTTTTATTTTGTTTTTCTTGAGAAATAAACCTCCTGATTCTGGCGCTCCAGGATGAAGATATAAAGTCACTACAGAGGCATCTGAATTCGGATATGCTTGGTAGGAGGTTGGATTTTGTTGGGAATTATATTCTCTAACTATCCAGGCTTTAGGATCTTTTTCTACGTCATTTTTTATGCCAAATAAGTAGCGAGTAAACCATCGATTCATCATTTTTAGTGGTGGAGGACCACCATGTCCATCTTGATGATAATATATTTGTGTGGGAATTCCCATTTCTATTGCTTTTTTAGAAATACGATAACTATGTTCTGGCATTACATTCCAATCATTAAATCCATGAGCCATTAACAATGCTGCTTTCATTGGTTTCATTTGATTTAGATAATCTCTACCCTCCCAAAAATCGTTATAGTCTCCTGTTATTCTATCCATTCCATTAACCATTTCAGTATCTCTTATAACCCTATTATTTCGAGCCCTATTTTCTTCTTTTCCACTGTTAATAAAATCATATAAAACATCTATATCTTCACCCAAATAACCTCCAGGTGATCGAACTAAACCATTAGATCTGTAATAATGATAATATGATGTATTAGGTGCAATAGGAATGATAGCTTCTAATCCTTCAACTCCAGTTGTAGCTGCTGCTAATGGCAAGGTGCCATTATAAGAGGTTCCTGTCATTCCTACTTTTCCAGTAGACCAGTAGGCAACTACTTCATTAGTCCCTTCTCTAGATGTGTACCCCCTTGCTCTTCCGTTTAACCAATCTATTATAGCCTTTGGAGCCAACGATTCATTTATTCCTCCAACAGTTGGAGCACCATCTGATAAGCCTGTACCCGGAGATGATGAGTGAACAACTACAAAACCTCTAGGAACCCAAGTTTTTATTTGCGAATTTGATATGATTGGGCGTTTCCCTTTCCTAATTACCTCTACATGTTTTCTAGGTTTAGGCTGCTGACCTAACTCATGTTTTACATCCCAAAATAAGCCTGATGCGAGTCCTGAAGTACCAGCATAATATGGACTAGATTCATAAACTACTGGAAGTTTTAATCCATCTTCTGTTTGAGCAGGTCTAGTAACGTCAACATGCATTCGATCCATTTTTCCATCATCATCAGAGTCAAAAGATGTTTCAACCCAAAGATCATGACGTATCCACTTAGTTTCATCTTTAAATGATTCCACTACTTGAGCTTCACCATTTATAAAAAATGGAACAGACTTTTTTTGTGCATTTATAACGATGAATATAAAAAGAGTTATTAGGTGAATTAATTTTTTCATAAGAGATATTATTTAAATAATAAAAAAAACAGGTTCTTAAAAGTACAAAACCGTTTGGATATGATGCTTATTGAAAAACAGTTGATTTTAAAAAATAAAAACCCTTGATTAAACAAGGGTTTATTAATTGCGGTCTGGACGGGACTCGAACCCGCGACCCCCTGCGTGACAGGCAGGTATTCTAACCAACTGAACTACCAGACCTTGATTAGCGAGTGTAAATATACACTGCATTTTTAATTCTACAAATAAATAGGAAAATCTGATTTTAATTTATAATAAGGCGTCTAAACTTTCTGTATAAATATTTTTTGGAGATACTCCAACCTGTCTATTTATAAGCTCTCCTTTATTAAAAACTAATACAGTTGGAATATTTCTAACCCCATATTTAGCTGCAAATTCTTGATTAGAGTCAACATCTAATTTACCAACTACTGCTCTCCCTTCGTAATCTTTACTAACTTCTTCAATTATTGGTCCAAGCATCCTGCATGGTCCACACCACTCTGCCCAAAAATCAACCATAACAGGTTTAGTAGATTTTAGAACTAAATCATCAAAGTTAGTATCTGTAATTTCTAGTGCCATAATTAAAATTTTATGTAAAAATACAGATTTTATAAATAAAAATTAATTTAATTTAAAATGTAAATTGTTTTTTTTAATTGAAGAAATTAAATCTTTAGTTATTGCTATTTTATGATTTTCACTAGGCATAGTCAACTTTATTTTTTTATCATTTTCAAAGAATGAAATTTCCAGCTTTTGTTTTCCTTTATGTTTATTAAAAATCTTTTTTAATTCTTCTATTTTTTGATCATCTAAATCATTTATATCCAATTGTAATGTTAATTTTTTAGCATTATTACTTAGAGTATCTTGTAGTTGTTGAAATGATAAAAAGTTGATTCTTGGTTCACCTGCTATTCCTGTGTTTCTATCTTTCCATCCCTCTTTAACTAATAATCTTAAAAATAAAAAGTTATTTTCAGATAAGAAGTGTTTAAATTTTAAATATTCCTCTCCAAATATTCTGAAATCATACGAATCTTTATAATCTTCAAAAGTAAATCTTGCCCAGCCCTTCCCATTTTTAGAAATTCTATGTTCAACTTCTCCTACAATTCCTCCAAATCTGAGTTCTTTATTAACTAGAACATCTAAGTTTTTTAAAATATCTAGTGAAGCATTACAAAAATGATCCATTGGTAATCTAAAATCGTCTAAAGGATGACCAGAAATATAAATTCCAACTACTTCTTTTTCTTGTTTTAATTGACTTAAAGTAGACCATGGTGTGCAGTCAGGAATTTGAGGTTCATTTAATTGTATCTCAGAGGAATTTTCAAATAAACTAACTTGAGCAGAATTTTTATTCTCTTGAAATTTAGAACCAAACTTTAGTGCTTTTTCTATAAAAGTAATCCCATCTCCGTTATCATGTAAATATTGAGCTCTGTGAACTCCCTTAAATGAGTCAAAACCTCCAGCATAAACTAAACTATCAAATGCCTTTTTATTTGCAGCTCTTAAATCAATATTTTTGGTTAAATCAAAAATTGAGTTATATTTTTTTTCTTGCCTTCCATGGATTATTGAATTAACAGCTCCAGAACCAACACCTTTGACAGCTCCCATTCCAAATCTAATTGCATTATTATCATTTACTGTAAACTTGTAAAAGGACTCATTTACATCTGGACCTAAAACACTAATTGACATTCTCTTACATTCTTCCATAAAAAAACTAACCTGTTTTATATCATTCATATTATTTGATAATACTGCTGCCATATATTCTGCTGGATAATGTGATTTTAAGTATGCTGTTTGATATGCAATCAAAGCATAGCATGTTGAATGTGATTTGTTAAATGCATAAGATGCAAAAGCTTCCCAATCTTTCCATATCTTTTCAAGAATTTCTCTTGAATATCCATTAGACTCTCCTCCATCTAAAAATTTGGGTTTGAGCTTATTTAAAAGCTCGAATATTTTCTTACCCATAGCTTTTCTTAAAAGATCAGCATCACCTTTTGAGAAATTAGCTAGTTTTTGAGAAAGTTGCATAACCTGTTCTTGATACACAGTTATACCATAGGTTTCTCTTAAAAACTCTTCCATAACTGGAATGTCATATGAAATATCTTCTTTTCCATTTTTTCTGTTTACAAAAGATGGTATATACTCTAGTGGACCTGGACGATATAAAGCATTCATCGCAATCAAATCTTCAAAAATTGTAGGTTTTAAATCTCTTAGGTATTTCTGCATTCCTGCACTTTCATACTGAAATATTCCAACTGTATTCCCTTTTTGAAATAACTCATAAGTTTTTTTGTCATTTAAGGGAATTGAGTCAATATCTAATTCAATATTATGTTTATATCTAATTAATTTTACAGTATCCTTTATTAAAGTAAGTGTCTTTAATCCTAAAAAATCCATTTTTAGAAGACCTGCGCTTTCAACTACTGCATTATCATATTGAGTAACAAATAAATTAGATTCTTTAGCCGTAGCAATAGGGACAAAATTAGTAATATCATCTGGTGTAATTATTATACCACAAGCGTGTGTTCCTACATTTCTGAGGCTTCCTTCTAAAACTCTTGCCTGATTTATAGTTTCAGCTTGTAGATCATCTCCATTTGATAAAGATTTTAGCTCCATAATATTACTAAATTCTTCTGATCTCAAATCATTACTCAATTTTTTTTCATCTCTTTCAAAAATGTCTTTTAATTTTAAATTGGGAATTAATTTTGCTAATCTATCAGCATCTCCAAGTGATAAATCAAGTACTCTAGCTGTATCCCTAATTGAGGATTTAGCGGCCATTTTTCCATATGTTATTATTTGAGCTACCTGATTGGATCCATACTTTTCTATCACGTATTCAATAACTTTATTTCTGCCTTCGTCATCAAAATCAATATCAATATCTGGCATACTAACCCTGTCTGGGTTTAAAAATCTTTCAAAAAGCAAATCATATTTTATTGGATCAATTTTTGTTATTTCTAAACAATAAGCAACTACTGAGCCAGCTGCAGACCCTCTTCCAGGCCCAACTGAAACTCCCATTTCTCTTGCAGCTTTTATTAAATCTTGAACAATCAAAAAATATCCTGGATATCCTGAGCTCTTAATTACATTTAACTCAAATAAAATTCTTTCATCTAGATTTTTTGAAATTTTTTTATAAAACTTTTTTGCTCCTTCATATGTTAAATATTTTAAGTATTCATTTTCAATATCTTCCTTAGATTTACTTTTAAAATCAAATTCTTCTGGAATATTAAATTTAGGAAGAAGTACTTCCCTTGCTAGATCGTATTCATCTATTTTATCTACAACATCTAAAATATTTTTTATAACATTAGGCATATCTTTAAACAAGAACTTCATTTCATTTGGAGATTTGAAATAATATTCTTGATTTGGCAATCCATATCTAAAACCTCTACCTCTTCCAATTGGAGTAGACTGTTTTTCTCCATCTTTAACACATAATAAAATGTCATGGGCATTGGCATCCTCTTTATTTAAATAAAAACTATTATTTGTAGGAATTAATTGAATATTATGTTTATGAGCAAACTTTTCTAAAACTACATTTACGCGATCTTCATCTTCTTGTCCGTGTCTCATAATTTCTAAATAAAAGTCTTCATTGAAAATTTCTTTCCACCATAAAAGAGCTTCCTCGGCTTGCTTTTCTCCAATATTTAAAATCTTTGATGCTATTTCACCATACATATTTCCTGATAATACAATAAGATCCTCACTATATTTTTTAACAATTTCTTTATCAACTCGTGGTACATAATAAAAACCATCTGTATAACCAAAGGAACACATTTTAGATAAATTTTGATAACCATTTTTATTTTTTGCTAAAAAAACAATTTGGTATCCGTTATCCCTTTGACTTTTGTCTAAATGGTTATTACAGACATTTAATTCACAGCCTATTATAGGTTTTATTTTATTAGAACTTGTTTCACTTGAAATTTGACTATTATGATTTTTTATGGCTTTAATGAAATGAAAACATCCCATCATATTTGCTCTGTCAGTAATAGCAATTGCAGGCATATTGAATTCAGCTGCTTTTCTAACTAAGTTGATTACTCTGGAAGTTGATTGTAAAACGGAAAATTGAGAATTATTATGCAGATGAACAAAGGGGATAGATTTTAATTTTTCAGGAATTTCTTCGACACTTGTATTTTCAATATTATTTTCTTTATTTAAGCTTTTATTAATCTTTTTAGATTCTTTTTTAAGATTTAAATGTTTTAATCCTAATAATGGAATCGGACTGTCATCATCATTTATTAAATTATTTATTAAATCAGGATAGCCCTTAAAAACTGATTGATCAAAAACACCTTTTCTTACCAATTCAAAAAACACTCTTGATGTTGCTTCCACATCTGCAGATGCATTATGTGCCTCCCTAAATTTATCGTTGAATAATAAAGAGTAAATTTCTATTAAAGTTGGAAACTTATATTTTCCGCCTCTTCCACCTGGAAGTTTACAGACATTAGCAGTTAATTCACTACAGGTGTCTAATACATCTTTTTTTGTAATATCTATTGAATGACCTATCCTAAATAATTCTGATCCTAAAATATTTATGTCAAATTTCACATTATGACCAACTAAAAATCCCGATTTTTTATAATCTGAAATAAACAATTCTAAAACCTCATTTATATCTTTTCCAATTTTTAAAGCCAAATCTGTTGAAATACCATGTATTTTCTCTGCTTCAAAAGGAATATTAAAGTTTTTTGGAGCTATTAGATAGCTATTATTTGATATTAATTTTCCTTTTGTATCATGTAATTGCCAAGCCAATTGAACACATCTAGGCCAATTGTCAACATCACTAACAGGGGCACTCCATTTTTTTGGTAAACCAGTGGTTTCTGTATCAAAAACTAAAAACATTACATAAAAAATTATAAAATTAAATTTAGCTATCTTTTTAATAAAAAATAGAAGAATCTTTCTAAGTTATTAACTCATTTAGTTTTAAAAAAATTCATTTGTTAGTTTGGAAAAAAAAATTAAATTTGCACCTCATTAATAACAAAGGTTTTGGACCTTACAAATTAATTTGATATGGCAGTAAAAATTAGACTTCAAAGACACGGTAAAAAAGGAAAACCTTTTTACTGGATAGTAGCAGCTGATGCAAGAGCTAAAAGAGACGGACGCTACTTACAAAAATTAGGGACATATAATCCAAACACAAATCCGGCTACAATTGATCTTGATTTAGAAGAGTGTGTCAAATGGATTCAGTTTGGTGCCCAACCAACTGATACAGCTAGAGGTATTTTATCATACAAGGGAGTCCTTCTTAAAAATCATTTGTTAAATGGTGTTAAAAAAGGAGCAATGACTGAAGAGGAAGCTGAAGAAAAATTTCAATTATGGATTTCTGAAAAACAATCTCAAGTTGATGGTAAAAAGGCTAAACTTAGCAAAGAAGCAACAGAAAAAAAGAACAAGGCTCTAGAGTTAGAAAAAGAAGCAAGTGAAAAAAGAAAACTTAAAGCTGAACAAGCATTGATAGAAGCTGAAGAAGCACCTGCTGAAGAAGCACCTGCAACTGAAGAAGCACCTGCTGCTGAAGAAGCGCCTGCAACTGAAGAAGCACCTGCTGAAGAAGCACCTGCAACTGAAGAAGCGCCTGCAACTGAAGAAGCACCTGCTGCTGAAGAAGCACCTGCAACTGAAGAAGCGCCTGCA
>PACX01000029.1 GCA_002702895.1 Flavobacteriaceae bacterium | reverse complement strand
TCTAGTAAAAGGTAGGTTGCATACGCGTTACGCACCCGTGCGCCACTCGTCATCTGGTGCAAGCACCAATGTTACCGTTCGACTTGCATGTATAAGGCCTGCCGCTAGCGTTCATCCTGAGCCAGGATCAAACTCTTCATTGTAAAACTTTAAATAATTTAACAACTTAAATTTGACTTGGAATTGAACTCAAAATGGTTTTACTTAATAATAAATTATGTAAACATAATTTTACGCTGTCTATCTCAATATTTTCAATGAACTGTATCTGATTACATCTTTCGTAATGCGAGTGCAAATATACACTGCTTTTTCAATCCCACAAACTTTCAATTATAAAAAAACAGATTATTTGTCAACAATGGTTGTTTTCCTCATATAATATACAAAAAAATATTACTTAATTATTGGTCTTTTAAAGACAATTTTATTGACTTATCAGCATAAGCTCTTTTTAAAACATCTTCAATTATTGCATCTTCATCATTATTATTTGGATTATATTCTGTTTTAATAGAAATTTTAAAAAGCTTAGCTAATGAATTATAAGAAAAGGCCCTAAATCCATTTCTTAATTTTCTAATAAGCTTATATACTGTTTGTCCAGTTTCTCTATGAACTAACTTAATTAATATCTGCCCCTCTGTTCTAGTCAATTTTTTTAATTCTTCTGAAAATTCTTTTTCAATAAATTTTTCTACAATTTTAGTATACTTCTTTTTCTTAGACCTGGTCTTAATTAAGGGAAGCCTTCTGTTTAATTCTTGTAATCTTTTTGAAGCAAGCACAGCATAAGGATAAACTTTTAATGTTTTTCTTTTAACTGTATAGTATCTTAACTTATCATCAAAACTGGAAAATTGTAATGACGGATATATAGTAACCTCATTTAAATTTATCGATTTAGTCGGTAAAGAATCTCCTTCAACTTTAATAAGAATATCTAAATCTTTGTATTCCTTTTTCTGAGAATAAGAACTAAAAAAACTAATAATAATTAAACATGAAAGAAGTTTTTTCATTTTATAAAATTACACATAAACAATAATATTTTTAAGTAATTATGTACTTTTACATTCAAATTATTATTAATGGCTACAAAAAAAATACTTAATCAAAAATCAATAAAATTTTTTGAAGAATATCTTAATAATCCTTCTCCTACTGGATATGAATGGGAAGGACAAAAAATTTGGATGAAATATCTTAAACCTTATGTAGACGAGTTTATAACTGACACCTATGGATCAGCTGTTGGGGTTATTAATCCAAAAGCAAAGTTCAAAGTTGTTATTGAAGGACATTCTGATGAAATTTCTTGGTATGTAAATTACATTACTGACAATGGTCTTATTTATGTAATAAGAAATGGTGGAAGTGACCACCAAATAGCTCCATCAAAATGGGTAGATATACATACTAAAAAAGGGATTATAAAAGGAGTATTTGGTTGGCCTGCAATTCATACTAGAAAACCTGGAAAAGAAGAACAACCATCTATGGATACCATATTTATAGATATTGGGGCTAAAAATAAAAAAGAAGTTGAAAAAATGGGAGTCCATGTTGGATGTGTAATAACTTATCCTGACAAATTTCACATATTAAATAAAGATAAATTTGTTTGTAGAGCTATAGATAACAGAGCAGGTGGATTTATGATTGCAGAAGTTGCTAGACTTTTACATGAAAACAAGAAAAAACTTCCTTTTGGATTATATATTACAAATTCTGTTCAAGAAGAAATTGGACTGAGAGGTGCTGAAATGATAACAGAAAGAATAAAACCAAATATTGCGATCATTACGGATGTATGTCATGACACTTCTACTCCAATGATTAATAAAAAAGCTCAAGGAGATAACACTATGGGTTCAGGTCCAGTTATTTCATACGCACCTGCTATTCAAAATAAGTTAAGAGAAAGAATTATTGAAACTGCTGAAAAGAGAAAAATTCCTTTTCAAAGACACGCATCCTCAAGAAGTACTGGTACCGATACTGATGCTTTTGCTTACAGTAATGGTGGAGTTGCTTCTGCTCTTATTTCTTTACCACTAAGATATATGCATACAACAGTTGAAATGGTTCAAAAAAATGATGTTGAAAATGTAATTAAATTAATATATGAAACTTTACTAACAATAAAAGAAGGTGAAGATTTTAATTATTTTAAATCTTAGTTATTATTGAATAGATAATTTCTGGCTATCTTATTTAACTAATTTTTATCAACTATAACTTTAACAATTTCAGGATTTAATAAAGTAGAAATATCGCCAAAATTATCTTTTTCCCCACAGGCTATTTTTCTTAATATTCTTCTCATAATCTTTCCACTTCTAGTTTTTGGAAGACCTGGAACGAGTTGGATTTTTTCTGGTTTAGCTATAGGTCCAATAGTACTTGAAATCAATTTATTTATTTCCTTACTTATATTATCGGATTTAGAATCATCTTTTAAAATAACAAAAGCATATAAAGCATTTCCTTTTATTTCATGTGGAAATCCAACTAAGGCACTTTCTACTACATTTTCATGTAAATTAATAGCATCTTCAATAGGTGCTGTTCCTAAATTATGCCCTGAAACAATAACTACATCGTCAACTCTTCCAGTAATTCTATAATTACCATTAGAATCAGTTAATGCTCCATCACCAGGAAAATAATAACCTGGATAGGCAGAGAAATATACATTTTTATATCTTTCGTGATCTCCATAAATAGTTCGTGCTATTGAAGGCCATGGATATTTTATTGCTAAAACTCCTTCTTTTCCATTTTCTGAAATTTCTTTTCCATTATTATCTAATAGTACAGGTTGAATTCCGATCATTGGTTTTGTAGCAAAGGTTGGTTTTTGATCAGTTACTCCAGCAATAGATGAAATCATGATTCCCCCAGTTTCTGTTTGCCACCATGTATCTACTATTGGACAAGTTTTTTTGCCAACAACTTCATTATACCAATTCCAAGCCTCTTCATTTATAGGCTCTCCAACAGTTCCTAAAACTTTTAATGAATTCAAATTATATTTAGAAACAAATGACTTTGGATGTTTTGCTAAGGCTCTAATTGCTGTGGGAGCAGTATAAAAGTGAGTGATATTATGTTTTTCACAGATTTCCCAAAAACGTCCAAAATCAGGGTATGAAGGGACTCCTTCAAACATAACTGTTGTAGCTCCAGATAAAAGAGGGCCATAAACAATATAACTATGACCTGTAATCCAACCTATATCAGCTGTACACCAATAAATATCTCCTCGTTTATATTGAAAAACATTTTTAAATGAATATTCAGAATAAACCATATATCCACCACATGAATGAACCATACCTTTTGGTTTACCGGTTGAACCTGAGGTATATAAAATAAAAAGTGGATCTTCAGAATCAATTCCAACGGGTTCACATTGATTGGAAACCATAGATATCTCATCATGCCACCACTTATCAATCTTATTTAGTTTTATATTACTATTTATTCTCTTAAGTATGATAGAGACTTTAACAGATTTGCAACTAACTAAGGCTTCATCTGCTATACTTTTAAGATCTATTGTTTTATTTCCTCTAAAACTCCCATCTGCAGTAATTAACATTTTACAATCAGCATCACTAATTCTTGCAGCTAAGGCAGTTGAAGAAAAACCAGCAAATACAACTGAATGAACAGCGCCAATTCTAGAACATGCTAAAACAGCAATTGCAAGCTCAGGAACCATTGGCATATATAAACAAACTCTATCACCTTTATTTATATTATTTTTCTTAAGAACATTAGAAAACCTGCATACTCTTTCATGTAATTCTCTATAAGAAATTTCTTGATGTTTTTCTTTTGGATCATTTGGCTCAAATAAAATTGCAGTTTGATTTGGTTTATCTAATAAATGTCTGTCTAAACAATTTTCCGAAATATTCAGTTTTCCTCCGTTAAACCAAGTAAACTCAGGTTTATTAAAATCAAATGATAATACATTATTCCATTTTTTTCTCCAAATAAAAGACAATGCAATCTTTTCCCAAAAAAATTCAGGATTAGTTACACTTTCTTTATAAAGTCTATCATAATCATCAATGGATCTAGGAACGTAATTATCAATTTTTTCCAAAATATATGTTTTGTTTAAATATAGAAAAAATAGGCTATTGATTCAATCTATAATCTATTACAGCATTATTTATTTTTTTAACAATGGAAGGTCCGCTATAAACAAAACCTGAATATAGTTGAATTAAACTAGCGCCCGCTTTTATCTTTTCAATTGCATCATCAGGATTCATAATACCACCAACTCCAATGATTGGAATAGATCCATTACTTTTTTTATGTAAAAATTTAATAATATTTGTAGATTTTTTAGAAATTGGTTTTCCACTCAGACCTCCCTTTTGATTTACTAAATCGCTAGGTGATGATAAATTATTTCTTGATAACGTTGTGTTTGTTGCAATAATACCATCTAATGAAGTTTCATTAATTACTTCAACAATATCAATGAGTTGATCTTCAGAAAGATCAGGGGAAATCTTTAACAAAATGGGTTTTTGAAAAGAATATGATTTATTTTTTTTTTGTAAAGCTTCCAAAAGTTGTTTAAGCAAATCTTTTTGCTGTAAATCCCTCAACTTTTTAGTATTAGGGGAACTTACATTTATGGCAAAATAATTTACATAAGGATACAGTTTTTCAAAACAAATGATATAATCTTGAATTGAATTATTAAAATCTGTAATCTTATTTTTCCCAATATTTCCACCAATGATTATGTCTTTGTTATAACTTAATCTTTCTATAACCTTTTCAACGCCTAAATTATTAAAACCTAAGCTATTAATAATTGCCTGATCAATTACTAATCTAAATAGTCTTTTTTTCGGATTACCCTGCTGAGGATTTGGAGTAACAGTGCCGATTTCGATGAACCCAAATCCAAAACTTGAAAATTCATTATATAGTTTAGCGTTTTTATCAAATCCTGCTGCCAATCCAACTGGATTAGGAAATTTTATTCCAAAAACTTCCGTTTCAAGAATAGGGTTTTTAATTTTAAAAATTTTTTCTGTTACAGTAGAGACTAAGGGTAATTTAAAAATTAATTTTATTAAGAAAAATGTTATCTTATGGACTCTTTCTGGATCAATACAGAAAAGAATAGGTTTCAACAGTTTCTTATACATTTAATTTTATAATAATACCCACTACTTTTTATTTAATTTATTGCTCATTTCTAAAGAAATCGCTGAAATTTCATATCTAATTTTGCCTGCCATAGTTTGAATTACACACGACTCACTTCCATCTGTTATCTCAACAATTTTACCATGAAGACCACTCTTTGTAACTATTCTAGATCCAACTTTTAGTTCAGACAAAAACTTTTTTTCTTTCTTTTGTCTCCTCATTTGAGGATATATCATTAAAAAAAAGAAACCAATAAGCATTAAAGTTAGTGGCATTAAAGAACTATCCATATTAATCTATTTAATTATTTTTAGGTAAAACAAATGCTTTAATATTCAAAAGCTCTTTACCTGTTGATGTATTAGTTACAAGTGTAACAGTTTTTCTTTGCATACCTGGTTTATTTGATGAATCAAACTTTACTTTAATAAAGCCAGATTCACCTGGTTTAATTGGACTATCTCGAGGATATTCAGGTACTGTACAACCACAACTACCAGAGGCATTTAAAATTTTTAAATCAGAATTACCAGAATTTGTAAATGTAAAAGTGGTTTCTACTATTTCACCATCAATAATTTCACCAAAATCATGGTTAGATTTATCAAACTCAATTTTTGGATAATCAAAATCTGAATTAATTCTTTCTTTGGTAGTTTCAATATTTTCTTTCTTTATTTTTTTTGAAGGGTCTGATCCACAAGATGTTAAGAAAAATGCAATCAAAAATGCGATTAAATATGTTGGTATTGTTTGTTTAATGAATTTCATATTTGTTCTATATTTATGTTCAAAAATAGTAAATTATTGTAAACCTCTTTTGTTTTTCTTTATTCTTCCCTCTAGTATAAATTGTTTAGAAATTGTATCCATAATTCCATTAATAAATATATTACTTTTAGGACTTGAATATTCTTTAGCTAATTCTAAATATTCATTAATTGAAACCTTAATGGGAATTGAATCAAAAAATAAGAATTCAGTCAAACACAATTGTAACAATATCAAATCAATCTGAGCAATTCTTTCACTATCCCAATTAGAAGTAATCTTATCAATTTCTTCCTTTAACATTTCTTTATTTAATATTGCTTGTTGAATTAGATTTACACCAAATTCTGAATCTTCTACATTTTTATAAATTTTTGTTAATATCGTTGATTTTCGAGATCTCTTCTGAATTTTTTTTAATGCAATTAAAACCAAACTATTTATTAATGGTAAATCATTGACCCATGAAATTTCAGCTTCCTCAAAAAATTCATAAAGTTTAGCGTTCGAAGCAATAATTTTTTTAAATATTTTTATAATAAAATCTTTATCACTTTCAAATGAATTATCATGACTTTTACAGTATGATAAAAAAATATTACTTTTTTCTATCTCTTCAATTATAGAAATAATGTACTCAGGGTGTTCATCCCAAAAATTAATTTCTAATGATTCCATTTTTTCTAGTAATAATTTATCGTTAGAAATTTTTTTTAAAAATAAATTATTAGAAAATTTATTGTAAAAAATTTCATTTTCATCTTTTAAAAATTTTTTAATGTTTTTAGTATTTCTTTCAATACAAGAAATATAAAGTTTATTAAAAATTGATAATATAACAATATATAGACGATAGAACTTTTTGTTTGATTTCAAAAAATAATTTAACTGGAAATCGATGTTTTTATCAATAGACTTGTCATAAGCATATATAACCTCCATAGCTTTTATACGTAATTGACGTCTATTTAACATTTTAAAGAACTTTAATAGATAACAAAAATAGATTTATTTTTATAAAAAGTGAATAATTTTAGAAACATTTAAAAACTCATTGATGTATATTTGAGACTTTAATAATTAATGGTAGAATTAAGATATTTACACAAGTATTTCTTTAAATACAAAATCAAAATAATAATTGGCATAATTATAACTATTATTGCTAGAATATTTGCACTTATTGTTCCAAACCTCATAGGAGACTCTATAACTATTCTTGAAAATTATATTATTGATTCTTCAATAGAAGTTGAAATGGTAAAAAAAAATCTTCTTGAAAATATATTAATTATTGTTGGATCAGCTATTATAGCTGGGATATTTACTTTTGTAATGAGACAAATGCTAATAAATGTTTCTAGATTCATAGAATTTGACATTAAAAATGAAATTTATAAAAAATACCAGTCATTAAATTTTAACTTTTATAAAAACAACAGAACAGGTGATTTAATGAACAGAATTAGTGAAGATGTAAGTAAAGTACGAATGTATATTGGACCTGCAATTATGTATGCTATCAACACCTCTACACTTTTTGTAATAGTAATAACATATATGTTTAGTGTAGCACCAGAGCTTACAATGTACACTTTAATTCCTTTACCAATCCTTTCATTTATAATTTATAAAATAAGCGTATTAATTAACTTAAAAAGTAAAATTGTTCAGGAGTTTTTATCGAAACTTACCACATTTACTCAAGAATCTTTTAGTGGTGTAAAAATTATAAAAACTTACACCGTTGAGGAAAACATAAATTATCAATTAGAAAAACTAGCTTTTTTTAGTAAAGAAAAAAATATGTCATTAGTTAAAATTCAAGCATGGTTTTTTCCCCTCATGATTTTATTAATTGGTATAAGTAATATTTTAGTTGTTTTTATAGGAGGAAGACAATATATGAATAATGAAATTGAATTAGGAGTTTTAGCTGAATTTATTATTTATGTAAATATGTTGACATGGCCAGTTGCAACAGTTGGATGGATAACATCCATAGTGCAACAAGCTGAAGCCTCTCAAAAAAGAATTAATGAATTTTTAAAAATAAATTCTATTATTACTAACGATTCTCAAATCAATAAAAAGATAAATGGAAAAATTGAATTTAAAAATGTCTGTTTCACTTATTCTGAAACTAAAATTGTAGCTAACGATGATATTTGTTTTTCAATTGATAAAGGTGAATCAATAGCTATCATGGGAGATGTAGGATCGGGAAAAACAACATTACTAGAGCTTATTTGTAGGGTTTATGATCCAACAAAAGGCGAAATTCTTTTTGATGATAAAAACATAAAAAATATTAATATAACAGAATTAAGAAACTCTATTGGATATGTACCTCAATCTACTTTTTTATTTTCTGATACAATTGAAAAAAACATTAAATTTGGAAACTTCGATGCTTCAAAAAAAGAAGTAAAAAACGCAGCTAAAAATGCCTGCTTATTAAAAGATATAAACAGTTTTAAAGATAAATTTAATACATTATTGGGTGAACGAGGAGTGAATCTTTCAGGTGGTCAAAAACAAAGACTTGCTATAGCCAGAGCCATAATAAAAAACCCTAAAATACTTATATTAGATGATAGCCTTTCAGCTGTCGATACTGAAACTGAGGAAGAAATATTATCAAACATAAATAGAATCAGTAAAGATATAACCATAATATTAGCTACGCATAGAATCTCATCTGCTAAAAAATGTGACAAAATTCTTGTTTTAAATAATGGAAAAGTGGTTGAGTTTGGTTCACATAAGGAATTAATTAAAAACAAGAAATACTATTATAAAGCAAAGGTAAAGCAATCATCATAAGAAGAAATAATTTTTGATATTTGGTGAGTTTATTTTTTTTCTTCATTTTTGAAGAATAAAAATTAACAAATGGAAGAAAAAAAATACAATGATGCTGAGGATATTTACTCAAAAATTCTTAGAGCAGGTAGAAGAACTTATTTTTTTGATGTAAGATCTACAAAAGCCGGAGATTACTACCTAACTATTTCTGAAAGTAAAAAATTTACCAACGAAGATGGTAGTTTTTACTTTAAAAAACATAAAATATATTTATATAAAGAAGATTTCCAAGGATTTAACGATCTTGTCAAAGAAATGACTCAATATATAATAGATGAAAAAGGTTTAGAAGTAATTAGTGAAAGACATCAAAAAGATTATGTAAAAGAAGATCATCAATCTAAAGTTGAAGAAAAAGAAGATATAGAAGAAGTTGAAAAAAAAGAAGGAGTTGAAAAAGAGGAAGAAACTAAAGAAAATAAATCATCTTCAGAAGAAAATTTTACTGATGTAGATTTTGATGACATTTAATTTTTTTTATGAGATTATTAATCTTTATAATACTTTTTTTTAGTTTAATATCTTTTTCTCAAAACAAAGTTGACTTAACTTATTATTTAGGCAACACTGATTCTTATAATCAAAAGATTCCTAAACCCAGTGATTTTACTTTAGGCAACCAAGAAATTGGCAATTCTCACATTAGTCATGATCGTTTGGTTCAATATATGTTAGCTTTAGCTAATACATCAGAAAGAATCTCAATAGAAAAGAAAGGGGAAACCTATGAAGGAAGGCCATTAATTATTCTAACAATCACATCAGAAGAAAATCATAAAAATATTGAATCTATAAGAAATAAACACCTAAGTTTAAATTCATTAAGTAAAAATGTTTATGACTTCAATGAACTCCCTGTTGTAATTTATCAAGGTTATTCAATTCATGGAAATGAACCTAGCGGAAGTAATGCTGCAATGTTATATGCATATCATCTTGCTGCATCAAATGACAAGAAATTATTAAATGCCTTAGATAAAAGTGTTATACTATTAGACCCTTGTATGAACCCTGATGGATTACAAAGATTTGCTCATTGGGCAAATACAAATAAAAGCCAAATTCTTAATCCTGATAGTAATGATCGTGAATTTGATGAAAATTGGCCAGGTGGAAGAACTAATCACTATTGGTTTGACATGAATCGTGATTGGCTTCCTGTACAATTGCCAGAGTCTGAAGCTAGAATAGAAACTTTTCATAATTGGTCACCAAATATTTTAACTGATCACCATGAAATGGGCACTAATTCTACTTTTTTTTATCAACCAGGTATTCCTTCTAGAGTAAACCCATTAACTCCTAAGAAAAATCAACTCTTGACTGAAGAAATTGGAAAATTTCACGAAAAAAGACTTAGCGAAATTGGATCATTATTTTATAGTGAAGAAGATTATGATGATTTTTATTATGGCAAAGGTTCAACATTTCCTGATATTAATGGAAGTGTAGGAATTTTATTCGAACAAGGTAGTTCAAGAGGACATTTACAAGAAAGTGTAAATGGACTACTATCTTTCCCTTTTACAATTAAAAATCAATTAATTGTTTCACTTTCAACTTTAGAAGCCGCCATCCAAATAAAAAATTCTCTCCTATCATATCAATACAATTTTTTCAAAAATTCAAGAAAAGAAGCATTAAATCAAAAAAACAACTACTATTTAATAACTGATCAAAAAGACAAGTCAAAACTTTATGAATTTTACAAAATTTTAAATAAACATAAAATTTTAATGAAAAAGTTGCCAGAAGATGTAGTTGTAAATAATGTGACTTACACTTCTAAAAATTCAATTTTAGTTCCTAAGAATCAAAATAAAATTAGATTAATTGAAGCAATGTTTGAAAAACGAAAAAAATTTAATGACAGTCTTTTTTATGATGTTTCTGCTTGGTCATTTTTACATTCTTTCAACTTGGATTATACAAACTACTCAACTAAAAAAATAACAGAAAAATTAATTTATAAAAAACCTAAGGGTAATGTATTTAATAAAAATAATTATGCTTATTTATTCTCCTGGGATGATTACTATTCTCCAAAAATATTATATGAATTACTAAAATCAGGAATAAGAGTTAAAGTTGGTACAGAGCCGTTTTCAATAGGTTCGAAAAATTTTGACTTTGGAACATTATTAATCTCTCTTTCAAATCAAAATTTAAATCCTTTAGAAATTAATAAAAAAATAGAATCCCTAAGTAAAGATAGCGGAATTGATTTTCATGGATATAATTCTAGTCATACAAAAGGTATTGATTTTGGAAGCAATGATTTTATTAGAGTTTCTAAGCCAAAAATTGCACTAATTGTTGGGAATGGAGTTACTAGTTATGATGCTGGAGAAATATGGCATTTATTGGATACAAGGTATAATATAACTATTACAAAAATTAAAAAATCTAATTTTTTAAATTATAATCTCTCAAAATATAATACAATCATTATGGTTAATGGTAGATATGATTTTAATAATGAGGAAAATGAAAAATTAAAAAAATGGATTGAAAAAGGAGGTAATTTAATTGGATATAGAAATTCTATAAGCTGGCTAGTTAAAAAAAACTTCATTAAACTTGAATTAAATCATAATAAAGCTTCAACTAAAAATTTGAAATTTAAAGATAAAGACAATCATTTTGGTTCACAATTAACAAGTGGAGCTATTTTTAATGTGGAGTTAGATAAATCTCATCCAATTAGTTTCGGTTATAACAATAGACTATCAATTTTTAGAAATACTAATATTTATATTAAAAATGATTCTGTTGGATATAACAATCCATTAAAATACACAGATAATCCTTTGATAAGTGGTTATATATCTAAAGAAAATTTAAAATCAATAAAGGACTCAAGACCATTTGCATCATTTAGTTTAAAAAAAGGAAAAGTATTAGTTTTTACAGATAACACTAATTTCAGAGCTTTTTGGTATGGGACTAATAAACTATTAATGAATGCTATATTCTTCTCTAATTTAATGTAAATTATTTTTTTATAGTAGATCTAGATTTTTCAAATGGTCTGTAAAGTAAACTATTAATCTTTTCATTTTCTTTTTTATCAAAAAAGGTGTCTACACCATATATTATTTTAGATGGTTCTAAATTCATGTGAGTTCCAAAAAGTCTATCCCAAATAGAAAAAATATTACCATAATTTGAATCAGTATAAGGCATAACATAATGGTGGTGAACTTTATGCATATTAGGTGAAACTATTATATAACTTAAAATCTTATCTAAAAATAATGGAAGTTTTATATTGGCATGATTAAATTGTGATAATACTAGTGAAATTGATTGATATAAAAAAACTATTCCAATAGATGTTCCTAAAACAATAACTCCAATCAGTGTAAAAACAAAACGGATAACACTTTCAAATGGATGATGTCTGTTTGCTGTAGTAGTATCTACATTGTGATCAGAATGATGCACTAAATGTATTTTCCAAAGAAATTTAATTTTGTGTTGTATATAATGAGGTAAATATGCCCCTATCAAATCTAAAAATAATATCCCAAATAAAACATGAAAAAGTAAAGGAATAGAATCAAACCAATTTAGTATACCAAAATCATTTGCAACAACCCAATCTGCTGAGTTTAAAAGTAAAAAAGCAAGTGAAAAGTTTACAATAATTGTAGTTAAAGTAAAAAATAAATTAGGAATTGCATGTTTTAATTTCTTATAATTAAAATTAAACAAGGGGATTATTGATTCAATAGACCAAAAGAAAGTTATACCACCAACTAAAATTATAGATCGCTGAACTGAGCTTATATTTTCAAAGAGATAAATAATTTTTTCCATAATTAAATAATAATCGGCAATTTATTGAAAATTCCTTTTAAATTTGAAAAAAACTTTGATTTATGGCAAGAACCCCGTCAAATATGGTTCCTATTGGATTTAATGCTCCTGACTTTGAACTTTATGATACTAAATCCAAAAAAATCCTAAAATCAAATGATTTATTTGGAAAAAAATGTACTCTACTAATGTTTATTTGTAATCATTGTCCATTTGTAATTCATGTAAACAAAGAAATTGTAAAAATTGCTAATAATTATAAAGACAAAGGAATTTCTTTTATTGCAATTTCTAGCAATGATGTAAATAATTATCCAGATGATTCCCCTAAAAAAATGGCAATAGTGGCAGAAAAAGAAAATTACCCTTTTCCATACTTGTATGATGAAACTCAAGAAGTGGCTAAAGAATATGATGCAGCATGTACACCTGATTTTTATGTTTTTAATGACAAAAAAAAATTAGTCTATCGAGGACAATTAGATGATTCAAGACCAGGGAATAATTTACCAGTAGATGGCAAGGATATTAGAAATGTTTTTGATTGTATTTTATCTTCAAAAAAAATAACTGTAAATCAAAAACCAAGTATTGGCTGTAATATTAAATGGATAAATTAAATCAATTCTACATCAAATATTAAAGTAGCATTAGGTGGAATTACTCCTCCCGCCCCACTATCTCCATAAGCCAAATTTGAAGGAATTATAAAACGAGCCTTTTCACCTTTATTAAGTAGCATAATTCCTTCATCCCAGCCTGGAATTACTTGACCAATTCCAACTTTAAATTCAATTGGCTCGTTTCTTTTGTAAGATGAATCAAATATAGTTTCATCTAATAATTTTCCTTCATAATGAACTTTTACAAAATCACCTGAAATGGGTTTTTTTCCATTTTTCTTATTAATAATCTTATATTTTAATCCTGATTTTGTTACTTTAAAACCTTTTGAGATCGTATTAATAATCTCTTTTTCTTTTAAAGTTAAGTCTACTAATTCTCTTTCTTTTTTACTTTTAAATTGATTAAAATTTTCAACAGCATCCCATTCTTTAGCATCATTGCCTATTCTTAAAATTTCAATTGAGGAGATAAGATCATCTTGTTTGGTTTTGTTAACAATTTCTATACCTTCTATTACTTCTCCAAAAACTGTATGTTTATTATCTAACCATTCTGTGGGAACATGGGTAATAAAAAACTGGCTTCCATTTGTGGCTTTTCCTGAATTTGCCATAGATAAAATACCTGGTTTATTATGTTTTAAATCAGGATGAAATTCATCATCAAATTTATAACCTGGATCACCTACCCCATTTCCTTTAGGACAACCAGCTTGAATCATAAATTCAGGAATGACCCTATGAAATTTTAAACCATTATAAAATGGTTTATTTTTTGTCCTAAATGTATTTTCAATTTTACCCTCAGATAATCCAATAAAATTAGCGACTGTTCCTGGAACTAATTTATAATGTAAAAGCAATAAGATCTTACCAATACTAGTTGTAATCTTTGCGTAAACACCTTCTTTCATAAAGTTTATTTAGGATTTTTTTAAATAGGCAAGATAGTTTAAAGCATTTAAATTTAAAAGAAATTAAATTTAATTAGAAANATCATTAATGAATTTAATTCGATATAATTTAAGGTCCAACTCCTCATATTCCCCATCAAATTCATCAATTGCAATATTTATATCATCAGATTCTGAATCAATAAAATAATCATATAACTCTTCTTGCTGATCTTCATCAAAAATTTCATCAATCATATAATCAACATTTAACTTAGTTCCTGAAAACACTATAGTTTCAAGTTCCTTAACAAGTTCAGCTAACTCAATTGCTTTAGATTCTGCAATATCAATTGGTTGAAGTTTCCTATCAATACTTTGAATAATGAATAACTTTAATGCAGAATTAGTACCTGTACTCTTAACAATTAAATCATTTGGTCTTATAACATCATTTTCTTTAACATATTCATTAATTAAAATAATAAAAGGTTCTCCAAATTTATTTGCTTTTCCTTCACCAACTCCATTAATATTTTTTAATTCATCTATTGATATAGGATATTTTATAGCCATTTCTTCAACTGAAGATTCTTGAAAAATTGCATAAGGTGGAATTCCTTTTGATTTTGCAACTTTTTTTCTTTCGGCAATTAAAATTGAAAATAAAACTTTATCAAAAAAACTTTTATTAGATATATTAGATTCATTTTCTAAATTATTTGAGCTTTTGTAATTATGATTTTCGGTAATAAAAAAATCAAAGGGGGATTTTAAATATTGATGTGCACTTTCATATAATTTAATAACACCATAAGATTCTACAACTTTATAGATAATTTTATTGACAATTAAATGTCTAATTAAAGAATTCCAAAAAACTTCATCATTAGCCTTTCCTATTCCAAAAATATTGCTTTGTGGAATACCATGTGATCGAAGTAAGTTTGTTTCTATTCCCACTAAACAGGCTACTAATTCCTTTAACCTGTATTGCTGCTTAGTTTCAATAATTAGTTTTATTATGATATTAACCTGATCATTAACTTTTATTTTAGTTTTAGGATTTTTCATATTATCATCCATCATCGCCCCCTCGCCATTAATCTCATCATAGTCTTCTCCGAAGTAATTAAGTAAAAATTTTCTTCTAGACATGGAAGTTTCAGAATAAGCTGCCATTTCATCTAAAAGTGAATAACTTTGTTCTTTTTCTGCTATTGGTTTTCCTGACATAAATTTCTCTAACTTTTCAATATCCTTGTAAGAATAAAAAGCCAAACAATATCCTTCTCCACCATCTCTACCAGCTCTTCCTGTTTCTTGATAATAACTTTCAAGACTCTTTGGAATATCATAATGAATTACATACCTAACATCGGGTTTGTCTATGCCCATTCCAAAAGCAATTGTAGCTACAATAACATCACACTCCTCCATTAAAAACATATCTTGATTTTTAATCCTAATTTTTTTGTCTAAACCTGCATGATAAGGAGCAGCATTGAACCCATTAACTATTAAAAACTCTGATAATTCATTAACACTTTTTCTGGATAAACAATATATAATACCAGATTTTCCTTTCCTCTGACTTATGAAGGAAATTATATCCTTATTAATGTTATTGTTTTTATTTCTAATCTCATAAAAAAGATTTGGTCTATTAAAGGATGCTTTAAAAAGAATTCCATCATTAATTCCTAAATTTTTAATAATATCCTCTTTTACTTTGGGTGTTGCTGTTGCAGTTAATGCAATAATTGGAATGTTTTTTTTTATTTTATTAATAATAGAATTTAAATTTCTATACTCTGGTCTAAAATCATGTCCCCATTCTGAAATACAATGGGCTTCATCAACAGCTAGAAAAGAAATTTTAGATTTACTTAAAAATTCAATATAATCAGCTTTCGCTAATGATTCTGGAGCAACATAAAGCAGTTTAGTTAATCCATTAGAAATATCATTTTTAACATTCTCAATTTCATTATTATTTAAGGATGAATTCAAAACATGAGCAATGGAATCATTTGAAGAAATTCCCCTTATAACATCAACTTGATTTTTCATTAATGCAATTAAAGGAGAAACAACTAATGCTGTTCCTTCAGATAATAATGCAGGTAATTGAAAGCATAAAGATTTACCAGATCCAGTNGGCATTATCACCATTNCACTCTTGCCTTCTAAAACAGTTTGGATTATTATTTTTTGATCTCCTTTAAAAGNAGAAAATCCAAATAGATTTTTTAATTCTTTTTCCAAATGAAAATTCAACATCACTTAATTTCCTAAAAAGGTATTTTGTGTACCTTTGTCTATTAAATATANNATTAAAAGATCACTAATAAAATTATTTTGAATCNAAAATTTGATATAATANAAACTGCAAAAAAAAGCATAGANAACCAGGGAAAATCAATCTTGGAATTATCTAATTATATAAATGAGGATTTTAAAAATTCTGTTAAATATATAAATTCAATCCAAGGAAGGATTATTGTTAGTGGAATAGGAAAAAGTGCAATAATTGGAATGAAAATAGTAGCAACATTAAACTCTACTGGTTCACCTGCTATTTTTATGCATGCGACTGAAGCTGTGCACGGAGATTTAGGTATTCTACAAAAAAATGATGTTATCATATTGATTTCTAAAAGTGGAAACACATCAGAAATTAAAGATTTAGTTCCCTTTTTAAAAAGTTTTGGAGTTAAAATAATATCAATTACATCTGATAAAAATTCATTTTTAGCAAAAAATTCCGATTATTTTCTTAATAGTTTTGTTAAAAAAGAGGCTTGTCCTAANAATTTAGCTCCAACNACAAGTACAACNGCTCAACTTGTAATAGGAGATGCATTAGCAATATGTCTTTCTGAATTAAAAGGTTTTAAGGAAAGTGATTTTGCTAAATTTCATCCNGGTGGAAGTTTAGGCAAAAAGTTACACTTAAAAGTTAAGGATTTGGTAACTAAAAACCTTAAACCACAGGTAAATTATAATGAAACTTTTAAAAATATTATTGATGAAATTTCAAAAAAAATGCTAGGAGCTACAGCTGTTTTAAAGAATAAAAAAGTTATTGGAATTATTACTGATGGTGATTTAAGAAGGTTTTTTTCTAAAAATATTAATTTAAATAGAATAACAGCTGTTGATTTAATGTCAAAATCTCCAAAAAAAACAAATTCTGATATTTTAGCTTTTGAGGCTTTTAAAATCATGAAAAAAAATAAAATAACACAACTTATCGTTGAGGACAATAATAATTACACTGGAATTATTCATATCCACAATATTATAAAAGAAGGCATCTCTTAATGAAAAAATCCAATATTGATGAAATGTCTTTTCTAGATCATCTTGAAGATTTGAGATGGCATATTATTCGTTGTGTATTTGCAATTCTAATTGGTGGAGGTGTTGCTTTTATTGCAAAAGATTTTATTTTTAATCAAGTTTTATTTGGACCAAAGAATATTGATTTTTTCACATACGATTTATTATGTAATATTTCTAATAAAATTGGATTAGATGATAGTTTTTGCATTAATGAAATGCCCTTTAGAATTCAAAGCAGAACGATGTCAGGACAGTTTTCAGCCCATATTTGGATGTCAATTACTGCAGGTTTTATAATTGCATTTCCATATATAATTTATCAATTTTGGAGCTTTATAAGCCCAGGACTATACCAAAATGAAAAGAAAAATGCAAGAGGTTTTATATTCATTTCATCTCTTTTATTTTTTATTGGAGTATTATTTGGATATTATATAGTTACTCCTTTATCAATAAATTTTTTAGGATCTTACCAAGTTAGTAGTGAAATATTTAATGATTTTGATTTAGACAGTTATGTAGGATTAGTTAGATCAGCTGTAATTGCCTCAGGTTTAATTTTTGAATTACCTATAATAATTTACTTTCTAACTAAAATTGGATTAGTTACTCCTGAAATAATGGTAAAATATAGAAAATTTGCTTTAGTTATTGTTTTAGTCCTTTCAGCAGTTATTACTCCGCCAGATATTGCAAGTCAAATAATTGTAGCTATTCCAATAATTATTTTATATCAAATAAGTATATATATTTCCAAATTTGTTTTAAANAAAGAAAAAAAATAATTTTATATTAAAGCATTAAGTAATTAAATGAAATTAGANGCAAAAAATATTTTNAAATCTTATAAGGGNAGANATGTAGTTGATNATGTNTCAATTNANGTTAATCAGGGAGAAATTGTAGGACTATTAGGGCCTAATGGTGCTGGTAAAACNACNNGTTTTTANATGATTGTTGGATTAATTAAACCAGAAAGTGGAATTATTNCAATTGAAAANTCTAATATAACTTCATATCCAATGTATCTAAGAGCACAAAAAGGAATAGGNTACTTGGCTCAAGAACCATCGGTTTTTAGAAAACTTTCNGTTGANGATAATATCAAAGCAGTTTTAGAATTAACTGATCTNAGTAAAGANGTNCAAATTAAAAAAATGAATACNCTAATTGAAGAATTTGGATTACAACATATTAGAAAAAANAGAGGAGATTTGCTTTCAGGTGGNGAAAGAAGAAGAACAGAAATAGCTAGAGCANTNGCNACNGATCCTAAATTTGTTTTATTAGATGAACCATTTGCNGGAGTTGACCCAATTGCAGTAGAGGATATTCAAAAAATTGTTTCTCATTTGAAAAANAAAAATATTGGTATTTTAATTACAGATCATAATGTTCAAGAAACATTAGCAATTACAGATAGAACATACCTAATGTTTGAAGGAAAAATACTCAAATCTGGAATACCAGAAGATCTTGCAAAGGATAAAATGGTAAGAAAACTATACCTAGGTGAAAATTTTGAATTTAGAAAAAAAAACCTAGAATTTAATTCTAAATAATCCTATCATTATATATACTAAAATAATAATTGGAAAAGCAGCTATATTAAAAGCAATTATCAAGCCCAATGAAAATATAATAAATATGCTTTTAAACCAGTTTCTTTTCTGACTAAAATCTGTTAGGAAACTCTGATATTTAAATGAAGGCATTTTTAAACTAGAAATAAGTAAATATGAAGAAATAATTGTAATTAAAATAAGGAAAAAAGAGTTTTCCAAAATTTTAACATAATCTGAAAATAAATTAATTTCAAATATGAAAGGTAAGAAAACAATCATAAGAGCATTAGCTGGTGTTGGTAAGCCAGTAAAATGGGAATCATTATTATCTATATTAAATTTAGCTAGTCTGTAAGAAGATGAAATAGTAATTAGAAAAGATATGTAAGGAATTAACTTAATATATGAATTAGAATTACTTTCAATTATGTAGTTTGAATTAGATAAAAGAATAAACATGACAATTGATGACGTCAATCCAAATGTAACTAGATCTGAAAGAGAATCTAATTGAACTCCTATTTTAGATTTAATCTTCAATACTCTAGCAGAAAATCCATCTAAAAAATCACAGATCAAACCAAGTAAAACAAATTTACCTAACAATTCCAAATGACCATTGAGTCCAAAAACAATAGCCACACATCCAAAAAAAAGATTTAAAAATGTAAATGTATTGGGTAGAAACCAAAGAAATTTCATTTTTTAAAATTACGATTTTAAAATATATAAATTAAACTTAAATTAAGATGAAATATTTTTTTTATTTTTCTAAATTCGATATTAATTAAAAAACCTTTATTCTTTGAATAAGAATTATCTTTTTTACAGTGTTTTATCTGGAATTTTACTTGGCTTGTCTTGGCCAACTTATGGATTAACAATTTTAATTTTTATAAGTTTTGTTCCTTTACTTTACTTGGAAAAATTAATAAGAAATGATTCTAGCTTAAAAGTATTTTTATATTCATATTTATCGTTTTTTATTTGGAATTCCATTACTACTTGGTGGTTAATTTATTCAACTTTCTTTGGGATGTCTTTTGCTATTATTGTTAATAGTTTATTNATGGCNTTAGTGTTTTTAAGCTATAGTATTATATCAAAAAAATTAANCAAAAAACTAAGTNTTATTTATTGGGTTTCATCATGGATTGTTTTTGAAAAATTTCATTTATATTGGGATTTTTCATGGCCATGGTTAAACTTAGGTAATGTTTTTTCAGAAAAAACTTTGTGGATACAATGGTACGAATATACTGGGTCTTTTGGGGGAACCTTATGGGTTCTTATTGTAAATTATCTATTTCTTTTAGCTTATAATAGTTATACTAAAACTAAAAATATAGATATTATTAAAATTTCTTCTTCTATTCTAGTAATTTCTATTCCAATAATAATTTCACTGTTAATTTATAGTTTTCAACAAGATGACAAGGAATATATTAGTGTTGCTGTATTACAACCAAATATTGATCCTTATACAGAAAAATATGGAAAAACTAATATTTCTATTCTTCAAGACTTTAAATCCTTAGTTGATTCTTCAGTAAAGTCTAGTGATGTAATTATTGCTCCAGAAACATATTTTTCAGAAAGTCCAGGTTTTTTAATTGATAGATTTCATGAAAGTCCATTATTTTTGTCTCTGAATGACTATTTAAATAAAAAAAACTCTCAGCTTCTTTCTGGTATTCAATTCTATAAAATTTATAATTCTTCTTTAAAAAAATCTGAAACTTCAAATTATATTAAAGATAGTTTATGGATTGATGTTTATAATAGNAGTTTTCTTATTTCAAAAAATCAAAATCCTCANATTTATCATAAATCAAAATTAGTAGTTGGTGTTGAAAATATGCCATATAAAAATATTCTAGAACCTCTTTTAGGAAATACTTTGTTAAATATGGGTGGAACAGTAATTAGTAGAGGAACTCAATCAAATAGATCTGTTTTTAAACTTGATAATGGAGTTAAAATAGGCCCAATCATATGTTATGAGTCAGTTTATGGGGAATACGTAACAGAATACATTAGAAATGGAGCACAGGTTTTAGCAATTATAACAAATGATGGCTGGTGGAACGAATCTCAAGGTTATAAACAACATTTGAGCTATGCTAAAATAAGATCAATCGAAACAAGAAGAAATATTATAAGAAGTGCAAACACAGGATCCTCAGCAATAATTAATAAAAAAGGAGAAATTATTGAAAAAATTGGATATAATCAAGCTGGAGTAATTAATTCAAAGACTGGAATAACAAATTTAGTTACTGTTTATGTAAAATATGGGGATTTTATTTTTAGATTTTCATTGTTTTTCTTTACAGTTATAGTCTTATATTACTTTGGAAAGAAAAAAAAAATTTAAATTTTTACATAAAATATTGTAGGAGTCAATTAAAAATTTATTTTTGCAAATATTTATTGATATAGATTTATGTATTGGACATTAGAATTAGCATCATATTTAAGTGATGCACCTTGGCCAGCTAATAAAGATGAATTAATTGATTTTTCTATCAGAACAGGTGCTCCTTTAGAAGTTGTTGAAAATTTACAGGAAATTGAAGAAGAAGAAGGTGACGTTTATGAGTCCATTTTAGAAATCTGGCCAGATTATCCTACCGATGAAGATTATCTTTGGAATGAAGATGAATATTAGTTAGATAAAACTTTTATAAAGTCTCTAAGGAGGCTTTTTTTTTACTTAAATTTGATTATAAATAATTTTTTTAATGAGCTTAATTAATTCTTTACTAAATATTTTTGTTGGAGATAAATCCAAGAAAGATCTTAAAGAGGTTGAATCTATTGTTAAAGATATTTTAAGCTTTGATAATGAGATTTCTAAATTAAATAACGATTCATTAAGAAAAAAAACAATTGAATTTAAAGAAATTATCCATACTGTAAGAAAACCTTTTAATGATAAAACAACTCAATTAAAAGAAAAAATAAATTTTTCTGAAAATATTGATGATAAAGAAAAGTTATATAAAGAAATTGATTCTGTAACTGAACTATCTAATCAAGAAGTTGAATCAAAATTAGACGAAATTCTTCCAGAAGCTTTTGCAGTAGTTAAAGAAACAGCTAAAAGGTTTAAAGATAATATTAAATTATCTGTAAAAGCCACTGAATCGGACATGCATTTATCTTCAATTAAAGATTATGTAACAATTGAAGGTAAAAATGCTATATGGACCAATAAGTGGAATGCTGCTGGAAAAGAAGTTACTTGGGACATGATACATTATGATGTACAATTAATTGGAGGAATTGCATTACACCGTGGAAAAATAGCTGAAATGCAAACAGGAGAAGGTAAAACTCTCGTTGCNACACTTCCTGTATATTTAAATGCATTAACTGGAAATGGTGTTCATCTAGTTACAGTAAATGATTATTTAGCAAAAAGAGACAGTGCATGGATGGCACCAATTTTTGAATTTCATGGATTAACTGTCGACTGTATTGATCATTATAGCCCAAATTCTGAGGGTAGAAAAAATGCATATAAATCAGATATTACATATGGAACAAATAATGAATTTGGTTTTGATTATTTGAGAGACAATATGGCTCACTCATCAAATGATTTAGTTCAAAAAACTCATAGCTATGCTATAGTAGATGAAGTAGATTCTGTTTTAGTTGATGATGCCAGAACTCCATTAATAATTTCAGGACCAGTCCCTAAAGGTGATATTCATGAATTTAACGAGTTAAAGCCAAAGATCAGCTCAATTGTTCAACAACAAAAACAATTATTAACTCAAGTTTTATCAAAAGCAAAAAAATTAATAAGTGAGGGAAATAATGAAGATGGTGGGTTTCACCTTTTACAGGTCTTTAGAGGATTACCAAAAAATTCTGCATTAATTAAATTTCTTAGTGAGGAAGGTATAAAGCAATTATTACAAAAAACTGAAAATTTTTATATGCAAGATAATAATAGAGAAATGCCAAAAGTTGATGTAGATCTTTTCTTTGTTATTGATGAAAAAAATAATCAAATAGAGTTAACTGATAAAGGAATTGATAGTATATCTTCTAATAATCAGGATTCAAATTTTTTCATTCTTCCTGATTTATCAACTGAGATTGCCAAAATAGAAAATAAAAATTTAGAAGTCAATGATGAAGTAAAAGAAAAAGAAAAAATATATAAAGATTTTAGTATAAAAAGTGAAAGAATTCATACCCTCAATCAATTATTAAAAGCTTATACATTATTTGAAAAAGATACTGAATATGTGGTTATGGAAAACAAGGTTAAAATTGTTGATGAACAAACAGGTAGAATAATGGATGGCAGACGTTATTCTGATGGATTACATCAAGCAATAGAGGCTAAAGAGAATGTAAAAATTGAGGATGCTACACAAACTTTTGCCTCNGTTACATTACAAAATTATTTTAGAATGTATAAAAAACTTTCTGGAATGACAGGAACTGCNATTACNGAAGCTGGTGAATTTTGGGATATATATAAATTAGATGTNATGGAAATTCCNACAAATAAGCCAATAGCNAGAAAAGACCATAATGATTTAATNTATAAAACTAAGAGNGAAAAATATAATGCAGTAATTGAACANGTNTCTGAAATATCAAATTCAGGCAGACCTGTATTAATTGGNACAACATCNGTNGAAATATCAGAATTGTTAGCAAGNATGCTTTCTATTAAAAAAATNAAACATAANGTTTTAAATGCNAAATTACATAAGAAAGAAGCTGATATAGTAAGTGAGGCNGGTNATGNNGGAGTNGTTACAATTGCNACAAATATGGCTGGTAGAGGAACNGATATTAAAATTAATGATGAAGTTAAATCTAATGGCGGATTAGCNATTATNGGNACTGAAAGGCATGATTCAAGAAGAGTAGACAGNCANTTNAGAGGAAGGTCAGGGAGACAAGGTGACCCAGGAAGCTCACAGTTCTATGTCTCATTAGAAGATAATTTAATGAGATTGTTTGGCTCCGACAGAGTTGCCAAAATGATGGATAAGATGGGATTAGAAGAAGGAGAGGTTATACAACATTCCATGATGACAAAAACAATAGAAAGAGCGCAAAAAAAGGTTGAAGAAAACAACTTTGGAATTAGAAAAAGACTATTAGAATATGATGATGTAATGAATGCTCAAAGAGAGATTATATATAAAAGAAGAAAACATGCTTTAGAAGGGTATAGATTAAAGGTTGATATAGCCAATATGATTTATGATACAACTGAACTAATTGTTAAAAACAATAAAATATCTAATAGCTATAAAGACTATGAGTTTGACATAATTAGATACTTTTCAATTAGCTCTGAATTTACAGAAGAAGATTTTGAAAAAACAGAAAATGATGATATTATTTTTAAAACTTATAGAAGTGCACATAATCATTATAATTCAAAAGTCAAATTAAGTGCAGAAAAAGTTTATCCAGTAATAAAAAATGTTTATGAAAATCCCTCTAATAATTTTGAAAGAATTGTTGTTCCTTTTACAGATGGGAAGAAAACTCTTAATGTTGTTTCAAATTTAAAATTAGCCTATGAATCAAAAGGAGAGACACTAATAAATGATTTTGAAAAAAATATTTCCCTAGCAATTATAGACGAAACATGGAAAAATCATTTGAGAAAGATGGATGAATTAAAACAATCTGTTCAATTAGCAGTACATGAACAAAAAGATCCATTAGTAATTTACAAATTTGAGGCATATAATTTATTTGAATCATCACTTGATGAAATTAATAAAGAAATTATATCTTTTTTATTTAAAGGAGAATTACCATCTAAAAATCCTTCAGAAATTAGAGAAGATAGAAGAATTAGGAGAAAACAACAGCTTAATTTATCGAAAGAAGAAGTATTAAACAGTGATGAATTGGCTTCAATAAATAGAAAAGTGGGAGAAAATGCTTCATCCAATAATGAACCAGTTGAAACTATTATTAGGGAATCAAAAAAAATAGGCAGGAATGAAAAAGTTACAATTAAAAATATTTCAAGTGGTGAGCAAAAGACATTAAAATATAAAATAGCTGAAAATCATTTAAAAAACGGAGATTGGGTATTGATCAATAATTAAACTAAACAAATGAATATAGTTCTTATAGGTCCATATTTTCCATATAGAGGAGGAATTTCAGACACGAATCAAGAACTATGTGAAAATCTTCAAAAATTAGGACACTTAGTAACGGTCTTTACATTTAATTTACAATATCCTGCTATTTTTTTTCCCGGAAAAACCCAATTATCAAATAAATCTATCTTACCAAAGATAAAAGCTAATAGAATTATCAACTCATTAAATCCTTTTAATTGGATTTCATCTGCAAAAAAAATAAATAATATAAATCCTGACATATTAATTAGTTGCTATTGGACACCATACATGGCAATTAGCTTTTCATATATTAATCAAAGAATTAATAAAAAAATCAAAAAAATTGGATTAATTCACAATGCATTTCCGCATGAAAATAATTTTTTACAAAAATTTTTATTAAAATTTTATTTAAAAAAAATTGATAAATATGCTACATTTTCAAAAAATGTAATGGAACAAATAAAAACAATAAATAATGCTAAAAAAGGAATTGAATTATATCTGCCAGCTCCAAAAAACTTTGGGGAACCAATTAATAAAAATTTAGCAAAGAAAAAGCTTAATTTATCTAAAGATTCAACTTATATACTTTTTTTTGGAATAATAAGAGAATATAAAGGTTTAGAGATATTGATTAAATCAATGTCAAAAATAATTAAAGAAAAAAAAGAGTTAAAACTATTAATAGTAGGAGAAAACTATGATTCATTTAAAAAATATAAGAAAATAATTTCCAAAGAAAATTTAAACAATTATATAATAATTAATAACAATTTTATTAATGAAAATGAAGTAAAATATTGGTTTTGTTCATCTGATTTAGTGATTCAACCCTACAAGAAAGCATCTCAAAGTGGAATTAGCTCTTTGGCATTACAATTTGAAATACCAATTGTTTCAACAAATATTAAAGGCCTTTCAGAATACATTACAGATAATCAAGATGGTTTTATCTCAGAACCAAATTATAAAGATTTATCAAAAAAAATATTATTTGCAATTGATTACGACAAAAATTTATTGATTAATAAAATTAGAGAAAAAAAGAAAAAAAGTAATTGGAAAAAATTTGTTTTAAAACTAATAAATAATAAAAATGATTAAAATATTATTAATATTCACAACCTTAATTTTTCAACAAAACAATTCAAAATATTCAAATGATCGTCAAGATTTAAAAAAAGCATATTTTGCTTCAGGATGTTTTTGGTGTGTAGAAGGCATTTATGAAAGTTTAAAAGGTGTAAAGAAAGTTGACTCAGGGTATTCAGGAGGTTTTACTAAAAACCCAACTTATTATCAAGTAATGAGTGGAAGCACAGGTCATGCTGAAGTTGTTGAAGTTGTATATGACCCTAATCTAATTGAATTTAAAACATTAGTAAAAGTTTTCTTTGGCTCACATGATCCTACAACATTAAATAGGCAAGGTCCTGATTTAGGAACTCAGTATAGATCCATTGCATTTTATAGTTCAAAAAAAGAAGAATTAATTATTAGAAATGAAATACAAAATCTTTTAAAAAATAAAGTTTACAATAAAATAACAACACAAGTATTACCTTTTAAAAAATTTTACAAAGCTGAAAGTTACCACCAAGATTATAAGAAAAAAAATCCTAATGACTTATATATAATGAGAGTTTCTAACCCAAGAATTAAAGAATTTAAAATAGACTTTAAAGATTTAATAAAATAAATTTAATTTAATTTAATTTTCTATCAATAACTCTTTCCATATAGTCCTGAAAAAAAGCTTTTAAATATTGTTCTTCAAAAGAATAATCGATATTTTGATCATCAATTAAGTTCTTGCTTAATCCATAGTCATCAATTTTATAAACACCTATAATATTTTCTCCATCAAAAACTAAAGTAAATTTATTCATTGAAAAGTGATAAACTGTTCCTGAAAAATGGATTGAAAAAGGCACATCTAAATTTTCAGAAAAAAGACTTCTCCCCCATGTATTTATTGATTTTTCATATCCTATTAAATCAATTATTGAAGGAAAGATATCTAATTGTTGGGAAAGTTTATCATTAACTCCTGTAAGACTATTATTAGGATGATAAAAAATAATTGGAATTGCAAATCTGTTAATACCATCCCTATATAAAGGATACCAAAATTGATTACAATGATCGGCTGTTATTATGAACAAGGTATTTTTAAACCAAGGTTCATTTTTAGAAGAATTAAAAAATTCTTTAAGAGCATTATCTGAGTAGCCTATAACCTCATGCATTTGAACATTACCGACAGGAAAAACTCCTTTATATTCTGATGGAACCTTAAAAGGTTCATGTGATGTTAAACTAAAGAAAGTAGTAAAGAAAGGCTCTTTAAATTTATCTATTTTCTTTTTCATAAATTGTAAAAAAGGCTCATCCCATATTCCCCAATATCCATCATATAATGAGTTATTATTAAATTCATTTTTTCCAAAATAATTGTCAAATCCTAAAATATTTGATAATCCTAAAAAACCCATTGAACCATTTGGAGCACCATGAAAAAAAGAAGTAGAATAATTTAATTCATTAAAAACAGAAACAAGAGATTGAATCTCTTGATTTGCATATGGAGATGAAGTAAAAGGTATTCTAAATGAAGGTACACTAGCTAATATTGATGGTAAAGCCTCTATAGATTGTCTGCCATTTGCAAATGAATTAGTAAATATGGTGCTATGCTTTGAAAGAGAGTCTAGAAAGGGAGTGTAACTAATATAATTATTGATGGTTTTATCTTTATTGAGGGAACCTATATATTCTCTTCCAAAACTTTCCATAACAATTAAAACAATATTTGGTCTTGAAATTATAGAATCATTAAATTTTTTAATTGGATTAATTAATGCATTTTTTTGAGAATTTGTTAAAAAATTTTTCTTTTGAAAATAATTTTTTTTATATGTTCTTATCATGCAAAAAGGTGAATTTAAAACTAAATCTGCATGTGAACCTTTTTTTACAAATCTATGAGCATCAACCATATTAATTGGTCTTGTAGCATTTCCAAGTCCGCCTCTCATACCAACAATACAAACAAAAACAATAAGTAAGAACCAAACAAAAGAATAACTATAATAATTAATTTTATCTAATTGAGGAGAACTTTTAAATTCTATTTTTTTATATAAATAAATCCAACAATAAATCAAAATAAAAAATAAAATAAAAACATGCCAATAATCAATTAAAAATGAACCCATTAAATCTATCTTATTTGTTTCATTTTTAATAATATCAAAAACAGTTGTAGTTAATCTAGATTGAGAAAACTTGTAGTATATAAAATCAAAAAAATTCGTTGAATAAGCTATAATATTGGTAAAAAAATAAAGGAAAAACATTCCTCTTTGAAAAAGGTTTGAAGAATTTATTTTAATTGGAAGTAAAGAAATTAAGATAAATATAGAATTGGTATATAATATAGCGGAAGTATCAAATGTTAATCCTATTAAACATAATTTAAAAAATTCCTCATAACTTTCGACTATAATGATATTGTCATTGTATAAATAAAATAAAACTCTTGCAATAAAATAAAATAAATATGCTAAAGATATTCTAAGAAAAAGAGTTTTATATTCATTAATTCTGTTTAACATTTTAATAGTTTTTAGATGCAATAAATGAAAATGCATATCCTGAAAAAATCCCAAAACAAATACCAAATATTATATCAATGGGAAAATGAACTCCAATATATATTCTACTGTAGGAGACTATTAAGGCCCAAGCAAAAAGAAATTTAAAAAAACTAGAATGTTTTTTTAATAAAATATAATAGAATGTAGCTAGTCCAAAAGTATTTGCAGCATGTGAAGAGAAAAATCCATATAATCCACCACACCCCTTTTTAACTATTCTAATATAACTATTAATTTCAGGGTCATGACAAGGTCTTAATCTTTCAAAATATTCTTTAAAAAATCCACTTGTTTGATCAGTAAATAATATTAAAAGGAAAACAACTAATAAATATTTTAAAAAATTATGATTGGATAATTTTTTATAAGTATAAATTAATAAAAAAATATATAGAGGAATTGAGGATTTCTTATCTGTAATTATTAGCCAAATAAAATCAAAACTTACATTACCTAGTGAGTTTAAAAAAACTAAAAGAGCTTTATCTAATTCTATTAAGCTTTCCAAATTCTAATTATTAATAATTCCGTACTTGTCAAATAAATAAATTAATGAAGTCATTGCAAATGTTCCTAATTCTAATTCTCTTTTGTTTATAGCATCAAAAGTGTCATTTGCAGCATGATGATAATCAAAATATCTTTGAGAATCAGGCCTAAGACCAGCTAAAACATTATTATTAGTTTTTAATAGAGAAATATCTGCACCACTTCCTCCTAACTCAAAGTATTGAATTAAATAAGGATCAAACAAATATTTCCAACTTTTAATTATTGCAAAATTTTCACTATTTGATGTAAAAGAAAAGCCTCTTGGTGTAAACCCACCTGCATCAGATTCAAGGGCAAAAATATGATTTAAATTATTTTTCTTTGAAACTTCAAAGTATTTTTTAGCTCCTCTCAATCCATTTTCTTCATTCATAAACAAGACTACTCTGATTGTTCTTTTAGGTTTATAACCAATATTATTTAATATGTTTACTACATCAATAGATTGTACAATTCCTGCTCCATCATCATGTGAGCCATCTCCCAAATCCCATGAATCTAAATGTCCTCCAACCAAAATAATTTCATCTGGATAAGTAGAACCCTTAATTTCAGCTATAACATTATGAGATTTTACATCATTAAATTGTTTACACTGTTGTCTTAATAAAAATCTAAGATTTGGATTTATTTTTAAAAGATTACTTAATTTCTCTGCTGCATTAGTGCTTATTGCTGCTGCAGGAATTCTTTTACTTGGCGGTAATGACCCATAACTCATTGTTCCTGTATGAGGATAATCATCTAATCTGAGACTCATCGATCTAATAATTACTCCAATAGCTCCATATTTAACAGCTTCAGCTGCACCACTTGTTCTTTGATTTACTGCCTCACTATAAGCTTGAAAAGTATTAATTAAATTAGCCTGCATTGGTCTATTATAAAAAACAATTTTTCCATCAATTTTTTCTTTTCCTAATTCTTTTAATTCATTAAAATCATTAACCTCAATGACATTTGCTTTTATACCAACAGAGGGAGTTGCAACAGATCCTCCAAGTGCACATACATCAACATTAAAAGTTGTACCTGGCTGTGTTTCAATTAAAGCAAATTCCTTAGGTCCTCTAACCCATTTTGGAACCATGACTTCTTGAAGCCAAACTTTATCAAATCCTATATCCATCAATTCTTCTTTGCCCCATTCTACAGCTCTTTTGGCATTTAATGACCCTGATAATCTTCCTCCAATTTCATTTGATAAATAATCTAGTAGTTCATAGCTCTTACCATCAAACAAAGAACTATCGAATATTTTTTTTATCATTTGGTCATCATTTTGTGAAAACACACTAAAAAATGAAAACATGATTATTAATTTCAAATATTTCCTCATAATTTTTTATTTTCCTGAAAATTTGATTATATCATCTTTAGAAATGATTTGTTTTTCAGTTAGAATTACTAATCGTTCAATTACATTACGTAATTCCCTAACATTTCCAGTCCAATTAAATTTTTGTAATTTTTTAATAGCATCTAATTTAATTTCTTTAGGAATTTCTCCATTTTCTAATGCGATTAATTTTAAAAAATGGTCAACTAAAAGAGGGATATCTGAAGATCTTTCATTCAAAGAAGGTACGTTTATTTCAATAACGGCAAGCCTATGAAATAAATCTTCTCTAAATCTATTTTTTAAAATTTCATCTTTTAAATTTTTATTAGTTGCTGCAATAACTCTAACATCAACAATTAAATCTTTCTCACTACCAACTCTTTGAATTTTATGTTCCTGTAATGCTCTTAAAACTTTTGATTGTGCTGATAAACTCATATCTCCAATTTCATCTAAAAAAATAGTTCCACCATTTGCAGCCTCAAACTTACCTGTTTTGTCCTTTACAGCGGATGTAAAAGCACCCTTAATATGTCCAAATAATTCACTTTCTATCAACTCTGATGGAATAGCTGCACAATTGACTTCGATAAATGGGCCTTCAAATCTAGAGCTATTTAAATGTATTTGATTAGCAACTAACTCTTTACCAGATCCATTAGGACCAAGAATTAAAACTTTAGCATTGGTTTTTGAAACTTTTTCAATTAAATTATTAATCTTTCTAATTTCAACAGATTCACCAATGATCTTAAAATCTTTTGTTTTTTTTAAAACAGATTTTTTTATTTTTCTAAAAAGCTTGTTTTTTAGGGCTCCTCTAACAGAATTTAATAATCTATTTAAATCAGGAGGTTTTGAAATATAATCAAATGCTCCTAATCGCATTGATTCAACAGCAGTTTCTAAATCTCCATGACCAGAAATCATAATTACAGGAATTTCCTTAAAATCTTTAATAAGAAATTTTAAAACTTCTATTCCATCTTTTTTAGGCATTTTAATATCACACAGAATTAAATCTACCTTGTTTTTTTTTACTATTTCAATGGCCTGAACTCCGTCAAAAGATTCAATAATATTATATGTATTATCTTCTTCTATCAGAACTTTTTTTAAAACTCTTCTAATAGATTCTTCGTCTTCAATAATTAAAATATTTGACATATAAAATTATTTCTCTAAATGAACAACAGATTGAGGAAATGGAATTTCAATATTATTTTCTTTAAATTTTTTATGAACCTTGAACCTTATATCACTTTCAATTAAGTTAACCCTAAAACCATTATTATAAGTAAAAACTAATTCAAAATCTAAAGCACTATCACCAAAATTTTTGAATATAACTTTAGGTGGAGGATTTTTTATTAAGTGAGGATGTGAATTAGCAATTTCTAAAAGAATTTCTTTAACTTTTTCAACATCGGAATCATAAGAAACCCCTACAGAAACACTTCCTCTTAAAACAGTTCCATTTTCTGTCCAATTAAATAAAGTAGATGTTAAATATTTATGATTTGGAATAATCAATACTTTATTATCAAATGTTACAGCTCTTGTTGTTCTTATTTTAATGTTTTCTACTCTTCCAACCTTACCATCAATTTCTATTATATCCCCAACATGAACAGTTTGGTCAGCTAATATTAAAATTCCAGAAATTATATCTTGAAAATATGTTTGAAGGGCTAATCCAACACCAACTAATAGAGCAGCTGAAGCAGCAAAAATTCCTGTTAAGTTTATTCCAAAATTTTGGAATGTTATTAAAGCTACAATTATGTAAACAAAATAATTTAAGAAGGAAAAAATAGATTTAAATTTAAGTTTTCTTTCTTCATCTAATTTTTTAGTTGCAATTTTCTTTAATAATTTTAAAAATAAATAGGTTATTAAAAAAATTAAAGAAACTAAAAGAATGGTAACTATAGAAAATTTAATGTCCTCTGTTATAAAAAATTCCTTATTAATAAAATCAATAAACTTCTTCATTTGAAAACATTTTGTTAAATATAATCAAATTGAAAGTAAAAAATAAGATGAGAAAATGATTAAAATCTAGAAATATAAAATTAAGAAAACATGTCTTTTACTTTTTCAAAAAAAGATTTATCTCCTTTTTCAGGTGAAGGAGTGAAATTATCATCATTTTTCATATGTTCAAAGAAATTTTTTTGTTCTTTATTTAAAGTCTTAGGAGTCCAAACATTTATGTGAACTAATAAATCACCTGACACATAAGAATTAATACTTGATAATCCTTTTCCTCGAAGTCTTAAAATTTTTCCTGATTGAATCCCTGATTCAAGTTTAATTCTTACATTCCCTGTAACTGTCTCTATTTCTTTAGAAACTCCTAATACAGCATCAGAAATACTAATATATAGATCATAGTGCAAATTATTCCCCTCTCTTTTAAGAAATGGATGTTCATTTTCTTGAATTAAAACGATTAGATCACCGGCAACTCCATTACCTTTAGAATCATTTCCTTTTCCAGAAACCTTTAATTGCATACCATCTTCAACACCAGGTGGAATTTTAACTAAAACTGTTTCTTCAAAATATACTAAACCATGTTCATCAGAATTTGAAGGTCTATTAGAAACAACTTCACCTGAACCGTTACATGTTGGACAGGTAGTAGATGATTGCATTCTTCCTAATATTGTATTTGTAACTCTAGTAACTTGACCAGAACCATTACAAGTATTACAGGTTTTATAAGTGACACCTTTTGCTTTTACTTTTCTTTTTACTTTAATTTTTTTTTCTACTCCTAAAACAATTTCTTTAAGATCTAAACTTACTTTGATTCTTAAATTACTTCCTTTAGATCTTCTTTGACCACCACCAAATCCGCCAAATCCGCCAAAAGCACCACCAAAAATATCTCCAAACTGACTAAAAATATCATCCATATTCATTCCACCTGCTCCAAATCCACCAGTACCATCAAATGCTGAATGACCAAATTGATCGTATTTGGCCCGTTTTTCTGAATTTCCTAAAACTTCATAAGCCTCAGCTGCCTTTTTAAAATTTTCTTCAGCTGAAGAATCACCCGGATTTTTATCAGGATGATATTTAATAGCTTTTTTTCTATATGCTTTTTTAATCTCGCTTTCTGAAGCAGATTTACCAACGCCTAAAATTTCATAATAATCTTCTTTCATTTTTTTAATTTCCAACGACAACTTTTGGATACCTTATAATTTTATCACCAAGTTTATAACCTGATTCTGTTATGTCGATTATCTTACCTTTCATACTTTTATCTTTAGAGGGAATTTGGGTAATAGCTTCATGTATTTCAGCGTCAAATTCATCTCCCTTATTAACTTCAATTAAAATCAATCCTTGCGATTTTAATATTTCAGAAAATTTATTTTTTATCAGAGAAAAGCCTTCAACCAAGCCATTGTCTTTTGATTTAATAAATTCTAATGAAGCTCTTTCCATATCATCAATCATAGGAATCAATGCCATCATTAATTCCTGTGATGCTGTTTTATAAAGTTCTAATCTTTCTTTGGAGGTTCTCTTTTTATAATTTTCAAATTCTGCAAAAAGTCTTAAAAATTTATCTTTTTCCTCTTTAACAGCGATTTCAAGTGTTTCAATTTGAGATTTTAAAGTTGGCTTTTTAGATCCTTTTGATTTAGTATTACCCATGTAATTAATTTTAAAAAATAATTAAGAAATATATTAAAGCAACTTGTATTATTGCTGTTATAATTTGATAAGATTTAAAAAATATATTCATATTAATAAATAACTCGCAAAAGTACTGCCATTTTTGTGATTTTGTCAAAATGTCATCAAATTATTTTAGCAAATTTTCTAATGCAGTTTTTAATTCAATATATTTAAATTTGAATCCTTCAGAAATTAATTTATTAGAACTAACTTTTTGATTTATAATAATTAATTCTGACATCTGACCAGTAAAAAATTTTATTATTTTTTTTGGAATACTTGGAATAATAACCTTTGTTTTATAATATTTCGCAATCTCTAAAACAAAATTTTTACTATTTACAGGATTTGGAGAAACTAAATTGTAAATACCATGTTTTTTATTATCAATTAAAAAAATGATTGATTTAGCAATATCATCAATATGGATCCAAGAGTAATAATTTTTTCCATCTCCAAACCAGGTGCCAAGAAAATTCTTTGTTAAAATTGCAATTGGTTTTAGTAAGCCTCCATTCATTGAAAGGACAAGACCTATTCTAAGTTTTAAAACTTTAATATTTGATTCTTCAATTGAAATACAACTAGCTTCCCATTTTTTAACAGTTTCTCCTAAAAAAGATTTTGAAACGAACTTTGATTGTTCAGTAAACTCAATATTCATATTTGATGGATAGATACCTATAGCAGATGCACATACAAATTGTTTAATTTTCCTTTCTTTTTGATTTAAAATAAGTTTTTTTAATAAATTAACTGAATTTACTCTACTAAATAAAATTGATTTTTTTGTTTTTCTTGTCCACAATTGAGCAATAGGTGAACCAGTAAGATTAATTATAACATCAACATCCTTTAAACAATTTTTATTAATAATTCCCATTTCAGGATTCCAATAATAATAATTTATTGAAACTGAACTATTGTTAATATATTTTTTATTTGTTGATAAAACACTTAATTTATCTCCTCTTTTTAAAATAATTTCAACTATTTTTTTCCCAATTAGGCCAGTTGCTCCAGTTACTAAAAATCTCATTAATATATTTTTAATTTGATCAAAGTTAATTTGTAATTTTGCTAATAACAATTCATTCTCCATGAAAATTGAAAAAGTAAAAAAATCTAATATTCTAAGTGTAGATTTTAATAATTTAGATTTTGGTACAGTTTTTACTGATCACATGTTTGAATGCTCATTTAGAAATGGAAAATGGTTAAATCCAGAAATTAAACCATATCAACCAATTTCAATAAGCCCATCTGCTCGAGCACTCCATTACGGACAAGCTTGCTTTGAAGGAATGAAAGCCTATAAAGATCAATTAGGAAAAGTTTGGTTATTCAGACCAAAGGATAACCATTCTAGATTGGTAAAATCTTTGGAAAGACTAGCTATGCCTGTAATCCCAGAAAAATTATTTATTGAAGCTCTAAAAAAACTTATTGATATAGATAAAGATTGGATTAAGACTGGAATAGGAAATTCACTATACATAAGACCTTTTATTTTTGCCGATCAGAAAAGTATTAATGCAAATGAAGCAACAGAATACAAGTTTATGATAATTTGTACTCCGGCAAAATCATACTATTCTGGTGATGTAAAAGTAAAAATAGAAAAATCATTTAGTAGAGCATCGAAAGGTGGTGTTGGATATGCTAAGGCTGCTGGAAATTATGCAGCTCAGTTTTATCCCACTCTTATCGCTAGAAAAGAAGGTTTTCAGCAAATTATTTGGACAGACTCTTCTAATCATGAATTTATTGAAGAAGCTGGAACCATGAATTTATTTTTTAGAATTGGAAATAAACTTTTAACTCCACCAACAAGTGATAGTATTTTAGATGGAATAACTAGAAAAAGTTTAATAGAAATTGCAAAAAAAGAACAAATTAATATTGAAATTAGACCTATTAGGGTTTCAGAAATTATAAAAGCTACAGATGATGGTGAGCTAAAAGAAATTTTTGGATGCGGTACTGCTGTAGTGGTTTTACCTATAATTGGTTATGGTTACGAAGAAAAATATTATGACTTGCCAAAAATTGAAAATTCTTGGTCAAAATTTTTCAAGAAAAAATTAAATGATATTCAATATAATGTTTCGAAAGATCCATATGGATGGAGATTTGAGGTTTAATTTATTATACTTGAGATATTTGGTTTGAAGTAATTTGGACCTTTCATTACTTTTCCGTCCTCCCGATATATTGGATTTCCATTTTTATCTAATTTACTCATATTACTTCTTTGAATTTCATTAAAAATTTCTTCAATTTTATTTTGCATACCATGTTCGATTATAGTTCCACATAAAATATATAGCATATCACCTAATGCATCAGCAACTTCTATTAAATCGTTGTTTTTAGCAGCTTCAAAATATTCTTTATTCTCTTCATCCATTAAATTAAATCTAAGTTTTATTGTATTTAAGTCGATTTCTGTTGTTGGAGTTTCACTATAGTTTAATTTGTAAACCTCATGGAATTTTTTAACTGAATTTAATTGATGTTTCATATTGTATTTAATATTATTTTTGATCTAAAATAGTTAAATATGTTTAGCAATGGTCAAATTGCTTTTGGAGTTTTATTTTTTATTTCATTTTTGATTATTATTACTTATAGTTACAAAAAAGATTTAAAGAAACTTAACGGCACATATAAGGGAATAAGATGGGTAATATTAGGTTTTATTATATTTTTTTGTATCCTATTATATTTAAAAAAATTAAGCGTTTCATGAAACAATTTTTATTGGTTTTTATTGGCGGGGGGCTAGGAAGTGTATTTAGATTTTTTCTTTCTCAAATTTCATTTTTTAATTATTCAAAATTTCCTATTCCTACTCTACTATCTAACACTGTTGGATGTTTTATTTTAGGTTTAGTTTTAGGTTATGCTATAAAAAATGAACATCTTAATTCACCCCAGACAATACTATTAGCTGCAGGATTTTGTGGAGGTTTAACTACATTTTCAACATTTGCCTATGAAAATATTTCGTTAATAAAAAATGGAGATATTTCTCAAGTTTTAATCTATACTTTATTATCACTATTTTTAGGTTTCATTGCAATCATTTTAGGTCTAGAACTATCAAAATAGTATTTTAGAAAATCCCTTAATTGAATAAATTAATAATTTACACCCCATCATTTTACTATTAAATAAATTTCTATATTAATAAATTATCAATTTCATAAAAATTATGAATATTTAAATCTTTTTTATAAGATTAATTTATGTAAATCTTAGATTTGTTATGAATTATTTAACAAAAATGATTAATAACTAATTAAAATTTAAATTATGAAGAAATTTAAACACAAATTATCGATTCTTTCAATTGCAGTTATATCAGCAATTATAAGTTTCAATTCTAACACTGTTTCAGCTCAAGATTTTGGTGCTGATTTAGTAAGTTCTTATGTATGGAGAGGGACTCAATTTGGATCTGGAGCTCATATTCAACCATGGATGGAACTTGGTTCAGGATCTTTAACCGGTGGTGTTTGGGGAAGTTTTCCAACAACTGCAAGTGGAGGAGGTAACGAGTTAGACTTATGGATATCTTATGACTTTGGTCCATTAGCCCTTACATTAACTAATTACTCATTTCCTACCAACGATGGAACTTACGGATCTGGAAATCCTGGGTTGTTTGACAGCGATTGGATGGAAATTTCAGGATCAGCTAATCTGGGTCCTATTGGATTAACTATTGGATATTTTACTGATGCTGAAGCGCTTTATGTTGAAGCCGCATTTCCTATTGGAGCGGTTGATATTGGATTAGGATTTGGAAGTGACAGCAAAGATGCTTTTTATGCTGGTGGAGATAGTGGATTAGTAAATTTGTCTTTTGGAGGATCTAAAGACATTAAGTTGACAGAAGAATATTCATTACCACTATCAGGGTCATTTATTTACAATCCGGATAGTGAAGCTGCATTCCTAGTATTTGGAATGAGTTTTTAATATAACTTTAATTAAAAAAACTAAAAAAATGAAAAAAATTGAAGCTATCATCCGAAAATCTAAATTTTCTGATGTAAAACAAGCTCTATATAATGTAGAGGTAAATTTCTTTTCTTACTGCGATGTTACGGGAATAGGAAATGAGAAAGTAGGACATGTATACAGAGGGATTACATATAGCACAGCAAAGATTCAAAGAACAAAACTATCAATTATTGTTTCAGAACCTTTTGTTGAAAAAACAATTACTGCAATACTAGAATCTGCTTACACTGGTGAAGTTGGAGATGGGAAAATATTTGTTTCTTCAATAGAAGAGGCATATAGGATTAGAACAAAAGAAAAAGGTAAAACATCATTAAACTAAAATTATTATGGAATTATTAACTACAAATAACGTATGGATGATGATCTGTACAGCGCTAGTATTTTTTATGCACTTAGGATTTTCGTTCCTTGAAATAGGACTTACTAGACAAAAAAATACAATAAATATTTTATTCAAAAATTTCTTTGTAATTACAATGGGTTTAATTGTTTATTGTGCTTTTGGATTCAATTTAATGTATCCAGAAGATTTTAATATAATAGATGGAGTTCTAGGATTTTCTGGAACAGGCATAGACCCAGGAATTGACTATGATCAACTTACATATGCTGATGGAGGATACACTTATTGGACAGATTTTCTTTTCCAAGGAATGTTTGCTGCAACAGCTGCTACAATTATTTCAGGTGCTGTTGCTGAAAGAATAAAAATTAACTCCTTTATGGCTATAGCCTTTCTTTATGTTGCTATAGTATATCCAATAGTTGGATCATGGCAATGGGGAAGTGGATTTTTCTCAACTTTTATCTCAGAAGAAATAGGTTTTTATGATTTTGCAGGATCAACTCTTGTTCATTCAGTAGGTGGTTGGGGTGCATTAGTTGTAATATACTTTTTAGGTGCTAGAAAAGGAAAATTTGATTCAGATGGAAAACCACTTGCTATTCCAGGATCTAATATTCCTTTATCTGCTGCCGGAGTTTTAATTTTATGGTTAGGTTGGTTTGGTTTTAATGGAGGATCTGTATTATCTGCGGATCCAGAATTAACATCAATAACATTGGTAACAACATGTTTAGCTGCAGCTGCTGGTGGAATAGGTGCTGCATTATTCTCTCGATTATTATATAATAATCTAGATCTAACAATGTTTATGAATGGAGTATTAGGAGGTTTAGTGGGTATAACAGCCGGAGCAGATCAAATGCTTCCCGGCTCTGCAATTATAATTGGATTAATTGCTGGTGTAATTGTAGTACTTTCTGTTGCCTTATTAGATAAATGTAAGCTTGATGATCCTGTTGGAGCAATACCTGTTCACTTATTTTGTGGAATCTGGGGAACATTAGCTGTTGGTATTTTTGGCAATCTTGGGGTAATTAACACTGGAAGCTTTACACAGTTCATGGTTCAATTAGCTTGTATTGGAATTGCTGGACTATTCTGTGTAATATTTGGAACTATTATAACATTAACAGTAAAATCTATTTTAGGTTTAAGGGTTGAGGAAGTTGAAGAAGACAAAGGACTTGATTTAGCTGAACATGGTACAGGAGCATATGGGGATTTTTCAATGAACTAAAAATTTAAATTTCCTAACATAATGTTAGTTGTTTTGTTTGGGGAGGTCAGTATTGACCTCCCTTTTTTTTATTTCTACAATATTTTATAATATAATTCAGAAAATAAAAAATATAACTATTTTCATATAAAATTTACTTTCATGAAAAAAATAAATATTGTAAAACTCCTTTGTATAATATTTTTTACGGTGCAGTTTAAATTTATTAATTCCCAAGAAAATTTTAGTGAAGGTCCTTATCAACAATTAATCATAAGAGGAGTAACGCTAATAAATGGAAATGGAGCCCCACCGCTAGGACCAATTGATATTGAAGTTAGAAATAATGTAATAACAAAAATTGAGACTGTTGGATATCCAGGTATTAGCAAAAGAAAGAGTGGTCCTCTTTTAGAAAAAAACGGAAAAGAAATTGATTGTAATGGAATGTATTTATTACCTGGTTTTATTGATATGCATGGTCATATCGGTGGAAAATATCAAGGAGCTGAACCTGATTATGTTTTTAAATTGTGGTTAAGTCATGGAATTACTACTATAAGGGAACCTAGTGGAAGAAGTGCTGATTTTTCTCTAGATTTAAAAAAGAAAAGCGAAGAGAATACGATTATTGCACCAAGAATTTTTTCATATACTGGCTTTGGATCTGGTGAAATTATAACGAAGGCTGATCAAGCGAGAGAATGGGTGAGAAAAAATGCAAAAAAAGGTGCTGATGGAATTAAATTTTTTGGAGCTCCCCCAGAAATAATGAAAGCAGCCTTAGATGAAAATAAAAAACTTGGTTTAAAATCAGCATGCCATCATGCTCAATTAAGTGTTGCTAGATGGAATGTACTTAATTCAGCAAGAGCTGGTTTAACTACCATGGAACATTGGTACGGATTACCTGAAGCACTTTTTACAGATAAAACAATACAAAATTATCCCGCTAATTATAATTATCAAAATGAACAACACAGGTTTGAAGAAGCAGGAAAACTTTGGTCACAAGCTGCTTTACCCTACTCTGATCATTGGAATAATGTAATGAATGAGCTCATTGATTTGGATTTTACTATTGATCCAACCTTTAATATATACGAAGCTAGTCGTGATCTACATAAGGCAAGAAGAGCTGAATGGCATGAAGAATACACATTGCCATCATTGTGGAGATTTTATGAACCAAGTAAGATATCTCATGGATCCTATTGGCACTATTGGGGAACGGAACAAGAAGTTACATGGAAGAATAATTATAAACTTTGGATGACCTTTATAAATGAATTTAAAAATAGAGGAGGAAGAGTTACTGCTGGATCTGATTCAGGATTTATTTACCAATTGTATGGTTTTGGTTTTATAAGAGAACTAGAATTACTTAGAGAAGCAGGTTTTCATCCTCTTGAGGTTATAAAAGCCGCTACATTAAATGGAGCAGAAGCATTAGGTGCCGATAAATTAATAGGTTCTGTTGAAGTTGGAAAATTAGCTGATTTAATAATCATTGAAGAAAATCCTTTAGAAAACCTAAAAACACTTTATGGAACTGGGGCAATAAAATTAAATGATCAAAATGAGATTGTTAGAGTTGGCGGAGTTAAATTCACAATAAAAGATGGTATTATTTATGACTCTAAAAAATTATTAAATAATGTAAAGGAAATGGTGTTAAATGCAAAGAAGAAAGAAAATTTTGAAATAAAACAGCCAGGATATAATTAATCATTTAAATTATTCATCAAGTCTTCCATTTCGCTTTGATAAGATTTTGCTACTGAGTATGATTTTTCTAAAAAATCACTTTCATTTCCAGCATAAATAATGGAACGTGAAGAATTTACTAAAAGTCCTATTTGTTTATTAGCACCATTTTCAAAAGTTTTTTTAAGACTTCCTCCTTGAAAACCAACTCCAGGAACCAATAAAAAACTATTTGGAACAATAGCTCTAATTTCATTTATATAATCTGATTTTGTGGCTCCAACAACATACATTAAATTTTCTGCACCTTTCCATTTCTTTGATCTATTTACAACTTCTTTATAAAGTATATTGGAATTATTTGAAAAAAACTGGAAATCTTTACTACCATTATTTGATGTCAAAGCTAATAAGATAGTATGATTATTTTTATAATTTAAAAAAGGTTCAACAGAGTCATTTCCCATATATGGTGAAACAGTTATGGAATCAAAAGAAAGTGTCTCAAAAAAAGCTTTAGCGTATTTGTTAGAAGTATTACCAATATCACCTCTTTTGGCATCAGCAATTGTAAAAATTTCAGGATATTTTAAATTTATATAATTAATAGTTTTTTCAAGTGTAACCCAACCTTTTGAACCATTTTCTTCATAAAAAGCAGTATTTATTTTTACTGCAGTAATAAGTTCATTCAATGAGTCTAGCATCATTTTATTAAAACTAAATACAGGATCAGGATCATTAAGCAAAAGAGATGGGATTTTAGAAATATCTGAATCTAATCCTAAACACAAAAATGATTTCTTTCTTTTAATTTCTTTAACTAGATCATTTATATTCATATGCCGATTTTAAAAAACCTCATCCGAATTCTTTAATATTTCTGAATTTTGAACCAGTTTCAATTCATCAATAATTTTTTGAATATCACCATTTATGATATTCTGAAGATCATATAAGGTTAACCCTATTCTATGATCTGTAACTCTTCCTTGTGGGTAGTTATATGTTCTTATCTTTGCAGACCTATCACCTGATGAAACCATAGAATTTCTTTTTTGGGAATCTGCTTCAAGTTTTTTATTAAGCTCTAATTCATATAATCGGGATCTTAAAACTTTAAGTGCTTTATCTTTATTTTTATGTTGAGACTTCTGATCTTGACATTGTGCAACAATTCCTGTAGGAGTATGTGTTAATCTTACAGCAGAGTAAGTAGTATTTACAGATTGACCTCCTGGTCCAGATGAGCAGAAATAATCAATTCTAACATCATTCATATTAATATCTACATCAAACTCTTCTGCTTCAGGCAAAACCATAACGGTTGCTGCTGATGTATGAACCCTTCCTTGTGTTTCTGTTTGTGGAACCCTCTGAACACGATGAACACCAGATTCAAACTTTAACAAACCATAAATATCATCATTTCCTGAAACTTCAAAAATAATTTCTTTATAACCTCCAGATGTTCCAGGATTGGAATCTACTAAACTAACATTCCATTTTTTGCCTTCACAGAATTTAGTATACATTCTAAATAGATCTCCAGCAAAAATACTAGCTTCATCCCCGCCAGTTCCTGCTCTTAATTCAACAACAACATTTTTTGAATCATCAGGATCTTTTGGAATTAATAAAAATTTAATTTCTTCTTCAAGATTTGATATCTTTTCTTTAGCCTCATTTAATTGATCGGAAGCCATTTCAACCATTTCTTTGTCATCTTCATTTTTACAAATATCTTCTGCTTCTTCAATATTTAATAGTAACTCCTCAAAAAATTTTTTCTTTTCAACAAGCAAACCTAAATCTTTATATTCTTTATTTAATTTTATGTAACGTTTTTGGTCACTTATGATATCAGGCTGTATAATTAAATCTGAAACTTCATTAAATCTTTGTTGAACAATATTTAATTTATCTAACATTATTTTTAAATAATACTACACAAAATTACAATATTTTTAATCAAGAATATATTAGTAGATATAACTACCACTATCTGAAATAATAGAAAGTTTTTTTTGATCACTCTCTTCTACTCTACCAATTATTTTAGCATCTACATCAAAAGATTTAGAAATTGTTATAATATCTTCCGCACAATCTGGACTAACATATAATTCCATTCTATGTCCCATGTTAAAAACCTTATACATTTCTTTCCAAGATGTATTTGATTCATTTTTAATTAGTTCAAATAAGGGAGGGACAGGGAATAGACTATCTTTTATAATATGAAATTTATCAACAAAATGAAGAATTTTAGTTTGTGCTCCTCCACTGCAATGTACCATTCCATGAATTTTTTCAGAATTATATTTTGACAATACCTTTTTAATAATTGGAGCATAAGTTCTAGTGGGGGAAAGAATAAGTTTTCCAGCATCTATTTCTAATTGATCGATTGGTTGAGTTATTTTCATAGAACCAGAATAAATTAATTCTTTGGGAACATTTGGGTCAAAACTTTCAGGGTATTTATCAATTAAATATTTATTAAAAACATCATGTCTAGCTGAAGTCAAGCCATTACTACCCATTCCTCCATTATAACTATTCTCATAACTTGCTTTTCCATAGGATGATAATCCCACAATGACATCACCAGCTTTAATATTATAATTATCTATAACATCTGATTTTTTAATTCTAGCTAACACTGTTGAATCAACAATAATAGTCCTAACTAAATCTCCTACATCAGCAGTTTCACCACCAGTAGATTTAATATTAACACCATAACTAGCCATTTCTTGAATAATTTCCTCTGTTCCCTCGATTATAGTTTTAATAACATCTCCACTAATAACATTTTTATTTCTTCCAATGGTTGATGATAGTAAAATATTATCAGTAGCACCAACACATAAAAGATCATCTAAATTCATTACTAATGCATCTTGAGCAATACCTTTCCAAACTGATAAATCTCCAGTTTCTTTCCAGTATAAATAAGCTAAAGATGATTTGGTTCCTGCTCCATCAGCATGCATAACTAAACAATAATCAGGATCATTTGTAAGAACATCAGGAACTATTTTACAAAAAGCATTAGGAAAAAGTCCCTTATCAATATTTTTTATTGCATTATGAACATCTGATTTGTCCGAAGAAACTCCTCTTTGCATGTAACGATTAGTAGATTCTGAAGTCATAAATATTAAACAAAGATAAGAGTAATGATTAGCATTTAAAATTTATTTTATTATTAGAAATATTTTCTAAAAATCAAAAAATGTTATTTTGTTATAAAAATCTTATTTTTTTTATAAAAATTTATTAAATACTAAATTTTTAATATTAAAAAATACGTTATTAATAAATGTTAATAAGTGTTAATAAATTTTGATTCCTTTTAAAGTGTTAAAGTCCTAAAAACCAATATTTTTAATGCTTTAAAATATATATTATGAGCAAATCAAAATTAGAATATTTATGGCTTGATGGTTTTAAACCTACAGCTAGTTTGAGAGGTAAAACTAAAATAGTAGAAAATTTTAGTGGAAAATTAAAAGATTGTCCAATGTGGGCTTTTGATGGAAGTTCAACAAGACAAGCTGAGGGAGGTTCCTCAGATTGTCTTTTAAAACCAGTTGCAATTTACCCTGATCCTGTAAGAAGAAACGGATGGTTAGTTATGAATGAAGTTTTAAATGCTGATGGTTCTCCACATGAATCAAATGGTAGAGCTACCATTGATGATGATGATGATGATTTTTGGTTTGGATTTGAACAAGAATATTTTCTATGGGATCCTGAAACTAACCTTCCTCTAGGTTTTCCTAAGGATCAAACTCCTCAGGGACAATTTTATTGTTCTGTTGGGGGCAAAAACACATTTGGCAGAGATGTAATGGATAGGCATTTAGATATTTGTTTAGATGCAGGTATAAATGTTGAAGGAACAAATGCAGAGGTTGCTGCTGGTCAATGGGAATTTCAAACTTTTGCTAAAGGAGCTGGAAAGGCTGGTGACGAGATGTGGGTAGCAAGATACTTACTTGAAAGACTTGCAGAAGAATACGGATTAGCTATTGAATATCATCCAAAACCATTGGGTGCAACTGACTGGAATGGTTCTGGCATGCATGCTAACTTTTCAAATACAACATTAAGAACATGTGGATCAAAAGAAACCTATGAGAAAATATGTGAAGCTTTTCGTCCTGTTGTAAAAGAGCACATTGATGTATATGGAGCATATAATGATCAAAGATTAACTGGAGAACACGAGACACAGTCAATCCATGAATTTAGTTATGGTGTTTCAGATCGTGGAGCTTCAATTAGAATTCCTATTATGACTGTTGAGAAAGGATATAAAGGTTGGTTAGAAGATAGAAGACCAGCTTCAAATGGAGATCCCTATAAAATAGCCTCGAGAATAATTAAAACAGTTAAGTCTGCAAAAATTTAATTTGTATCTCAAGTTTTATCTGTTTAAAGCATCTATGAAATTAGATGCTTTTTTTTTATATAAATAAATTATATATATAAATAGAATAACAAGATAATATGATGAGTCCCTCAATTCTACCCAAAACAAATTTCTTAGGAAAAAATATAAGAGGAAGAATAATTGCAGCAAAAAACAACATTACATAGATATCAAAATTTATAATATTTAGATCATTTACTATTAATGGAGATACTAAAGATGTTACTCCTAAAACTGCAAAAACATTAAAAATATTAGATCCCAATAAGTTTCCTAAGGAAATACTTTTTTCTTTTTTAACAACTGCCACAAGTGATGTTACTAATTCAGGCAAACTTGTTCCAACAGAAACAACAGTAATTCCTATAACTCTTTCAGTAATACCAAAGTAACTTGCCATATCAATAGCACCAGCAATAAACCATTCTGATCCCAAATAAAGACAAATTCCTCCAACAACTAATAATATCATTGATTTAGACAAGGAATCAGCAGAAGGTGTTTTTATATTTAAATCTTCTTGACTTTTTTCTTGATTTTTTATTAAAAATACTATGGAAATTATAAGAAATATAATTAATATAGAACCTTCATAAAAATTTATTTTTCCATCTAAAATTATTATTAAAAAATATAATGCAGAAAACATCATTATAGGCCAATCTATTTTGTAAATATCTTTGGAAATATTAATTGGGGAGAAAAAAATAGTTAAACCCAATACCAAACCAATATTTGCAATATTAGATCCTAAAACATTAGATATTGCTAAGTCTGGTGAACCCATTAAGGCAGATTTAACACTTATTATTAATTCTGGAGCTGAGGTTGCTAATGATACCACTGTCATTCCAATCAAAATCTTAGGAATTTCAAATTTTAATGAAATAGAAATAGCTGATTTTAAAAGTAGGTTCCCGCCTACTATTAAAACAGCAAGTCCTGACAATAGTAATAATAATGTATTAAAATCCATTTTTTAAAGGTTGTAAAGATAAGACATGAATTGTATATTGCAGCAATATGAAAATTTTATTTAAGATTCTTGCTTATTTAAACAAACTAATACTCCCAAGTATGACAAAAAAAAGGTTAGATCCGATAAATGCCTCAAAGATTCAACTTTTACTAATTGGCTGGAGATATTACATTACAAAAAATAGCTTAGACTAATCTGATAATACTTAAAAAGATAGTTTTATCTATAATTCTTCAAAAGACTGTGTTGAACCAATTGCAGATAACCTAGAATTAAGTGCTTTCTTGTCCTTATCAGTTATAAAACCTACAATTTTTAATTTTGATTTATCGACTGCAGAAGATCCATAAGAAGCAGGAACCTCATACGTATAGGACTTTTCATAAGTAGCACCTTTCTTAGTTGAGGCAGAAGCAATATTATCGCCTAATGGACTTGTTAAAGCATGTCTTAATACATCTTCATGTTTAAAGTTAACAAGTGGGTCATCAGTTCCATAACCATAGTCAGAGTAATTTCTTTGATCAAGTAATAAATCATCTTCTAAAATATAAACTCCAAATTTTAAATCAGAAAAATCTTCTGAAAACTTTGCTTTAAATTTTACTGTTAATGTACTTCCACTTAGTGAAGATTCAAGAGCTACACCAACTTTAGCATTTGTTCCAGTTAGAGATGTTATCATTGAATTTTGTTCATTCCATTTCGAAGTTCTATTAACTCTTGCATGTGGATATGAGCTAACTCCAAAAGCAGTAGTCATTTCAGTTATTTTAGAGTATTGGAGTGGATCTGAATAATGCGCAGCTACAACAACTAATTGTGTTGTTAATGTTTTTTTCAACTGCTCAAGTTTATAAGTAACTCTAGGGCAATGTCCACACCAAGCACCCGTAAAATCTTCGACTATAACATTCGTTTTAAAGTTTTTAGGAGTATTAGCTACATATTTCCAGTTAAACTGAGTTGATGCTACATTTTGATTTCCAGAACCATCAGTGAAAGTATTTGCAGCTATATCTATTGTATGGTCTCCAGCTCCATCTGGTGTATATGTTGCAGTATATGTGGTTCCGCTTCCGGCAAACGAACTTAAACCACCTCCGGGAACTGTAATATCTCCAACAGTAAAGTCTGAAGTTGATTTATTAGATGTGAATTTTAAATCTATGGTAGAGTCACTCGTAGTACTTCCATCAGTTACACCACTTGTAGTACTTGTAATAGTCATTATCAGTTGTGATGCTGAAACCACTTTAAATGTTGCAGTATTGCTTTTTATAGAATTGTATTTGCAATAAACAGTAAAATCTCCTGCTGATGCAGATTTAAACTTATTTCCGGATATTTTAGTGTCATTAACAAAAAACTCGCAAAAGGAGGTGATATCTTCATTAGCATCACTTGTAGCTTTAAAAACAACTTCTGAATTAATATCGAAATTTCCAGATGGGAAAGAAATTACAATAGTTTTTACCTCATTTTGAGGATTAGATGTTGATGAATCTCCAACACCCTCATAATCTCCAGAACAGGAAACAAAAAAAATAGGAATAATAAGACTTATTAAAACTCTAAATAATTTATACATGTTTATTTACTAATTCTTATATCAAATTTAATTATTTTAAAATAAATATTAGCTTTATAGTCTAAATTAATATTGTGAAACAAATAATTTTATCTTTTTCCCTCCTGTTTTTTGTATTAATTCAGGGTATCTATTCTCAAGATATTATACCAAATATGTATATTAAAACTATTGATGGAAAATCAATAAACACTAAATCTACATTTAATAAAAAGGGTTTAACTGTATATAGTTTTTGGGCAACATGGTGTGTTCCGTGTATAAATGAGCTAGATGATATTCACAAAGAAATCAAAAAATGGGATGAAGCCAATGTTAAAATAGTAGCTATTTCGACTGATGATTCTAGAACAAAAAGAAGAGTAAGACCGATGGTTAATGGAAAGAAATGGAATTTTGAAATTTTATTGGATGAAAACCAAGCTCTTAAAAGATCTTTAAATATAAATGCTATTCCTCATACAATTGTAACTAATGGTACTAAAATAATTTATAGAAGAATAGGATATAAACCAGGTGAAGAAAACCTTCTTTATGAATTCATTTTAAAAAATAAAAAGTAAATATATAATATAGCTAATGAATAATAAATATATTTTTTATCTAATATTATTGATTTTTAATAGTTACGTTTTAAATTCTCAAATTTTAAAAAACCTTACTTCTTCATACGAATCCTATTCAGCATATTATCTAAATGATTCTAAGACAGGTGATTTTAGTTATGATGATAAGTTTAGGTCCAATAACTATCTAAATTTTAAATCTAGGACAGGAAAATATTGGAATTTTGAATTACAAATTGAGTCTTATTTACCAACTTCTCTTTTAAATTATTCACCAAATTTTAAAGATACTGGAATCTCAACTTTTAAAGTAGAATACAATAAAAAAGACCTGAATATTTTATTTGGAAATTTTTATGAGCAATTTGGTAGTGGAATGATTTTAAGATCCTGGGAAGACAGATCCTTAGGAATCAACAATTCTCTCAGGGGATTAAATGTAAAATATAGACTAAATGATGAAATCAATTTTACAACTTTAGTTGGAAATCAAAAAAAAGGTTTTAAATATTCTAAAGGTTTTATAGTTGGATTTGATTCTGAATTTGATATTTCAAAATTTTTAAAAAACAATTCTACCATTCTTTTAGGATTAAGTTACGTAGGGAGAAATGATCAAAAGACAAAAAGTGATTATTATGATGCGATGACTAATTTATTTTCAGCTAGAATAGATTATTCTTCTTCATTTTTTTATTCTAATCTTGAATTAGTTAATAAATCAAAAAACCCTATAATTATTTTTGGAGGTGTTTCAGATACATTTATTAAAGAGGGATCATCTATATTACTAAATTCTGGATTTTTTAAAGATGGTTTAGGATTAGATTTTACTTTTAGAAGATTAGAAAATATGCCTTTGTTTTCTGAGAGGATTGCAGCTGGCAACATATATAATGAAAGTATAGTAAATTATCTGCCAGCACTAACAAAACAACATGATTATTCCTTAGCTAATCTTTATGTTTATGCAGCACAACCAAATGTTTCATTTCAAAGTGATAATTTAACTAAAGTTGGAGAAATAGGGATTCAAACCGACTTATACTATTTTATTGAACAAGAAACTCTTTTGGGCGGAAAATATGGTACTAGCATAGCTATAAACGCATCTCTTTGGAATAATATAGATGGAACTTTTGATTTTTCTAATCAAAATTATGATACCGATTTATTTAGCTTTGGAGAAAAATATTTTTCAGAAACTAGCCTTGAAATTAGAAAAAAATGGTCTGAAAAATTTGAAAATATTTTTCTTTTGGCAAATCAGTATTATAATAAAAGATTGGTTGAAGAAACCACTGGCGAGGTAAATACTAATGTTTTAGTATTGGAAAACACCTACAAAATAAATGATAATAAATCTTTAAGATTGGAACTTCAACACCTTTCAACAAAGGATGATACAAAAAATTGGTCAGCTTTTGGTTTAGAGTATAATATAAGCTATGCAGTTTCATTATATATCACAGATATGTATAACTATCAAAATCCAGTAGAAGAAAATAAAATACACTATTATAATTTTGGAGGAAGTTATAGTAAAGGTATAAATCGTTATACAGTCAATTATGGAAGACAAAGAGGTGGTCTTGTATGCACAGGTGGAATATGTAGATATGTGCCTGAAAGCACAGGCTTAAGCTTTAGTATTACTACTTCTTTTTAGTTAATTACACCTAATTTTTTTCCAACTATTTCAAAAGCATTTAAAGCTTGATTTACTTGATCAGTAGTATGAGATGCTGATAATTGTACCCTAATTCTTGCCTGACCTTTTGGAACTACTGGAAAAAAGAATCCTATAACATAAATACCCATATTAAGAAGTTCATTAGACATTTTTTGAGCTAAATGAGCATCATAAAGCATAATAGGAACAATAGGATGATTACCAGGCTTAATTTCAAAACCTAATTTTTTTATTCCATTTCTAAACATTTTGGTATTATTTTTTAATTTGTTTAAAAAAGTTCTATCAGATTCTAATATTTCTAAAACTGCTAAAGAAGCTCCAACAATTGAAGGAGCTAAACTATTAGAAAATAAATAAGGTCTAGATTTTTGTCTAAGTAATTCGATTATCTCCCTTGGACCACTTGTAAAACCTCCTGACGCTCCACCCAGAGCCTTTCCTAGTGTTCCAGTTATAATATCAACTTGACCCATGACATCCATAGCTTCATGAACTCCCCTCCCATTTTCTCCAATAAATCCAGTAGAATGGCATTCATCTGACATTACAATTGCATCATATTTTTTTGCTAAATCACATATTTTATCTAATTGTGCAAGAGTTCCATCCATTGAAAAAACTCCATCAGTAACTATTATTCGATTTCTACATTTGACAGCTTTTTTAAGCTGTCTTTCCAAATCAATCATGTCATTATGATTATATCTAAATCTTTCCGCTTTACAAAGCCTAATTCCATCAATTAGTGAAGCATGATTTAATTGATCACTAATTATTGCATCTTCTTTATTAAAAAGAGGTTCAAATAAACCTCCATTAGCATCAAAAGCAGCAGCGTAAAGTATAGTATCTTCAGTTCCTAAAAAACCAGAAATCTTTTTTTCTAAAGACTTATGAATATCTTGGGTTCCACAAATAAATCTAACTGATCCTAAACCAAATCCGTATGATTCTAATGTTGCTTTAGCTTTTTTAATTATTAATGGGTTTGAAGCAAGACCTAAATAATTATTTGTACAAAAATTTAAAACATTTTTGTCATTTGAAACAGTAATCATTGAATCTTGTTTAGAATAAATAATTCTTTCATTTTTAAACAAACCTGATTTTTTAATATCCTCTAATTCAAGTTCTAGTCTTTTCTTTATAGATTCGTACATTAGATAAAATTAATATGAATAAATTTAAGCTATTATTTTAAATAGATGGATAGAATTTTAATAACTGGAGCATTAGGTCAATTGGGTACCGAGTTTATAAAACACTTTAATAGAGAAAATATTTTTGTTCTAGCTACAGATATAAAACTTCCAAATTCTAAACCTTTATGTGAATTTGAACAAGCAGATTCTTTAGATAAAAAAAGAATAGATGAATTAGTAAAGAAATATGATATTAATATAATTTATCATCTTGTCGCCATTCTGTCAGCAAGCGGAGAAAAGGACCCTTTTAAATCATGGAAATTAAACATGAATAGCTTTCAAAATATTGTTGAAATTTCATTAAGTAATAATATTAAAAAAGTTTTTTGGCCTAGTTCTATGGCTGTATTTGGCACAGAGTCTAAACTTGATTTAGTAATTCAAAATCCAGTCATGAATCCATCTACAATGTATGGTATAACAAAATTAACAGGTGAAAAATTAATTGAATACTATTTTAATAAATTTGGGTTGGACATTAGATCACTTCGATATCCAGGAATAATTTCTGTGGAAACTGTACCAGGTGGTGGAACAACCGACTACATTATTGATATGATTAATGCTGCAAAAAAAGGATTTAGTTACTCTTGTTTTTTAAATGAGAATACTGAATTACCAATGATGTATATTGATGATGCGATAAACGCTGCTATAAAACTAATGTCTACTAAAAGAAGTAATTTATCAATTTTAAGTTCATATAATATTACAGGTTTTAGCATAACCCCAAAAAAGTTGTTAATAGAGATCAAATCAAATGGTTTTAATTTAAAAGTTGATTATAAACCAGATTTTAGACAAAAAATTGCTGATTCTTGGCCAAAAAAAATTGACGATAGCTTTGCTAAAAAAGATTGGGATTGGAACCCTGAATTCGGATTAAAACAAACTATAAAAAAAGCTCTTAAATAATTGTTTAAATAATTAATGAAAAAAATAAAGCTGATTTGGGATTTTAGAGGGATTAATGGACAAAAGACATCAATACATCAAGAAAAACATTTAGTTGAATATTTTAAACTTGAAAATAAAAGATTATTTGAATCTGGAACTGAAACTGTGAGTGAGATTCACTCTTTTGCTTACACAATTATTAATATTGATGATTTAGATGAAATAAAAATGAGACTTAAACCACACAGAGCACAAAATATAATTTAACCCTCTTTTAAGTCCTTTTTAATATCTTTTTTAATTATGTTCAAGTACTTCATTCTTTTTTTATCTGAAACAAAAGGAACAGACCAGAATTGTCTTGTTTTAGTAAATAAGGAAAATCTCCACCCAAAAACAAATGTATAAACTCCCATAACTAGTCTCAATTTAACCGAGTTTAAATATAGAGTTACAACAGGCAAAGCAGGAGCACCATGAGTTACATAGGTTCTTACTTTTTTATCATTTAAAAAAGGTTTAGGATAAGCATAAAGCTTAGTAATATTTACAAATTTATAAGCAAAACCTTGAGTAAATACCTCATCAAAAAATATTTCCATCCTAGGTGTTAATCTAAACCACCAAACTGGAGATATGAAATATATTCTTTCACACCATGAAACTAAATCTTGATATTTTTTAATTAATGCTGATCTAGGCCTTGTAAAACTATCTCTGTATAAATCAATAGTTTTTGTTTCTTGATTTTGTTCATCTAACTCATTTTTTACTGTTTCAAATATTCCATTGTAACAAAACGAATCTTTATTGGGGTGACCTACTATGATTAGATTTTTCATAAATTTTTACAATTTTACAAAAACAATTTAAAAAAAACATTAAATAATTTATAAATAAATTTTGTAGAAAAAAGAATAGAAAAAAAGAAGTATAATTATAATTTTAATTAATACACTCCTTTAACAAATTTTATCTCTAATTCAAAAAATCCTTCTTGTTTATCAGAGATTTGAAAGCCTATTGAATTAATATTTTCAATTTCAAGCAATGGAGAATCATAGTAATATCCTCTCCACATGGGTTTTAAATCCTCTAATGGTATTTCAATTTCTAACCACTTTCCTTGGATAGTATCAAAGTCAGTAGAATAACTTACTCTTCGGTTAGATTGTCTCAATCTTAATTTATAAGTTTTTCCGTCCCCTATGAATTTAATTTTAAATCCCTTTATTTTTTTTAAGCTACCTTTCTCAATTGACAATCTTGATGATGCAAATCCTCCATTATTTTCTAATGAAACTGATCCATTAAATATTAAATTATTTTTATCGTTTATTGAAAGATTTGACTCAGAAATCCCCCCCATAACATTATCGTTTACAATACTCCAGTTGTTATTCCCAATCTGCTTTTCAATATTTATTATATCAATTTCTTGTCCTTGCATTAAAGTTGTGTTTAAGAAAAAAAATATAAAAATACAGTAAGTTTTATAGCTTTTCATATTTAAGTTATTTCTCTATATCTAATAATTTTTTTAAAAAATTTGTGATCATCTTTATTTTTTACAAAAACTTTAATTAAATGTTTGTCACTATATATTGAATATACATTAGATTCACCTTTAAAAATTTTTAATTTGTAAAAGGGAATTATTAATCCATAAGTCTCTAATAATGATCTGAAAAAAACAATAATTCCTTGTCTTCTTATTTCAATATTACATTTATTGTCATTATTATCTAAGTTTAGAATACTTTTTATTTCTTCACTGCAGGATTTGATTCGTAAATTTTTTGAACCTATTCCATTCATTTTAATTCTTTCAAAAAAACTAAATGGAAATCCAACAGCAGTATTTATTTCATCTTTGATTTTAGAATTTTTATAAGAAACATTTCTAAGCATTATTTAAATTTTAATTTGGCAAAAATAAAAAAACTTTTAAATCATATATTAGTAGTTGTTCTTTTTATTTTTCTTATTCATTTTACATTTTTTACTACAATAAATAACTTCATTCCAATTTTTTTCCCATTTCTTCCTCCAATCAAATGATCTTTCACAAACTGGACAAAACTTTGGTTCAAAATTATATTTATTCATTTCACAAAAATATTTATAAACATACCTAAATAAGTATATTTGCAAACAGAAATTTTAATTTTTTAGAATAACCGTTATAAACATTTTTAATATTAAGATTTCAAATACACTCTATAAAGAGGAAAAGGCCTCGTAGCATAACTGAATAGTGCACTTGATTACGGCTCAAGAGGTTGCAGGTTTGAATCCTGCCGAGGTCGCTAAGGGGAAGTCAATGAGTTTGACTTCCCTACACTTTTTATTACTAACTTTATGTAAATGAAAAAACTCCTTATACTATTACTTTTTATTCCACTTGTTTCTTTTGGGCAGGATGAAACTATTTTAAATTTTTATGGTGAAAAAATAGATCTAGAAGAGATAGAAAATTATAAAAAAGACAAGAATTTTTTATTAAGCAATTCTGAAAAAAATATAAAAATTCAAGGTAAGATTCTTTCAACTTGCCCAATGAAGGGGTGTTGGATGAAAATAGGAGTTGAGAATGACACTGTACTTGTTAGATTTAAAGATTATGGATTTTTTGTTCCTAAAACAGGATCTCAGGGCAAATCAACAGTTATTAATGGCAAACTATCTATAGACACAATCAGTATAAAGCAGCTTAAACATTATGCAGAAGATGCTGGAAAATCAAAGGAAGAAATTGCTCTAATAAATAGACCTGAAATTACTCTTTCATTTCTAGCAGATGGTGTAATAATCAAAGATTAAAACTTACTCAACTAAACCGAGTTGTTTCATAAAAGAATAAGTATCATAAAAATCTTGTTCTTGTAATACTTTTCCATCCTTCATTTGTACAATAGTAGTTCCTGAAAGATCTAATTTTTTGTTAGTGGCTGGAATTCCAAAAAATTCTCCATCATGAGTTCCTTTAAAACTCCAATGTTTTACTAAATTATCTCCTTGAGCAAAAGCATTAATTACAGAAAATTCTCCGTCAGAAAATCCATCAATATAATTAGCATAGTATGCTTTAAAATCATCTAGACCAGTTACATTTCCTGTAGCAGTAACGACTGCAACATCTTCATGGAAGTTTTCACTTGTCACAAGTTCAATATTTTTTTCAGAAAATGTACTTTCCCATACAGAAACGTACATTTCTACATTATTCTCAACATATTGTTTGTCAGCTTTAAGCTTATTTAATTCTTCAGTGTTTTGATCACAACTAATGAAAAGTAGAGCTATTATTAGTGTTAAAATTTTGTTCATTTTATTTTTATTTGAATTTAAATATAATAAATTAATTTATTAATCCGTTGATGTCGTATTTTGAAACAAAATTCCAAATCAATTCGTTTGTATTATTTTCTTCAAAATTTATATCAAACCAAACATGTTCACCATTAATAATTTTATAATGATCTACTGCAATTTGATTAGATTCGTTTTTATAACTGTAATACTCAATAGTTTTTCCACTATCATTTATACTTTTAAATGTTGGAGAAGTATTTGTTTTATTAAAGTTTATCCAGAAATTTAGTGTAGATTCAATAGAATTGTAATCCCCTGTTCCATCATAAGAAATAACACTATCTGATGTTCCATGAAAATTTATTAATGGTACTGAATGTGAGGGAGTGCATTCCTCATTTTGTAACATAGAACCTGAAATTGAACCAATAGCTGCAATCACATTACTTTTATAACAAGCAAGTGCATAACTCATCATTCCACCGTTTGAATATCCAAAAGCATAAACTCTTTTAGAATCAACATATTCAATTGAAAGAAAATTAATTANAGCTTCTATAAAACCTAAATCATCAGCGTCACTTTTATTATCTCCTCCTTTTAATGCAGCATTCCAATGAGGAAATCCACCAAGTTTAGTACCCTGAGGATAAACTAGAATAAAATTTTTGGAATCAGCTAAGGATCTCATATCAGTATAATTTATGTATTCATTTACTTCACCTCCAAAACCATGAAAATTAATCATTAGAGGTAATTTTGAATTTCCATCATATGAATTGGGTATATAAATTAGGTATTGTCTTTCAAGTCCATCATGATTTATAGTTTGACTAGACAGACCTTTATTAATCAAAGATGAATCTGATACAGATTCAGTAGAACAAGTAATAAAAAATGGAATAATAAAAAGNAATAATTTTTTCATTTAGATAGAAATTTTTAAAAAATTAAAAAGCACTCTAGATTTAAAACAAATTACTTTGTTCTAGCTTGACTTGCAATTAATTTATCAAATTTACTATCATCCTCAATTATTTCAAAAAATTCAAGCATGAAAGAATTCATATCTTGAAATTCTTTATTACTGTCAAATTGAGATTCAAAAGAGTTTACCAATGAAATTATTTGATCTTTAGAATCATTAAACTGCTTTCTGACATTATTCATTAGCAATTCGTCTCTTTTAAAACCTCTGAACTTGCGTTCGCTTAAAGAACTAAGACCTAATGTTGGATTTCCAAAACCATAACTAGGATCAACCCATCCTGTCATATCAAAATCATATGGTAATGGAATGTAAGCTTTTGAATCATAAAGCATTTTTGAATTATGTTGATAAGCTGTAGAAAAATCTGTATTACCTATTAAAAATTGAAAAAATGCATGCTGAATTGCAGTTATATTATCCATAACTAAAGGATGGACAAATTGTTCAACAACTTTTCCTCCAAATCTTTTTTCTAATTTACTATCATCTTCAATAAGGAAACCCTTAAGTGTAAAGGTTTTAACCTTTTTTCCTTTAGGTTCCGTAAATTCAATATCTACTCTCTTAGTTTTAAAATGATAAGGTGAAATCAATTCATATATTTTATAAGCTAAAAATTCCTTAATAATATTATCATTTTTTTCATCTTCAGTTTTACATGGAAGAACCAATTTCAAAGACTTATTCCCATCAAAAATGGTGTTCTTATATTGACTTTTTTTAATTTTCATCTTTATTGGTGGAAAATAACATTTTGCTCTTCTAAAATTACCTCTGGCTCTTAAAGAAACTGGTATAGTATTCCAGTTATCTTTATAATAATAATTTAAATCAGTTTTAATAAAAGTAGAATCTGTTGTCTTTTTCTTCATATTTTTATTAGAATAATTTANTTTAATTTTCATAGGAATCTGATCGGCATAAAGAAGATCTGAATCTAAAGGTTTTTGTGAATAGCCAAATACGTAAAGAAATAAGGAAATAAGTAAAATAAATTGTTTTTTCATATTTTAGATAAATTAATTAATGAATTTAATAAATAATTTTCAATGTCCAGATACCTAGTCATTTTAAATTCTAGAACTTTAATAGCTATTTTAATATCAATAATAGTTCCTATAATAGCATACAAGTATAGCATTACCTATAATATTGATTTAACTCTAATTAGCATTGCTATTATATTTCCTTTAGTGTTTAATATTAGAGGGGCTTTTAGAAGAAGAGAAAAAGCTTTAGAACATTTGAGTCTATATAGAGCTAGTTTAAAAACTGTAGAAAATATTATTTCAAGTTCAAAATTAGAACCCAATGAAATTAATAAAGGAAATGAACTGATAAAAAAATCAAATATTGGTTTAATTGATTTTTTAAGTAATATAGAAAATGACACTACTATTCATGATGAAAATATTAATGAACTATTTGAATTTTTAAATTCTAATAAAATTATTATTGGAAATGGAGTTTTACAGAAAGCACTAAGGTTTTTAAAAGATACTATTGATAGCGCAGATAACTTAGTTGCTATCCATAGACATAGAACTCCAATAAGCTTAAAAGCTTATTGCTTAATGTTTGTATATATATTTCCATTAGTTTATACTCCAACTATTATCTTTAAAATTGGAGTTGAAAACCCTCCTTACCTTACTTATTTCATTGTTACTTTAAGTGAATTTATATTAATTTCATTATATAATATTCAAGATCAGATGGAATACCCATTTGACAAAGAAGGGATTGACGATATTGATTTAGAAATATTTAAAATGAAAAGGAAATAATTTAAGATTACTTTATTATTTTATAACTCTTTAATTTTTATATTTCTAAATTTTACAGGGTGACCCTCAGATTGTAAAGAAATATAACCTTCTTTAATAGATTCTCCTATTCTACTCAAATAATTTTCAGGAACCTTGTTCCCACCAACTTTAATATTAGTGTAATTTAAAACAGTATCATTTTCAACAATATGCTTAACAAGTTTATTAGAATAAACTAGTACTTCAACTTTTACCCAATCATCATCATGATATGTTTTTGAATTTGATGAATTGCAATGTTTTTTAGCTAATTTTGAATCAATATCTACATCTGTACCTGGGCTGCAGATATTTGCAGTTGTTCTATCGCCTTCACCTAAACCTCCTAAGAGTTGAACTTCTGCACTAACTGGAAAATCTTGATCAATAAGCATGGAACTAGGATCTTGACAATGAATCATTATTCCACTATTTTTTATAGACCAACCTGGAGCACCTTTTAAATGATTTCCACTAAATTTATATTCAAGACTTAAATGATAATTACTAAACTTTTTAATTGTGTAAAATATATGGCCAAATTTTTCATCGAAAGAATCGTAATTTTCATAAGAAACTTTTAAATTTCCATTTTCAACCTTAAATGTTTTATTATGATTATCTCCATATTCATAACCTTTTATTTTCATATTCCATCCTTCTAAATCTTTTCCATTAAATATTATTTCCCATTTATTGTTTTCATTATTATTTAAGAAAATTTTTGCAATATAATTTCCTATAATTAAGCCGATAAAAACAAAAAAAAGTATATAAAAAATAAACCTTATACGTTCTTTCATATTAAAATTATTTAATATTAAAATTAAAACTTAAGCCTGCATTTTTCTCTAACCTATCTAAAAGAGGATCTCCCATAGCTATTGATGGAGTTAAAACTCCAGATGAATCTGGCAATTTATCTTTAGCTAAACAAACAGCTGATTCTGCAAGCATTTTAGAAGTAGATCCATACCCCGGATCCATATCTCCAATGACTTTTGCAAAAGCTTTTGAACCATTTTCTAAAGTTATATAAAAACTCAAGTTATAAAATCCTGTTTCTCTATTTTTTTTGTTTGGCCCTTCACCAGGCTTAGGTAATATAAAATCAATTAGCTTCTTTAATGTAGATCCTGGTTTAGCACTCATCAATATAAAAATAGGAATGGCTAGAAAATAACCTTTAATTTTTCCAAAAATCCCCTTTCCACTTAAAGTTGCTTCATTATACATAAAATCCTTTCCATAGGAATAATTACTTAAAGCATTACTACGTCTAACTATTTTAGTATTTATTGCTGCCATTACAAATGGCCCAATCCAACTATTTGATGATTTATCGAAAATAATCTTTCTTAAATCCGATTTATCTAAACCCTCTTGTTCCCCAATTGGATTCAATCCGTAGGGGTTAATTAATACTTTAAATATTTCTTTATCATTATTTGCTTCCTTATTTACATTACTTAAACTTTCATATGTTCCACCACTTATTCCACCTTTAGCTCCTGCAACACGCATTTCAATTAATTTAGCTCTTTCATTCTTTAAAGCCTTAGTTTTCATTTGTATATAATAAACTCCCATATCTGAGGGTATAGAATCAAAACCACAAGAATTAACAATTTTTACATTATTGTTAATAGCTTCTTTATGATACTGATCTATCATTTTACGTATCCATTGTACTTCTCCGGCCAGATCACAATAATGAGTTTTGTTTTTTACACATGCAGCTACTAAATTAGAACCATATTTAGCATAAGGCCCAACAGTAGTACAAATTACTTTGGTTTTCTTTACCATTTCATTTAAAGTTTTTAAATCTTTACTATCTGCTGTAATAATATTAACTGTATTGTCAAGAATATCTTTTTTTAATGTATCTAGCTTTAGAAAATTTCTTCCAGCTATAGCCCATTTTAAATTATTATTAGAACCATATTTNTTAAATAAATATTCTGCTACTAACCTGCCGGTAAAACCGGAAGCTCCCCATATTATTACATCGTATTCTCTTAATTGATNCATTTAATTTTATTGGTTAATTTAAATAATAGACGANAAATAAAAATAGATAAATTATTAAATAAATTCTATAATAATTTCTGATTCTAATATATTCTTTATTTTCTGGAAATATATTAAAAAATAATCCTCTAATTTCTTTTAAAAAAAAAGGCTTAATATTAATTTTCCAATCATTTGTTTGGTAAACAATTTTTCTAAATTTACTTCTAAAGTAGGTGCTTGGAATTCCCCAAACAATTAATAAAAAAACGATTAATTTCAGAACTAAAGTTTTTCAATTAAAGGAAAAATCAATATACCAAAGAGAATTCCTATTATTATTATCAAAGCAACAAAAATATATTGTCTAGATTTTGATTTATCAAATTTCATAAATTATAAATATAGTTTTATTTTAAAATTTTGTCAAAAAGAATTTTTAACTAGAAAATTCTAATAATAAAAAGATTATTTTATTATTACTAATTATATATTTGTGATATTATTCTTCAATTAATCTTTAATTATGAAAAAAAAACCTGATAATGTAGCTGATGATCCAAGTATATTACCNTATGGTTCAAATGTTGGTGCACCTTCAATTAAACCTGATGATGTAGGGATTTGGAAAACAGAAAAAATTTTTAAAACCAATAAGTTTTTTGAAGCAAAGTTTAATGAAATAAAAGAAGAATATAGAAAATTGATTGAAAATTATGAATGGAATAAGCTTGTATACTCATCTCATTTTAAATTTGAGCCAGAAATTGGAAAAATCTATTTTCTATATCAAAAAGAAGATGAAAGCCTTTTTTTATCAATTATAGAGCCAAATATGTGGGATAAAATATTTGTAGGAGCGTTTAAGTTAGATTCTGATAATAAATGGGTGAAAAAAGATAAAAATACTTATTAGTGTTTTTTGAAAAATTCCCAAACTAATTCATATTTCTGATCATTTTTTCCTTTCAAACCATGACCTCCTCCCTCAGATTTATAAAACTTAATTTCATGAGAGTTTTTACAATTTTTATATCTAAAAACACTATCAATACCAACCATTGTGATTTCAGGTGAAAGATTACATTTAAATGTTTCAGCGTATCTTTTTGCACTATTTTTAGCTGAAATAAATGTATGGCCGACAACGGACAAACCACCTTCATAAGGAATTACATTATCATTTGAACCGCAAACTTGATAAACCGACAAAGGATTTGTTGATTCACTTAATAAGTTGGTTTGACCTACAGTTAGCTGTGAAGCAAATGGAGCAATTCCATTAAAGTTAGAACTTTTGACAGCAAGTTCATTTACTAGTGCTGAGCCATTGGAATATCCAATAGCATACTTTTTATTAATATTAATATTAGAATACTCTTTTAATTTTTCAATTATTAGACTTACAAATTCTACATCATCTGCCTTAGAATCTTCTTGACCAAGATTCCATGAATTATATAATCCCTGAGGAGATACAGTAATAAATTGATCATCATTTACNAACTTATTTAATTCCATTCCAGCTTCCTTATTCCCTCCATTTCCATGAAAATAAAAAACAACAGGATATTTTTTGTCCTTTATAATTGGATTTGGAGCAATCACAAGCACTTCCCTAATTTCATTTTTGTCCTCAACTTTTTGGTCAATCTTTAAAATTGATTTTCCTTGAAGGAGGTTTGTTTTATTTGAAAGATTCTCATTATTAGTTGAGCAAGAGATAAATAATAAATTTAGGGTAATAAATAAATAAAATCTTAATTTATTAATCAATTTCATTTCAATAATATTAAACTAATATAAATAGATTATTTCTTGTTCAGAAGTTAAAAGTAAAAGTTTAATACAAGGGCAATAAATTGTTATATTTAAAACAAAATAATTAAAAATTGTTATAAATGAAAAATATTTTAGTTCTTGGCTTGGGTAAAGTAGGTTCATTAGTAGGAACCTTACTTTCAAAAAAATTCAATGTTTGTGGTTTGGATCAAAATAAACCTCATTATAATTATAAACTTCCATTTAATGTAATTCAAAATGATGTTGGAAATTTAAAAACTATGAAATCTATTCTTAAAGATTATGATGCCGTAGTATCTGCATTACCATTTTTTTTAAATAAAAACATAGCAAAATTAGCTCACGATTTAAATCTACATTATTTCGATTTAACAGAGGATGTTGAAACCACAAAATATATAAAAAAATTAAGTAAAACAGGACAAAAAATAATGGCTCCTCAGTGTGGATTAGCTCCTGGATTAATTGGAATAATTGGAAATGATTTAGCTATGCAATTTAATGAACTAAGAGATATTGAGCTTAGGGTTGGCGCATTACCTAGATATCCCAATGGACAACTAGCTTATTCATTTACTTGGTCCCCTCATGGAGTAATTAATGAATATATAAATGATGCTGAAGTGATCCAAAATGGAATAAAAAAAACAGTTCCATCACTCGATGGTTTTGAACATATCAATATAGAAGGACAAGAATTTGAAGCATTTACTACTTCTGGAGGTTTAGGAACAATGTGCGATACATACGAGGGGAAACTTGACACACTAAATTATAAAACAATAAGGTACCCTGGACATGGTAAACTCATGAGGTTTCTTATGTACGAATTGATACTTAAAAATGATAAATCTTTACTTGAAAAAATATTAAGTAATGCAAAACCACCCGTCGATGATGATGTAGTTTATGTTTATGCAGTTGTTGAGGGCTGGAAGAAAAAGAAAATTTCAAGAAGTGAGTTTTTTAAAGCATATTATCCAATTGAAATTCAGGGAAAAAAATGGAGAGCAATTTCATGGACTACAGCTGCCTCTGTAGTTGCTGTTATAGAAATGGTTGCAAGTGGAAAACTTCCAAATAAAGGATTTATAAAACAAGAAGAAATCCCATATGATGAATTTTTAAAATCAAGTTCAGGTAAATTATTTTTAAATTAACTTTATGTAATGAAGTTCAAAGAAAAAAAACCCATTCATATTATACTTGAATCATTATTTGAAACCTATTCAAAGAGAGTTCCTTATGTAAAAAAAATAACCAATGAATTAATTCAAAAACAAATTATTTCAAATCAAAATGATATAATAAATGACCACATAGCATTTAGAACAATGGGTGTAAAAAACCTTGGTATTAATTCTTTTGAAAAAATATTTTTATATCATGGTTATAAAAAAAGAGATTTCTTGTCATTTGAATTAAAAAAACTTAATGCATATTGGTATTCTCACAGTGAAAAAAATATGCCAAGAATATTTATTAGTGAATTAAAAGTCGATGATCTTTCAGAAAAATCAAAAAAAGTAATATTTAAATATACTAATCAGTTAAAACAAGATCCTGTTGATGAATTAGACCTTAACAATGCTAATCAAGTAATAAATTTTTTAAACAAGCCTTTATGGAGTTTACCCTCCTTTAAAGACTATAATTTATTATTAAAAGAAAGTGAATATGCATCATGGGTAATATACAATAGATATTATCTAAATCACTATACTATAAGTGTTCATGATTTAAATAAAGGCCATAATACTTTAATAAAATTTAATCAATTTCTTGAAAGCATTGGTATCAAACTAAATGATTCTGGTGGTTTCATAAAAGAAAGTAAAGATGGTTTATTGCTTCAAAGTAGTACAGTTGCAAATAAAGTTAAAGCTAAATTTTCTGACAATATTAATTCACTAATTTCTGGAAGTTATGTAGAATTTGCTGAAAGAAAAATACTTCCAAAATATAAAAATATTCCAATTGAAAAAATAGAATCAAAACATAGAAGAGATGGCTTTGAAGCATCAAATGCTGATAAAATTTTTGAAAGCACATATAGTAAACAAACTGAAAGGAAATAAAAATGAAAAACAATAAAAAAGTAGATTACATTTTAAAAAAGTTAGGTGTTTCAAAAAGTCAAAAAGGATGTTCTTATGGTGGAAATTGGTTTGGGTCTGGACAAATTATTGAATCTTATAGTCCAGTAGACAATTCTCATATTGGTACTATTCAAGCTGCTGATAAGAAGGATTATGAAAAAACAATCAATGAAGCACAAAATGCTTTTTTAAATTTTAGAGATATTCCTGCTCCTCAAAGAGGAAATTTAGTTCGTCTTTTAGGAAATAAGATAAGAGAAAACAAAACAGAATTAGGTGAGCTAGTTTCTTGGGAAATGGGAAAATCTTTACAAGAAGGATTAGGAGAAGTCCAAGAAATGATTGACATATGTGATTTTGCGGTTGGTTTATCTAGGCAACTATATGGATTAACTATGCACTCTGAGAGACCAAATCACAGAATGTATGAACAATACCACCCTTTAGGCATTGTTGGAATTATATCTGCTTTTAATTTTCCTGTGGCTGTTTGGAGTTGGAATGTTTCATTGGCATGGATATGTGGAAATGTTTGTNTTTGGAAACCTTCTGAAAAAACTCCTTTATGTAGCATAGCTTGCCAAAATTTAATTTCAGAAGTTTTAAAAGAAAACAAAATTTCAAATGGAGTTTCATGCTTAATAAATGGTGATAAAAATATTGGAGAATTAATGTCTGACGATCCAAGAATAAATCTTTTATCTGCAACCGGTTCAACAAAAATGGGAAAAGATGTTGCAAAAAGAGTAGGATCTAGATTAGGNAAAACATTATTGGAATTGGGGGGAAATAATGCGGTTATTATAACAAAAAATGCAGATATAAAACATGCTATAAGTAACATTGTTTTTGGAGCAGTGGGGACCTGTGGACAACGTTGTACNTCNACAAGAAGAGTAATAATTCATGAATCTATTTTGGAAAAGGTAAAAAATGAACTTAGAAAAGCATATAAACAAATTAAAATTGGTNATCCTTTAGATGAAAAAAATCATATGGGGCCATTGATTGATAAAGATGCTGTAAACCAATATCTAATTGCGATTGAAGAAATAGTAAAACAGGGGGGTAATATAATTGTTGATGGAGGAACTTTAAAAGGAAATAATTACCAGAGTGATAATTATGTAAAACCTGTAATTGCAGAAATAAAAAATAGCGCACAAATAGTTCAAAAAGAAACTTTTGCTCCAATTTTATATCTTATAAAATATGAAGGAAAGGTTGACAATGCAATAAGATTGATGAATGATGTTAAACAGGGTTTATCCTCAGCAATTTTAACTCAGAACTTAAAAGAATCAGAAAAGTTTTTGTCTCATAAAGGAAGTGATTGTGGTATTGCTAATGTAAATATAGGTACATCTGGAGCTGAAATTGGTGGTGCTTTTGGAGGAGAAAAAGAAACTGGTGGAGGAAGAGAAAGTGGTTCGGATGCCTGGAAGGTTTATATGAGAAGGCAAACTAACACTATCAATTATTCATCTGAATTACCATTAGCCCAAGGAATAAATTTTAAGTTGGATNTTTAGTATAATTATGAAAATCTTTATTAATAATTATTGAGCTTTGCTAACCTATCTAAATGATAATTAGAGTCTCCTAATATTCTATGTGCAACTCTTGTTCTCTTTAGAAAAAAACCAATATCAACATCATCAGTAACTCCTATTCCGCCATGCATTTGAACAGCTTCATTAGTAACAAGTTTTGAAACTAAACCTAATTTTGCTTTTGCAAGACTTGCTAGTTTTGGCAATTCATCATCATTNGAGTCTATAGCTTGAAGGGCTCTTAAAACAATTGATTTACACAATTCAATCTCTCCAAACATTAAAGCTGATCGGTGTTGTAATGCTTGAAAAGAGCCAATTTTAATTCCAAATTGTTCTCTTTCTTTAATATAATTCATAGTTATCTCAAAAGCTTCTTGAATATTACCCAACATTTCAGCTGCAAGTCCTATTCTTGAAATGTCCAATGTCTTATTCAAAATAACACCTCCATCATCATCTGTTGACAAAAAATTCATTTTATCAATTTTTACGTTCTCAAATGATATGTCAGAATATATCTTTGAATCCATATGAACTTTATTGTTTAAATTAACACCATTAGATTTGCTTTCTATTAAAACTAAAGCTACATTTTTTTCATCTTTATTTTTTGCAGAAACAATTAAATAATCAGAAATAGAACCATCAATTACAAATTTTTTGTTTCCATTTAAAATAAAATGATCATCATTTTTTGAAATCAAAGAATTAATTGATTCTGGATTATGACGTCCTCCCTCTTCATGAGCTATAGAACAAAGTTTTGATCCATTCATTATTTCTTGAAATAACTTATTTTTCAAAACCTCATTTTTTGAAAGAGATATTAATGAGGAAGACATTAGCACAGTTGAAATAATTGGTGATACAGTAAGTTTTCGACCCATTTCTTCCANAACTTGACCAAGTCCAACAAAACCAAAATTTAATCCATTGTACTTTTCTGGAATAGTAAGAGCAGTCCAACCCATTTCTACCATTTCAATCCACAAATCTTCTTTAAACTGATTATAATTATCATCCCTCAATTCCCTCATAAGACTTAAAGGAGATTTTAAATCTAGGAATTCTTTTGNAGATGATTTTAGCATTTGCTGCTCTTCATTTATTACTAGTGCCATATTTTTTATTTTGATGGTAAACCTAAAACTCTTTTTGCTATAATATTTAATTGTATCTCATGTGTTCCTCCTTCAATTGAAAAACCTTTGGAACGACAAAAATGCCTTGCCTCCCTTCCATTGTTAGATTCTTCACTAGTCCATTCAGTTGAATTAAAACCATTAACTTCTAATCTTAATTCTTCTTTTTGAATGCCAAGTTCAGTTCCATAATATTTAAAAAAAGAGGAAACTGCTCCTGAATTATTTCCAGCTTTATGTTCATCCATAGTTCTTTGAATTGTTAATTCAAATATTTTTTCATTCATTTCTAATTCTGAAATTTTAGTTCTAATATTTGTTTCAGATAATGATTCATTATTTTTTTCAAACACATCTTTTGCTATATCACTTAATAGTTTTTTCTTATCAGTATCCCCTATTCCACCAATCATTTGACGTTCATGTGTAAGTAAATATTTCGCTATAGTCCATCCTTCATTTAGTGTTCCCACTAAATTTTTCTTTGGAACCTTAACAGCATCAAAAAATGTTTCAGTAAATGGGGATTTTCCACTTATAAGTTTTATTGGCCTAGTACTAACACCTTTAGATGCCATATCAATTAATAAAAAACTAATTCCAGTATGTTTAGAATTCTTGTCAGTTCTAACTAGACAAAAAATCCAATCTCCTTTATCACCAAAAGATGTCCAAACTTTTGAACCCGTAACCAAAAAGTGATCACCTTTATCTTCAGCTTTAGTTTGTAAATTTGCTAAATCACTACCAGCATTTGGCTCACTATATCCTTGTACCCACCTTATTTTACCTTTACAAATTTGATTTAAATAATACACTTTTTGTTCTTCAGAAGCAAACTTTAAAAGTGCTGGACCTAGCATAGAAATACCAAAGTTGATGTGAGGTTTCCTACATCCTAATCTAGCCATCTCTTGATTCAATATATTATTCTGTTTTGGATTAAGACCTCCTCCACCATACTTTGTTTCCCAATAGGGAACAATCCATTTTTTTTCTAACATTCTTTCAAACCATATTTTTTGATCATCAGAAGAAAAATCACCATTTCTACCACCCCAATACAATTGTTTTACATCAGTGAGAGGTCCTCTCATTGAACTTGGACAATTATCTTCTAACCATTTTCTGGTTTCCATTCTAAAACTAGTTAAATCTACTTTTGTTTTTGTTTCCATTATCTTTTATTCTTTTATTTAATTATTTACCTAAAAACTTTGCTGGTCTTTTCTCTATAAAAGCGGTTACTCCCTCCTTTAAATCATAGCTATTAAATGCTAAAACCTGTTTATTTGCTTCAAAAGCTATAGTATCATTTAAATTATTATCCATAGAATANATCATATCTGCTTTTGCAATTCCAATTGCGAGAGTGGGTCTAATAGAAAGTTCATGAGCCCATTTTTTAGCATCATTTAATACATCTTCCTTGTCTACAATTCTATTTGTTAAACCTAATTTATAACACTCCTCTCCAAAAACTTTTTTACCACTTATAGCAATTTCGAAGGCTTTACTGTAGCCTACCTGTCTTGCTAATAGCCAACTCGCACCTCCATCAGGTCCAAGCCCTATATTAACAAAAGCATAAAGCAAAGCACTTTCTTTACTCATTACTCTTAAATCACAAGCTAGTGCAAAAGCAGCACCAACTCCTGCAGCAGTCCCATTAATAGCTCCAATTATAGGTTTATCCATTGAGAAAAAACGATTCATTAAAGGTTGATATTGTTCAATTAAATAATCTTTTCTTTCTTCAGCAGTAACTTTGGCGCCAAATACAGACATATCTGCTCCAGCACAAAAACCTTTGCCATTTCCAGTTAATACAATAGCTCTAATATTTTCATCTTTTTCAGCAATTGATAAACAATNATTTATATCATCAACTAAATCTTGATTTACAGCATTATATCTATCAGGTCTATTTAAAGTAATTATTGCAATGTTTTTTTCTTTTTCTATTAAAACTGATTTACTCATAATTATATTTATTCGTATCCTATTGCTAAAGTTTCAGCAACACATACTGGTTTTTCTTGTCCCTTAAGTTCAACTGTAATACCTAATTTATATTTTGCACCTCCAGGTTTTATTTCAAAATCTAATAATGAAACTCTGCCTCTTACAAANCCTCCAGANGGTGTTGCACTCATAAATCTTACTTTATCAACACCATAATTAACTCCCATTTTAATACTCCCAATACTCACAGTATCGTAGGAAAATCTAGATGCTAGTGATAATATCATAAACCCATGAGCAATAGTGGTTTTGTAGGGAGATTCTTTAGCACACTTTTCTGAATCAAGATGAATCCACTGTTCATCTTCAGTAATTTTGGCAAATATATTTATCTTTTCCTGGGTTATCTCAATCCAATCGCTTATTCCTAATTCCTTACCAACACATTTACCCATTTCATCTAAATTTTTAAAATGAGTTTTATAAATTTCTTTTTTTTCCATTTTTTTAAATTTAATTAATTTAATAATTAAAGTGGCATAGCTCCTCCATTAGCATGAAGAGTAATTCCACTAATAAATCCAGCCTCTTTGGATGCTAAAAATAAATAGGTATGCCCCATATCTTCTGGCGTACCTATTCTTCCAACTGGAATCATTTTGATTCCAGCTTGAATAACTTCCTCTGGCATGCTATCTGACATAACAGACTTAATAAAACCTGGAGCAACTGCATTTGCAGTAATTCCATGTTTTCCTACTTCCTTACAAAGTGCTCTTGTAAAACCAGAAATTCCAGCCTTAGTTGCACAATAATTTGTTTGACCAAATGCACCAGCAGTTCCATTTATTGATGAAGCAGATACAATTCTTCCATATCCGTTTTCTTTCATATGTGGTAAAACTGCTCTCGTAACTACATATAAGGATTTTAAATTAACATTAATAACAGAATCCCATTCTTCTTCAGACATTTTTAAAAAAGATCTATCTCTAATTATTCCTGCATTATTTATTAAAATTTCTATTTTTCCATGATCATTTATTATTTCAGCAACTGCACTGTCGACAGATTTTTTAGAAGTAATATCTACTTTCTGATAAAATATTTTGCCTCCATTTTTTGAAATTTGATCAACTGTTTCGCTACCATCCAAAACATCCCATAGTGCTACAGTTGCTCCTTCATTACAAAATACTTCACAAATTCCTTTGCCAATCCCTCTAGATCCACCTGTTACTATTGCCACTTGACCTTCTAACTTTTTCATGTTTATTATTTTTTGTTAATATAATTTTAAAATCAACTTATTAGTATTAAATCACTTCAAACAAACCAGCTGCTCCCATACCTCCACCAACACACATTGTTGATACAACAAACTTAACACCTCTTCGNTTACCTTCAATCAATGCGTGAGATACCATCCTTGAGCCGCTCATACCATAAGGGTGACCTATGGAAATAGATCCTCCATTTACATTTAAAATTTCATTTGGAATATTTAAAACTTCTCTACAATAAACNACTTGGACTGCAAAAGCTTCATTAAGTTCCCATAATCCTATATCACTCATTTTAAGTCCATTCTGCTTTAATAGCTTCGGGACTGCATAAATTGGTCCAATACCCATCTCGTCTGGCTCACATCCGGCTACTGCAATTCCTCTGTATATTCCAAGAGGAGTTACATTATGTTTTGCTGCCACATTTGANTCCATTAAAACACAAGCAGATGCACCATCGGATAACTGACTGGCATTTCCCGCAGTAATTGAACCTCCTTCAACAACAGGCTTGAGTGATCTTAATCCTTCAATTGTTGTTGATGGTCTATTACATTCATCTTTTGANATTGTCTTTTCAATAAATGAAATTTCTTTAGTTTCCTTATCCATAACTCCCATAGTTGTAGTTACCGAAATAATTTCATCATCAAATTTTCCTTCATCTTGACCNTTAGCAGTTCTAAGTTGACTTTGAAATGCATATTGATCTTGAGATTCTCTAGAAATATTNTATNTGNTAGCAACAACCTCAGCAGTTTTAAGCATTGGCATATAAATATGTTTGTGTTTTGCGATTAAATTTTTGTCTACATACCTATCTAAATTCATTTTTTCAGTTTGAACTAAACTAATTGAATCTAGGCCACCACCAACAACAACATCCATTCCGTCACTAATGATTTGTTTTGCTGCAGTTGCAATAGCCATCATTCCAGAGGAACATTGTCTATCTAAACTCATACCACTTACTGTAACTGGAAGACCGGCTGCTAAAGCTGAATTTCTGGCCACATTAGCATGTGTTGTACCTTGTTGAAGAGCAGCTCCCATTATTACATCATCTACTTTGTCAGGGTCAACTCCTGACCTTTTTACTGCTTCCTCTATTGCCCAACCAGCCATAGTTGGAGCAGTTGTATTATTGAATGTGCCTCTATAAGATTTCGTTAAGGGAGTTCTAGCTGTTGAAACTATTAATGCATCTCTCAAAATCATAGTTTTAAAATTAATTTACCTTTTTTATTNCCATTAAATAACTTTTTAAAAACNTCATAAAAGTTCTCTATGCCTTCATAAACATCTTCTTTTGACTTTAAAGTACCGTCAAGAATCCATTNGGTCATTTCTTTANTAGCCAGTGGATATTTTTTTACAAAATCTAAAACAACCATCCCTTTCATGGTTGCTCTGTTAACAAGTAAAGACAAATAATTATTTGGCCCTTTAGCTGTCATTTCATTGTATTGTGAAATAGCACCACATATTACAATTCTTGCTCCCATTCTTAAAAAAACTAGAGCCGCATCTAAAATTTCACCACCAACATTATCAAAATACACATCTATTCCATCTTGACATTCTCTTTTTATTCCTCTTTTTACACTTTCATTTTTATAATCAATACACCCATCAAAACCTAATTCGTTAATTACATAATCACATTTCTCCTTTCCACCAGCAATTCCAACAACTTTACATCCTTTAATCTTTGCAATTTGACCAACAATACTTCCAACAGCACCAGCTGCTGCTGAAACAAGCACAGTATCTCCTTCTTTTATATTACCAACTTCAAGAATACCAAAATATGCAGTCATTCCAGGCATACCCAACGTTCCAATGTAAGTTGGTAAAGGTATCTTGCTACTAGGGACATTAAAATATCCCTTACCATCTGAAATTGAGTATTGTTGAACTCCACCCCAACCTGAAAGAATATCTCCTTTATTAAAATTTGTGTTTTTTGATTCAATAACTTCCCCAATTGTTCCTGCCCTCATAACTTCTCCTATTTGAACTGNAGGAATATATGATCTTGTTTCATTTAACCATCCTCTCATAGCTGGATCAAGTGATATGTATAAATTTTTTAGAAGAACNTCACCATCATTAATTTCTCTTATATCTTCCAAATCATAAGTCCAAGTATTTTCCGATGGAAAACCAGATGGACGAGCTGCTAATTTTACAATTTTATTTTTTAACATATATTATGTGTTTTGAGTAAATTGCAGTTTGTAAAGTAAGTAAAAATATAAAAAAATATTATGCGTGCATAATATTATTTTTTTAAAATAAATTATTTCCAATTTGGTTTTCTTTTTTCTTTAAATGCAGAAATACCTTCTTTGGCATCATCAGAATTTAGTACTAATTCTAACATGTCAGCCAGATACTTATGATTAGATTCACTAGAACTAATCCTGTCAATCGCCTCTAAGCCATATTTTATTGCTTTTGGCGAATTATTTGTAACCTCATCTAACCATTTTGAAACAACAGATCCAATTTCAACCTGATTAGTGATTTGAGAAACTAANCCCCAATGATAAGCAGTTTTAACATCTAAATTATAACCTCTAATACACCAATCTATTACATTTCTAACAGAGATTACTTTTGACAAAGATTCCATTACTTGCATTGGAAATATTCCTCTTTTTACTTCTGGAAGACCTAGTTTAAGTCCATCTATTGAAACAATATAATTACAACCTGCTATCAATAAAAAACCTCCTGCATAAACATCTCCCTCTAACTGACAAATTTTAGGCTTATAAAGTTTATTAAATAATTCTCCAATCAAAATTTTTGAATTGGCTTGTGGNACAGTTGATTTATTTTCTTCTACTTCCCCACTAATAGCTTTTAGATCTAATCCTGAACAAAAAACATCTCCATTTGACTTTAACAATAAAGCCCTGACATTGTCACAGTAGGATGCATATTGGAAAGCAAATGCTATTTCATTTATCATTTGAGGATGTAAAGCATTTTTCTTATTTGGACGATTTAATGTGATACTAAAGACATGATCAGTTTCGTCTAAGTCTATAAAATCAAATTTATATGATTTTATATTTTTTATATCGTTTTCATTAAAGTAGTTCATAGCATATATCACATTCTAAATACTCCAAAAGAGTTAGATCCTTTTATTTCATTATTATAAACAGCTGCTAATGCTAAGGACAAATATTTTCTGGTATCAATTGGATCAATAACTCCATCATCCCAAACTTCAGATGTAGTATGCCAAACACTAGCCTTTTCATCGGCCTCTTCAGTCAGCTTTTTCTTTTCCATTTTAAGTTGTTCTTCATCAATAACTTTATTTAATGAAGATGCTGATTTTCTTTTAATAATTTCCATAACACCAGACAATTGATCTGCNCCCATAACACCAGATTTTACATTTGGATATGAAAACAGAAATCTAGGATCAAAAGATCTACCACACATTGCATAATTTCCAGCTCCATATGAATTACCAACCTGAAGACTAATGTGTGGGACTGTACTTCCTGAAACAGCATGAATTAATTGAGATCCACTATTAATCATTCCATTTTGTTCATATCTCTTTCCTACCATAAAGCCTGTAGTATTATGAATAAATAGTAAAGGTGTATTAGATTTATTAGCCAATTGAATAAAATGTGTAGCTTTTCTTGCTGACTCAATAAAAATCACTCCATTATTTGCAATAACACCAATAGGATAACCATTAATTTTTGTCCAACAACAAAACATTGTTCTGCCATAATTTTCTTTAAATTCAATAAATTCAGAACGATCAATAAATCTTTTAACAAGTTCTCGAATATCAAAAGGCTTTTTCAAGTTAGAAGGAATAATCCCTAAAATCTCATCTTTAGCGAATTTTGGAGAAGATGCATCTTTCTCATAATTATTATCTGCTGGTTGCTTAATTTTTTTAATTAAATTTTTTGTTATTTCTAGAGCATCCTTTTCATCTTTAGCTAAAAAATCTGAAACACCAGAAATACTACTATGCATTTGAGCTCCTCCTAATTCCTCATCATTAGAATCTTCATTAGTTGCCATTTTTACTAATGGTGGCCCTGCTAAAAAGACTTTAGCGGCATCTTTCTGTAAAATTGAATAATCAGACATTCCAGGAACATAAGCACCACCTGCTGTTGCATTTCCAAATACAACAGAAATTGTTGGAATTCCTTCCTTAGATCTTCTAGACATCTCCTTAAAAAACTTACCATAATTATTAAAAACCCTGTCTTGATCTGGCAAATTAGCTCCACCACTTTCAACAAGATTTATAGTCAATAATTTATTTTCATTAGCAATTTGTGATAATCTTAGATTTTTTAAACTTGTAGCATAATCAATTGCACCTGCTTTTCTTGTTGCAACATTAGCATTAATTAAACAAAGTACATTAGAAACATAACCCAAAACAACTACTGTAGTTCCACCTGCACCAAATCCATTTTCATGTTTTAAACCAGCAAGAGACATTAATTCTATATGAGGTTTATTTTTGTCAAGTAACAAATCTATTTTTTCTCTAGCAAGCAGTTTCTTTCTTCTTCTTGTTCTTTTAATTTTTTCTTTACTACCTTCTAATTTTGATAATTTAAAATACGTATTAAGTTCTTTCAATAATTTCTTCATAGAAATCTCATTTTCAATAAAACTTGAACTTAAAATATCAATATTTGACTTTCGAACTTTCATTAAATAAACATTTTATTGTTATAGATTATTGAATTGAAATTATATACAAATTAATTAAAAATTAATGACAAACATATATTGTTTTTAATACCTTGTGTTTATATTTTATAAAAAAAATTAAATGATCATAAATACAAGAACAAAATATTTTTATGGTCTCGGCTTCATTTCGGTTGGAATTAAAGATATTTTATACACACTATTTGTATTTTTTTACTTTAACCAAATACTTGGATTAGATCCAGTTTATACAGGAGCAGCTACTTTTATTGCTATTTTTTTTGATGCCTTTTCCGATCCCCTAATTGGTATCATTTCTGATAGTTATAAATCCAAAACGTGGGGAAGACGTCATCCATTTATGTTTGTTTCAGCTATTCCTCTAGGTCTATCAACATGGTTATTATTTATACCCCCATCCTACCTGTCTGAATTTCAAATATTTTGTTGGTTAACTTCTTTTTCTATTCTTATTAGATTTTTTCTAACAATATATTTAGTTCCTGCAATGTCATTAGGGGCAGAATTAACACCTAATTATGAAGAAAGAACAATAATAACAAGTTTTAGAATAACATTTACTGTTTTAATGCAACCATTTATTTTTTTAGTAGGAATTTATCTTTTCTTTGTTCAGGAAGAAGGAATGACTACTGGATTAGAAAACGCTGATGCTTACGCNCCTTTTGCCTTTTTTTGTGGAACANTAATGNCTCTTAGTATTTTGATTAGTACCTATGGAACAAAAAATACTATCCCATTTCTTCCNAAAGAATCTAAAAAAGANAATCTTAGTTCCATTTTTAAAAATATTAAAACTGCATTTAAAATGAAATCATTTACAAGTATTGTCTTTTTTACAGCAATGGTGTATACATCTTTTGGAATAGGAAATACAATGTCAACCTACCTACTAACATATGTTTTTGAATTTGATGAAATTGATATTTTGTCTATTGTTTTTGCCGGTGCTTTAGGAGGTTTAATCTCCGCATACATAGCTCCAAAATTTGGAAAGATTTTTGACAAGAAAAAGGCTACAATAATATGTACAATTCTTTTTAGTTTAGGGATGGCATCTCCCTACATTTTAAGACTACTAAACCTTATGCCGTTTAATGATGATCCATTTGTTGTATTATCATTTTTTATTCTTTATTCATTTGGGTTTACTTTTTTATGGAGTGCAATGAGTTTATCAACTTCAATGATGGCTGATGTAGTTGATCAATATGAAACCTTTACAAACAAGAGACATGAAGGAATGTTTTTTTCCACATTGTCGTTTTCATATAAATGTACTGTTGGTCTAGGATATCTCGTTGGAGGTTTGCTTTTGAAATTAATTTCNTTTCCAACTCAAACAAAACTTGAAAACATCGATCCACAAGTTATAACTGATTTAACAATTATTGGAGGACCTTTTATTTTTTTAGTTTATTTTTCATCAATGTTATTTTTATTAGGCTATCCAATTGATAGAAAAACATATAATAAAATAAGAAATCAATTAGATTTAAATAAAAATGAATACTAAATCTATTACTTTAAACCATCCTATTTCACAATATTTATGAATACAAAAACCTATGATGTTATTATTATTGGAGCAGGATTTGCAGGAATTGGAGCNGCAATTAAGTTAAAATTAAATGGGTTTAGTGATTTTATTTTGCTTGAAAAATCATCTGAAATTGGAGGAGTTTGGAGAGACAATACCTATCCAGGATGCGCTTGTGATGTCCCTTCATATGTTTATTCATATTCCTTTGAACCAAAAAATGATTGGTTGAATATCTGTGCACCACAAAAACAAATATTTGATTACTTAAAACATTGTGTAAAAAAATATGGGATTGAAAAACACATTATAACTAATTCAAATATAATAACTACAAAATTTAATAAGTCTAAATCAAGTTGGAAAATATCNGATAATAATGGTCAGAATTATTATGCTACACTTATGATTAGTTCAACAGGAGGAATTAATGAACCCTTAATTCCTGATATAAAAGGGATAAATAATTTTAAAGGCACAATCTTTCATTCTGCAAAATGGAATCATTCATTTAATTTATCAAATAAAAAAATTGCCGTTGTTGGTACTGGTGCAAGTTCAATACAATTTGTCCCAGAAATTGCGAAAAAGGTTTTAAAATTAACATTGTTTCAAAGAACACCTGCTTGGATATTACCTAGACACAATACNGAGATTTTAGAAAGTAGTCAAAAAAGATTCAAAAGATTCCCTCTTTATTTAAAATTTTGGAGAGAGTACATTTATTGGATTTTAGAAATAGTTGGTCTATTTAGATACCCAAATAGTATAATTGCTAAAATCATTAATAAAAGAGTTATGAATTATTTAAAAAGTTCAATAACTAATCTAGAATTAAGAAAGAGATTNAAACCAAATTATCAAGTTGGATGCAAAAGAATTTTATATTCTAATGANTTTTATCCAACCTTAAATCTTTCTCATGTTGTATTAAATANTACTGGAATTAAAGAAATAGTAGAAAATGGAGTAATTGATAAAAAAAAATAATAAAATAGAGTGTGATGCGATAATTCTTGGAACTGGATTTAAAATTATTTCTTTTAATCATTACTTTGATTGTATAGGCTTAGATAAAAGAAGTTTATTTAAGGAATTTGCCGTTAGTGGCGGAGAAGCTTATTACGGAATGACAATGAATGGATTTCCGAATATGATAGTAATGGTTGGACCAAATACTGGACTAGGTCATAATTCTATAATTCATATGATGGAATCACAAATCAATTACATTATTAGCTATCTTAAAAATTTAAAAAAATACCCAAAATCTTATTTTAATATTAAAAATAATGTNCAGGAATTATTTAATAAAAAATTACAAAATAGATTAAAAAAAATGGTTTGGTCAACAGGTTGTAATAGCTATTATCTANCCCATTTNAATGGAAAAAACACTACTTTATGGCCAGAAANTTCATTCTCCTATAGAAAAAAGACAAAAAAAATGAATNTATCAGAATATGATATAGTAAAATCCAATTAATTCAATATAAAATATTTTAAAAAAATATTTTATATTGTAGTGTGGGGGGAAATAATTGGGAATTCCTGAATTAAAAATTATAACAACTAATTAAAACTAAAATCATGATAGATGAATTATTTGACTTTCCTTTTTATAACTGGGAAAAAAAACTGAAAAACAAACCATTTTTAAAACAACCATTTGGCAATCTATGGGAAAATTACAGCTGGGATCAAGTTGGTAATATGGCTAGAAAACTTTCGACAGGCTTAAAATCAATGGGTCTTCCTGAAAAAAGTCATATTGGATTGGTTTCTAAAAACTGTAGAGAATGGATTATTGCTGATTTGGCTATTTCTATGTCAGGACATATTTCTGTTCCGTTTTTCCCAACTTTGAAGTCAAATGAAATTGAAAAACTACTAGATTTTGGAGATGTAAATGCTTTGTTTGTTGGAAAACTAGAAAATTGGGAAGAAATGAAAAAAGGAGTAAGAGATGATATGCCAATTATAGCATTTCCTCATTATAAAGATCACTCAAAAGTTTCAGAAGGAAAACAATGGTATGATTTTATTAATCAATTTAATCCTCAAACAGAAGATTTTAAACCAAAATTAAAAGATATTTGGACTATAATTTTTACATCTGGAACAACTGGAGATCCAAAAGGTGTTGTATTAACTTATGAAACATTATTTAATACTAAAAGAATCACTGAAGATGGAAACCCTTTAAAAGTTGATTTAAGTGGAAATAACCGTTTTATTTCTTACATGCCGTTAAATCATATTTTTGAAAGGGTTGTTATTGAATCNTNTTGCTTNTAGNTANGGNGGAACAATNTCNTTTGTAGANTCNTTGGANNCTTTTGGNNAAAATTTANNTGATNNTCAACCNACANCTTTTNNNGGNGTNCCAAGAATNTATNNTAANTTTCAGAGAAAAGNTTTTAATTAAAATGCCTCAGGCTAAACTTGATAAAGTTTTGAAAATTCCTATTCTTTCTTGGATTATAAAAAGAAAATTAAAAAGTGCACTTGGAATGTCAAAGGCTAAAGCATTGGTTACTGGTGCTGCAGCTATGCCTCTTGAACTTTTAGACTGGTATAAAAGTCTAGGTATTTATATTACAAACGGATATGGAATGACCGAAAACTGTGCA
>PACX01000028.1 GCA_002702895.1 Flavobacteriaceae bacterium | reverse complement strand
CTCTTCCCATTTCGAACAGAGAAGTTAAGCCTAATAGCGCAGATGGTACTGCCATTTGGTGGGAGAGTATGTCACCGCCTTCTTCGAATCCCAGTCATTTATTTGACTGGGATTTTTTTTTTAAAATTATTATTAACCTTGGGGATTTAATATTATCAAATGGATTTAAATCATAATCTCCAAAAAATTCTAGAATCTCTAAATTGGTATTACTTAAATAATTTTTAAAATTTTTCAATGACAAATTATTTACTTTTTCATTAAAATTATATTGTTTGTTTTTATCAGTAAATGAAATACTTTTTTTTACATAATTTTCATAAACTTTTCTTTTAATTTTGAATTTGATATTCTTTTTAAAAACTATTTCCTTTTTTATTAAATTTTTTTTCACCTTATTTATATTAAAAAAATCTATTACACCAATCCCTCCATTTTTAAGATTTTTCTCTATTGCTAACAAAATATCTTGATCCTTTTTTTTACTATAATATCCAAAACTTGTAAATAAATTAAAAACAGCATCAAACTCTAAATTAAGGGGAGTTGAAATATCGTGTATTAAAAATTTTAGGTTTTTATTTTCACTTATTTTTGCTTTTATAATACTGTTTTTTGAAAGATCTATGCCTAAAACTTTATAACCTAATTTTTCAATTTCTATTGAATGTCTTCCTTTTCCACACGCAGCATCTAATATTTTAGACCCTTTAGCTAATTGTAAATATTTTAAAATTTTTTTGATAAATTTTTTTGCCTCAATATTATCTCTGTTTTCATATAATATGTGATAATAAGGAGAATCAAACCAATGATTGTAGGTATTATCTAAATCTATATTAGAATTTTTAATCATAAACCTCAAAATTAGATTATTTTTAAAATATATTTATAACTAATGGTCAAGGATTTTAAAATGATTGCCAAAACCTTTTTTGGTTTGGAGAAAGTGTTAGCAGATGAGCTTTTAAGTTTAGGTGCAAAAGAAATTAAAATAGGTGTTAGAAATGTAGTTTTTTATGGTGATTTAGGATTTTTATATAAATCTAATCTTTTTTTAAGGTCAGCTATAAGAATTTTAAAACCTATAAAATATTTTGAAATTAATAACCAGAAGGATTTTTATAGTTATATTTTTAATTTTGAATGGGAAGATTATATTTCAATAGATAATACTTTTTATATAGAATCAGTTTTAAATACAGAATTATTTTCTAACTCTCTTTTTGTATCTCAAAGGGCAAAAGATGGAGTAGTTGATCGTTTTAGAAAAATTTATAAAAAAAGACCTAATATTGATAAACTTAATCCTGATATAAAAATCAATATCCATATTAATAAAAATGCTTGTACTATTTCACTAGATTCATCAGGTAAACCACTAAATCAAAGAGGTTATCGAATTAAAACTAACATAGCTCCAATTAATGAGGTTTTAGCAGCGGGGCTAATAATGCTTTCTAAATGGGATTGTCAGTCAGATTTTTTAGACCCAATGTGTGGAAGCGGTACTATTTTGATTGAAGCAGCTATGTATGCTACTAATTATCCTGTAAATATTAAAAGAGAAAGTTTTTCTTTTAAAAAGTGGAAGAATTATGATTTTAATCTATTTGAAACAATTAAAAAATCTGTTTTGAAGAAAGTAAAACCATTTAAATACAACTTAATTGGATATGATAAATCTCCTTCAGCTATTATGAAATGTAAAAAAAATGTTATTAATTCTGAATTTCAGAATATTATCAATGTGTCTGAAAATGATTTTTTTAATACAAAAAAAAATGAAGACAATTTTTTACATATATTATTTAATCCCCCATATGGAGAAAGATTATCTATAGATATTAATTCATTTTATAAAAAAATAGGTGACACTCTTAAAAATAATTATACAAATTCAAATACTTGGTTTATAACCTCTAATCTTGATGCTTTAAAATTTGTTGAATTAAGACCTTCTAGAAAAATAAAATTATATAATGGTAAATTGGAAAGTAGATTAGTAAAGTATGAAATTTATAGTGGATCAAAAAAAATTCATAAACAAAGAAAACAAATCTAATTTTTTTTATTTTTTTTAAATATAGGTATTTGATAAAAAATTGAATAAGTAATACCAACTCCAAAATTATTTTCTTCTAAAACTTTATTAAATCCAGGAATATATAGATTACTAAAATTTTCAGGACTTTTCTGGTTTAATAGTCTATTTAATCTTAAACTTATACCCATATATGTATTTTTAAGAATTTCAGCATTAAATCCCAGTACTAATTCAAACCAATTGGCTGTTAGATCATTAAAATCTGTAATGCTATTTACATTATTTTGATTCCAATAATGATCCAAATCATAGATAGTATAGGAATTTAATTTTTGATTAAATTTTGCAATTCCGTATCTAAAACCAACATATATTTCATTATCTAATCCTTTTCTATTATTGTAAACATTATAATTAACACCTAATTTTAAAAAGTTTCCATTGGTATTAAAATCTAGTACTTCATTAATGGTTTTTTTTTCTTCACTTCCAAATTCAGCAGCTATAAATAACTTATCAAGAATTCTATAATCACCTGTGAATACTATGCCTTTATAGTCAGGTTCAGTTAACATTCTAATTTGTTTACTAATATCTAAACCTATTTTTATTCCATATGTAGTTTTTATTGGAATGCTATCTAATGTAATGTCTTCTTGAGAGAATCCTGTAAAATTATAAGCAATAAATAATATACTAATGAAATATTTTAACATGTACATCTTTTTCATCTTTAACAGCTGGATTCATTATTTCAGATTTAATAATCCAATTAGCATTGTCATTTTCAATAATAATTTGATTTAAATCATAGTTTGAAAAATAACCACATGCTCTACTTATATAAATATGATTATATTGATAGTTAATCAAAATGTTATCATTGTTTCCTGAATTGTCATTATTTTCTTTAAAATCTTTAATAAATGAATAGCTAGTTATTTTTTCCAAATTTTTTAATGGTACAGCAATGGAATCAGTTGTTTTAAATTGATAAATTTTTTCATTATTATATCCTTGAATTTTAAGATTTGTAACCTCTTTTTTTAGGCCTGAAGATTCATCATAAAAAACAATAATAAGTTTTGGAGTATCAGGGATTGATGTGAGACATATATCATCTGGCTCACAAGATATAAGAATTATAAAGCTTAAAAAAAATAGGAAAATGTTTTTTTTCAATTTATAAATAACTAATTATTAATTTCCAAAAGTACAACATTTTCTACATGATCTGTATGAGGAAACATATCTACAGGTTGTATTTTTTTAATTGTATACTTTTCTTGTAATTTTTCTAAGTCTCTTAATTGAGTTGATGGATTACAGCTTACGTATATAATTATATTGGTATCTAATTTTAAAATTTCTTTGACTACATCCTTGTGCATCCCGTCTCTTGGTGGATCAGTTATAATTAGATCAGGATTACCATATTTTTTTATAAATTTTGAAGTAAAAATTTTTTTCATATCACCAACTTCAAATTCTACATTTGTTATTTTATTTTTAATGGTACTTTCTTTAGCTGATTTAACAGCTTCCTCTATAGTCTCAATTCCAATTACTTTTTTTGCATTTTTTGAAATGAATTGTGATATAGTGCCTAAACCTGAATATAAATCATATACTATTTCATTTCCATTTAATCTTGCAAAATTTTTAACAATTTCATATAAATTAATGGTTTGATTAATATTTGTTTGAAAAAAAGATTTGGGATAAATTTTAAATTTTAAATTATCTATAATTTCAGTTATATATTTTTCTCCATAAAATAATTTAATATCTCTATCATATATTGAATCATTTTCTTTATCATTAATTACATACTGAATAGACTTAATTTCAGGAAATGAAATTTTAATGTAGTTAAGTAATAACATAATCTTCTCTGATTTTTCAAAAAATTGAATTATAACCATAAACTCATCTAAACTAGTATTCCTTATAATTAAATTTCTTAGTAATCCCTTTTTTAATCTAGAATTATAAAATGAAAAATCATTTTTGATAGCGAATTCCTTTATTGATAATCTAATTTTATTTGAGGGATCAGTTTGTAAATGGCAATTATTAATATCAACTACCTTATCCCACATGCCAGAAATATGAAAACCAATCCCTCTCCTTTCAATTCTTTTTTCGTTACTATTTATTTCCTTATTTGTAAGCCAACGATTTTCAGTAAATGAAAATTCTAACTTATTTCTATAATAATAGTCCTCTTTACATTTGATTATTGGGTTAACTATTGTATCGTTACACAAATTTTTAAATAAGTATCTTATTTTGTTCTCTTTAAAGTAAGTTTGTGAATCGTAGTTCATGTTTTGCCACTTACAGCCTCCACAAGTGCCAAAATGTTCACATTTTGCATCAACTCTAAATTTTGAAAAAAAATGGTATTTAATTATGTTACCTAAAAAATATTTTTTCTTTTTTTTGTAGGTTTTTATATCAACAATATCACCAGGCACTCCATTTTTAACCATAATGACAATTCCTTCAGAATTTTTAGCTATCGATTGTCCTTTCGATCCAATATCAATGATTTCAACAGAATTAAATATTTTTATTTTTTTTGACACATGGTAAAGTTAAAATGAAAAAATCAATATTATTAATTATATTTATTTAGATAATTCCAAAAAACTTATTTATTATGAATTTTTCTTTAAGATACACTCTGACTTTTATTTTAACATTATTTTTTATCTTCTCATATTCTCAAAAAACTAAAAAGGAAACAAACAATGAGGCTTCATTATACTCTGGACTAAAGTTTAGAAGTGTTGGTCCTGCATTTATGTCTGGAAGGATAGCAGACATTGCAATTAATCCATCAAATGAAAATGAATGGTACGTTGCAGTTGGTTCAGGTGGAGTATGGAAAACTTCTAATGCAGGCACAACATGGATTCCATTAACAGATGACCAATCTTTTTATTCCACAGGAAGTATAGCTGTTGATCCAAATAATAATAGTACTATTTGGCTTGGGACAGGAGAAAATGTAGGAGGAAGACATGTTGGTATTGGTAAAGGAATATATGTATCCTACAACGGAGGTAAAACATGGGAAAACAAAGGTCTTAAAAAATCAGAACATATTTCTAAAATTATAATTAATAGTGATGATTCAAATACTATAATAGTTGCTTCTCAAGGCCCATTATGGTCATCAGGAGGGCAAAGAGGTCTTTATAAATCAACTGATGCTGGTAAAAATTGGAGATCAGTTCTTAATGTAGATAAATGGACTGGGGTTACTGATATTGTTGTAGATAATAGAGATCAGAATATTATTTATGCAGCTACATGGCAAAGACATAGGAATGTAGCAGCTTATATGGGTGGAGGACCTGGAACCAAAATCTATAAAAGTAGTGATGGTGGAGATACATGGAAACAATTAAAGGTAGGCTTACCTAGTGGAAGTTTGGGAAAAATTGGTTTGGCTATCTCTGAAATCAATCCTGATATTCTCTATGCTGCGATTGAATTGGACAGAAGAAAAGGAGCTGTTTATAGATCAAATAATGGTGGTGAAAGTTGGAAAAAAATGTCTGATACTGTTTCTGGAGCAACGGGTCCACATTATTATCAGGAATTAGTTGCATCTCCACATGTATTGGATAGAATTTATTTAATGGATGTTAGAGTCCAAGTTTCAGATGACGGTGGAAAGACATTTTATAGAATGAGTGAAAAAGATAAACATTCTGATAATCATTCTATGACTTTTAAAAAGAATGATCCAAATTATTTACTGGTTGGAACTGATGGAGGTATCTATGAATCTTTTGATGATACCAAAACATGGAAGTTTGTAAATAATCTTCCATTAACTCAATTTTATAAACTTGCTGTGGATGATTCATATCCATTTTATAATATATATGGAGGAACTCAGGATAATAATACTCAAGGTGGACCCAGTAGAACATTTAAATCTCAAGGTATTACAAATAGCGACTGGTTTGTTTTGTTGGGTGGAGATGGACATCAACCAGCGACTGAACCAGGAAATCCAGATATTGTCTATGCTCAATCACAACAAGGAAATCTTCATAGAGTTGATAGAACAACTGGAGAAGCTGTATTTATAAAGCCATATTCAGGATTAGATGAAGAATATGAAAGATTTAATTGGGATTCCCCAATACTTGTCAGTTCGCATAATCCAAAGCGATTATATTTCGGATCTCAAAGAGTCTGGAGGTCTGATGACAGAGGCGATAGTTGGACACCTATTTCTAAAGATTTAACTCTTAACCAAGAAAGATTATCACTTCCAATAATGGGAAGGGTACAAAGTTGGGACTCAGCTTGGGACGTTTATGCAATGTCTACCTATAATACAATTACATCACTTTCAGAATCACCATTAAATGAAAATCATATTTATGCTGGTACCGATGATGGCTTAATTCATTATACCAAAAATAATGGTAAAGAATGGTTTACTATGTCAGTTGACAAATTACCAAATCTTCCAAAGACTTCATTTGTAAATGATATAAAAGCTGATTTACATGATTTAAATACAGTTTATGTTGCTTTAGATAATCACAAGTTTGGAGATTATAGCCCTTATTTATATAAGAGTGAAAATGGAGGAAAATCTTGGAAGACTATTGTTAATGGACTGCCTAATGAAACATTAATATGGAGGATTGTTCAAGATCATATTGATCCTAAATTATTGTTTTTAGCTACAGAATATGGACTGTACTTTTCAAATAATCAAGGAGAAAAATGGATTAAATTTTCAAATGGTTTACCAACTATTTCTGTAAGAGATTTGGCAATTCAAAAAAGAGAAAATGATTTAGTTTTAGCAACTTTTGGTCGAAGTTTTTATATTCTTGATGATTATTCATCTCTAAGAAATATTAATTCAGAAACAAGTAAAGATTTTATATTATTTGAGACTAAGGAAGCTCTCCAATATAATCCTGTTAGATCAGGCTCTGCAAGTCAAGGATCATCATATTTTAGGTCAAAAAATCCACCATATGGTGCTATTTTTACTTATAATCTTCCGAAATCCTATGAAACTTTAAAATCAAAAAGAAAAAAGAAAGAGACTGAATTAAATAAAGAAAAAAAGGATATTCCATTCCCAGGCTGGAATGAACTTGATAAAGAAATAAATGAAAAATCTTCAAAAATTATATTAGAAATAGTTGATAAAAACGGTTTAATTATTGATAGAATTAATGGAACTACAAAAAAGGGTATTAATAGAGTCTCCTGGTCTTTAACAAAACCTATATCCTCAGTTATTAAATCAAGTTCAAGAAGTAATTACACACCTTCAATCCCTGTTAATCCTGGAACCTATGGAGTAAGATTAATGGAGTTAAAAGATGGAAATTACAACTTAGTAGCCGCTGAAAAAAAATTTCAAGTAAAGAAAATCAGAGAAAATGTATTAAAAAATCCTGTATCAAATCAAATTGAAAAGTTGATATCAGATTTTATTGAATTTGATAAAGAATACACATTGGTTTTAGATAAATATGCCAAATCAAAGAAAAAAATGTCAAAATATGAGCAAGCAATAAGATATATTAATAATATAAATTCAAATTTATATTCTGAAATGAAAGACTTGGATGCTCAGATGAATATTATAGATTCTCTAATTTATGGTAGTAAATCTAAAAGTGAAATAATGGAAAAGGATAACCCAACAATTTCTGAAAGAATTTCAATCGCAATAAGGGGCTTTTCTGGAAATTCGTATGGCCCAACCAAACAACAGATGGCTAGTTTTGATATTGCTAAAAGACAATGGAATGAAATTAAACCTTTAATTGTAAAATTCAATAATAAAGTTGTTAATAAAATTAATCTTTTAGAAGAAATGGGTTCACCTAAAATTATTGACTAGAGTAATAATTAATTAAAAGGCTAATTACCATATTATAAGATTTGATACCCTCTTTTTGGTTATTAGCTTTTAAAAAATATCCATAAAACTTTTTAAAAAAAGGTTCTAAAGGATTTTTATATTGCTCCAGTTGTTTGTTTGCTTCATTTATGTTTTTAATTATTCCTTCGTTAATTTTATTTAATAATTTATTAAATTTTAATTTATCTCTACTGTAAACTTCATTTAATAAATATTTTAAAGCTGAAATATTACCACTATATGAAATAAAGTTATTTTTTGAATGTATAGCTGCCATTATTCCAATAAAATTAGCTTCATTTTCAGCTGAATATCCGATCTGATGTGCAATTTCATGACATATGGTTGTTGGAAGATATATTTTTGGAGTATTTATGTTTATTTGCGCTTCTAATGTAAAGGGGTTAATATACCCACTAAAACCCATATAAGAAAGAGGAGTGCTATACAAAGATTTTTTAACACTAACTGTAGGAGTCTTGTCATTAGTTATCTTTTTTATTTTTAATGTTTTAATTGACTTTATAGATTCTAGAAATATCTGCTCAATATTTTTATTATCAAATAATACCGGCAAAGTATCATTGATGGATAGTTTTTTATGGATATTATTTGTATTTGTAATAAATAGATCTGTTACTTTAATCAATGAACTAAGTTCGTATTTGTTTTCAATAGATAGTTTTTTATTTAGTGCAGTCCTATGATAGTTTAGTCCCCATTGAAATTGAAAGATTATATATAATATAGCTAAAAAATGAAAAATATTTTTTAGATTTTTTCTTCTAGTATTATTTCTTTTTAATATTAGCCAAAATATAATTGGTATAGTTAAATATAATATGTCTCCAAATGAAAAAGGTAGTTTTCCGAAGAGATAAAGAGGTATTTGAGAGCTAATTTTGTAGAATGATGTACTATAATAGTTTTCTATTAAAATAGAATCTTTTTTTATTATCTGAAGAAAAATAATAATAAATATATAAAGAAATGAAATTAGATTTGCCCTAAAAAAAGGAAGTGTATTAGATTTAAACATTCCTTTTTTTGATTACTTTAATTCTACAATTTCTACTTCAAAAATTAAATTTGATTTTGGTGGTATCATTGATCCTCTTCCTGCTTCTCCATAGGCTAAATAATATGGAAGATAAATAATTGCTTTATCTCCAACATTTAATAGTCTTAAACCTTCTTTAAAACCAGGTATAAGAGCATCATCAGGTCCAACTCTACATTCAAGCGGTGCATATCCTCCTGCATTTTTTTTCTTCATATTTACAATGTCATATTGTTTTGCAACCTCGAGAATACTAGTGTCTAAAAGGGACCCATCTTCAAAATAAACTGCATAATGAGTCATAATAGCTTTTTTTGGGTCAACTTTGGGGCCATTGCTTGTATGGGTCTTAATGTATTGTAATCCTGAATTAGTAGAAATAGAATAAGACTTTTTAGCCTTATGTTCTTTCATTTTTCCTTCTTTCACATTTTTTAATAAAGCTATTTTTTTCTCTTTGTTAATTTTATCTTCTTTAAAATGCTCTGAAAATATTCTAGATGCTTTAAAGGATTTAGCTTCTCTACCAACTCTAATTATTGAAATTTTTTCAATAGTATCGTTTTGTTTAATCAGGCTTACAACTTCAATTCCTTCTATTACTTTTCCAAAAACTGAATGAACTCCATTTAGCCAGGGAGTTTCTTTATGTGTTATAAAAAATTGACTTCCGTTAGTATTTGGTCCAGAATTAGCCATTGATAAAATTCCAGGTCCATCATGGTTTAAATTATCATCAAATTCATCTTTAAATTTATATCCAGGATCCCCGGTTCCAGTACCCTGAGGACAGCCGCCTTGAATCATAAAATCATCTATTACTCTATGAAAAACTAAACCATCGTAATACTTTTTTTTGTCATATTCTGAACTCACTTCTTTATTTTTTCCTTCACTAAGTGAAACAAAATTTGCAACAGTAACTGGTGTTTCTTTGAAGGTTAAATTTATAAGGATTTCTCCCTTATTAGTCTTAATTTCTGCATACAAACCTTCATTTAGGTTTGGGTGTGAGCTAATACAAGAAATAGATGATGTAGTTATTATAACTAGTATTATATAAATTAATTTTTTCATTTTATTTATTAGTATTAAGGTTGTCTTTATATTGAGTAATTAATTTTTTAAACTTTATTATAGTTTCTTCTATTGGGCCATCATCTCTTCCTCCAGCAGCATTCGCATGTCCTCCTCCATTAAAATGTTTATTTGCAAATTCATTGCATGAAAAGCTGTCTTGAGATCTAAATGAGATTTTTATATTATTTTCATCATTAATGTCTTCAATAAACATTACACTAAAAATTATATTTTTTAAAGATAATCCATAATTAACTATTCCTTCAGAATCTCCTTTTTGAAAATCAAATTTTTTAAGATCATCTCTTTTTAAATACATATACACAGTATTTAATTCTTTTAGAACATTTAAATTACTTAATGCAGAGCCTAAAACTTTTAATCTGCTGATAGAGGAATTATTATATACCTTATTGTGAATATCACTTTGATTAATTCCTTTTTGGATTAGTTTAGATATAATTTCATGGGTTCTACTTGTAACACTTGAATATTGAAATGATCCAGTATCTGTCATCATTCCTAGATATAAACATGATGCAATATTAGAATCTATGTTTTTTTCATGTCCTAGTTCATTAATTAATTCAAATAGCAATTCACAAGTAGATCCAATTTCTATATCTGAGAAAACTAAATCAGCATAATCTTTTGGGTTTAAATGATGGTCAATTAGAATAATTTTTGCATTAGATGAATCTACATATTTGCTCATTTCTCCAATTCTATCAAGATCATTAAAATCTAAAGTAAAAATCAGATCAGCATTTTCAATTAATTTTAAACAAGAGTTCTTGTCAGAATCAAAATATATTATATTTTCAAAACCAGGAGACCATTTTAAAAAGTATGGGGCTTTATTTGGGCTTATTACAGTTGAATTGTGATCAATTGAATTTAATAAATGCATAAGCGCTAAAGAACTACCTATAGCATCTCCGTCAGGATTTGTATGAGGAATAATAACAATGTTTTTTTTTCTAAAAAGTAATTCTTTTAGAACAACAATATTTTCGTTTTTCATCTTGTGTAAAGATAATGATTCCTAGTAGATCTTTGAACAGAAATTATATCCTCATTTTTGTACTTTTGTACTAAATTTTTATTCAATTGAAAGTTACTCTATTTAAATTAGGAAAAAATAAGCGATTTAATTATAATCCTAGGTATTATAAAGATAATTCTAATGAAGCTATCTATCAATTTGATTCTGTATATACAAAAAAACGGAACAGAAGAAGTTCAGCTGATATTGCATCAAAATGGAAAGAAGAAAGAATTTTACAAAGAAATAGAGCAAATAGATCTTTTTCAAAGATTATTTTTTTAATTGTATTGGCATTGATTCTAATTTTTCTATTTATTATAGATTTTGATTTATCTATTTTTATTTAATTCTTTTCATGAGTAGTCTTATAAAATTACTTCCCAAGAATGTGGCAAATCAAATTGCGGCAGGAGAGGTGGTCCAGAGACCTTCGTCTGTTGTTAAAGAGCTTTTAGAGAACTCAGTAGATTCAGGTGCACAAACAATCAAACTTATAATTAAAGACGCTGGAAAAACCCTTATTCAAGTTATTGATGATGGTTCAGGTATGAGTAAAGATGATATAAATTTGTGCTTCTTAAGACATGCTACCTCAAAAATTAGAAATTCAAATGATTTATTTGATTTAAACACAATGGGATTTAGAGGAGAAGCTTTATCAAGTATCTCATCTGTTTCTCATCTTACGATTAATTCAAATAAAGATTCAAAAAAAGATATTGGTAATGAAATCAAGGTAAATGGTGGTGAACTTGTTAATAAAAGTGAAGTTTTATGTAAAAAGGGTACTTCTGTGTCTGTTCAAAATTTATTTTATAATATTCCAGCTAGAAGAAATTTTTTAAAATCCGATAATGTTGAATTAAGACATATTATTGATGAATTTCACAGGGTTTCTCTAATAAATCATCAAATTAGTTTTACTTTCATTAATAATAGCAATGAAATTTTTAATTTAAAAAAATCTATTTTTAAAGAAAGGATTATTAGGGTTTTTGGAAAATCAACTAAGGAAAAGTTGGTTCCAATTAATGAAAGTACCGAAATTGCTGACATAAATGGTTTTATTGTTAAGCCGGAACATTCAAGAAAGACAAAAACTTCACAATTTTTTTTTGTAAATAATAGATTTGTGAAAAATTCCCATTTACATCATGCTGTTAGATCTGCTTATGAGGGCTTAATTCTTGAAAACCATCATCCTTCATATTATTTGATTTTCAATGTTCCAAATGATTCTATTGATGTTAATATTCATCCAAATAAAACAGAAATTAAATTTGATAATGATCAGTCAATATATGCTATCGTAAGATCTTCAATTAAACATAGTCTTGGGCAATTTAATATATCACCCTCAATTGATTTTGATAGTAGTGTAAATTTAAATACACCTTATATATACAAAGATAAAAAAGCAACTCATCCCATTGTTGATTTTAACAAATCATTTAATCCCTTTGATGTTTATACAGACTCTACTAAAGAAGTTAAGGTAAATCTTGAGTCTTCATTTGAAAAAGAATCTTCTTTTGAAAATGTATTAGATGATTTAAACAATTCTATATCGTTTTCTGCTTTTCAATTAAACAATAATTATATAATTACTAAAAACAGTTCAGGGATTGTGATTATTGATCAAAAAAGAGCTCATCAAAGAATACTTTATGAAAAATTTCTTAAGGAACTTTCTTTTGCAAATAATTCATCTCAAGGATTAATTTTTCCTATAAAGTTAGATTTAAATTCTGAAGAGATAAGGTTGCTAAGAAGTGTTAAAAAGTCATTAATTCATTTGGGTTTTAATTTTAGCAAGTTTAATATAAATGAAATAGAAGTTTCAGCAATTCATCCTATCTTCTCTGAAGATCAGATTGATATGATTTTTAGAGAATTGATCGACAATGAAATTTTAGATTATAAAAAAAATAGTGCTAGTTTAAATGATTATATGGCTAAGATTTTATCTAAATGTTCATCTATAAAATCTGGAACTAAGTTAGAGAATAAAGAACAAGAATCTCTCGTTAATGATTTGTTTGCCTGTAAAGATCCTAATGTTTCTCCTTTTAATAAATTAATTTTTAAAGTGTTTTCAATTAAATCTGTCAATAAAATGTTTTTTAAATGAGAAATATTCCTGAAACCATCAAACAGCTTCTTGTAATCAATATATTGTTTTTTATTGGTTCCCAGTTTTTGGGAGGAATAAGTAATGATTTATTGGCACTTCATTATTTTAAAAATGACAAATTTATTTTTACTCAATTGTTTACACACATGTTTATGCATGGAAACTTTTATCACATCCTTTTCAATATGTTTGGTTTATGGATGTTTGGTTCACCATTAGAGCAAATGTGGGGGAAAAGAAAGTTTTTGTTCTTCTATTTTTCTGCTGGCTTAGGAGCAGCAGGGTTACAATTACTGGCTTATCATATTGAAATTCAATCTGTTTTTTCTCTTTTACAGTCAAACGGGATGTCTTCCCAATCTTTTAAAGAAATTTTATCTACTGGATCATATAGTACAGGTATTTTACAATATATTGATGAAGAAAATTTAACTTTAGCATATTCTGCATACAATTCTTCATTAGTAGGAGCTTCAGGTGCTATTTACGGGATATTAGTAGCTTTTGCTTTTTCATTTCCAAATTCAGAATTAATGCTATTATTTCCGCCTATTCCTATAAAAGCTAAATATTTGGTTCCAGGATTAATTGTAATGGATCTGTTTTTTGGATTTTCATCTTATTCTTTAGGCCCAATTGCTCATTTTGCACATGTTGGAGGAGCAATATCTGGTTTTTTAATGGTTTGGTATTGGAAAAGAAATCAATTTAATAATAATAGATGGAATTGATAAATAGTTTGAAATATAAGTATGAAAATTTAGATATTTTAGGACAAATTATTGTTTGGATGGTTATTTGTTTTGCTTTGCCTTTTATTATAAATACACTTTTATTTTTATTTAATATTGATTCATTTTCTATTATTTATTTTTTTCAAGTTTCCCCATCATTATTTGAATTAATTTACAAGCCTTGGTCATTAATAACATATGGGTTTTTTCATGCAGATCTATGGCATTTAATTGGAAATATGATAATTTTATATTTTGCAGGAAGAGTAGTTTTGGATTTTTTTGGTAAAGAAAAGTTTCTTAAAGTCTTTTTTATAGGTCTATTATGCGGCTCTTTTACTTATCTTATAAGCTATAATGTATTTCCTGTTTTTCAGGGACTAAAACCTCCGATGATTGGTGCTTCAGCAGGAGCAATCGCTGTATTTATATTTTTAGCTTCTCATACGCCTAATTACACATTTAGATTAATAATTTTTGATGTAAAAATTCTCTACATAGCTCTATTTATTATAATTATGGATTTGATTCAAATTCCAGTTAGTAATGCAGGTGGACATTTGGCCCATCTTGGGGGTGCTGCTTGGGGGTTTTACTATAATAATCAATTAAAAAAGGGGAATGATCCTGGAGATTGGATTATTAATTTTTTTAATTATCTAAAAGGATTATTTAAAACAAAATATAAAGTAAGAAAGGCTTACAGAAGAGATAATTTCAAGAAACCTTCAAAAGAAGAACTAGATCAGAAAAAAATTGATTTAATTCTTGATAAAATTAGTAAATCGGGTTACGATAGTTTAACAAAAAACGAAAAAGAAACACTTTTTAAAGCTGGTAAAAGTTGAATTTTTTAAAATATAGTAGGGGTTGGGTTGAAAAAATATTATTTTCTATCAATATCTTTAATTCATTGTTGATTTTAATTTGTTGTATTTTAAATTATTACTATCATCCAATCTTTTCTTTTTTTTCTTTTCTAACATTTTTATTTCCAATTATATATCTGTTAAATATAATTTTTTTAATTTATTGGTTAATAAAAATTGATGTAAGAGTTCTTTTGTCTTTAATCGTTGTCGCGATACTTAGTTACAACTCATTTTTCTTTTATAAATTGAGAGATACGTCAATAGATAACAGAGAAGGTTTTCACATAATGAGTTTTAATGCAAGGTTGTTTAATCATTATAAATGGATTAAAAATGAAAATATTCCAGCAGATATTAAAGAATTTGTGTTTAAAAAGAAACCAGATCTGTTGGCAATTCAGGAATACCATGGTGATTATCAATATTTGTTAGACAGCTTTAAGAACAAGCATATCCATCTTTCAGGGAATAATGTTGGTCAATCTATTCATACAAACTATAAAATTATTGAAAGAGGAATAGTTGACTTTGATAATTCAATTAACAATGCCATTTTTGTTGATTTACTAATTGATAAAGATACTTTAAGAGTTTATAATGCTCATTTTGAGTCTTTTAAGGTTGATTTATTGAATCTTAAGACAGATTTCAATTCATTTAAAAGATTAATCAATAAAATAAAGACAGTTTACCTAGCTCAAAAGGAACAATCAAATACTTTAATTAATGATATTCTAAAATCTCCATACAAAGTGATTTTAGCTATAGATTTAAATAATACTCAACATTCTTTTGTGTATAATGAAATTAAAAACAAAATGATGGATATGTTTGAATTAAAAGGTTATGGATTTGGCTCTACTTATGATTTTAAGTTTATGCCAATAAGGATTGATTACATTTTTGTTTCTAAATCAATTTCACCAAAATTTTTTGAAATTCATAAAATAAAACTTTCTGATCATAAGCCAATTAGCGCATTTATAGATTTTTAAATTATCAGTTTAAATATTAATACTTAAAATACTGGATATAAGTTTTTTATAATATAAAAAAACTAAAACAAGACCCTCCATATTTTCTTGTTTCACTATACATTTTGATATTTTTTAAAGATATTTTATTTGAGTGTTCTATTATAATTATTCCATCATTCTTTAACATTTTTTTTTTTACAATTGATGAAATGAGTTGTTCATACATTACATTATCATTATTGTATGGTGGATCAGCAAAAATTATATCAAAATGTTCATCACAAGTACTAATAAATTTAAAAGTATCTTTTTTAACTGTATTTATATTAAATAATAATTTATCGGATGTATTTTTTATAAAATTTATACATTTATTATTGATATCTACACTTGTAATATATTTAGAGCCTCTCGAAGCAAATTCATAGCTTATATTTCCTGTTCCTGCAAATAAATCAAGTACCAAACAATCTGGTATATAGAAATTATTATTTAGAATATTAAATAATGCCTCTTTTGCCTGATCTGCTGTTGGTCTTACAGGAAGCCCTTTTGGTGCTTGAATTTTTCTTCCTTTATGAAATCCTGAAATTATTCTCATATGAGAAGAAAATCTAATTCTATATCATTTTTGGATAGATTAATTTTGTTGATGGAACTTTCTTTAAAATCAATTATTTCTAAATTTGAAATAAATTTTGAGATCAATAAATAGGCCTCATCGTTAATATTAATTTTTCCCATTAGAAATATTTTAGATTTGTTACTATCTATTTTATTTTGTTCAATAACAAAGAGCAAAAAATATAGAATATCTTCATTTGAACTAAAATTAAAATTATTATAATATAAAAGCTTATTTTTTTTAAATATCAATACTTGGAAACTTTCTTCTTGTAAGTTTACATATACACAGGATTCTTTTTCCTTATTAAACTTAATTAGTTTTTTAATTAATAAAGTTGAGTAATGATAGAAATTGAAAGATCCATACTTATCTAAAATGTAATTGTTTACATTAACATAAGGAAGATAAACATTTATTGCATCAATCTCTTCAATTATATCATGTGCAGCAAAATCATTTTTCAATAATTTAGAGTTAAATTTTAAGTATTGTAAACTTAATTTTTCATCAAAAAGGCTACTGGGAATTAATGAAGATAGTTTATTACAAATAATAAGTTTTACATCACTAATATTTAAATTATCAATTTCTGATTCTCTAAGAAGATTGCTTAATTTTTTTGAAAGATCTTCAGGTATAATTTTTTTATCAAAATTATAAGGATAATATTGAATTACATTATTATCAACTGCGTTTGATAAAACTAAAGTAGCTCCGAAAGAACTAAGTTTAATTGTTAGTAAATTACTTGGATTTATTTTAATTTCTTGCGATTGCATCATAGGTTGTAGGCCAATTACCATTGGAACTAACCTCTGTTAAGGATCCTAAAACAATATCAGGACCATTTACGCCATCAACAGACATTAATCCTTTTTCTTGTTTTAAAAGATCTTTATTTTGATCAAATAAAACAATATCTTTTGAAACTCTAACTTCAAAAACAGGAACATTATATCCATTTTTATCAATTATATCGGCTTTAATATTAAATGTTTCATTAACTCCTTCAATTGGAACTTGAGCCATATTTTTGTATCGATCGGAGGTTCCAAATAAAGAATCCTTAACTGAAGCAAAACCTAATGTATCAATGACTATAATTTCTTTTAACATATCAATTCTGAAAGTTCGATTATATTCTAAAAAACTTGAATCTCTTTTTTGAATCAATGTATATTGAGCGGTATCTACAAAACTAATTAGACTATCAAAATTATCACAATAAATACCATTTACACTTTTATAGGCAATTTGGGCATTTCGAATATCTTTTAATCTATCAATTACTTTTAAATATCTTTTATTTTTCACTTCATTAAACTCAATAGGTCCATTAATTGAACCATAAACTTTAAAAGCAAAAAATACTATAAGAATCCAAAGAACTACTTTAACTGTTCTCATGTATTTTGTTATAAATTCAAAAAGAACTCCCTTAATAATTCTGATCTTGTTAGTTATGGATTCCATTTTATAATTAATTATATTTAAACAAAACTACAATTTTTTTTTTCAAAAATTAATAATTTAAATTACGATTATTCAAATAATAATATACAATGAATTCAATAGAATTTGAAAAACTCTTTTTGAGTGATTTTAAGTATAATGCAACAAAAGATCAAAAATTGGTTATTAAGTATTTAAGTTGTTTTTTATTTAACAAATCTTCTGCTAATTTATTTTTATTAAAGGGTTTTGCTGGCACTGGAAAAACATTTTTAATGAAAACTTTACTTCAAAACTTAAGCTTTACAAATATGGATTATTGTTTGTTAGCTCCAACTGGAAGAGCAGCAAAAGTTTTATCAAAAAATACAAAAAAAAAATCTTCAACTATACACAGAAAAATTTATTACTCTAAAATTGATAAATCAGGAAATTTTAAATCTGTTTTAAAAAAAAATAAAAAAAATAATACTCTATTTATTATTGATGAAGCATCTATGATATCGGATTTTTCGAATTCTAATGAACTTTTTAACAGAAAATCTCTATTAAATGATGTTATTGAGTTCATTAACTTTAAATCTAACTCAAAACTTATTTTTTTGGGGGATACAGCTCAATTACCCCCAGTAAATCAATACATAAGCCCTGCTCTTGATTCTAATTTTTTGAATAAAAAATATAATCTAAAAATTGATGAATTTGAAATAAGTGATGTGGTACGTCAAAAAGAGGATTCAGGTATTCTATATAATGCAACTCTTTTAAGAAATAATATCAGTAACAATAATTTTGACTTTTCTTTTAAGATTTTTAATGATATAACTTCTCTTAATGATGGTTTTGAAATTCAAGAATCGATTGAATCAACTTTTAATGAAACTGGAATTGATAATTCAATTATTATTGTTCGTTCCAATAAACGAGCAAACCAATATAATCAACAGATAAGAAAGACAATTTTATCATATCATAATGAAATTTGTATTGGAGATTTATTGATGATTACAAAAAATAATTATTTTTGGACATCACCATACTCTAAAATACCTTTTTTAGCTAATGGAGATATTATCGAAATAATTGAGATATATAGAATTAGAGAATTATATGGTTTTCAATTTGCTGAAGTAAAAATTAAAATGGTTGACTACATTGATTTAGAAGCATTTGACACTACAATTATATTGGATACATTGAAATCAGATTTACCATCTCTTTCATATGAACAATCTAATCTTTTATATCAAGAAATTCAAAAGGATTATTCTCATATAAAGTCAAAATATAAGCGATTCATTAAAACAAAAAAAAATCCTTTTTTTAATGCTCTTCATGTTAAGTTTTCATATTCAATTACATGTCATAAAGCTCAAGGTGGTCAATGGCCTGTTGTTTTTATTGAAAAACCATATTTAAAAGATGGTCCAGATATTGATTACATGAGATGGTTATATACAGCTTTAACCAGGGCTGAAAGTAAACTTTATTTAATTGGTTTTTAATAAAAATATAGCTGTATTTTTATAAAAAATTAGTCTATGAAAACTATAGCAATGATTCCTGCGAGATTAGACTCGGTTAGACTTCCAGGTAAATTAATGATGGATTTAGGAGGTATGCCATTAATATTGAGGACCTATAAAAATATATTGAATACAAAATTATTTGATAAAGTTTATGTAGTAACTGATTCTAATGTAATATATGACTTAATAAATGATAATGGTGGAGATGTTTTTATGAGTTCTATTAAACATACATGTGGATCTGATAGAATAGCAGAATTTGCTCCAAAAATAGATGCAGACTTAATAATAAATGTTCAAGGAGATGAGCCTTTTATTGATAAAAAAAGCCTTAAAAATTTAATAAAAGTATTTTTTGATGATGATGTTAAAAAAATTGATTTAGGATCTCTTATGCAATCAATTGAAATTAATGAAATAAAGGATCCAAATAATGTAAAAGTTGTTGTAGATAATGAAAATTTTGCTTTATATTTTTCTAGATCAATAATTCCATATAACAGATCAAACGAGAATATTAAATATTTTAAGCATATTGGAGTTTATGCATTTAGAAAGAAAAGTTTAATAGATTTTTATAATTCAGAACCTACTCCGCTTGAAAAATCTGAAAAACTTGAACAATTAAGATATATAGAAAGCGGTAAAAAAATAAAAATGGTTTTTACAGACTATAAGTGTGTTTCTATTGATGTGATGGATGATCTAATTAATGCAAGAAAGATAATTAATGCATAAACTAGCAAAATTTATTCTTTTTAATATTTTAAAATGGAAAATATTAGGTAATTCTAAACTTCCAAATAAATGTATTCTTATTGTAGCACCACATACTCATTGGCAAGATTTTATTTATGCTATAATAATAAGAAAAGTCATTAATCAAGAGATCAATTATATAGGGAAAAAAGAATTATTCAAATTTCCCTTTGGATTTTTTTTTAAAATGACAGGAGGATTTCCTGTGAATAGAGACAGTAATTCAAATACTGTAGATATTATAGCAGAAATATTTAAAAATAATCATGAATTTAGACTTGGAATATCTCCGGAAGGAACAAGAAAGAAAGTAGAAAAGTGGAAAACAGGTTTTTATTATATATCAAAAAAAGCAGGAGTGCCAATTATTTGCGCTACACTAAATTTTAAAGATAAATGTACAAGAATTTCCGAACCATATTATCCCACTGATAATACTGATGAAGATATCAAGAGTTTAAAATTATTTTTTAAAGGAATAAAAGGAAAAGTTCAAAGATTTTCATAAAATCAACCCATATTATGAAACACATTTTGGACATCATCATCTTCCAAAATACTATCTAATAGAATATTAACTTCTTCTTTTTTTTCTTTATTTAATATTTTCAATTCTTTTGGTATTCTTTCAAAATCTGAAGATATAATTTCTATTTTTCTAAGTTCTAATTCTTTTTGAATTATTCCATAATTTTCAAATGATGAATATATTATTATGTCATTTTCTTCATTTATTACTTCATCAACACCAAAATCAATTAAATCTAGCTCTAATTCTTCAATATCCAATTCTGTTTTAATTTTAAAATAACACAATCTATCAAACATAAATTCTACAGAACCATTTGTTCCTAAGTTTCCATTATATTTATTAAAATAACTTCTAATATTTGCAACAGTTCTATTGTTATTATCACTTGTAGTTTCTACAATAAATGCTATACCATGTGGAGCATATCCTTCAAATAAGATTTTTTTATAATTTTCTGAAGATTTTTCTGAAGCTTTTTTAATAGCTCTTTCAATATTTTCTTTTGGCATATTAGCAGCTTTTGCATTTTGTATTATAGCTCTTAATTTTGAATTTGATTCAGGGCTTGGACCACCATCTTTAACAGCCATAACAATGTCTTTACCAATCCTAGTAAACCTTTTAGCCATAGCTGACCAACGTTTCATTTTTCTAGCCTTTCTAAATTCAAATGCCCTTCCCATACTTTATCTTTTTCAGATTTTAATAAAAGGAATTTTAACTACTGAAGCTTTAACCATTTTATTTCTAATTTCTATATTTAATGATGTTCCTAATTTTGAATTGATTGAATTCACATAACCCAGACCAATTCCTTTATTAATCGAAGGCGACATAGTTCCTGAGCTTACGATTCCAATTTTATTATTTTCATGATCATATATATAATAGTCTTTTCTAGGAATTCCTCTCTCCTTTAATTCAAAACCAATAAGTTTTTTTTCAGTTCCATTATTAATTGAATTAAGAATAATATTTTTTCCAATAAAATTCTTATTAGTTTTTGTAATCCAGTTTAGTCCAGCTTCTATTGGATTTGTGTTGGAATTTATTTCATTTCCATACAAACAATAACCCATTTCAAGCCTTAAGGTGTCCCTTGCAGCTAATCCTATGGGTTTAATATCAAATTGTTTACCAATATCAAATAAAATGTTCCAAATGCCAATTGCATCATTATTATTACAGTAAATTTCAAATCCTCCTGATCCTGTATATCCAGTTGTTGAAATGATTACATTTTTATATTTATTTAATTCAGTTTTTAAAAAGCTGTAGTTACTTAAAGACCTAACATCAAATTCTACTATTTTCTCTAACAAATCATATGATTTTGGACCTTGTAAGGCCAACAATGACATTATATCTGATTTATTTTCTAATATATTATTAAATTTTTTATTTTGAAGTTTAATCCAATTCCAATCTTTTTCAATATTGCCAGCATTAACAACTAACATATATTCTTTTTCATTAAACTTATATACAATTAAGTCATCAATTATTCCACCATTTTCATCGGTCATGCAATTATATTGAGCTTTACCGTCTAAAATTCTGGTTATATCATTTGTACATATTAATTGTAATAGATTGGTGGCATTTTCTCCTTTAACTATAAATTCACCCATATGAGATACGTCAAAAAGTCCAACATTATTTCTTACATGTAAATGCTCTTTATTAATTCCTTCATATTGAACAGGCATTAAGAAACCAGAAAATGGAATTATTTTTGCTCCTTTTTTAATATGCTCTTCATATAGAATTGTTTTTTTCATATTTAATTTAATTATATGTAAATTTCGTAGAAAATTACAAACTTTTCTATTAAAAATTATGAAGAATAAACTCTTTTTATTTCTATTTTCTTTTTTTGTTTTAGCTTCAATTTATTCTCAAAAAATTAATGATCAAATAACTAGTTACACTCTCCAAGATACATTGAGAGGATCTATTACTAAAGAAAGGGTTTGGTGGGATTTAACATATTATCATTTAGATATAGTGGTTGATCCTGAAAAAAGAACTATCTCTGGATCAAATGAAATAAGTTATACGGTTCTAGATTCACATAATGAAATGCAAATTGACTTACAATCACCCCTGTTATTAACAAAAGCTGAGCAAAATGGTCAATTTTTGAAAATAAGACATGTAGGAAATGCACATTTTATTACTTTAATAAATAAACAAACTATAGGTTCCAAACAAAAAATTAAAGTTTATTATGAGGGTATGCCTAGAAAAGCAGTTAGAGCTCCTTGGGATGGTGGTATTTCCTGGGAAAGAGACATGAATGGTAATCATTTTATAGCATCTTCTTGCCAAGGATTAGGTGCTAGTATATGGTGGCCAAATAAAGATCATATGTATGATGAAGTAGAAGGAATGCTTATGAGTGTAAATGTTCCAAAAGGATTAATGAATGTTTCTAATGGAAGATTAATAAATGTTGAAGACAAAGGAAATACTAAAACATATCATTGGAAAGTTGAAAATCCAATAAATAATTATGGAGTTAATATTAATATAGCCGACTATGTAAATTTTTCCGAGATATATCAAGGTGAGTTAGGAAATTTAGATATGGATTATTACGTCTTAAGAGATAATTTAAAAATAGCAAAAATTCACTTCCAAGATGCGATTAGATCTCTTCAAGCATTTGAATATTGGTTTGGACCTTATCCATTTTATGAAGATAGTTTTAAACTTGTTGAAACACCTTATCTAGGAATGGAACATCAAAGTTCTGTTACCTATGGTAATAAGTATAAACAAGGATATTTGGGTAGAGATCTTTCAGGAACAGGCTGGGGTTTAAAATTTGATTATATAATTATTCATGAAACTGGACATGAATGGTTTGCTAATAATATTACATATAAGGATATTGCAGATATGTGGGTCCATGAAGGTTTTACTACATATTCTGAAAATCTTTTTTTAGACTATCATTATGGAAAACAAGCCTCCTCGGAATATGTAATTGGGACTAGAAAAGGAATAGGTAATAAAACCCCTATTATTGGTACTTACAATGTAAATAAAAGAGGATCTGGAGATATGTATGCAAAAGGAGCAAATATTTTACATACTTTAAGACAGATAACAGGTGATGATAATAAATGGAGAGAAATTTTAAGAGGATTAAATAAGGATTTTTACCATCAAACTGTTGATACTTATCAAATTGAAAATTATATTGCAAATAAGATAAAAATAGATTTAAAGCCATTTTTTAATCAATATTTAAGAGATGTTAGAATTCCTGTTATTGAATATAAAACACAAAAAGATGTTTTAAAATATAGATGGAATAATGTTGTGGATAATTTTGAAATGCCAATGGAAATAATTATTGATGAAAAAAGCACAAGAATTTATCCTTCAACAGAATGGAAAGAGATTAATCTATATTCAGACAATTTTTCTTTTGATAAGAATTATTATGTATATACTAAACTATTGAATTAAATATTTTAATATGAAAACAAGAGTTCTTCATTTAATAATCTTAAGCTTTTTTTCTTTCTATTCATATGGTCAAATTAATGATTTATCATTAACTAAAAATGATTATAAAAAAGCTGCTCAACATTTTGGTAAAAATTTAAATAAACATCTTTTTGACATTCTTAATTATCAACAATGGGAAAACGAAGATTATCTTTTTTACGATGTTAAACATAAAAATAGAATAGAAAGCTATCAAATTGATTTAAATATTAATAAAAAATCAATTTCCATATATAAGAAGACTAAATCCTATCCATATTTAAGAAGGAATAGAAATGAATTTTTATCTCCAAATGGTAAATTGGCAGCTTATATAGAGAATTATAATCTGTGGGTTAGAAATTTAAATACAAATAAAAGAACTCAACTTACATTTAATGGTAAGAAGGATTATGGGTATGCTACTAATAATGCTGGTTGGATTAAATCTGAAGGTCCAGTACTTAAATGGAGTCCTAAATCTGACAAGATTGCAACTTTTAGACAAGATGCTAGGGGAGTAGGTGAAATGTATTTAACAACAACTAATGTTGGTCACCCAAAATTACAATCATGGAAGTATGCCCTTCCTGGAGATGAAAAGATTTTTGAAATTGAAAGAATAATTATTGATATAAATTCTAAAAGAATTATTAAGCTTGATATGAAAAATGATTTTCAAAGATCAACTACCACAGATCATATTGCAGGAAGAGGAGGAGAATTATTAGATACACAATGGAACAGTGACGGATCAAAATTAGCTTTTATATCTTCCTCAAGAGATCATAAAGAAGCTCATTTGCAAATTGCAGATTCTAAAACAGGAAATGTAACATCAGTTTTTAAAGAAAATGTGGAGACATATTATGAATCTGGATTAGGAGCTGAAAATTGGAAAGTATTATTTGATTCAGATGAATACATTTGGTATTCAGAAAAAGACAACTGGGGGCATTTATATCTTTATGATTTAAAAACTAAAAAACTAAAAAATAGAATTACTAAAGGAAAATGGATTGTTAGAAAGCTTATGCATATTGATAATGAAAAGAGAGAATTGTTTTTTACTGCCGGAGGAAGAGAAATAGGAAATCCCTACCATGTTAATTTATACAAAGTTAATTTTGATGGTACTGAATTAAAATGTCTTACACCTGAAAATGGAACGCATTCTATTAATCCTTCACCTAATTGGAACTATTTTGTTACTACTTATTCTACAACTTATGATCCGCCAGTTTCTATATTGAAAAATAGAAATGGTGATAAAATTGCAGAATTATCATCAAGTAATACAAAAGAACTTCAAAAAAATGGTTGGCAAAAACCGATTGAATTTTCAGTAAAAGCAAGAGATAATAAGACGGATTTATATGGAATAATGTATATACCTAGTTTTTATAATGAAAATGAAAAATATCCAGTTTTGAATTATATTTATCCAGGCCCTCAATCAGGAAGTGTTGGTAATTATTCTTTTATTACTGCTAGAAGAGATTTTCAAGCTTTAGCTGAACTTGGCTTTGTTGTAATTAGTGTAGATGCTATGGGAACACCTGGAAGATCAAAGTCCTTTCACGATGCTTATTATGGAAACATGGGAGATAATGGTTTGCCTGACAACATTACTACTATAGAGCAACTTTCAAAACAATATAAAGCTATGGATTTATCAAGAGTTGGAATTTGGGGTCACTCTGGTGGGGGATTTGCATCAACAGCAGCATTACTAAGGTATCCTGATTTTTATCACGTAGCTGTTTCTAGCTCTGGAAACCATGATAATAGAAATTATGAAGCAGATTGGGGAGAGAAATGGCACGGACTATTAACTCCTTTAGAGTTTAATTCATATGATGGAATATCAGATTTTGATTCAACAAAAACTAATTATGATAGTCAAGCAAATCAATTACTTGTTAAAAATTTAAAAGGTAAATTATTAATTGCTCATGGAATGTTAGATGACAACGTTCCCCCTTCAAATACTATGATAGTTGTAGATGCTTTAATTAAAGCAAATAAGGACTTTGATTTATTATTATTTCCTAACAAAAGACATGGTTATGGTGATCTAAGCAATTATATGATGAGAAGGAAATGGGATTTCTTTATAAAACACTTAAAGGGGTTGGAACCCCCCAAGAATTTTTCTTTTGATAATTGATTTTTTAAAATAATAAATTATTTACTTTTTTTTGTTGATAATTTATTAGACTTTCCATCCCAGTCTATGTTTATTGCATCTCCAATACTTAATTTAGTTTTTACGATTTCTTCAGCTAATAAATCTTCAACATATGTTTGGATTGCTCTTTTAAGTGGACGAGCACCGTATTTTTTATCAAAACCTTTATCACAAAGAAAATTGATTGCTCTTGATGATATCTTTACATCATAGCCAATATCTTTAATTCTTTTTAATAAAGTTTTAAGTTCTATATTTATAATTTTCTTTAAATCTTCTTTTTCTAATGTATTAAAATAAACAATCTCATCAACTCTGTTAAGAAACTCTGGAGAGAATGCTTTTTTTAATGATTTTTCTATTGTCTTTCTAATATTTTTAGATTCTTGAGCTTTAATTGCCTCAGTACCAAAACCAACTCCATTTCCAAAGTCTTTAACTTCTTTGGCTCCAAGGTTAGAAGTCATTATAATTACAGTATTTTTAAAANNNACTTTTCTTCCNAANCTATCNGTNANTNNACCNTCATCTANANCTTGTAANANCANATTNAANANATCAGGATGNGCTTTTTCNANTTCATCNAGNAANATNACANNATANGGNTTTNTTCTNACNTNNTCTGTNANTTGACCNCCNTCTTCNTANCCAACATANCCNGGAGGAGCNCCAANTAATCTNNNNACNGCAAATTTTTCCATATATTCACTCATATCAATTCTTATTAGAGAATCATTTCCATTAAAAAGTTCATCTGAAAGAATTTTTGCGAGTTGAGTTTTTCCAACACCTGTTTGACCTAAAAATATAAATGAACCAATTGGTTTATTTGGATCTTTAACTCCAGCTCTATTTCTTTGGATTGCTTTAACAACTTTAATAACTGCTTCTTGTTGACCAATAACTCTTCCTTCAATTTTCTTATCAAGATTTGATAATTGANTTAGTTCNGCTTTAGCTATCTTATTTATTGGAATTCCTGTAATCATNGAAACAACATGTGAAATATCATCTTCANTAACAGTTTNTCTATGTTTCTTTANATCTTCATGCCATTTNTCTTGAGCTAATAAAAGTTCTTTTTCAATTCTTTTTTCATCATCTCTAAGNTTAGCAGCTTCTTCATANTTTTGTTTTTTNACTACGGAATTTTTTTCAATTTTNACCTTTTCAAGATTTTCTTCCAANTCAATAATATTTTTGGGTACATCCATATTTGTAATATGAACTCTTGACCCAGCTTCATCCATTGCATCAATTGCTTTGTCAGGAAGAAATCTATCAGAAAGATACCTGTCAGTTAACTTTACACATGCTATTAACGCATCATCAGTATAATTTACATTATGATGAGACTCGTATTTATCTTTTATATTTTTTAATATTTCAATTGTTTCTTCAATATCAGTAGGTTGAACTATAATTTTCTGAAACCTTCTTTCTAGTGCACCATCTTTTTCGATATATTGTCTGTATTCATCTAATGTAGTTGCACCAATACATTGTATTTCACCACGTGCCAGTGCTGGCTTAAACATGTTTGAAGCATCAAGACTCCCCGTTGCTCCTCCAGCTCCAACAATTGTATGTATTTCGTCAATAAATAATATTATATCATCATTTTTTTCAATTTCATTCATTACAGCTTTCATTCTTTCTTCAAATTGACCCCTATATTTTGTTCCTGCTACAATACTTGCTAAATCTAATGTTACCACNCTTTTATTGTACAATACTCTNGAAACCTTTTTTTCAATTATTCGTAAAGCTAATCCCTCTGCAATAGCGGATTTACCAACNCCTGGTTCACCAATAAGTAAAGGGTTATTTTTTTTTCGACGACTTAATATTTGAGAAACTCTTTCAATTTCTTTTTCTCTACCAATTACNGGNTCTAATTTACCTTCCATTGCAAAAGAAGTTAAATCTCTTCCAAAATTATCTAAAACAGGGGTTTTAGATTTTATTTTAGTTTTTTTATCTGTTTTAATTGTAAAAGGATTTTCCTCGATCGGATCATCTTCATCCTTTGATTCTTCATGAAATGTTTCGGATGAAGGTAAACTAGAGTAATTATCGTCAGATTCAGTCAGCATATACTTAAATTGTTCTTTTACCGTTTCATAATCTAATTGAAGTTTTATTAAAAGTTTAGTTGTGGGATCATTTTCGTTTCTTAATATGCACAGGAGAAGGTGAGCAGTATTAATTGATTTCCCTTGAAAAAGTTTAGCTTCTAGAAAAGTTGTTTTTAATGCTCTTTCTGCTTGTCTAGTTAAGTGTAAGTTTTTTTTATGATTTTGATCAAAATCATTAATTGGATTAGGAGGACTCAATATTTCAACTTTCTTTCTTAAATAAGCTAGATCAATTTCTAAAGAATTCATAATAGATATAGCTTTTCCTCCACCATCTCTCAACATTCCTAATAACAAATGTTCAGTTCCTATAAAGTCATGTCCAAGTCTTAACGCCTCTTCTTTACTGTAAGTAATTACATCTTTAACTCTTGAAGAAAAATTATCATCCATTTTGCAACTTTTATTATTTTAGATTAAATCAAAAGTAAATAGACAAAAAAAATAAATTAATTCCAAGTTTTTTACCTGTAATTAATCAATTTTATTAAATAAAACATGTTAATAAAATTATGTATAATAATTCTATATACTAGGAAGATTTATCAGAGTAATATTATATTTGTTTAGTTATATTTTAAAGACCAAATTATTATGAGTGATGGAGAAAAATTAATCCCAGTAAATATTGAAGATGCTATGAAATCAGCTTACATTGACTATTCAATGTCAGTGATAGTGTCAAGAGCTCTTCCTGATGTAAGGGATGGTCTAAAGCCAGTTCATAGGAGAGTTTTGTATGGAATGCATCAATTAGGCTTAAGAGGATCTAGTAAATTCAAAAAATCAGCATTTATTGTTGGAGAAGTTTTGGGAAAATATCATCCNCATGGTGATTCATCTGTATATGATACGATGGTAAGAATGGCTCAAGAATGGAGTCTTAGATACTTATTAGTCGATGGTCAAGGTAATTATGGTTCAGTTGATGGAGATAGTCCTGCTGCTATGCGTTATACAGAAGCTAGAATGCAAAAAATTTCTGAAGAGATGGTTGCAGATTTAGATAAAGAAACAGTAGATCATCAGTTAAATTATGATGATTCTATTATGGAACCTACCGTATTACCAAGTAAAATACCAAATTTATTAGTTAATGGTGCTTCTGGGATTGCTGTNGGAATGGCAACTAATATGCCTCCTCACAATTTATCCGAAGTTATTAATGGAACAATTGCTTTTATAGAAAATAATGATATAACAATTGATGAATTAATAAATTTTGTTAAAGCTCCTGATTTTCCAACTGGAGGAATCATATATGGCTATGATGGTGTAAAAGAAGCTTTTCATACTGGTCGAGGAAGAATAGTTATGCGTGCAAAAGCTGAAATTGAAGAGGTTAATGGAAGAGAATGTATAATTGTTACTGAAATACCTTTTCAAGTAAATAAAGCTGAAATGATTAGGAAAACTGCTGAAATGGTAAACGATAAAAAAATTGATGGTATTTCAACAATTAGAGATGAATCAGATAGAAAAGGAATGAGAATTGTATATGTTCTTAAAAGAGATGCTATTCCTAATATTATTTTAAATACNCTATATAAATACACTCCCTTACAATCTTCATTTAGCGTAAACAATATAGCTCTAGTAAAAGGAAGACCACAAATGCTTAATTTAAAAGAGATGATTAGTCATTTTGTTGATCATAGACATGAAGTTGTTGTTAGAAGAACAAAATTTGAATTAAAAAAAGCAGAAGAAAGAGCCCACATTTTAGAAGGATTAATAATTGCTTCAGACAATATAGATAAGGTAATTAAGTTAATTAGAGCTTCTTCCAATGCTGATGAAGCTAAAGAGAAATTAATTACAGAATTTAAATTGACTGATATTCAATCAAGGGCAATTGTTGAAATGAGATTAAGACAATTGACTGGATTAGAACAAGATAAACTTAGATCAGAATTTGATGATTTAATGAATACTATTAAAGATTTAAAAGATATTTTGGATAGTAAAGAAAGAAGAATGAATATTATCAAAACTGAACTTTCTGAAATTTTAGATAAGTATGGTGATGAAAGAAGATCTGTTATTGAATATGCTGGTGGAGATTTAAGTATTGAAGATATGATTCCTGATGAAAAAGTAGTTTTAACTATTTCTAATGCTGGATATATTAAAAGAACACCATTAGTTGAATACAGAACACAACACAGAGGTGGAGTTGGTCAAAAGGCATCAACTACAAGAAACGAAGACTTTTTAGAACACTTATTTATAGGTACTAATCATCAATATATGTTGTTTTTCACTCAAAAAGGAAAATGTTTTTGGATGAGAGTTTTTGAAATTCCAGAAGGAAGTAAAACATCGAAAGGAAGAGCCATTCAAAATTTAATTAATATTGAACAAGATGATGAAGTCAAAGCATTTATCTGTACTCAAGATTTAAAAGATGAAGAATATATAAACAGTCACTATGTCATTATGGCTACTAAAAAAGGTCAAGTTAAAAAAACTTCTCTTGAACAATATTCTAGACCTAGATCAAATGGTATTAATGCAATTACAATAAAAGAACAAGATGAATTATTAGAAGCAAAGCTTACAACTGGTAATTCACAAGTTCTAATAGCTGTACAATCTGGAAAATGTATAAGATTCGAAGAAAGTAAAACTCGACCAATGGGTAGAAATGCATCAGGAGTTAGAGGAATAAGGCTTAAAGATGAAATTGATGAGGTTGTAGGGATGATTTCGGTTAACGATATGGACAGTGATATTTTGGTTGTTTCAGAAAATGGTTATGGAAAAAGATCTAGTTTAGATGCATATAGAATAACCAACAGAGGAGGAAAGGGAGTAAAAACTATTTCAATTACAGAAAAAACAGGAAAGTTAGTATCTCTAAAAAATGTTAATGATAATGACGATTTAATGATCATAAATAAGTCTGGAATTGCAATTAGAATGGAAGTATCATCACTAAGGGTGATGGGTAGAGCAACACAGGGTGTTAAATTAATTAATTTAAAGGAAAATGATTCTATTGCAGCTGTGGCAAAGGTAGTTCATGACGAAGATGATGTTAAAGATTTAGAAGATATTGAAGTTGATATTGTTGAAGAAAATTTAGATAAAGAAGATAAATAATTTTAAAAAGATGAAAAATTTATTAACAACCATTTTGTGTTTTATAACCTTTTTGGGTTTCAGTCAAAAGAGAGAATTAAGAAGTGCACAAAAACTTTTAGATGAAAGTTTTTATAATGAAGCTCTAGATGTACTATCTAAAATTGAAGCCTTGATACCAAATTCAGACCTCAAATATCAAGCTCACTACTATTATTTATTAGGTTGGGCTAATAAAGGTGATAGCAACTATAATGAAGCTGTTTCATTACTTAGAAAGTCTATTGACTTAGACAAATTAAATAAGTATAAAGAAAATGCCAATATTTTAATTAATGATGTTCAAATTGAATTGATTAATTCCGCAGTAGAGGATAATAAAGTAGAGAATTTTAAAAGTGCATCTAAAAAATTGTATGATGCTTATTTGTTTTTTCCTGACAAAATTGAAAATAAAAACTATTTATACTTTGCCGCATCTAGTGCAGTTAATGGAGCTGATTATGAGACTGCATTGGAATACTATAACAAATTGAAAAATATGAGTTACACAGGTATAGTTTCAGAATATTTTGTAACTCCTCTTAAAAAAGATGCTGATGGAAACCTTATTGGTGTTGAAGAAAAAGTAAGTGAAACTGAGTATAATCTTTTTAAATCTTCTAAGGATTATACTAATCAAAGAATTGGAAAGACAGAGTCAAGACTTCCAGAAATTGTAAAAAATATAGCTTTAATTTATGTTCAAACAGGTGATAATGAAAAAGCAATATCCGCAATTAAAGAAGCTAGAAAAATTAATCCAGATAATATTAACCTTCTGTTATCTGAAGCAGATTTATATATGAGACTTGGAGATAAAGTAAAGTTCAAATCTTTGATGCAGGAAGCTGTACAAAAAGACCCAAATAATGCGATACTATATTATAATTTAGGAGTAATTTATGTAGATCAAGGTTTATTAGAAGAAGGTATGGCTTACTATAAAAAGTCTTTAGAACTAGACCCTACTTATGCAGATACCTATCTTAATTTAGTTGGATTAATCTTAGAAGGTGAAGCCGCGTTAGTAGAAGAAATGAATGAATTAGCAACTTCAAATAAAAGAAGTGATTTTGAAAGGTATGATGAGCTTAAAGAAGAAAGAGAAAAACTTTATAAATCATGTTTGCCCTATTTAGAAAAACTTATGGAAATAGATCCAAAAAATATTGAGGCTCTAAAGACAGCTAAGAATATTTATTATACTGTTGGTGAGAACGAAAAGTTTAAATTGATGAGTGCTAAGATTGAAGAATTAGAAAATCAATAACTTCTAAATTCTGTTAGTTTGTGGGTTAATTTTTTAGTATCAGAATTTACAATTCCAATTTCATTTACTTTGTCTATTCTAATTTTACCAAAAGCATGAATAATTTTATTTTTATTTAACATTATGCCAACGTGTGTTACACTTTTGTTTTTATCTCCAAAAAAAGCTAAATCCCCAGGTTTTAAATCTTTTAAATTTGTTTTATATCCTTGTGTTGCTTGTTGATTAGCATCTCTTTTTATTTTAATTCCATTTATTTTATAAACTATCTGAGAAAACCCTGAACAATCTATTCCAAAATGAATTCTACCTCCCCATAAATACGGAGAATTCAAGTATTTTTTTGCAGTTTTAATGATAGTAGATTTTTTTAAAGATGATTCTCCAACATATTTTGATTTCAATTCTTTACAGGAGCTTATTAGACTTCCAATTGGGACAAAAGTTTTTTCATTTTTTTCGTCTATTATATAGCCATTAATATCATTGCAATAGACAGAATTGATTGATTTTATTATATTAAATTTTTTTTCATCAATAAATTTAATTTGAGTATTGTTTACCCATCCTTCATATTTGTCATAGTTAATTAAAATCTTTGACCATTTTTCTCTTTTTTCTATTATTTTAAACATCTCACCATATAATATTTGAGATACTAGTTCATATTTACTATCAGGATTTTTTCTTACAGGTGTAACACTCAAATGACAAATACCAAAATTTTCCATTTTATTACTTAATTTTAATAATTAGGTACTCATAGAATTAAAACTTTTAAAAAAATATTTTTATACTTTTGAATTAATACATTTAAATGAAAGATAAGTTAAATATTTTTTTTAAACTCCAATCTCAGATTTATAGAATTATTCTTTTTTTAATTTCAATTTCTTTAATAGTTTATATAATACCAAAAAAAGGAAAATTTCAATACGATTTTAAGGAGGGTAAACCTTGGAATTATGAAACTTTAATTTCACCATTTGATTTTTCAATTCAAAAATCAGAATCTGAAATTAATTTTGAAAAAATTTTGATTTCAAAAAATGCTATTAAGTATTTTAACAAAGATTCAAATGTTTCAGATTCTATAATTTCTCTTGTTAATGTAAAATTTAATGATTCTTTTCCAAATTTATCGAAACAAGCACAACAAGCCAAAGAAATAATTAATAATATATATAATCCAGGTTTGGTAAATAATTCTATTGAAATAGAAATGGATTCCATTTTTTTAGTTTCTAAAATAGATAAGATTAAAATCAAATATGATCAGCTAAATAAAACTAATGATTACAAGATTGATTCATTAATTTATAATTCAATTGAAGATTCAATTCAATTGCATGCATTTTTAAAAGATATTTTGATTCCTGATGTAATATATGATGAAATAACTACCAATAATAGTTTAAATGAACAGTTAAGTCAAATTTCATATTCTAAAGGATCAGTAAGTAATGGAGTCAGAATCATATCCAGAGGAGAAATAGTAGATACTGACAAATTGGGAATTTTAAATTCTTTAAAAATGAAATTTGAATCACAACTTTGGTCAAAATCTAATTATAATTGGATAACCCTAGGATATTCAATAATTATTGGAATTACTTTATTTTTCTTGTTGTTATTTCTAAATAAAAATCGTAATAGCATTTATTTAAACAATACAAAAATTACTTTTGTCTTTCTGGTAATATTGATATTTATTTCAATAACTCTCGCAGTTTATAAATATCAACCAGATTATATTTACGTAGTTCCTTTATGTTCTATTCCTTTACTTTTAAGAGCTTTTTTTGATTCAAGATTAGGTCTTTTTGTTCATGTTCTTACATTACTAATCCTGGGTTTTGTTGTGCCAAATAATTTTGAGTTTTTATTTTTACATACTATAGCAGGAATTGTTACTATTTTAACTCCCTCCGATTTATATCAAAGAGCTAATTTGTTTTTAACCGTTTCTATAATCACTATTGTTTACATTCTTTCTTATTTCTCAATTTCAATAGTTGTTAATGGAGATATAAATTACATTGACTTAAACATTCCGTTATTGTTTGTTTTTAATGGTTTAGCCACTCTATTTGTTCATCCATTAATTTATATTTTTGAAAAGATTTTTGGATTAGTTTCCGATGTCTCTCTATTGGAACTTACAAATACAAATTCTAAACTACTAAAAATTTTATCTGAAAAAGCTCCTGGAACTTTTTATCATTCATTAGCTGTTTCTAACTTAGCAGAAGCTGTGGCAACTCAAATATCTGCAAATGTAATGTTAGTTAGAGTTGGAGCTTTATATCATGACATTGGTAAAATAAATAATCCAAATTATTTTATTGAAAATCAATCAAGTTCTTTTAATCCCCATGATGATTTAGAGCCTTTGGAAAGTATATCCATAATTAAAGACCATATTTCAAATGGAATTGAAATAGCTAAAAAGAATAGACTTCCTGATAGAGTTATAGATTTTATTAGAACTCATCATGGGACATCTATGATTAGATTTTTTTATGATAAAGCACTTAAATCTAATCCAGAATCTAATGAGTCTGATTTCCGTTATGTTGGTCCAAAACCATTTTCAAAAGAAACCGCAATAGTGATGATGGCTGATAGTATCGAGGCTGCTTCAAAAAGTATAAAAGATCCTAATGTAAAGTTGATAGAAAACTTTGTAGATAAAATAATTAACTCTCAAATAAATGACAATCAATTTGAAAACTGTAATATAACCCTAAGAGAACTGAATCTTACTAAAAAAATATTAAAGGAAAAATTAAATAACATTTATCATTTAAGGGTTGAATATCCTGATTAGTTATGTATTTTTGATTTTTTTAAGATATTTTGATAGTAAAACAAATTTATACAAGTTGTTTATCTCATGGAGCTTATTTCATTGCAAGTGATGGTGAAGCTGCTGTTATTGATCCTTTAAGGGATATCTCTGATTACATTAAACTTGCAAAAGAAACAAATACTAAAATTAAATATATTTTTGAAACTCATTTTCATGCAGATTTTATTAGTGGGCATTTAACTTTAGCTAAAGCAACCGGAGCATTAATTGTTTATGGGCCAAAAGCAGAACCAAAATTTGAGGCAATCATAGCAAATGATAACCAAGTTTTTAAATTAGGAGAAGTTAGTTTAACTGTTATGCATACTCCAGGACATACTCTTGAGAGTAGTTCTTATTTATTAAAAGATAAATTTGGAAATGAAAATTCCATTTTTACTGGTGACACTTTTTTTCTTGGTGATGTTGGAATACCTGACGTTGCTCAAAGATATATGGGTTTTTCTAAAGAAGAATTAGCTGGAATATTGTACGACTCAGTTAATAATAAAATTAAACCATTATCAGATCAAATTTTAATATACCCAGGACATGGAGCTGGTTCTGCTTGTGGTAAAAACATGATGAAGGAAACCGTAGACACATTATCAAACCAAAAAAAAGTTAATTATTCAATTAATGGATCAGTATCCAGGGAGATTTTTATAAAAGAATTAACTGATGATCTTCCAGAACCTCCAGCTTATTTCCCCTCAAATGTAAAACTTAATATTGAAGGATATAAGGATATAGATTACATTCTAACAAGAAGTTTAAATTCATTAGGTGTAAAAGATTTTAAGTCTCTTTCAAAAAATGATGAAATTGTAATTCTTGATGTAAGAAATCAAGATATTTTTAGTCAAGGATTTATACCTGGATCAATATTTGTTGGATTAAATGGTCAATTTGCTCCTTGGGTTGGATCTGTTTTAAAAAATATCTACACTAAGATATTATTAGTTTGTGAAAATGGAAAAGAAAAGGAAACAATAACTAGATTATCTAGAATTGGTTTTGACAATGTAGTGGGTTATTTAGATGGTGGTTTTGAATTATGGAAAAAATCAAATGAAGAAATTGATATTATTGAATCTGTTTTAGCAAATGATCTGAATGAATTAATGAATTCTGATATAAAATTAATTGATGTTAGGGCAAAGAGTGAAAGAGAAAAAGGTTTTTTAAAAGAATCTTTTAATATTCCTTTAAACATAATTCATTCTAAAGTTAAAAAATTAGATAAATCAGAAAGGTATTATATCCATTGTGCTGGAGGATATAGAAGTATGATTGCATGTTCTATTTTAAAGAGTATCGGATTTGATTCTCTTTTTAACATTAAAGGGGGCTTTGCAGAAATTAGAAAATCAGAACTACAAATTGTATAGGTCTTGAATAGATTAATACTAATAATAATATTATTTATTACTTGTGAAAGTAACAAGGGGGAATTTAAATTACTTGAATATAAATTATATAAAAGTCACATAGAAAATAATTCCATTCAGTTAATTGATGTTAGAACACCTGAAGAATATAATTTAGGTCATATTAATGGTGCAGTTAATATTGATTATAAAAATGAAAATATTTTTTATAGATCTTTTAAAAAATTAGATAAATCTAAGTCGGTTTATTTGTACTGCAGGTCTGGTAATAGAAGTAAAAAGTCTGCTGATATATTAATTGAGCTTGGATTTTCAAGAATTTATGATTTAAAGGGAGGTTTTATTGAATGGAACTTAAATGAGCTTAAATAAATTATTCTTTAGTACCTGTAACAACTAATGTTCCTTCCCAATCTTTTGTTTTACCAACTTTCCAGCATTCTACATTTTTAAAACCAGTATCTAAAAACATTTTTTTCCATTCTGTTTCAGAAAGTAGATTCATAATACTGACTTTTGTTTCTTCTGGCCAGTTGTGTGACGAAAGATTTTCTTTATAGAAATCTACTCCAATTATTAACCTTCCATTTTTATTTAACCAATTGTTGTAAAAATTTTCAATTACTAATAATGGTTTTTCGAAATAATATAAAACTTCCATTGAATGTACAATATCCTTTTTTGAATTAGGCTTCCAGGTTAATAGGTCAGAACAATCATATTTGTTTAGGGAATCTAAACCTCTAGCTTTTTCTATCATTTTTATTGATCCATCAACCCCGTTAGAACTAAAACATTTTTCCATATCAGAAACCATTCTTACAACCCATCCTGTTCCACATCCTGCATCAATAAAAGTAAAATCTTCCAAATCTTTTAGTGCAAAATTTAGCATATTTTTTACTGATTCCATATGATTTTTTTCCATACCATCATCTTTTCCATTTCTTACCCAATCACTAAAAATTTCAATAGGATGTTTCTTTGTCATCTATGTTGTTTTTCTATTAAAAAAAAGGTAGCTCAAATAAAATAAAATTATAATAAAAATTTCCCAATTTAGTATGTAAAAAGGCCATTCTCCAAATACTAATGGATTCTTAATGTTAGGTGCTTCAGCTAAATACATATAATTAGATCCGATTTTAAAATTTATTGGCATTATTATTAACATAAGAATATTTAAAATTACCAACACCCTTAACCATGAGAATCTTGTTAATTTATACCCTAAGTGAAAAAACATGAATAATGGAATAAAAATTATAGTCCCATGACTTGAATAATATTGCATGTACTTAAACATACTTCCATCATAATCATTTATTTGTGCAGTTAATATTGCCATTAACCCTCCCCAAAAGCCACAATAAAATAAAAATTCGTATAATCTTTGATTTTTTGGAATAAAAAGTATGAAACATGTTATTAAATTGGTAATACTGCATAGATGGAGAGGTAAGTTTTCATAAATATCCCAATTTCCATTATTATAATCTATTAAATGATTTGAAATGGTTATAATTAATGTAATTACACAGATTATCTTAGCCATTTTTAATTTTTTATCCATTTCCATTACTCTACCTAACCATAAAAAAGAAATAATTAATAAAGATGTGATAGTGAAATTTCTTAATCCTTCATAGGACATAAGGTCTATTATATAGGGTGGAAATTGTATAAAAATATTTTTTAAAATAGATATTTGCATATTCCTAAAAATAATTAATTTATTCTTATTGGAAGTAACTAATTATATTAAATAATATTTTGTCTGCTACAGGGTCATTTCCTAAGTTTTCAAATATTTTTAAAGTTGATAAAAGCATTTTTCCTTGATTATGCCTTATGATTGATAAATCAGATCCTGTCCAGACATCTCCTGAACCAATATAATTTCTTTTAAGGATATTTCCGTTTGGAATTCTATCAAATGCAATTGTTTGAACAAGATTATTTCCTTTAAGACCTCTAAAACTAACAGTAGGCGCAATATTTTCATACAAATTAATAAGTGGAACATCTACTGGTAGTCCTTTAAATATTGGATGTTTTTTATTAATGTGAAGTATTCCATCCCATAAACCTTTTGACATGTTTTTTATTGGATCCATTGGTAATATTTTTTCCCCCTCAATTTTAAAAGTCAAATTTTCTCCTGTTCTTTTTATTATTCTTGATGGAGTATTTAAAAAAATTGCTGAACCACCTGAATTAACAAATTCATTGACATCTTGTATGGTTTTATTAAAAGTGTCATCTGTTTTAGAATTTTCCAAAACAATATTTCCATCATTAGATGATACTTCAGATATTTTGTTGTCAAATATTAAAACAGGAATATTTGTATTGTTATTTATATTAAATTTTTTGTATTTAATATTATTCTCATCCAAATATTTAATTATTTTTTTATTATCATTAATTAGAGCTACTTCAAATTTTCTATTGGATTTTAATTTATTAAATACATTAAATTTTCTTTCCGAAGAAGCTATTAAACTGTTTTCCACATCCCTTATTTCAGCATGTATAATATATTCTCCTGCTCTATATATGTCATCAATTGAAAAATTATATAATTTGGAAACTCCATTATTAAGTTTCAAAAGAATTTTGTCATTTTTTATATAAATAATTTTATTCCCTTTTTTTATTATAATTTTTAGATTAATATTCATAGTTTCTCTTTCACTAACTCCAATAAACTCTAAATCTATTTTCTCATTTTCATAATAGTTTCTTTTATTTGTTCTTATTACAATTAAATTTTCTTGATTTGCTTCTTTTGTTTTATAATACGCTTCTCCTTTTGGATTTCTCCATAAATCTAAAAGTCCTGCGCCAATTACCCAATCTCCAGCTGTTAATGCATGCACACAATAACCAATTATGCTGGGGTTTGATCTTATTGCCTCTATCATTCTTTTATTAGCAATTCCATGGACTTTTTGTTGAAGTTTATAAAAATCTTCTGTGTTATTAAAAATTTTATTTAAACCAGTTTTTTTCAAGGCTTTTTTTATTTCTTTATTATAATTTATGTGATATAAATATGGATAAGTTATTGGGTTTCCTTTTTCTTTAAATTTTACTTCATTGTCCTCCAAATTGGGTAGGCTTCCATATCCTATTTCTGAAACGTAGGAGGGAAGGTTTGGTATTACATTTCTTCCAGGTGTTTTTGAAAATAGATTTAGTTTTTTATTTTCTTCCTTAGAATTTCCAATTGTTAGAAAACCATCAAATATATTTTTATTAATATTTGGACCTGGATAATTATGAATATCATTAAACTTAGTAGGAGTGTCATCATAAGGAAGAAATAAATTTGCTCCTTCAGCCCACCCTCCTGACTCATCTAATATCATCCTAGTTGGATCAAGTTTTCGAGCCTTTAAAGCCATAGGTTTTAACATATTAGCTAAAATTGGTCTTCTAATCTCATTAAATAGTTCCCATTGAACAATAGAAACATGATTTCTATCCCTTAAAATACTTTCTGTAATTTCATTTTCAACTCTCATTGGAAGATAAGGTGTTTCAATTGGCATATCCATACATTCAATTGCCATGCTCCCCACAGTCAAAACACCTAATGAATCAGCAAGTTTTAACCACATTGGTGGAGGTGGTTTTCTCCAGGGTCTAATCATATTAAATCCTGCATTTTTAGCCATCATAATTTCTTTAATAACCATTTCTTTTGAATCAGGGTAAGCCAACCTGACAGGGTATAAACCTTCAAAAAATGCAGCCTTTAAATATATTGGCTCATTATTTAAATAAAACTTGTCATTTTTAATTGTAAATTCTCTAAATCCAAAAGTTTCTGAAACTTTATCTTCTAGTTTATTTTTAATTTTAAGATGTGATTTTATTTTATATAAATTAGGATTATCTGGGGACCATAATGAGATCTTATTAAATTTTATTATCTCAGAGAATTTATTAATTCCTGGCTTTAATAATATTTTAGTTTCTTGCTTTTTTATTTCAATGCCTTTATTATTAAAAATTTGGTTTATTAAAATTGTATTTTTTTTATTATTGTATTTATTAATTATTTTGAAATCTATTTTGGATTGTTTTATATAAATATCAGACTTAATAAATAAATCTTCAATTATTATTTTTCCAGTACTTTCTAAATATACATTTTGCCAAATTCCACCAGTATAAGAACCTCTCCACTGTGGTGTTTCCATTTGACCCATTCCATCAATAACTTTATCTTGAATCGTTATTGGTCCTACAACTCTTATTATTAGAGTGTTTAATGAATCATAATTTAAAACATGCTCGATGTTAAATTTAAAAGGGGAAAAACCTCCTTCGTGATATCCAAGTGCATTATCATTTAAATAAACTTCAGACAGATAATTTACAGCATCAAAATTTAAAAAAATTATACTATTTTTTAAATCATTTGAAACTTTAAATGTCTTTTTATAATAAGCTACTCCCTCATAATCTTTCTTATACTCTTCCCAGCCACTAGGAACATTTATTTTTTCAGATTGAAATTTTTTAAAACCTTCAATTGTATGCAGATTAGTATTTCTGCCATTATTATTTTCATCATAAATTATTTCCCATTCACCGTTTAATGAAATTTGATTTTCTCTTTCTTGTGAAAATGAATAAAAAGTAAAAAAAAGAAAAATTAATAATTTTAGATTATTCATAAATTAATTATTTTCTAAAACTCTTAATCCTTGTGGAATAATTGGGTAAGTCATTTCTTTTAAAACTTTTATCATTTCATCTCTTTTGGGATGTTTTTTATTAAATAATAAATTATTCCACTCTTTTGGATCTATGCTATTATTATAAAGTTCTTCTTCGCCCGTGTTATATATAATATATCTCCAATCTTTTGTTCTTACAGAGTAATGATGGTTAGATGGTATTTCAGCATTTTTATCAGAGGAATAAACTACGCTTAATGCACCATTGTATCCTTTCCAGTCATTTGTATTGGGATTTTTTAAAAATGGTTTTAAGCTATAGCCATCAAGTGAGCGTCCTAGCTCATTTTTTTTGGTATTTGTATCAAGACCTGCTAAATCCAAAAGTGTAGGGTAAATATCAATTAAAGATACAGGATGATCAACTATGGATCCAGGATTTGTTAGTTTAGGTACCCTAATTGTCATGGGAACCCTTGTGCTTTCTTCCCAGAGAGAATTTTTATAAACATGATCTTTCTCTCCCATTGTCCATCCGTGATCACTTACTAAAACAACAATTGTATTGTTTTTTAATTTACTATTATTTATGGCATTCATTACCTGCCCTACATTATCATCAACTGCCGTAACACATGCTAGATATGCTTGAGTAAATCTCTTTAAACCTTCTTCAGAATCTTCGTAAGAACTAACTAAATTTTTATACATCTCTATAGATCTAACACTTCTGCCTGGGGTTTCAAACTGACTTACCTTATGTAGATAAGTATCTTCTTTATCATTTTCTTTAATATTTGCAAGCTTAATTTTATCAAGTGGATACAAGTCAAAATATTTTTGCGGAACAATTAATGGTGTATGTGGTCTTAAAAATCCTACAGCTAGAAAAAAAGGTTTTTCATCATTAGAATCAGCAAGTTGATTTAATCTTTTTTCAGCCCATTCTGCATTGATTTCATCTGGTGTTAAATCCCTGTTATTCTCGTCTACATATTTAAATGTTTTTCCAGATCTAGAAGGTCCATATGCCCATCTGACATTTTCTCCATCAATTTTAATTCCATTTAAGTTTTTTAATGGACCATATGATCCATCGATTGGTCCTCCAGCCATATTTAATCCATCTAATTCTTTAATAGTCCTATAGGGCTTAGGGACATCTGGATGTGCTATTCCTTTTTTACCTTTTTTAAATTCACCCAAATATGCGACTGGACTGTAATCTGCTTCATGTTTAAATTCAGTCCACATATCTTTTTTATTTACATGCATGATTTTGCCACTTCCAATTACTTTGTACCCATTTTCCATGAATTTTTCCATAATGGTCTTGGTATTTTTAAGTACCTTATTTTTTAACCAAGATTTTTGCCAAAAATTTGAAGAATTATGAGGATATATACCAGTCATCATACTTGATCTAGAAGGACCACACATTGGATCATTAGAATAAGCATTTTTAAATTTGACTCCAGAATCAGTTAGTGCTTTAATATTAGGGGTAATAGCTTGTGGATGACCACTAAAACCTTCAGGATAATCATTAAGATCATCTATCATTATAAGTACTACATTAGGTTTAGATTCTTTATTATTATCACATTTAATTAAAAAAATGCACAAAGAAAAGCATATAACAAAAGAAAATATTTTTTTTTTCATAAGCAGATTTATGATTTATATCTTAAATTTAAAGTTTTTATTTATAAAAAACACAGATTTTTTTAACTGTTTTTTGTAATGATTAACTTATAATTATAATATAAAATGAAATCAAAATTATTCTTATTATCAATTCTATTTATCATCGGATGTTCCTCTGGATCATCAGGTGGAGATGAAATTTCAGGTGGAGGAAATAATAATGGAGGAGGAAATAATAGTGGAAATACTGGTGGAAATTCTGACGGAGAAACCGATCCAGATAAATATACTGATTCTTCATCTAATGGAAACACAACTTATTACATTAGTTTTTCCTCAGGTGATGATACAAAAGATGGAAAATCTGAGGCAAATGCATTTAAGAATTTAGGTAAGATTAATAGTATAACATTTGCTCCTGGTGATAAAATTAAATTTAAAACTGGAGATACATGGAAAGGATATTTTAAATTAAGAGGATCTGGAAATTCATCAAGTCCAATATTAATTGAAAGTTATGGATCTTCATCAAAACCAATAATTGATGGTAATGGTTATCAAGCTTCTTTATTTCTTGAAAATGTTGAATATGTTGAATTAAACAATCTAGAGTTTAAAAATGAAGCAACTCATTTAAAATCTGATGGATCAGTTAAATTAATGCATGGCTCAAACAGAAGTGGAAGTGATGAGCGTTACGGATTGCTTGCTCTAAGATTTGGTGAGGATAATAATATAAACGATATAAAAATATCTAATGTAAAAATATCGAACATATATCCAACACCAACTGATAATTCATATATACATCAAGGTTATGGAATACGATTTGAATCTTTAAAAAATTCTGATAATTCTCAAAATAACTTTTTTGATGGAATAACAATTGATAATGTTGATATTAGTTTAACAGGTCATTATGGAATTCATATAGTAAATAGAATGCCAAGTGCGGAGGCGGATTATTTTCATAGAAACATCTCAATTACAAATTCAAGTTTTTATGATACAGGGGGGTCAGGTATCGTCTTTGCAAGATCAAAAAATATTTTGGTCGAAAACTCTACTTTTAAAGGGACTGGATCAACTAAAGATAATAGAATGTGGGAAAGAGGAAGTGGATTGTGGGTATATACTTGTAATGATGTTATAATTCAAAAAAACACTTTTGAAGATGCTTATGGTCCTCAAGATTCTTTTGGAGCTCATATTGATTGGGGAAATGAAAGGGTTGTTATTCAGTATTGTTTAAGTAAAAATAATTATGGTGGATTTGTTGAAATATTAGGAGAAAATATAGATTGTGGATATAGATATAATATTAGTATTGGTGATGGCACAAGAACAAATACCCATAATGGTAAGATATTCTGGATTTCTAATTTTGCTGGAAGTGATAGTAGAAGAATAGGATCAAAAAATAACTTTATATATAATAATACGATATATATACCAGCTACTAATCCAGTTACCAGTAATCCAATGAATCCAGACTTAAATATTGGAGATTTAACTGAAGATTCTTATATATACAATAATTTAATTTATATAACCTCCGGAGCTAGTATGAATATTAAAACAGAGAATGATAGAGATTTGAATTACTTTAGGAATAATCTTTATTTTGGAACTGTTAAAATAGATAATAACACTGCTTTTGAGCATCATTCAAGTGAAATTTTTATTGATCCTAAATTAGTTAACCCAGGTTCTTCAGATCCAAATGATTATAAATTACAGACAGATAGTCCAGCAATTGGAAAAGGAATTCTAATTAATGGAAGTACAAATTCTAAAAATTTCATACAAAATAATGGAGGAAGGGATTATTTTGGTAATTCTGTTTCAAATTCGGAGAAACCTAATATAGGAGCTTATAACGGAAATTAAATGACAAGACTAATACTATTATTATCAATTTTTTTTATTTCCTGTAACCAGAACAATTATGGAGAAAAAAATGATGATAATGGTTATTCATATTATTTTAATTCAGTTTCAGGAGACAATTCAGATTTAGGATCAAAGGATAAACCTTTAAAAAGTCTTGACTTATTAAATAATATCAAACTAAAAGATGGTGATAAAATACTCCTAGCCAATGGATCAACCTTTATAAATACAATTGAATTTATTAATAAGAATGATATTGAGGTTTCTAATTATGAATTTGAAAACAATAGAAAAATTCCAAAAATTAACTCTAAGGGAAAAATTGCAGGAATATTTATAGAGAATTCTTCAAACATTAAAATATCAAACATAGAAATAACTGCAAATGGTGGAGGTCCTAATGAGATTTTACATAAAAAATTAAAAACTGATTTAAGAGCTGGAATATTATTTTTAGTAACAGATGATAAAAGACATGATAGTTTAATTATTAGTTCGGTTAAGATTAGAGATGTTTTTTATGAAGATCCAGGTTTTGTTAGAAAGGAAGATGAAGTTAAAACACCAAACGGCACAAACAGTTATGGATGGGGAGTAAGAATTGTTAATCTTTCTAAAAAGGGAAATCTTGAAAATATTACAATTCAAAATTCAGATTTTGAAAATATTTCTCATTCAGCAATAAGATTTATTGGTAAAAGAGACAATCAGTTTAAAAATCTAAAAATTTTAAATAATAGAGTGTTTAAATCTGGTGGTCCAGGAATGGTTTTTAATAGCACTAGGAATTTATTAGCTGAACGTAATGATATCAATTATTCGGGCTCAACTGATGATTCAAGAAAATGGGGTAGAGGGAGTGGTTTATGGACTTGGGGAAGTTCATATGCTTTAATAAAAAATAATTTATTTCAAAATGCTAATGGACCTGCTGATTCTGCCGGATGCCATATTGATTTTAATTGTAATGATATAATTGTTGAAACAAATTTAAGCAGAAATAATGCTGGCGGTTTTATAGAAATTTTAGGTAATAATTATAATTGTTCTTACAGGTATAACGTAAGTATTAATGATGGATATAGAGTTAAAGGTCAAGGAAATGCATTTCAAGAGGGTAAAACTTTTTGGCTTAGTGGCTATGTTGGTAAAGGAAAACAAAGAAATGGTCCATTCAATTCATACATTTATGGAAATTTTGTTTACGTTGGAAAAGATATCATCCCTAAAATTGCAGTTGATAAGAAAGCAAAAGGGGTTTTTGTTGCAAACAATGTATTTTACTTTGAAAATAATCCCGTTATGGTTTTTGGAGATCAGTATAAACCAGATACTGGTGGTAAATCACAAATTGAAAATGTTTTTTTTGAAAATAATTATTTTAGAAAAAATCATTGGCCAAAAGCTGTTCTTATACAACCAACTAAAAGTAAATACGAAGCTTCATTATTGTCATTTTTTAATCGTCGCTTCATGTCGTCTCCTAAATACCCTAATTTTGTAGAACTATTAAAGGATATGACTATTAGTATTAGACCTAATATTTCTCATTACTTGACCTTGACTTCTCAATATAAAAAAGGAAGAATTAAAATTGATTATATAAATGGAGATTCAAAAGGTCTCTGGCAAGGTTTTTAAAATGAAAATTTCTCAAATTATTACATATGTACTCAGCGAAGATCTAGAAAAGGAGTTCTTCTTTTCTCAATGGGAGTATAGCAATAGAAAGATCTGTGTTGTAAAAGTTATTTGTGATAATGGATTAGTTGGATGGGGAGAAGGTTATGGTCCAGCTTCTGTTATAGAAGCTTCAATAAAACAAATAAAAGATTATGTAATAGGTAAAAATCCTTTAGAAAATGAAAAAATTTGGTCTATAATGTTTAGAAGAGTTCATGATTATGGAAGATCGGGTGTCTTATTATCTGCAATTAGTGCAATTGATATTGCGATTTGGGATATTAAAGGAAAGTTTCTTAATCAATCAATTACAAATCTTTTAGGAGGTGCATTCGTTAATAAAATAAGACCATATGCTACAGGTCTTTATTTTAATAAAAACAAAAATATAACTGATGAATTATGTAATGAAGCCAAAATGTACGTTGAACAAGGTTTTAAATCGATTAAAATGAAAGTTGGTTTGAATATTAGGGATGATATAAAGAATGTAATAGCAGTAAGAAAATCCATTGGAAATGAAATAGATTTAATGATTGATGCAAATCATGCTTATTCTTTTCCTGAAGCATTAGAATTGTCTAACAAATTGAAAGATTTAGACATAAAATGGTTTGAAGAGCCTTTATCACCTGAATTTTATAAACAATATTCAGATTTTAGACAAAAATCTCCAATTCCCGTTGCTGCTGGAGAATGTGAATATCTTAGATATGGATTTCAAAAATTATTGGAGAAACAATGTGTAGATTATCTACAACTAGATTTATGTTCAAGTGGTGGTTTCACAGAGGGTAAAAGAATAACAGCACTTTCTTCCACTAATGGAGTAAAAGTTGTTCCGCACACTTGGGGTTCAGGAATTGCTTTTTTTGCTGCAATAAATTTTATTGCTAATTTAGAACCAATTCCAGGAAGATTATATATGCCCGATTCTTTAATTGAGTATGATAGAACTGAAAATAAAATCAGAGAAAACATTATAAAAAACAACATCAATATTGAAGATGGATATATTAAAATTAATGAAAGTCCAGGTTTAGGTATTGAAGTAGATGAAACATATTTAAACGAAGTAAAAATATAGAGATGGAATTTGGAAATCTTAAAATGTATATTAATGGTGAATTACAATCATCAGTCGATAACATTAATAAAGACATATATAGTCCATTGAATGGAAAAAAAGTTGCAACTCTTGCTTGGGGAAATAGCAAAGATTCAATTAAGGCATTAGAATCTGCATCTGAAGGATTTAATCTATGGTCTAATCTTTCTATAAATGAAAGAAAAATATGGATATCAAAGCTTAGAGAAAAAATCTTAAAAAATGAAGATTTACTCAGAAAAGCAATCACATTTGAAATGGGAAAACCATACCCTTCAACTGCAGAGGATATAGAATCGATAACAAACAGCCTTGAGTATTATACTAATATAATTGATGATTATTTAAAACCTAAAGAAATTTTAGACAAAGGTAATACACATGAGCATCAACTAATTTCTAAACCAGTTGGAGTTGTTGTTGCTTATTTAGCATGGAATTTTCCATTATTAAATGCAGGATTTAAACTTGGACCAGCTTTGGCTTCTGGTTGTAGTATTATTTTAAAACCATCTGAACTATCTCCAATTTCCTTATATATTTTAGGAAATATCTTAAAGGAAATTAATTTTCCAAAAGGAGTAGTGAATATTCTTTGCGGAGAACCAGAGGATATTGCAACAACATTGTCAAGAAGTACAATTCCAAAGTTAATTACTATGATTGGATCAACAGAAACAGCTAAAAAAGTTATTTCTGATTCATCTACATCTATAAAAAAATATAGCATGGAATTAGGTGGAAATGCTCCCTTTATAGTTTTTGATGATGCTGAACTTGAAAATGCAGTGAATATAGCTGCAGCAATCAAATTTGGTAACTGTGGTCAAATATGTGTAGCTGCTAATAGATTTTTTATTCATGAGAAGATTTATGATGAATTTTTAGAAAAACTAAAAGAAAAAGCAAAAAATATTAAAATTGGATATAAAGAGGATCTGAATTATGATATTGGACCATTAATAACAAATAAATCAAGAAAAAGAATTAAAAATTTAATAGATAAAACTGTTAATTGTGGAGCGAAAATAGAATATGGAGGAAAAATTCTACCAATTGATGGTAACTGGTTTGAACCGACAATTATTACAGGAATTGATGCTTCAATGAGTATTTTTCATGAAGAAATTTTTGGACCAGTAGCGAGTATAATTAAATTTAAATCTGAAAAGGAAGTCTTAAAACAAGCAAACAATACAAATTATGGCTTGGCTTCATATTTATTTACAACCGACAAAAAAAGAATTACTAAGTTTATTAATGAGCTAAATTTTGGAGAAGTTCAAGTGAATGGTATTAAGTATGATATTTATTTACCTCATGGAGGTATAAATGAAAGTGGAGTTGGACATGATTGTTCTGAGTTAGCTCTTGAAGATTATATTTATAAAAAGAGAGCTAGTATAGCTATTGATAAATAATTTAAAATATAAACTATGGAATTACTTTTACCTTTTATTTTATTAATTTTTGCAAGTTTTTTTCAAGGATCTTTTGGTCTTGGAATGAAGTATATGTCCCCATTATCTTGGGAAGCATGGTGGCTTGTTCATGTTACTATAGCCATGATAATTTTTCCATTTATTTGGACCATTGTAGTTATTCCTGACTTATTTCAAATTATTTCTTCTTCTCCAATTGAGTCTATTCAAATGGCAATGCTTTATGGTTTTTTATGGGGAATAGGAGGAATAATGTTTGGTGTTAGTGTTCCTTATATAGGGTTGTCTTTAACAATGGGCATAGTTATGGGACTAGCAGGCTCTGTTGGAAGCTTAGTACCTTTTTTTCAAGGATCTAACTTAACAACTGATTCTGTTTTTAAATATGTAATTGGGGGTTTAATAATATCACTTATAGGTGTTGCTTTAACAGCAAAAGCAGGAATTAATAGGGATAAATTACAAAACTTAAATAATTCCAATAATTCAAATATTATAAAAGGAATTTTAATTGCTATTGTTTGCGGAATTTTGTCAGCACTTTTAAATGTAGGTTTTTCTAATGCTGCTCCTATAGCCAAAACTGCTGAAGAATTTGGAATTATTACAAGAAATTCTAGTTTAGCTGCATGGGTTGTTGTTCTTTGGGGAGCTTTCATAATGAATGCATTATATTGTATCTATCTATTGTTTAAAAACAATTCTTGGAATTCTTTTAAAGCAATAAAATCTTTTAAAGCTTACAGATGGTCTTTTATTGCTGGCTTATGTTGGTTTGCAGCTCTAGGTGTATACGGTCAGGGTGCTGCTTTATTAGGTGATATTGGACCTGTAATAGGTTGGCCAATATTGTTAAGCCTTTCTCTTATTATTAGTAATTTTTGGGCTTACAGAGCAGGGGAGTGGAAAAATGCTAAAAAACCATTTAATTTACTTTTGTTAGGTTTGATAATACTTATCGGATCATCGATTGTATTAGGATTAGGTAGTACAGTTTAATTAAATTTTAAGATTTGAAAAAAGAAAAAATTGTAGGCTATGGTGAGTTACTATTGAGATTAACTCCATCAATTCACTCACAATTAATAGATCAAGCTTCTAGCTTAAATTTATCTTTTGCAGGTTGTGAAAGTAATATTATTTCAAGTCTTTCAAATCTCGGTCATGATACAAATATGATTACTTCATTGCCTGATAATGCACTTGGAAAATCTGCAAATCGCTTTCTTAAAAGTTTTGGTGTCAGTACTGATGATGTAATTTTTATTAATGGTAGGATTGGAACTTATTTTATTGAGCATGGAGCATCAATTAGAGCTTCAAAAATCATTTATGATAGACTTAACAGCTGCTTTTCAAAAGAAAAAATTAATGATAAAGTGTGGGATAAAGTTTTTAATAATGCTTCATATTATGTTATTTCTGGAATCACCCCCTCACTATCAAAACAATGTCAGGATAATATTCTTAAATCTATTAGAATTGCAAAATCAAATAAAGTAAAAATTCTATTTGATTTAAATTTTAGAAGAAATTTATGGAACAAAAAAGAAGCTTCTTCTTTCATTTTAAAAATAATTAATGATATTGATATATTAATTGGAAATGTAGGATCAATTTCTGATATTTTTGGATATAAATACAAGCCCTCAAATAATTTTTCAGAATTAAAAAAGATTACAAAAGATGCATGTGAATTTATTTCGAAAGATTTCTCATTTGATTTAATTGGTTTGACTATAAGAAATCAAATAAATGCTACTCAAAATCAAGTCGGTGGTTTAATAAAGATAAATAACAATTATTTTATTGGTAAATCATTTAAATTAGACATTATAGACAGATTAGGTGGAGGAGATGCTTTTTCAGCTGGAATTATTCATGGTTTAATAAACGGTTACGATCCTGGAAAGATTATAGGTTTTTCAAATTCGTGTTTTGCAATAACTCAAACCATAAAAGGTGATGTTAATTATTTTAATGAAGAAGATATTTTTGAATTTGGTTCTGATAATTATTCAGGATATATAAAAAGATAGATTAAATGAAAAATATTGCTAAGGAAATCAATAAATCTAAGGTTATAGCAGTTCTTCAAATAGATTTGTTGGAAAACGTTATGCCTTTGTGTGAAGCTTTATTAAAACAAGGAATTAATATAATAGAACTTGCTTTAAGAACTAATGTGTCTCAAAAAGCCACAGAATTAATTCTTAAAAATTTTCCTGATATACTAGTTGGTTTAGGCACTGTAGTTCATGAGGATCAAGTAAGGTTTGCTGTAGATACAGGTGTAAATTTTGCTGTTTCTCCTGGTTGTAATACTAAAATTATTGATTTAGCTTTAAAAAATAAACTCCCATTTTTTCCAGGCATTTCTTCTCCAACTGATATAGAAATATCTATTGATCATGGATGTCAAATTTTGAAATTTTTTCCAGCCGAAAATTTTGGAGGAATAAATTATTTAAATTCAATTAATGCTCCTTATAACCATTTGAATATAAAATATATTCCACTAGGAGGGATAAACTTATCTAATGTTAAGAATTATTTAGAATCTGATATTGTTTTAGGTGTTGGTGGAAGCTGGATTGCGCCAAGAAATTTAATAAATGAAAAGAAATGGGATATTATTTCATCTAATGCTAAAAAAATAATAGATCTTATTTCTTTACAATGATAATTTTATAAGTCTAGCATACTTTGAGTTTTTTTCATCCTCTGATGTTATCCAAAAAGTATTAACATTTATAATTTTTACTGCTTCTACTTGAGTTTTGCCGATAGGAATTTTATACATCTCAATTTTATTATTACTTTTTTTATTTAGCAAAAAATCTTTAACAGTAATTAAATAATATTCATTAAAACTAATCGTAGAAGTTAATGCTAATAAATCAAGATTTTGATTATAATCTGCACCAGTTATTATAGAGTTGGTATTCAAAGTTCCAATTTTTTTAGCATTATAGTTTCCTTCTTCTTTTGGAATTGAATAAAATTCAGTGATTTTTTTAGCACGATTTTTTGTAAATATTATAAGATTATTATTAACTGAAATTAACCCTTCTGCATCATAGATAGTATTTCTATTAATTTTGAATGATTTTTGTTCAGGATAATTAAAGGAAATAATCTGTATTTTTTCTCTGCTCTTTTCATCAATTGGTACTTTGTATATTTTAAGATCCCGTCTGTTATTGTAGTTATTTCCAGAGTCAGAAATATACAAATACTTACTATCTCTTGTTATATCTTCCCAATCCTTGTTTGATGCAGATTGGATTTTTCTTTTTTTTAAAATTTTTCCTTTTTTTGAAAGATAATATAGGGATGCTTCTCCACCAGAATCATTATGAGTTAACAACATATCTCCTACTATTTCTAAACCGGATGTTTCCTCAATAATATTTGAAAGTGGATAATCTTCGATTATTTCTTGTGAATATGTTTTTATTGAAATAAATAGAAGAAATAAAATTAAATTTTTTTTCATTTTTCAATAATAGTGATTTATTATTATATTAATAAAAAATTTAAACCATTAGTTATGAGTAAGATAAACAACTTTTTAAATTACATTGATTACAAATTAATTTTTAAGACCAAGCTCTTTTTATTAATCTTTTCAATTTTCATGAATTCTTGTAATTATAATAAATCTTTAAATTATCATATTACAAAAAAGATGCCTGTTATAGACACTTATTTTGATACTGAAGTTATTGATAATTATAGATGGTTAGAAGATGATTTATCTGAGGAAACTGAGAATTGGGTTATTGAACAAAATAATATAACATTTAATTATCTTGATAAAATCCCATTTAGGAAAGAACTTAAAAATAGACTTTTAAATTTATGGGATTATGAAAAAATTTCTGCTCCATTTAAAGAAGGTGATTACACTTATTATTACAAAAATACTGGATTACAAAATCAGAGTATTTTATATAGACATTTAGAAGGAAGTGAACCTGAAGTTTTTTTAAATCCAAACGAATTTTCATCTGACGGAACAACTTCACTATCTGGATTAAGTTTTTCTAAGGATGCTAGCTTAGTTGCGTATTCTATTTCTGAAGGTGGAAGTGACTGGAGAAAAATAATAGTAATAAGTGCAGAAAACAAACAAATAATTGAGGATACTATTGTAGATGTTAAGTTTTCTGGTGTTAGCTGGAAATCAAATGATGGATTTTATTATTCATCATATGATAAACCTAAAGGAAGTGAATTATCTGAAAAAACAGATCAACATAAATTATATTATCATAAGCTAGGAACTTCTCAAAAACAAGACGAATTAATTTATGGAGGTAAAGAGAATGAGAAAAATAGATATGTAAGAGGATATGTAACAGATGACAATCAATATTTAATAATTGATGCAGCAAAAAAAACTACAGGAAATAAATTGTTTATTAAGAATTTAAAAAATAATTCTAAACTAAAAACAATTTCAGAAGATTATTCATCAAACACGTATTTACTTGACAATCAAGGTTCATTACTTTATTTAGTTACAGATCATAATGCTCCAAATAAAAAAATAGTTACTGTATCGTCTAAAAATCCAGGTAAATTAAATTGGAAAGATTTTATTTCTGAAAAAGAATTTGTTTTAAATCCATCTACATGTGGTGGGTATATATTTACAAACTACATGATAGATGCTATTTCTAAAGTTTATCAATATAATTACTCTGGAAAATTGATTCGTGAAGTTAATTTGCCTGGAATAGGAAGTGCTTATGGTTTTAGCGGAAAGAAAGATCAAGAGGAATTGTATTTTAGTTTTTCAAATTATTATACTCCTACAACTAGATTTAAATTAGATTTAAGTTCTGGAAATTATAAAGAATATTGGAAACCAAGCATTGATTTTAATTCTTCCAATTATGAATCAAAACAAATTTTTTATAATTCAAAAGACGGCACTAAAGTTCCAATGATTATAACTTTTAAAAAAGGGACTGAACTTAATGGAAAAAACCCTACAATATTGTATGGTTATGGTGGGTTTAATATAAGTAGAACACCTGGTTTTAGTGTTGCTAATGTTGTTTGGATGGAACAAGGCGGTATTTATGCTGTTCCAAATATTAGAGGAGGAGGTGAATATGGAAGAAAATGGCATAAAGCTGGTGTTCAAAAAAACAAACAAAATGTTTTTGATGATTTTATTGCAGCTTCTGAATATTTAATTGATAATAAATATACATCATCAGAATTTTTAGCAATTAGAGGAGGTTCTAACGGAGGTTTGTTAGTTGGTGCTGTTATGACTCAAAGACCAGATTTAATAAAGGTTGCTCTTCCAGCAGTTGGGGTTTTAGATATGCTTAGGTATCATAAGTTTACATCGGGTGCAGGATGGTCATATGATTATGGAACCTCTGATGAATCTAAAGAAATGTTTGAATATTTAAAAGCTTATTCGCCAGTTCATAATGTTTCTAAGAATACTGCTTATCCTGCTACCCTTATTACAACAGGTGATCATGACGACAGGGTTGTCCCTGCTCATTCATTTAAATTTGCTGCTGAATTACAAGAAAAGGATGCAGGAATAAACCCAGTATTAATAAGGATTGAGACTAATGCAGGACATGGCTCAGGAACACCTGTATCAAAAACAATAGAGCAATATGCTGATATTTATGGATTTACTTTTTACAATATGGGATTTAAAGTTCTTCCGGAAAAAACTAAATCTAAAATAAAAGGTTAACCTAAATATATTTAATGGAGTTAGTTAGAGTAAATCTTCAATATTTACCAAGCTCTTATCAGGCTAAAGTGTGATTTAAATTCTCTTCCATCTTCTAGGTTAACTTTGAACCAGTAGTCAGTTTGTGGCATAGGTTTTCCG
>PACX01000030.1 GCA_002702895.1 Flavobacteriaceae bacterium | reverse complement strand
TAAGCAGGATCAGTTTCTCTTGGATATGCTTTTTCAGCAGCAGATCCAGTAGCACCATTATAACCACAACTAAATGTAATTGATTCTTTTTCTAACTTAACTGCATCACCATTTGTAAGTCCATGACCAACAATTTCTATAGTTAAATTACCTGTTGATGGATCATATTGCGTGTTTCCAGTAGGTGTTCCAACAGCATTAGTTGGACAAGCAAACTCTAAACCTTTTAACTTAACAGTCTTAGGATATGCTAAATCAAATCCATGAACATTATTAGTCGTAACTGTTATGATTCCAGTCTTAAAGTCATAAGCAGCAGTTTGAATACCTAGAGTATATTTGGAAGAAGTTCCAACACCAACAACATTACTAATTGAACCAGCAGCAAATAAATTGCTGTTATTAGTTAAATCTAATTTTGCTTTAGCACCAACAAGAGGAGCATATCCAAGTCCAGGAGTTGATCCCATAGAAACAATCATACCACCTCGTGGCAATTGATTCTGATTAATATCAAACTCAGATTGCATTAATTCACCGTTTGCAGAACTAATACCTGTGAAAACAACACTTGTTATTCCAACATTAGTATCTGCAGTAAACTCATAATTATTTCCTGCATTATTAACTGTTAATGGTGTTTGGAATACTCCATTAATAAACAAAATACCATTTCCGATAGCACTACTAACACCAGTTAATACATTAGAACCATTTCTGGTCAAAGTATAAGTTCTACCTATTCCAGTAAACTGATCTGAAATATCATCAAATACCATATTGGTATCATAATTTTGTCTTAAGAAGGTTCTTCCACTAAACTCTGCTCTAACATAAGGTAGATTAGTTATACTTCTTCTTTCTCTTGTATTACCTTTAGGTGGATCTAAGAACCATACAGTACTATCAACAATGTTGAAAGAACCTCTATGAACTCTAGCATTAGCTGCAGCATTATGTGGTGTTGCACCTATTCCAAGAGAACCTCTACTAACTCTAACAACAGGTAATGTGGATATTCCAAGAGCAACATCTGTAGAGTCGTTAATAGTTCCTTCGGGAAGACTTGAGAATCCAACCTGCTCAATCTTCATATATTCATTATCAACCTTCAAAACATCTCTTGGTTGAATAGAACTAATACCACTAAGTACAAATTGAGATGTTGCTGCACCAATATTAGCATCTAATGTGTGATTAATTGCAGTAAATGAAATTGGTTGTTGAACTATACCATCAAGACCTATAACAGTCTTACTTAACTTATCTCCCATTTCAATTAAATGGGCATTACCTTCACCAACACCAGTAAATGTTATTGCTGCACCAGCAGTAATATACTCCTGCTTACTGAATAATTGGAACTTACTTTCACTAATAATCTTAGCATAAACTGTAGATGGCATTATATCGGTAGTAACTCCAGAATTAATCTCTGTAGTACCAATACTAACAGCAGTAGCACCAATTCCTATAAAGGTTGATTGTGGTATGTAAGTTAACTCTTCATTAGTGTTAAAGAAATGATTTGGTAGAGTGAATGTACCAGTAGCAAGATCTAATTGAGTTGAATCTGCAGGATTGAAGATTTTATGATAAATTGGAGTATTTTCATGTTCCAATTCAAAGAATATCTTATTAGCTCTACTTCCATTAACACCATCATAAGAAGATAAGAATAACTTTTTATCTATTGGACCAACAACTAAATCTGGTGCTTCATTCCTAAAATCATTTGGAGTGTAGAAAATCTCATTATAACTCTGAACTTCAACCAAATTAGTTTGACTAGCATCTGGATAGAAATTGATTGTTACATCATATCCAGAAGTAACGGCACCAAAAGTACCTATACCAGTAGAAGAAGCACCAGTGTATGGATACTGAATGGTTGTTGCTTGACCTTCATCTTGAAGAACAACCAATTCATGTATAGCAGAATCTCCTACAGTAGAAACCCTAACCAATGATTTAACGGAACTATCCCAATTTTTATTAATAGTTGTTACTGGTATTGGAGTTGATGTCCCAGTATTATAAGTTGATTCTAACCTTGCACTTCTTTCTGCACCAGGTGGTTGTCCAGGTACTGCATATCTGTAAGTTCCTATTCCTGCAGTTGTTGTACCAAATCCAACAATTGAAGCATTAACATTTATTTTTCTAATAGTCTCGTTTTCACAGTTAAAATAGACCTTTCCAGAGTCATATTTTGCTGTAAGTACTCCTATATTACTAGAACTATAACTGAAAGTTAAACTATCACTATAAACTTCAGAATAATAAGTATTAGTTCCATCAAAGTCAACAATGACTTCGTTATAACTCAATTCTTTAGTTATATCATCTTGTAATAAAACATTGGCACTAAATCCATTAAAATCATTAACATCAAATTCTGCAATAGTTGTAGTAGTAAACCCAATTGTTGTTGTACCAATACCAACATTCTTATTCAATAAATCTATTGAACCAATACTCTTAGTTCCAACAGACTCTACAGTTGTGTTAAATGTAGTTTTAAGTATCTTTATATCGTGATCTTTATCATATTTTTCAGTTGGATCAAATCTTAATGTCTTTCTATTAAATGAATCCGACTCTGCAGAAAACTCACCTAACTTCATATTAGTGTAATCACTAGTCTTTTCAATAAGATAAGCATTATTAGTTGATGTTAATACAACTAAATCACTAATTTGAACATCAAAAGTATCAGGATCTACAATTTGTATAAGATATTTGCTGTAATTAGAAGTTACTTCTTCTATCTCTGTAAATAGATCTTGTACTCCTTTACTTGAGAACAAAGGACTAATATCATCATGAATAAGAACTCTATTAGTTTTACACTTAGTAAAGTCAGTTAACTTTTTATTTTCAAATTGTATAAATTTGGATTTATTGTCTCTAGCATCATAATCAAGTGCAAGATCATAATTATTAATAGTATCAACTCTTTTCTCATTTAAGACATCTAAAATAACAACATTATTAGTAGTTGCCCCATAAGAAGCTGAAACATTCACTGTAGATCCAATACTAACATCAGCAAAGTTCTTTAAACCTGCAGGATGTACTGTTCTGTTTAAAACATCAACAAAACTATCCCAAGCAATACTACTTTTAACAGAATATGATAAGTTTTGATAATAATCATTATTTGGTAATACTTGATGATCCTCACCAATCTTACCTACATCATCAACCCATCCCTGATCTTGACGATTAGAGTAATCAACTTTAAATCTAGCTTTATTTTCAGTAATACCAATAACTGAAGATGTAACATCACTTACACTACCTTTAATCCTATCACCAATTTTTAATTCATACTTACCATCAATCTTAATATAATCAGATCTAACATCTACAACTTTTAAATCCCTTTTAACAAATTGATCATTAAACAAGATGTATAAAGGTTCATTAATAACATACTTACCTCTTTCTTGTATAGATTCTAAAACTGGATATTTAGACCTATTAACAATATTTGCATATCCAGATTGGAAGGTTTTAGCAATACCTGGATTTGTAGTCAATCCAATCAGATTATATTTTAATACTGCTGGATTTGTGTTTATAAAATCATCAACTTTAAAGAATCTATATTGATAATTTGCAGAATTATAACCATCACCTTCAGTTGATATACCAGAACCAGCATTACTTTGAGTTCCAATACCTGCTTCACCAAATAATTCAATACCTTCAACAAAAATATCATCACCAATACTAAATGGTGGGATAGCAAATCCATCAATTGGTGTATTAAGAATACAAGTAACTATGCCAGTTCCACCACCAGTCATAGAATTAATACCAACACCATTTGAATTATTAATCGAAACAATTCTATGATTAACTGAATTAAGACCCTGTATTGGTGCTATTACTTCAACTTCAGATATTGATTGATTAGGTGTTTTAGCTACTAATGAAGTTTTATCAACAATTTTATCTGTATCTGGATCATAAACAACAATATCAGGAGGACTCAAATATTCTTTACCACCATCAACAACTTTAACCTCTTTAACAGTATCAAGATTATCAATTCTAATTATTGGAGGGACAAATGCTTCTGGACTTAATGTTTTATCTGAAGCATATTCATATCCAATATCAACAATTCTAATTTCATTTATTCTACCTATTGATGTTGATAATGCAACAATATTAGCATTCTGTCCAGCATCACTACCAACATAACTAAACTTAGGTAATGACTTATAATTAAATCCCTTAGATATTACTTTTATCTCATTAATAGGTCCACTTACAGTTTTAGATTCTGTAGAGTACTCCATTACTTCACATTGGTCTTCTTTATATGTCAATACAGAAGGAACAGAATAAGGAGATATTTGGAAAGTATCTGAAGTTATTCCAAGTACTTTATAATCTCCATTGTATTCACTATTAACAAATTTTATTTCTGAATTATTCTCTACTAATGTATCTGCAGTACTGATATATCCACCCTTACTTAAAGAATAGTATAATCGAGAGGGGGTTGAGTTTGTAAATGCGACAGATTTTGTAGCAGTAGAACCTATTCCAATAGCACCATTAGANATTACATTGAATGTTTCACCAACACCAACGCTAACAAACTCATTTTTAAACTCTTGATCGTAATAGAATTTTAAATCATATCCATTTAAAGTAGANCTACCAACACCAAAAGTTAATCTTGATTTCTTAACGACTTCAATCTGCGGATTAACTAATCCAAATGTATGAGCAGCACCACCAGTAGTTTTAAGATCAATTAATTGTGGTGGATCTGTTTTAACATCTGATAATGTTTTACCTAATTGTATTGTATTAGAATCTACTTCACTTACAAAATAACATCCATTTAAATCTTCTATTGTATCACTAAAGACTTCTTTAGCAGTTGCAGGTTGAGTACTACCGTAAAGAACTCTGTCACCTGTCGTATATCCATGATTATCAATTGTAATTGTACTGTTTGACGTATTAATATCACTATTTGCAAATGATATTTCATTAATTACTAACTTTTGGAACTCTTCATTGAAAGATAATGTTAATGGAGCAGTACTACCTAATCCAACAACTGTATTTGGAATAACATTTAATGAAACAATATCTCCAGTTTGTATATTATGTGTTGTTGTATCAGCAGCACCTATTTTTGTTGTAATTGTAGAAACTATCTTATCAATATCACCGATAACTTGATGATTTTTTGTTTCTAAAGAATATTCAAAATCATCACTACCATTTCCGTGGAAAAATAATCCTTCTGAAGTAGATGCTGCACCCACTACAGTNACAAGTCCAACATAATTTTGACCTTTATTAATTGCATATACNTCAAAAGTATTGCTAGTTACATCAGGTAAATTAAATANATTNCTTGAAGTTTCAGATTCNCCNACAAGTAAAGAAGATGCTGTTCCCTTTTTCCTAAATGTTAATTTTTCTCCAGTTTTAAATGGATGATTTGGTAAATATATTGCTCTAGTTGGAATAGGAACTTCTGTAGTTGTTTCACCTACAGTGTAATCAACACTTATACCACCACCAACTGTAAGACCTAAACCAACAGATTGTTTAGCATTGAAGAATAATTTATCATTAAGATCAGATTCAAACCTTTTAACTCTAACTGGTAGAGTAATTTTTGTATTTAAAACATCTATTCTAGAACTATAACTATGTGCAGCACCTACACCAAACCTTTTAACCCTTAAAATTGATCCAAGATCAAACTTATTCAATACTTGAACAATTTCATCATTATTAATTCTTAGAGATGAACCAATAGATACTGTTTTTGGTATAATATTAACGTAAATATCTTCAACTGCACCAGTTACAAGGTTGTTGTAAGACATTGTTTTTGCTAATCCAATAGTATCAGTCTTAACACCAACACTAAATGAATCTGTTAATCCAACAATAGAGCTACTAAGACCTGAAATAGCAACAGAATCTTTATTATTTACTTCAATAAAGGGGTAATAATTTGCAGATACTTCATTTTCAGATTCCCATATAAAGACAGCATTCTCAAACTTATCTACTTTAGTCTCAATACTAGAAACTCCTATACCTGATATAGACTTAACCAATCCTCTAACACCAGAACCATTAGTTCCTTCATTATCAAATACAGTAAAATCACCAACTTTATAGTCTCTACCACCATCTAAAACTTGTATCTCATCAACTAAACCTGTTGTTACAGATTCAACAGTACTATGTTGTCTTAGATATTCATTTGATTCTACAATAAAGTCATTATTTGCAAATTCTTCATTAACTTTATATGGAAAAGTATTTCTTGAAAGATTACTTGTATTAAAATCAAACTCCTGAGTTAACGTTGTATTTGATGATATAAAAGGTGATCTATAACTATTACCAATAAAGTATGGATATTTTGGTACTAATTGGTTAGTTTGTACACTAGTACTTACTCCAGCAAAATATGCATAAACACCAGTGGGAAATTCAGGGGTTTTGCAATATCTACCATTATGTTTATCAAGTTGTCCACTACCATTATAAATCCAGTCAGTTGTAAAATATCCTGCTTGATATTCATCAGAATCTGGTCTAAGACCATTAGTATAATCACTTGATATTCCAACAGTATCTAAAACATATCCAGAAGTTACAATACCAACTATAGGACCTAATTTTGTTGAATCAGTATAACCATAAGGACCATATATTGGATTACCATCGTAAGCCCATCCAATTATAGGAGAATGTTCTGTGCCATCATCACCAAAAGCATCAGCAATAGTCTGATTATAACCAATTACACTTAAATTAAGATCTCCAGTTATAGAATCTAATCCATAATTACTTTCTCTGCTTATATTATCAATAATATGTCTCTTAATTCTAGAATCAAGTAAACCTCTTTTACCTCTAGTAACAGGATATGCATTAACTTGACCTGCAGTATATCCAATTCCACTATTAATTACNACAACTTCAGTTAATTTACCATCTGNAATAACTGGTCTTAAAATAGCACCATTTCCGTAGATACCTGTAGTTGTTATTCCAGTAGTTTCTACAACAATATCTGGTAAAGAATAATATTCCTTTCCTTTATTCAATACTTGAACATCAGCAATTTGCCCATCAACTACACTTAATCCTAATTCAGCTTCCTTACCAGTTTCTAATCTAACTAAAGGATCTTTATGNTGGTTTAATACAGTTGTTCCNTATTTTGTTCCATGTTCATAGATATTNACANCAGTTATACTTCCAGTAACAANAGGTGTGAAAGTATANTGATAATTNTCTAAATTTGTNTCTGATGTAATACCAGTATAAGTTATATNTGNNTTTACTNTNATATCTTGATACTTAAAGGTTTGATATCCAGTACCAGTTGATCCTAATCCAACATATTCACGCCTTTCATAATTTACAGATGATATAGTATTAGCATATCCAGCATCTGCCAATCTGAATGAATCTTCATCAAGTTTTAGAACTTTATATATTTTTGTTGTATCTAACCCATCAATTGCTTTAGGTACTGTAGTTCCAAGACCTACAGTTGGAAGATATTCAATAATATCTCCATCATTAAATCCATGATTGTTATAATCTATTTTTGCATGACCTGTTGAGATCCCTGATGGATTAACATTAACCTTTTTATAGGTATAATCACTTCCAGATTCTATAACTTTAATATCATACAAGTAACTCTTAAGACCTGTTCTAAACTTATGAGTACCAGATGCTTTAGTTGAAGTTGAAAATCCAATAGTATTAATACCTGCTACACCTATTGCATCATCATACTTATTATACAAAGTAACTGTTTTTTCATTTACTTTACGAATTACATATGGAGCACCATTTGATAATGTTCCAGTAGCAGTATTTGTAGTATCATAAGCTGGACCAATACCCATTTCAGGATGTCCATTACTACTATAGTAAACAGTTTCTCCTGTCTCTAGATTATGATTATCAGTAAATGTTATTGTCTCATTTTCAATAGAAATACCACCAGCAAAAAATGTATCTCTACTATCAAAATTTAATTCCCTATATCTCTTTCTTACAATAGGTTCTAATATACATCCACCACCATTACCACCCTCTATAGAGATAGAAACTACATTATCAATATCAAACTTACTTGGATCTACAAATACATTTTTAACNGATCCAGTAACAACTGGTTCTGCANATGCATTCATACCAGAATTATGACTATCCTGAATTACTAATTTTGGTGGATTTGCTACATCATAATCTTCACCACCATTGTATATGTCAATAGACTCAATTGGTCCATAATACATATAATCTTCTGAAATTGGTGTTTTAATCTGAACACCATCAATTAATATTCCAATTTCTCTAGAAGGAACTTCATCAGTACCTGCAACAAATAAATCCTGTGATAATGGGAATTTTCTTAATATTTTATTTGAACCTAATTTCTTACCATACTGAGTTTCTTTAGTTAATGTGTGAGAATCAGTTACATTGCAAACACCGATTGGAATAAAATCTGCATCTGATCCAACCTGTGTTATTGAATTATATAATCTAATCTTTCTTTTATCAGATTTTTTAACTTCAATATAATATACTTTGCCACTTTCTAATCCTGGATAATCATTAGATCCTTCATCAGAACTATAGATTATAGACTCACCAGTTATAAATGTTGAAGGTTCATCAAGTGTTAACCATTGATAAGAATCAATTCGTATTAATTGTCCACTAGATCCAATTTGTCTTACTTGATCATCATTATGAAGTCCTGGTGCCCTAAAATAAGGACAAGTTACACCAGCAGATTGGTTATCATCACAAGGTCCATATGTAGTATTTGGATTAGCAAGTAATGTATTCTTGTTTACCTTAACAGTACTATCTAAATCATAGCTTGGAAGTGAATTAGAAGCAACGTATCCATCTTTTTCACCATCAACATAAACATTTAAAATGTCTCCAATATAAGAATTGTTACCTTCTCTTAATTCTGCTCCAGAAGATGTTACTTTTTTTATCTTTCTTCTAATATCATATTCTTTTAATGAATTAAGAGTAAATAATCCACTTACTATTATACTGTTATTAATAGAATCTAAATCTGCAACATTAACATCAGCGACTTTTGTATTACTATTTCTTTCTAGTATTTCAATAGAATCTCCAAGTCTTAAACTTGACTTGTCAATAGTACTCGATAACTTAAAAGTAGATCCATTAATAGATCCAATTTGATATCTACAACTTGTATTGTAGATAAATGAATTAGCAAATATTTCTTTATAAGTAGGGTCATCTACATTTTCTATAGATTCTCCAACATTTTTAACAAAAATATCTTCATTTTCATTAATTAAAGAAATATCACTTAATCCTTCATAAGCTGATAAAACTCCTGTAATTCTTAACTCTGTTTTATTATTAAGATCACCATCCTCATATCCAAAAATAACTTCATTGGATCTAATATCAGAACTAACGCTGATCACCTCCTCAACGCCACTACAACCGTAGAATTGGTTAATAGACTTAGATGTATAGTCTATTGAATTAGCACCGCTTATAATCGTTCCTGTGTGCCCGAATCCAACAGTAGAATCAACAGATATTGTTGAAACTCCAACAGGACAATCTTCTAAAACTTTAGTTTTACCAGGTATTGTAAATGTACCTTCTATAAGATCTCTATCACTAAATCCAATGAACAAAGATAACTTATAATAAAGTTTATCTTCCCTTGTTAATGGTTCAACTTCAGATACTGAAGCATTAGTAGATAAATCAGTAGACTTATAAATTGTTTGTCCAACTAAATTAGCAGGATTTCCTGATATTGGTTCTGCTATAACAATTTCTCTACGAATATATTCAGAAGCAGATGGTTTAATTAAACGTTCTTCTAAATCTAGAATAATAGGATCAACACCATAAAGAATTCTAAACAATATTTTTACAGACTCTTCTATACCTTTTGACTGATAGAAAGATCTAGCATGTTTAAAGAAGTTACCAACATTAAGATTACTAGTAAAATCTACATTCTCAAATCCAGGTAAGAATTGTTTCTTTAATTTCTTATAAAATTCCTGTAAAAATAATACACTAAGATTAGTAACTGTTGCTCCTATGCTATGAGATGCAGGAACAGAATTTCTAAACTCAGTTGGATCACCATTTGAACTAGTAATATAAGTAGCAACACCTACATTATATTTGGTTACACCACTAAAACCACGAATACAACCACTAAAAGTAGTTGCTGTCTTACTAGTGTATGTAATAATCTCATCATTTATTCTTAATAATCCATATTCAGCAGGATATCCTTCTGTTGGGAATGGATTATTATCTGATGATAGAGTAATTTCAGTAGATGTAGTATCAATAGGTGCATTTAAAGTAGCACTACCAGATATAACATCAGATGTTAAGTTATCAACTTTAAGATATTGGTCAAAATTGTTAAGTATATCTCCAGGAGAACCCTGAGCATCTTGTGAAAGATAATACGTTTTAAGAAAATCTTCCGCTAAAGGAAAATCAGACCTTAAAAATTCAGGTAATTGGTTTTCAATTATCTGATTTAATTTTACTCGTGTATCAATATCTAACATTCTTTACTTCCTCTCCAGTTCCCCATTAGCATAACTTGATGTGTAATAATCCCTTGAGAATACGACTCCAGAAACATCTTCCCCAGAAGCAATAACGTCCTTAACCATATTTATCGTAGTATTAGAAGTGTTAAATGTAAGATAAAGATCCTTTAAACCTAAAACATCATTAGATTCTGGGAATGCTTGTATCTCAAGTAATTCATTAGCAGCAACTGTTTCTGTTATATTGATAGTATTTAAAATTATCTCACCTTTAATATAATCAACAGTACCTACAGATTTAACAATGACTTTAAGTTCATCTGTTTGACTTCTAGTAATGGCACTTAAAACACCTTTATTACTACCATCTAAAGATCCATCTGGGTTCTTATTTGGAACATCTGTCAAATATAAGATGTTATTACTACCATTAATTTTAAAACCAGTACTCTTTATATTAAATCCTTCAGGATTAATATGGAACCTATTACCAAAACATAACTCATATTGTGCAAATTGATTAGTTAGAACTTTCATATCCCTTCTAATAATCACTTTAGTGATGTTGGAAGTGATTGAATCATCAACTCTATCAATTAANTGTAANATCTTACTATACTTAAACCTNCCACCAAATTTATTAATATCAATATTATCNGAATAAGTATCAAGAGCAGAAGTTANATTTGCTTTTAATCCAGCAGGATTNGAATTATANGCACTGTTATAGTAAACTGTTGANTGAAGNTCAACATATAGAACTTTAAGATCTACAATATCAGCATTTATACCTGCAACAGCATAATTTTTAAGTTTGTTTTTAATTTGTAACTTATCAAAGTCAGAAACATAAGTTCCATTTTTTGGTTTAATGCTAATTTGAACCTTACCAAATTGTGGTGGGTTTAATTCTTCACCACCAACAACAGAAACTGATTCTGTTCTAGGGTAGATACTTTCTATTATTGCTTCATAATCTCTAGCAGTAACTGCTCTATATTGAGAAGAATATAATCTAGGAGCATAATATTTAATTGAAGAAAGATTTTCTATTTCAGCACCATTTCCAGAACCTCTAACAGTATTAACTGATATTGAACTAAAAGGTTTTATCGATTTTGTTCCAACAAGAGTAGGATCGCCATCTAAGAATCCACCTTGGAAATCAAATTGACTAGCACCATTACCATCTTCACCATCACAAACAATATAATTAACAGTTATCTTATCATTACTAAGTGGTGTTCCTGTGGTGTTTTCTTTACCAATAGCTTCTGATCCTAATGGTTTACCAACTATTCCATCACCAAACAATATTTCATGTTTTTCATCTGATATTTCTTGTAAGAAATATATTTCAGAGTTCTTGTTAACATTGACTATATTATCAACTCTTCTCCATTCAGTACCTACTGGAGACCCTATATCATCTTGATCTTTTGATCCAACATTAACTGTGATTGTAGAAGTGTCAATATCAGGATTATCTAATATAAATCTCTGATCTTCATTGGCAGCATATGTAAATGTTCTTGAAAGGAAGGTTCCTTGAACAATTTCTATAGGTTCAGTAGGAGATCCGAATTGTGCTTTATAGATATTTCTTCCATTTTCTAAACGATCAACTACTGCAGGTGCAGAATGCAACTCTGTCACTGAAAATCTAAATGAAGTATCATTTGTCTGCCCTACACACATTAAACCTGGCTTTAAATATACCCTCTTTAAACGCTCTGTAGTGACATTTGGATCTTCACCCTCTACTTCTACCGTAAACCAAATAGATGCCCTTGCAGCAGTTTTTGAACGGGGTACATAACCTATATTACGAGCAAGTGATATAACATTTTCTCTCAGAGTTGCTGAATCTAAGAAAGATTCATTTGCTAATAAATTAGCGTTAAATGAATTGAGATAAGTGTTATATGCTAGTGTATCAATTAAGACAGAAAAGTTAGATCCTTCAAAGTCAAAATCTGTAAAATTAGAGTTTGATCTAAGATAATCCTTAATTTGTGCCTTTATTTCATCAAAATCTAGGCTTGTATACTGAGTAAACGCCATTATATTATCTGGTAGGTTCTAGTAGGAATGTAAATGACTGAGTTGGAACGTCTAATCCAACAATGTCGAAGAATATTGTTGCTTCAAATGCATTATTATCTACGTATGGATCTAACTGAACATTAACATTGTTAATTCTTGGTTCATAATTATCCAACGTTTCTTTTATTTGATCCTCAATGATAGTCAATAAGGTTGGGTGGAAGTTTTCAAATAAACTATCACGAATATTTGTTCCAATATCTGGTCTAAAAAACCTTTCTGTTGGTATAGTTTCGATTAGATTACGAACTGATCTAACAATTGCACGTTCATTTACTAAAGCAGGTAAGTCTTTAGTGACAGGATGCGGTTTAAAAGATAAACTTATGTCCTTAAACGCCCTAGATTTTCGTAGAATAGGCATAGAAAGGTATATTTAATACTATTTTCTTGTTTTATTTAGACACGAAATATAAAAATTTTATATTAAGCATAAAAAAACGCCCTTTCGGGCGTGTTTTTTTATTTTCCTTGACCTCTATACCTCTTTTTTGCCTTATTTCGAGAGGTTGCAGAGTATTTTGTATGTTTTCCTCTGCCTTGTATGGTCTTTTTAGGAGTTGTTTCTACGAACTCCATCGATCCCCAAGATCCTTGTTTAGTTTTGACTGCCATAATGTGAAATTAAAGTTTTTGTGCTTCTACTTTGAGATTTTTAGGGTCTATAACACCTTCTTTGTCTGAATTTAGGTAATATTCCTTAGCATAATCTTCCATAAGATCAAACATAGCATCCTTACCTATCTTATCGTGTATTAATTGACCATTGAGATAGATGTTATAGACTTCCATCTTATATTACCCTTGTTTTTTCGTGTCCAACACGTACACGAGGGTCACACCAAATATCAAATCCTGCTTCTTTTGCATCTAGACAGAAAGAAACGTCTTCTCCGCACATATCTTGAACCTCACCAGACTCAAACACCTGCATTTTTGGTGCAAACCAAGGATAAGGCATTTCTTTATGCTCAAATACACCCTTCTTGATTAATAACCAACCAAACCCACTGTAGTCAACAGTAAAGGGCTTCTTACGCTTAGAAATACTCTCTAGTGTCTCGTGGTTCATAACACCACCATTGGTGCGGAAATCGTCTTCCTCCAACCAATGTGCAACAGATGTAGTCTTACCATCCTCAGTGCAATACCAACCCCCTGCAATGTCCTGATCCATCAATACGATCTGCCAGAACTTTTCAGTATTGAATACAATGTCACTATCGATCCATAATTGATAATCATATGGTAGTTGACCTTGCCAAGGTTCTTGATCAGGACCTTTCAATACATTAGCACCTAAGCACTTACAACGTGCGAAGTTAACCATTGATGAATAGTCTTGACTTATTTGTATAGAAGCACCTGCTTGAACTAAATCAAAACTTAGTTGTACAAATGACTTTAAGAAAGTATATGAAACTCCTCTTCCTGGTAAACAGAATACAACTGTTTTACCTTTAACCATCTCTCGTGCTTTATCATAATCGAACTCAGGTTCTTTGGCTTTGACGGGAGATTTTGCTTTTACAGTAAATCCTTTTTTTGCCATAATGTTGTGTAATTACGCCTATATCATACACGATTATATAGCGAATGTCAACTTAAAAATAGTTTAGTGATATCAACACTCTTCTCTTCTGATCCGTGCAAGTTGAACTACTATGTAACTCATTACCATTAAACAATAATAGTCTATTCTCTATACTATCAATACGGGTTCCATCATCTAACTCTGTGAAACCATCATTAGTATTCAAGTATATTAAAGCCGCTTGATGATCATAGTCTAAGTCTCTA
>PACX01000027.1 GCA_002702895.1 Flavobacteriaceae bacterium | reverse complement strand
ATAGATCTTTATATACTAATGACAAATCTGATTATAATGTGGCACTTGGCTACGGAGCTTTAGAATCTCACACTGGAGGAGTTAGTGCACCATACTCTTATGCAACAGCAGTAGGATATCAAGCTTTAAATGATAACACTGATGGGGAAAATAACACAGCACTTGGCTATCGTGCGCTAAAGTTAAACACAACAGGTGATCGAAATATTGGAATTGGCGATGGAGCTTTGGATGCTGCAGATACAGAAAATGATAATATTGCTATCGGTTATAATGCACTTGGAGGAGCGATTAATGGAGGAGAATTTAATGTGGCCATAGGGAATAACGCCCTAGATTCAAATACCTCAGGGGACGATAATATTTCTATTGGTTACAATGCTTTGACATCAAACAGCACTGGAGCAGTTAATGTTGCTATAGGAAAAAATGCTTTAGATGCAAATACTGAGGGAGGCTCTAATACAGCTATAGGTTGGAATGCATTAAGTGCCAACACAACAAGTAATAATAATACTGCAGTTGGTAGACAAGCTTTGGGTGCATCCACAGGGGCATCCAATACTGCCATGGGTTATAGAGCAGGGAATACAATTGTAGCTGGAACAAACAATGTAGCTATTGGAATGAATGCAGATGTTGATGCTGCTGGTGCTGCAAATCGAATAGTAATTGGTAAGGGAGCTTCTGGAACTGCCGACAATACCGCTGTCATTGGAAATACAGATATCATAGGGTGGCTACCCCCAGATGACAATGGGGTAGATCTAGGGACTAGTTCCTTAGAATTTAAAGATGTGTATGTAGATGGAGTCACCTATACGGATGCTCTTGGTTTTGGAACTGTAGCCATGACTCTTCCTACAGCTGATGGTTCTGCAAATCAGGTATTAAAAACCGATGGAAGTGGAACTCTTGCTTGGGTTAACAACAGCGGAGTAGCGGGAGGCATTGATGATTTAAGTGATGGAAAAATTGGAGGCACTGACTTTACAGGATCTATGATTCTTGGTCACCAAACAACAGGAACTTTAGATGCTGCAACGTATAACACGGCAGTAGGAATAACGGCTTTAGACGCGATTACGACTGGAGATTATAATGTTGCAGTTGGTTATAATGCATTAGGGGCAAACACCACGGGAAATGGGAACACAGCAATTGGACATGAGGCCCTAAAAGTAAGTACCATAGGGAATTACAACAGCGCTTCTGGTATGTACAGCTTAAGAGCTAACACCGAAGGGTCTTACAACATCGCTTCTGGGGTTTGGTCTTTAGGTAAGAACACCACAGGGTCTAACAACATCGCTTTTGGACAGAATGCTTTAAAAGAGAACACCATAGGGACTTACAACATCGCTTTTGGGTATATGTCTTTAGACGCTAACACCGAAGGGACTAACAACATCGCTTCTGGGAATTCGTCTTTAACAAATAACACCATAGGGTCTAACAACGTCGCTTCTGGGAAATCGTCTTTAAGCGCTAACACCGAAGGGGATTACAACATCGCTATTGGGTATCAGTCTTTAATGTCTAACACCACAGCCGACCGTAACATAGCAGTTGGGCCCGAAGCTCTAAAACTCAACACCACGGGAACGAGAAATATTGCAATTGGATCTAATGCCTATGATAATGCAGATACAGAAAATGATAATATTGCTATCGGTTATAATGCCCTTAGTGGAGCGATTAATGGAGGAGAAAATAACGTAGCTATTGGTAGCTCTGCTTTATTAACAAACACTGAAGGAGATGCTAACACAGCAACAGGATTCAATGCTTTAAAAGTCAATACTACAGGGAACTATAATACTGCATTTGGAGCATATGGTTTAAGCAACCACATCGATGGACATAATAATACTGCTCTTGGCCATTCTGCTTTAATTCAGAGTACAACAGCAGCTTCTAATATTGGCATTGGATATCAAGCTGGAGATGTGATTACTACTGGAAGCAACAATGTAATTATTGGAGAGGGTTCTGATCCTAGTGCTAATAATGGAACAAACCAAATAGTCATTGGTCAGGGAGTAACAGGAACAGGCAATAATGAAATTGCCCTTGGAAATACCAGCATTACAGCAATTAAAGGACAAGTAGCCTTTTCAACATATTCAGACGGAAGAATTAAAAGGCAAATCAATGACTCCAAAATAGGATTGGATTTTATAATGAAGCTAAGGCCTGTTTCATATAAGATGAAAAATCCTGCGGATTACCCAGATGAAATTTTAGAAGATAGATTTAGAGGAGATTCCACAAGCGGACCTAATGATGATGGCATAGACCAAAGACCTGCGGATGATGAAACAATATATGATGGATTAATAGCTCAGGAAGTAAAGAAGGCAATGGATAAAACAGGAATTAACTGGAGCGGATGGTCTAAAAACAAGTCAGATGGAAAGCAAGGAGTGCAATATGGTGCCTTAACTATTCCGCTAATAAAGGCTGTTCAAGAGCAACAAGAAACTATAGATTCTCAAAATAAAGAAATAGAGGATTTAAAAGGCCGTCTTAAAAGAATTGAAAGATTATTAAGCGCTGGAAATTAAGGCTTTAATAACCTGAAGTTATAAGCAAATAAAGTTTTCTTATTTTTGTTATCCTTTTTATAAAAATGAGAAATATAGTTTTTGCTCTTTTATTGCTATTATTTAGTCTAGGAAATTACTCTCAATCTCCAGAAAAATTTACCTATCAATCTATTGTTAGAGCTTCAGACGGAAATGTTTTAAAATCTTCCTCTTTAGGAATTAAATTAAGCGTTTTAAAAAGCACAAAAAATGGGACTGTTGTATATAGCGAAACGCATACGGCCTCTACAAATAATAATGGTCTAGTTACCTTAATTATCGGAGACGGAACCTCTTCAGATAATTTTACCGATATTGATTGGTCTACAGGTGAATACTTTTTAAAAGTTGAGGTAGATCCTGCGGGCGGAATTAATTATTCAATTGAACAAACCTCCCAGCTTTTGAGTGTTCCTTACGCTCTTTATGCGACAAGAGCAACAGGCGTGGATTTGTCCCAAGATGTAAAAGGTGTACTTCCAGTAATTAAAGGAGGAACGGGATCTTCAACCTCCCCAATGATAGGCTTAGTTACTGCTCCCAATGCATCGGTTGCCAGGCAAATGTTAGGGATAGCCCCTATTTCACTTGGCGGTACGGGATCTACAAAAGCTCCAATGATTGGTGTGGTAACTGCCGTTGATGCTGCAGCAGCTAGAACTGTTTTGGGGGTTGATGCATCAGGAACCGTTAAACCAAATAAGCTTGGTATTAAAAATATTCAGAATAATTATTTGTCTATACGTGATGTAACAGTTATAGGCACAACTAATCAAGATCCAATAACTCAAGAACTTTCAGCAGGGATTGTTCCTACCACTCTTGGGGGGACTGGATCTACAAAGGTTCCAATGATTGGAGCAATTACCGCTGCAGATGCTTCAGCATCTAGAGACTCTTTAGGACTAGGCAAGATGGCTATTCAAAATAATGATGCAATTGATGTTGATGGTGGAGCGATTGATGGGACCACTATAGGCGCAAATGCTACAAGCACTGGCGCATTTAACTCAGTATCTTCTGGTTTGTATCAGTCTATTGGGGATACGGATGTTATTTTAAAGACAGGAAATACTGTTACCGGAAACATAACCATTGCTAATGGTGCAGACGGGAATATTAATATTGCACCTGATGGATTAGGACAAGTGATTATAGATGACCTAGCTTTTCCTTCAGCAGATGGGACTACCGGACAGGTTTTAAAAACAGATGGATCGGGAAATCTTTCTTGGACTGCTGTAGATACTGTTGGCAAGGACAACTCAACCCCTGTTACTTTAGCTACCGTTACTGGTAATTACTTGACATTAAGTGGTCAGGAAATTACATCAGGCATTGTCCCTATTTCTCTTGGCGGAACGGGCTCTTCTACTGCTCCAATGGTTGGAGTGGTTACTGCTGCTAACGCAGCAGCTTCAAGAGACTCCTTAGGTTTAGGTACAATGGCTATTCAAAACAAAGACACTGTTGATATTGATGGCGGTGCGATAGATGGAACTGCAATTGGAGCAAATGCTACCAGTACTGGTGCATTTAATTCTGTATCCTCAGGATTATTTCAGTCTATTGGAGACACGGATATTATTATAAAGACAGGTAATACAACTACTGGAGACATCACCATTGCTGATGGAACTGACGGGAATATTAATATTACACCACACGGAACAGGAAATGTGGTTATTCCAAGCTTGAAACTAGGATCTACTGTTATAACTGCTACTGGAGCGGAAATAAATATTATTGATGGCAATACTTCTGCCACATCTACCACGGTAGTTGCAGCGGACAGGTTAATACTTAATGATGACGGTACTATGAAACAAATTGCTGTTACAGATTTAAACACGTATTTGGGAACTGTTACAAATATTGATGGGCTTACTGATGCAAAAAAAGCAGGAACTAATTTTACAGGGTCTATGCTTATTGGAAATGAAACTCCAGGGACTTTAGATGCTGGTGATGCGGCAACATATAATTTAGGAGTTGGAGAAACTGCTCTTGATGCTTTAACTACTGGAGACAACAATATAGCTTTAGGCTACGATGCTTTAGCAGCAAACACTACCGGAACTAAAAATCTTGCGATTGGAAAAGGAGCTTTGGATGCTGCTGATACAGAAAGCAACAACATAGCCATTGGGCTTGATGCCCTTGGAGGAGCAGTTGCTGGAGGGGAGTATAATGTCGCCATTGGAAATTACGCTTTAGACGCTGCGGTAGGTGGTGGGACTAACGAAGGGGACTATAATGTTGCTATTGGTGATAATGCATTATCGGCAAATACTACGGGAAGTTATAACACTGCAACTGGGGCCTGGGCTTTAAACGCAAATACCACAGGAAAATCGAACACAGGAATTGGACTAGAGGCTCTAACTAAAAACACCACGGGAGATTATAATACTGGAATTGGATCAGGTGCTCTATATACAAACGTGTCGGGAGATGGAAACACAGCAATTGGAGAGGCTGCTTTAAAAGTAAGCACAGGAAATTACAATACAGCAATTGGAGCGGAGTCTTTAGAAGCCAATACAGGGACTTCCAACACAGCAGTTGGAACCGAAGCAGGAGAAGCAACTACAACTGGAGGTAATAATGTTTTTGTTGGAGCTGATGCTGGAGATGAAAACACCACAGGAGAGCAAAATATAATTATTGGAAGTGGATCGGATGTAGGAGCTGCTGATGGCTTAAGCCCTATTACCAACCGAATTGTCATAGGCTATGGAGCTGTTGGACAAGGAGACAATATTGCTGTTATTGGGAACGCTGCGGTTACGAAAGTTTATGCTTCTCAAGACAAGGGAGCATCAATTTATGCAAAAGACTTAGTCTTAGAAAATGACGAAACAATCACCAATGCAAGTGACGGAACTGTTGCAATAACTGCAACTACTACAAGCGTGAGTGGAGATCTTACGGTAACAGGAAATGATATTACATTTGGAAATGGGGAAACTATTTCAAATGCAACCGATGGAACTGTTGCAATAACTGCAACTAATACTACAGTAAGTGGTAGCCTAAGCGGTTCAGGAACAATTTCAGGTTTTGATGCGAATTTAAATGCTCAAACAGGAACAACTTATACAATCGTTGCATCAGATAATGGTAAAGTAGTTTCTCTTGATAATGGAAGTGCAATAACTGTAACAATTAATACTGGCCTTGGAGATGGGTTTAATTGTCTTCTAGTTCAAAAAGGGGCAGGACAGGTTACGATTTCTGCTGGGGGTGGAGTAACTATTGTCAACAGAAGTAGTGAAACAAAAACAGCAGGTCAATATGCGATAGTTTCTGTAATTAACATTGGATCAGAAGCATATGTTCTATCTGGGGATACAGGTTCATAATCAAAGATTTATTCTTTAACCTTTCTTATGGTTTGATACCAAAGCTCTAGTTTATTTTCTTTATTGAAAAAGTACCATTCATTGTACTCTTTTTTTATTACTCCATCTTCAGGATTATCAAGATTTGAAGTAAATCCAGCAGTTACCCATTCACCACCAGATTTAGGATTTAAATAAACAGAAAAAGCAAAGTCTGTGGTCCAGGAATAATTATTTCCAGATTCATTTTCTTTCTCAACCTCTTTTTTAACAAGATCAATAAACTCTTGTGAGTTAGTTGCTACTTTTCCGTCTTGAAATTCAAACGAAATAGAATCAGCAATCATTGTTTTCATTAAATTATAATCAAGATTTTTCCAAGCAGAATCAAAAGATTTAAATAATTCTACAGCATTATCAGAGCCCATGTGAAAGGATAAATCAGATTCGTTAACAAATCCATTGCCGGATTTAATATTACAAGAAATATTAAAACTTATTAAAATGTATAAAAAAAGAATTTTTTTCATAGGATTTAAATTAATTGCAATAATACGAGAATTATATTTTAATGAAGATTTTTCTTTTATACATTTCATTGACTATTAAATAAATAATAAAAGTATAAAACAAAGCCCAAATAAAAGAGAATATTTGAGGATCTAAATTAGTAGAAATACCAAAATCCATCCATATTTTTTGTATCCCATTTCCATTAATAATAGGAATTCTAAAAACCCTTCCAAGAATAGAATGAAGTACATATGCAAAAATAGCATTAGAACCAAAAACCACTCCAAATTTGGTATATGAAGATATTTTTTTATGGTCGATTAGCCACATACAGCTAGCTAAAAATATCATTGCAAGCCCTGAGGAGAAAAGCACATAGGAGCTAGTCCATATATGTTTGTTAATTGGAAAGCTAAAGTCCCAGAGCATTCCTAAACATAAACAAATGCTGCCAAACAAATACATCACAATAATTTTATCTTTTAGAGATTTTGATTTGTCTAAAATAATATGGCCACAAAACATTCCTGAGATTCCAGTAGCTATAGATGGAATAGTACTAAAAAAACCTTCAGGATCCCATGTCTCTCTATACATTCTGCCTGGTGTAATAAACTTATCAATCCAAGCAGCAAAGTTATTCCCAGGCTCTAATACACCAACAACAGAATCCCCAAAAGGAACATGCTTCATAAAAATCCAATAAATAATTAAGCAAAAAGCTCCAATCCAAATTTGATGGGATTTATTGGAATTTAAATAAATAAAAGAGCAGAAAAAATATACTAGTGCAATTCTTTGTAGAACACCAGCAATTCTAACATTACTAAAATCAAAATTTGGAAAAACAGCTAAAAAAATTCCTATTCCAAAAAGGATGAAGGTCCGTTTAATTATTTTCAAATAAACTGAATTATTAGAGTTTTTAGTTTTTGAAAGAGCAAGGACTATGGATACACCTACAATAAATAAAAAAAAAGGAAAAACAAGATCTGTTGGAGTAGCCCCATGCCAATCAGCATGTCTAAGTGGAGGGAATACGTAAGACCAGCTACCAGGATCATTTACAACAATCATTGCAGCGATAGTAAATCCTCTAAAAAAATCGAGAGAAATTAGTCTTTTACTCATTTCTTTAAGGTATAAAAAAAGAGATTACAAACCTAAGCCCTTGATATCATCAGCATCATCACTAATATTTTCTAAAGGCTTAATATTTTCACAATCTATAGGGATATTTAGGACTTCAGGAGCTAAAAAATCTTCAATAGAAACTCCTAAATCTTCGTTTTCATAACATTTTTTCATAAATAGTCCCCAAATCGGAAGTGCCATTGTAGCGCCTTGACCATAGGCAATAGTTTCAAAATGAGTAGAACGGTCTTCAGCCCCAACCCAAACCCCTGTTACTAAGTTAGGGACCATACCCATAAACCATCCATCACTTTGATTTTGAGTTGTTCCTGTTTTTCCAGCAATAGCATTTTCAAAACTGTATGGATATCCAGTTACGACATCTCTATATACAGGATTTCTTTCTTCTTCTGGAATGTTATGCCGAAGTCTTGCACCAGATCCAAATTTAGTAACCCCTTCTAAAAGATTTGTAGTAACATAGGCAGATTCAGCACTAATAACATCTTTGGTCTCAGGGACTGATTGGAATAAAAGCGCACCGTTTTTATCTTCAATTCGTGTGATCATTGTAGGTTTTACATAGATTCCCTGGTTGGCAAATGCTCCGTATGCACCTACCATTTCATAAACACTCAAATCAGGAGTTCCCAGTGCTATAGCAGGAACATCAGGAATGAAAGATTTTATTCCAAGGTTTCTTGCTAAATCAGCAACTGGTTTTGGTCCTACTTTATCCATTAGCTGAGAGCTAATAGTATTTTTAGAATTAGCAAGCGCATTTTTAAGGGTACGCATTCCACCATATTTATCACTAGAATTTGTTGGACACCATGGATCAGGATTTCCATACTTATTTGGTTCAATACAATAAATTGCATCTGGCAGTGAGTCACAGGGAGAAAGTTTTAATTGATCAATTGCAGTGGCATATAAAAAGGGTTTAAAAGTAGAACCAATTTGCCTTTTGCCTTGTTTTACATGATCATACTGAAAATGCTTATAATTAATTCCGCCTACCCATGCTTTGACATGTCCAGTTTGAGGTTCCATAGACATCATTCCTGCACGCATAAAATGCTTGTAGTATCTGATTGAATCAATAGGTTTCATAATAGTATCAATATTTCCATCCCATGAAAAAATGGTCATTGAGACTTCTTTTTCAAATGAAGCAAACATTTCATCCTCAGATTTTCCAGCATTTCTCATTTTACGCCACCTCTCTGATCGTCTCATGGCTCTTTTAAAAATCATTTCTTCTTCTTCTTCTTCAATGTCTAAAAAAGGTGCGGTTGGATTTAACTCTGGCGTGTTTTGAAGAAAAAATTCTTTTTGAAGATTAGGCATGTGTTCTTTTACAGATTCTTCTGCATATTGCTGCATCTCATAATTTATTGTAGTATATATTTTTAATCCATCTAAATATAGATTATAATTTGAGCCATCTTCTTTTGTATTTTCTTTAGTCCAATCTTTCATAAATTGTTGAAGATATGCTCTGAAATATGTAGCCAATCCTTCTCGATGTGATTGAGGGGTATAATCAATTTTAAGAGGAATTTGTTTTAAGGAATCAAGTTCTTTATCATTTAAATGATTATTTTTTTTCATTTGACCAAACACTACATCTCTTCTTGACTTTACAAGTTCAGGACGTCTTAAAGGATTGTAATAAGAAGAATTTTTGAGCATGCCCACTAAAACTGCAGATTCTTCAATTTTTAAACTATCTAGCTCTTTATTAAAATAAATACTAGAGGCAGATTTTATTCCATCTCCATTATATCCAAAATCATAAATATTCAAATACATTGTAATTATTTCCTCCTTTGTATACTGCCTTTCTAATCTTACAGCAAGAACCCATTCTTTAGCCTTTTGAATGATGGCTTCAAAAATATTTTTTGAACGAACCCCTACAAATAGTTGTCTTGCAAGTTGCTGAGAAATAGTGCTTGCACCCCCTCTTTTATTTAAGTAAACAATTGCTCTAACAGTTGCTTTAAAATCAATTCCTGAGTGACGATAAAATCTCTCGTCTTCCGTTGCAATCAAAGCGTCTATTAAATGTTTAGGCAAATCTGAATATTCTACTGGGGTTCTGTTTTCTCCAAAATGAATTTTACCTAAAACTTTATTATCAGAAGAAATTATTTGGCTTGCTAAATTAGTATTAGGGTTTTCTAGCTGTCTAAAATCAGGCATTTCGCCAAGTTTTCCAGTTGATGCAGAATAAAAAACCCAAAAAACACTTACAATTCCAATAAAAAACAGAATCCAAAAGCTATAATAGAATAGCCTATACTTCTTTGGAATTGAATTTGTATTTTTTTTTGTCATTTACTGTGAAGGTTCAATTAATAGGCTTAAATCTAAGATATTTTCTAGGTTTTCAATAGGTGAGATTACATTATTTAACCTCATAGAATTTCTAACGGAAAGATAATTAACACTATCCTTTAGTAAATCAATATTTTTTTTAAATAGGAGCTTGTGTTCTACTATTGAAAGCCTTTTTTCTCCTAGCCATTTCCCGCTTGGGTCACTTAATGTATACTGCAAAGTGTCAGAAGAAATCGAACCGTTAGCCAGATTTAGTTCAGTGATCAAAAAAATATTAGAAAAGGAATAATTATTATTATGTCTCAATAATAAAAAAAGATTATAGTTTGATTTATTTTCAGACGATTTAAAATCAAAAGTGACAATCTCATTATTTTTCCATCCGTTTGAAAATTCATAGGTATAAAGGTGGCTAGAGAAAGAGCACCCTAAACCAATTAATAAAACAAAAAAGAACAAACTTAATTTTTTCATTTTCTAATTACTTTGGCCTTAAATTTTCGTTTCTTTTTTTTCTTATCAAATCTTGTTAGGCTATCCTGGCCAACAACATTTTCAAACTCTTGATTTTCTGTTTTTTGAGAAAATGCATATTCTTCAAGACTATTAATTTTTTCCCCTTTGGCATTTATTTTAAGGATTTCTTTTACTTTTTCTGCACTAAGCTCATGCCAATTAATACTATCATTTTTATATACAAACCACATAAGCCCTTTAAATATGTCTATTTTTTGACAATAAGCAATTCCTTTTTCTGTTAAAATTTTTGTATTGGATTTTGGAAAATCCTTTAGCACTTCTTGATAAAAATCTAACTCATAGTTTAGACAACACTTTAGTTTTCCACATTGTCCAGCTAATTTTTGTGGATTTAAAGAAAGTTGTTGATACCTTGCGGCGGAAGTTGTTACAGACCTAAAGTCATTTAACCAAGTCGAACAACAAAGTTCTCTTCCGCACGAGCCTATTCCTCCAAGCCGTGATGCTTCTTCTCTTAAACCTACCTGTTTCATTTCAATTCTAATGCTAAAATTTCTAGCCATATCCCTAATAAGTTGACGAAAATCAACTCTTCCTGCTGCTGTATAATAGAAAGTTGCTTTAGATCCATCTCCTTGAAATTCGATATCTGAAATTTTCATTTTCAAACCTAATTTAATAGCCATTTCCCTAGAAGTCTTCTTAATTTCCTCTTCTTTTTCTCTAGATTTTGTCCAAATTTCAATATCCTTTTCAGTTGCTTTTCTTAAAACAGGGAAAAGTATCTTTTTGGGATCTATCTGCTTTTTTTTCATTTGAACAGGAATTAACCCCCCTTTCAAAGTTACATGCCCCAAATCATATCCTTTTTCAACTTCAACTACAATTAGATCACCAATAGAGATAAATAAATCAGTATTATTTTTATAATATTCTTTACGACCATTTTTAAAACGAGTTTCAATTATATTGGTATTTTCATTTTCCATTACAATCTCCATATCGGCCAGCCAATCAAAAACAGTCATTTTATTGCATCCGTCTGATCCACATGTTCCGTTATTTTTACACCCTCGCGGAGTGCCGTTTGAATTTGAGCTACAACTTGAACAACCCATTTTGGAAATTTTTATTAGTTTTTAAAGTTAGGGAATTTAAGAGCCTAACTCAAAAATTATTTATGAAGCACTTTTCTTATACTTCAAATTTTTTGATCTTCCTTTTTTAAAAATTTTGTTACTGTTTTTTTTCCCCTTTCGTAAATTTTTTTGTTCATTCACAGGCAATGCATTTATTTTTTGGCAATCAATAGAACAACAATTATTATAAAGTTCAGCACATTTTTTACATTGGATAAACAATAAATGACAAGCTTCATTTGCACAATTAACATGATTATCCCATTTCTCTCCGCATTGATGACAATTAGATATTATATCCGAAGATATAGGCTCACTTCTTCTATGATCAAAAACAAAATTTTTCCCCAAAAATTTATTTGTTAGCCCTTTGTCTTTTACTTGACGAGTGTATTCAATAATTCCACCATTAAGCTGATAAACATTTTTAAATCCTTTTAATTTTAGAAAGGCACTAGCTTTTTCACACCTTATACCACCTGTACAATACATCAAAATTTTTTTAGAGGTTTTGTGTTCTTCAAGTTTTTTTTCAATTATTGGAAGGGAATCCCTAAAGCTATCAACGTCAGGTAATATTGCTCCTTTGAAATGACCAATTTCACTCTCATAATGATTTCTCATATCAACAAGCATAGTATCATCGCTTTCAATCAATCTATTAAATTCTTCTGCATTTAAATGCTCTCCGCTGTTAGTTAAGTCTATTTTGTCAGAATCTAAGCCGTCAGCTACAATTTTATCTCGTATTTTTATTTTTAGTTTTAAGAAAGACAGGTTATCATGTTCAATTGCTATGTTAAGTCTTACGTCTTTTAAAAATTTAATTTCATTAAGACTCTTTTTGAACTTTTTAAAATTTTCTGAAGGCAATGAAAGTTGACCATTAATTCCTTCCTTAGCAATATAGATTCTTCCCAAAACATCAAGTTTGTTCCATGTTATATAAAGATGATCACGGAATAATTGTGGGTTTTTAATATTATGGTATTTATAAAAGGAAAGAGTAAGCCTTTTCCCTCCAGCTTTTTTAATTAAAATCTCTCGTTGTTTGGCACTAAGTTTATTATATAATTCCATTAATAAAGCGAAATTAATATTTTAAATTTTATAACAAAAAATCACCCTTTTTCAATTATGAGATCTTTTAAATAAATTGTACTTTAGCTTACAACCTAATTATAAAAAAATATATGAGTTCCGATAAAGATTCTAAGCAAAAAGCACTTCAGTTAACTTTAGATAAATTAGACAAAGCTTATGGCAAGGGTACAGTAATGAAAATGGGGGATTCTGTCCATGAAGAAATTGAATCTATACCTAGTGGATCTTTAACTTTGGACTTTGCTCTTGGAGTTGGGGGCTATCCTAAAGGAAGGGTTGTTGAAATTTATGGTCCAGAATCATCCGGGAAAACTACTCTAACTCTGCATGCAATCGCAGAATGTCAAAAGCTAGGAGGAATAGCTGCTTTTATAGATGCTGAACATGCTTTTGATAGGTTCTACGCTCAAAATTTAGGAGTTAATATAGACGAATTAATTATTTCCCAGCCAGATAATGGAGAACAAGCGTTAGAAATCGCTGATAATTTAATTAGGTCAGGAGCCATTGATATTATTGTTATTGATTCAGTTGCTGCCCTAACACCAAAAAGTGAAATTGAAGGTGAAATGGGAGATTCTAAAATGGGTCTTCATGCTAGATTAATGTCGCAAGCATTAAGAAAGCTAACATCTAATATTAGTAAAACTAACTGTACGGTAATGTTTATAAATCAGTTGAGAGAAAAAATTGGAGTTATGTTTGGAAATCCAGAGACAACTACTGGTGGTAATGCCCTTAAATTCTATGCATCTGTTAGGCTTGATATTAGAAGATCAACCCAAATTAAAGATACAAATGGAAATGTTTTAGGGAATAAAACAAGAGTAAAGGTGGTTAAAAATAAAGTAGCCCCCCCCTTCAAACTTAGTGAGTTTGATATTATGTATAGTAAGGGGATATCTAAAATGGGAGAAATTATTGATCTTGGAGTCAATTATGGAATTATTGATAAAAGCGGGTCTTGGTTTAGCTACGAAGAAACAAAACTTGGACAAGGCAGAGATTCGGTAAAGGCAATATTAAAGGATAATCCAGACTTGTGTGAAGATTTAGAGGCTAAAATCGTAGAGGCGATGAAAAGCTAATCTTCCAAATCTTTCGACAACAAATCATAAACTTGCTTTTTTAGGTCTTCAATATCTTCAAGACCCTTGCCAATAGTACTTATATGATTATGAACCCTTACTCTTAAAATACCAGGCCCACCAACAAAGTGGTTATAAGCAAAATGATAGGGGTATCTTTTTTCACAATCTAAAAAAGACATTGGAACAATTGGCATTTGGAAATCTGTAGAGAACCTAAATGCTCCATTTTTAAATGGTGCTAATTTAATTTCAGGCCCAAATACTCCACCTTCTGGAAAAATACAAATGCCTAAGCCTTGACTAAGCCTTCTTTCAGCATGTCCATATACAGCTTTTCTGCTTTTAGCACTATCTCGATTTACCATGATAGCCACTCTTTTGTAGAAATACCCAAAAATAGGCAATCTTAAAAGCTCTTTTTTACCAACAAACACAAAAGGAAATTTACAAACCTTAAGCATCAGCATTACATCAATCATGCTTTTGTGGTTAGCAACTAACATATAGCTTTTGCCTTTTTCAAAAGGCTCTTTATATTCAATCTTAGGGATAAGCCCCATGCCATATAACATAATAGTTGACCAAATATTTCTAGCCCACCAAAAGAAATAAGGATACCAACTTTCTTTTAAGCTCAATACAAATAGAAGAGGAAGAAAAATAATGATGCTAGTACCAGCTAGTGTGTAAAACCACACATTGTAAAGGCCGCATAACACTATTTTCAAGAATCTTACCATTAATGTAAAAATAACCAAATGAGTAATATGTTTTTTAAATCTATTACTTTTGTTGATATTATTATTTGTATGGCAAGAATTTTAACTGGAGTTCAAAGCACGGGAACACCACATTTAGGAAATATTTTAGGAGCGATAATCCCAGCAATTCAAATGGCTAATGATAAAGAGAATGAATCTTTTTTATTTATTGCAGACCTCCATTCATTAACACAAATTAAAGATCCAAATCAGTTAAAACATAATACTTATTCTACTGCAGCAGCATGGTTAGCTTTTGGATTAGACATTAATAAAACAATTTTTTACAGACAAAGTGATGTTGCAATTGCCACAGAACTTTCATGGATTTTATCTTGTCATTTTCCTTATCAAAGATTAACATTGGCTCATTCTTTTAAAGACAAGTCAGATAGATTACAAGATGTCAATGCAGGCATTTTTACTTATCCAATGTTAATGGCATCTGATATTTTATTATATGATGCTGAATTTGTTCCAGTTGGTAAAGATCAACATCAGCATTTAGAAATGACACGTGATGTTGCTTCAAGATTTAATAATGCTTATGGTGAAACTTTTGTCATTCCAAGTCCTAAAATTAATGAGAATACTCAATATATTTCTGGCACCAATGGAGAAAAAATGAGTAAATCTAAGGGCAATACAATTGATATTTTTCTTACAGAAAGCCAGTTAAAAAAGCAAGTTATGTCTATTGAAACTGATAGTACTCCAATTGATCAACCAAAAGATTTTGAAAATTGTAATGTTTTTAAACTCTACTCACTAATTGCAGATAAGAATTCTATAGATGATCTAAAACAAAATTATAAAAAAGGTGGGTTTGGTTATGGACATGCTAAAAAGGAATTGTTTAATTATATTCTTAAGAATTTTAAAAATGAAAGAGAAAAATTCAATTATTATATGAATAACCTAGGGGAGATAGATAATGCATTAAATATTGGAGCAAATAAAGCTAATAAAGTTGCTCAGAACGTTTTAACGAGAGTTCGCCAAAAATTAGGGTATAATTAAGTGTTAATAATTTTAGACTTTCAGGTATAATTTTCAATCAAAAAAATGTATTTTTGAGTTATGCATCTATCAGTTTATATAAGCGATTTATTATTTGATCAAGACTGTGTTACAGTCCCAGGATTTGGAAGTTTTCTTGGCAATTATAAATCAGCTGAATATAATTTCAAAGAACAAAAATTTTATCCGCCGACAAAACAAATTTCTTTCAATTCTCAAATCAAAGATAATGATGGGCTATTAGCAAAGTATCTTTCAAAAAAATTAGATTTAACATATGATGAAGCAGTTAAAAAAATTCATCACATTGTTTTGAGATGGCTACAAAAGATTAAATCAGAAACAATTGTTTTACAAAAATTAGGAGAATTTTATTTAAACCCTGAAGGCAATATTACTTTTGTTCCAAATAATCAAGTTAATCATCTAAAAGAATCTTTTGGTTTACCATCTGTTTTTGTAACGGAGTTAAGTGACAAAAAATCAACCTCTTCATTTTCTAAGCAACAAATACCAACATATTTTAAACTTGAGAAAAACACAAATAATTTTTTTAAACAAGCTGCTGTTTGGGTATTGCTTTTTATTGGAATTGGATCAGCAGTTTACATTAATGAAAAAAATAATGTTTTAGAACAACAACTGGCATATGAGCAATCTGTAAGGGAACAATCAATTCAAAAAGTTCAAAAAGCCATTTTTAATTTTGGATCTCTTCCTTCTTTAACAGTTAATGTTAAAATGAAAGAAAAAAAATATTTTATAATAGCAGGAGCATTTAGAATTTCTAAAAACGCAGAAAATCTTGTTTTAAATTTGAAGAGCAAAGGCTATGATGCTTCTAGATTAGCATTAAATGAAAAAGGGCTAAACCCAGTTGCATTCACAAGTTTTTCAAAAAGAAATGAAGCAGTTACTGAACTTAGGATCATTCAAAAAAAGGAAAATAAAGATGCCTGGATTTTCGAATCTAATTAACTAATAATCTTTTTTCTTAATGGATCCAAAAACACCTGAAAATTCTAAAACAATTCAAACAGACATAGTAATGCCTGGAGACACAAATAGTCTAAACAATCTATTTGGAGGAGAGTTGTTAGCAAGAATGGATAAGGTAGCAAGTATAGCTGCTATTAAGCATTCAGAGCAGATTGTTGTAACAGCATCAATTAATAATGTTTCATTTGGAGAGCCTGTTCCAAATGGAAGTATTTTGACTATAGAAGCAAAGGTTTCAAGGGCATTTAATTCATCGATGGAAGTTTTTATTGATGTTTGGAAACAAAATAAAATTAATCCAAAAAAGACTAAAGTCAATGAGGCGATTTATACTTTTGTAGCTTTAAATAAAAGAGGAAGAACAGTAAAAGTTCCACAAATTATTCCAGAGACGGAACTGGAAAAACAAAGGTACGATGCTGCTTTAAGAAGAAGACAATTAAGTTTGGTTTTAGCAGGCAAACTTTCTCCAAAAGACGCTACTGAATTAAAAGCAATTTTTGATTGATTTGAAGAATAGAATCTACTTAATATTATTTATTTTTTTTATACCACTAACTGCATTTAATCAAGTTAATTCAACATATAGTTTAAAAATTCTGGGAGTTGTTCAAGATGGTGGATTACCACATTTAGGATCTAACAAATTATGTTGTGAAAATATTGAACAAAAAAGACATGTAACATCAATTATGTTAATTAACAATGAAAACAATGAATCCTACCTATTTGATGCTTCACCTGATATTAATGAACAGCTTAATTTTATGGGTGATAGAATTAAGAAAGATTTAAAGGGTGTTTTTTTAACACATGCTCATATTGGACACTATACGGGTTTAATGTATTTTGGAAGAGAAGCTTTAAACTCCAAATCAATTAATGTTTATGCAATGCCAAGAATGAAAAAATTTCTTGAACAAAATGGGCCATGGAGTCAACTAGTCTCGTTACAAAATATTTTAATTACAGAATTAAATAATAATTTAAAGCTCTCAGTTGATCCAAATATTATTATTCAACCAATTGAAGTTCCTCATAGAGCTGAATTTTCGGAAACTGTTGGATATAAAATTTATGGGCCAAATAAGACAGCTCTTTTTATTCCAGATATTGACAAATGGTATTTATGGGAAAAATCTATTATTGATGAGATTAAGCAAGTCGATTATGCGTTAATTGATGCAACTTTTTATGACTCCGAGGAGGTTAACTATAGAGATGTTTCTGAAATTCCTCATCCATTTGTTGTTGAAAGCATGGAACTTTTTGATTTAATAGAAGATGAAGAAAAAAACAAAATATTTTTTATACATCTAAACCATACAAACCCTTTGCTTGATAAAAATAGTGACCAATATAAATTTGTTAAAGTGAAAGGCTATAATGTAGCTGAAGAGGGAATGGAATTAAAACTTTAAACTAAAGATGCGTTTAAATTAATTTCACAGTTTAAAACACCAGAAATAGGACAGTTATTTTTTGCTTCTTCTGCCAATTCATCAAATTTTTCTTTATTAATTCCAGGCACTTTAGCTATTAGATTCAATTCAATTGAGATGATTTTTCCATCCACAAACGTTAGCAAAGCCTCAGTAGAGAGCTCTTCAGGATTAAAATTGGCTTCATTTAAAACAAAACTTAATTTCATATTAAAACAACCAGCATGGGCAGCAGCGATTAGTTCTTCTGGATTTGTTCCAAGTTTGCCATTATCATTTTCAAACCTAGTTTTAAAACTATATGGCATATTATTAAAAGCCCCACTTTGAGCTGTTAAAACTCCACTTCCATCGGCGCCATCACCTTTCCAAATTGCGACTACTTTTCTTTTCATATTTAAATTTTAGAATTAATCTTCAATACAATAATCATCTCCTACTTTTTTTAATAAATATATGGATTTTTCAACCGAGACATCACCATATACCCTTCCTTCATCATTGTTTGAGGCATCATTGAGAATTAATGCAAAAAAATATTTACCATTGTTTTCATACTTTCTGTCTATTTTTCCACAATTATATGTTGAGCCTCCACATGCGCACAAAAAAAAAATAATTGCAAAAAAAAATCTCATAAATTAATGTTTAAAGCCCTAATATTTCATTTATATCTTTGTGACTTGTCCCTGTTCCAGCAAAATCATCAAAAGATTGTTTAGTAACATTTATGATGTGATCATTAATAAATTTAGCCCCTTCTTTTGCACCTTGTTCTGGAGACTTGATACAACATTCCCATTCAAGCACTGCCCAGCCATCAAAATTATATTGACTTAGTTTAGAAAAAATACTTTTAAAATCTATTTGACCATCCCCAAGAGACCTAAATCTACCCGGTCTATCAATCCAATCTTGATAACCACCATACACACCCGATTTTCCATTTGGATTAAACTCGGCATCTTTTACATGAAACATTCTAATGTATTGGTGATAAAAATCTATGTATTGTAAATAATCCATTTGTTGTAAAATAAAGTGACTTGGGTCATATAAAATTTTTACAGAAGAATGATTATTTGTGGCTTTTAAAAATCTTTCAAAAGTAGCACCGTCGTGTAAGTCTTCTCCAGGATGAATTTCATAACAAACTTCAACACCATTATCCTTACAATGATTAAGAATTGGCATCCATCTTTTAGCGAGCTCATTAAATCCAGCTTCAACTAATCCTTTTGGTCTCTGCGGCCATGGATAAATGGTATGAAATAAAAGTGAGCCAGAAAAAGATGCCATGACGTTTATCCCAAGATTTTTACTTGCAGATGCAGAAGCCTTAATTTGTTTTATCGCCCATTCAGTTCTTGCTTTAACGTTTCCGTGCAATTCTTTAGGCGCAAAAGCATCAAACATTTTGTCGTATGCATAATGAGATGCAACTAGTTGACCTTGTAGGTGAGTTGCAAGTTCAGAAATTTCTAATCCGGCATCATTTACAATACCTTTGATTTCATCACAATAAGTTTTGCTTTCACCAGCCTTTACAATATCGATTAATCTTTGATCCCAAGCAGGAATTTGAACAGCTTTATAACCAAGATCTTTTGCCCATTCACAAATGTTCTTAAGATTATTAAATGGTTTTTCATCTCCAACAAATTGTGCCAAAAATATAGCGGGGCCTTTTATTGTTTTCATATTTTTTATTTATTCAGTTCTACCCAAATATTTCCCTTTGAGTTTGATTCAAGTGCCTTTTCAATAAAGTCCATTCCTCTTACCCCATCCTCAATTGGTGGGAACTCAGCTTTATCAAAAGGCTCACCATTTATAGCTCTTGCAACACCCTTATAAATATTACCCATTGCATCAAAGATTCCTTCAGGGTGCCCTGGTGGTAATTTTGTCCCATCAAGTGAAATATTAGAATTGTAAGAGTGTCCAGGTTTTAAAACTTGGAGCGGATTATCATCACTAAGATGATATAAATAATTAGGGTTTTCTTGTTCCCATTTTAACGCACCTTTACTCCCATAAACATTTATTCTAAGATTATTTTCTTCGCCTGTTGCAATTTGACTAGATCTAATAGTTCCCTTTGCATTATTAGAAAATTGAATCAGAACATTAGCATCAACATCCATTGGATTATCTTCATATAAAGTGTTTAAATCTGCTAGTAGTTTATTTACTTTCATCCCTGTTACAAGCTCAACCATATTAAATGCATGCGTTCCAATATCTCCAAGGCAACAACTAGAACCAGATTTTTCAGGATCTAATCTCCAAGTAGAAGATCTTTTATCTTTTTCGTGAATTACAGGATTTAACCAGCCCTGTAAATATTGCGCATCAACTTTTTGAATATTGCCAATTGCACCATCAGAGATCATTTTAGTCATTTGTCTGACCATTGGATAGCCTGTATAGGTATGAGTTACCCCAAAAACAGCATTTTTTTCTTCCTTTAACCTTTTAAGATCTAAAGATTCTTCATAAGTGGTTGTTAGAGGTTTTTCACAAATTACATGAAAATCATTTTCAAGCAATTGCTTTGCCATAGGATAATGAAGAAAATTAGGTGTTAGCACAGAAATTGCCTGCATTCTTTCAGAAGAATCTAACTTACATTCTTCAGAAATTAATGTTTGATAATCCTTATAAATTCTAGAAGAATCTAATCCAAGTGTTTTCGCAAAAGCCATGTTATCATCAAAATTGGGGTTAAAAACTCCACCCACAATTTCATATTTATCAAACATGTTGGCTGCAATTCTATGGAGAATACCAATAAGCGAATCTCCTCCTCCTCCTAATATTCCTAATTTAATTTTTTTGCTCATTTTATTATTTTAAAATTATACTGCTTGTGAAACCCTATTTTCTTCCAATTTTTTTCTAAAAGCAAATAAAATTCCAAAAAGAAGTATTAATGCTAAGGGGAAATATGCCATATTTCCAAGAGCTGCTTTTCCCGCAATAAGTTCAGCAGCATCTTCAGCTACACCGGAATTTAAAGCAATTTCTTTTTCAGCGTCCAACCATGATCCGATCACAGGTTGCCATATTGAAGTAGATAACATTCCTGCTCCACCAACAAGTGACATACCTAATGCTCCAGTTTTTGGCATATATTCCGATACAAAACCGATCATTGTTGGCCAGAAATAACAGACACCAAAAGCAAATAAAACAGCCCCAAAATAAATCATGGATCCTTCCGCAATACTCATGTAGTACACTGCAATTGTAGTAAGGACAGCAGACATTAATAAAACACCAATGGGGTTTAATTTATGAACAATTGGTCCAGCAAAATATCTTCCTAGTGCCATTATTCCAGAAACCATTGCTAAAATTAGCAGTGGATTAACTCCGGAATTACCTAAAATTCTTTCAATCCATTGTTGTGGACCAAACTCAGAAATAGCTGTTAAGGTCATACATGCGATAATTAATAAGAATAATGGATTAAATAAAGATTGAATATTTACAGAGGTGTCGGTTTCAACATTTTCGCTTTCAGGAAACTCTTCTTTAAAAAACAAATATCCATAGATTGCTGTTGGAATTAGCATTACGGCAATTTGTAATTCCCATCCCATTCCAAAATCGGACATGAACCCAGATGTTAAAGCACCAATTACAATTCCTCCAGGAAACCAAACATGAAATTTATTAAGCATAGCAGTTCTATTTTTAGTATACATATCCGCAATTAAAGGATTACAAGCAGCTTCAACTGAACCGTTTGCAAAACCTATAAAGAATGAAGAAACAAGAAGCGTGGTAAACCCTCCTGCATAGATTGTCATTATAAGGCCGATTACGTGAGATAAAAAAGCGATAATCATTAGTTTTCTAGCTCCTAAAAAATTATACAAAAGCCCCCCGATAACAGTAGCAACTGGAAATCCTAGGAATGCCAAACTATTTATATAACCAAGTTGAGTATCAGATAAGTCAAATTGAATGCCTAAATCTGTTAATATTCCTGCTCTTATAGCAAAGGTCATTGCAGTTACAATTAAAGAAATACAGGCAGCTGTAAATAATTTATTTTTTGATATTGAATTATTCATAGTTTGATTTTTTAAAAATTTATTGTATTCAAGATAAGGGACTTTCTTTTTATTTAAAAATAAGGGATGGGGTTTTTTTAAGATAATCTTGATAACTTTCTAAATGCCCCCATTTTTTTTTACCATTAGCCTCTAAAATTCGAACTCCACTAACGTATACTAATAAAACATAGGTAAAAATAGGTGAGATTAGTGTAATAAATTGCCATCCGCTTAATGAGGATATAGACATTATAGTTATCCCAAGCCATAGAATTATTTCTCCCAGATAATTAGGGTGTCTTGAGAATGACCATAGCCCCGTAGTTATAAATTTATCTTTATTTTCTGGATTTGATCTGAACTTAGATTTTTGATTATCAGAAATAATTTCAATTAAAAATCCAATTAAAAAAAATGCTAGTCCAACATATAGAAGGCTATTGACCTGAACACCTTTTGAAGTTGAAATAGCAGTAAGAGCACATGCCGAGCAAATGGAAACCCACATTCCTTGAAGAGTCCAGGTCATAAAAAATCTTGTAGGAGAAGTTTTAATACTGCGGAACCTTTTGTCTTCTCCCGCTTTGTGAATCCTAAAAAACAAGAAACTCCCTAATCTTATTGTCCAAATTAGAATTGCACTAGCAAGAATAATATTGCCAAAATTAATTTCATTTCCTCGAAGAGAATAATAAGAAACATAACAAATTACAAAAATATAGGTAAGACTTCCAGACAAATCATAGAATTTTTCAGTTTGAAAAAGATAGGCTGGAATAAATAACAGCCACTGAATTATAAAAGCACAAAGAACAGCTTCTTTTACTAAATCAACTCCAGTAAAGTAAGCAATTGAATAAGCTAAAACAAAAGCAATTAGTGCAAGGGTTAAATGAATTAAATTATCTTTATTCATATGTTTTAAATATAAAAAATCTTTGTCATTCATAAGGATTGTTTTAAATTTAAATTTTTCAAAAATGAAAAAATTAATTTTTTTATTTATACTTCTAACTGCACCAAATATTTATTCACAGTCTTTAAAAGTAAAAATTTTAGATTCAGTTTCACTTTCTCCAGTCCCTTTTGCTACAGTATATTTTTCAAATAATAAAGGTATAATTTCTGATGAAAATGGAATTTTTGAATTGATCATAAGAGAGCTTAAAAATCAGGACTCTTTATTTATTTCATCAATGGGATATAAAAAGGCTTCCTTTTCTTTAAATCAATTTAATGACAGCATAGTTTTTTTACCACCAAAGCCCATAGTTTTAAATGATGTGATTTTAACTAATCGAAATTTGTCCTCAAAAGAAATTATTAAAAAAGTTGTTGAAAATTTTGATAAAAATTATGAAAAAGGATTAACCAAAAACAAAATTTTTCTAAGCAGAAAGGCAAAGGGAACAATTGAAAAATTTAATATTAATAAATTCAAATCTTCAATTAAAGAAATAGATAATTCTCTTTTAGACAGTATTTCAAAAAACCTTTCAAATGAGGATAATTATGGACTAGAAACATTATGTTATTATTTTGGGAATGATCAAGAGGAAAACCAAAAAATAAATTTAGTTAAAGCTAGAGAAACTTATAACAAGGGAGACGAACTCCTGCAATCTTTAAATAAACGTTTAGAAGAATCCCTTAAAAAAAATTTAAAATCTGATTCCTATTTTAAAATTAAATCTGGAATATTTGGCGGAGATTTGGATGTTGATGGGCTAGAAGAAGTTGATAGCACAGATTTAGAATCCTTAAAAAAATTCCAAGACAAAGAGATAAAAAGAAATGAGAATTTTGCAAAATATCAAAGGAATTTATTGAAATCATTTTATGCGGATACTTTCTTTAATGAAGACACCTCTTTAAATTTTATATTAAAGCCAAATAAATATAATTTTTCAAACCCGAAATTAAATTATTTAGGAGATAAACTGGTTTATATAATTGATTGCAATCCCAAAGGTAGATCTAAATTTGAAGGAACTCTATATATTGATGCTGAAGATTTTGCAGTAATCAGATTAGATTTTCAAAACGTAAGACCATTGTTTAAGCTAAAAATCCTAGGAGTTTCTGTTAATCGATATTTAAGTAAAGGCAAGATTTTGTTATCAAAATTTAATAATGAAAAATATAATTTATCATATTTTAAAGTCAATTTTGGTCAAAAATTTGCAATAGATAGACCTATACGATTAATTGAGAAAAACAAAAATGTAAAGGGAAGAAGGAAGCAAAATGAAATTTCATTTAGGCTAGATCTTGCTGTACAAAATGAAAGAGTGACAGAAATTCAAGTTTTTGAGTCTACTCAAATAGAATTAAAAGATTTTGAAGAAATAAAGCAAGACAATAAAGTTTTACCAGAGTTTCTGGAAAAATTTACTACAAATTTTTGGGAAGAATTTTAATGTAATTAAAATTTATACAGAACATTTTTTGTAATATATTTACTAAAAATAAAAAGTTGTACTTATGAAAAAAATAAAATTATTTTGGGGTATATATTACCCAGTTGTTCTATCATTTTTATCATTTCTTTATTCAGTATCATTGTGGTTTAGTGGATACCAGCTAGAGGGTATATTTGTTGGAATTTGGGTACCCTCCATTCTTGGCCTTTCTATTTGTATCAGACAGAGAAGAAATGATTATTTTAGAGCACTATACGCTCAAAAAAAATTAAATAATAGAAAAAAATAAGATATGATAACACCTGATATGAAAGTAATGTTTTTTATAGGCTTTATAATATTTATTGTTTATATGTTTATGCTTGTAAAAGCCATAACGTGGGGTAACAAAAGCCAGGATCAAGAAAGCTTAAATGATCCTGAATTAAGAAATTACTATGCTAGGCATAATGAAGCTGATTTTATAGATTATGATGGGATGGGGAATTACGGAAGAGTTCCCGAAAAATCTATTGATAAAAAAGAAAAATAGAAGCTTTAACCATAATATTTTTCTAAAACTTACATCAAAATATTTTTAAATTACAAAGTATATTATTTTAATTTGGCAAAATAACTTTGTCAATTACATGAATAACCCCATTTGTAGTTTGAACATCAACAGCAACAATTTTACTTACTCTGTTATTACCATCTGTTATTGATGCCCCGCCAGTGATATTAGCAGTCACAGGACCTCCAAGGGTATTTAATTGCAAATTATCAGATAAATCAGTTGACATTGCATTCTTATCTCCAACAACATGATAGGTTAATGTTGATCTTAGGGTAGGCTCGTCGATATCAGATAATTGTTGAATGTTTAATTCAGTTAATAAATCTTTAAACGCTTGATCCGTTGGAGCAAATACAGTAAAAGGAGCTGAATTAATACCGGGGTTTGAACTTAGTATTGAAACAAAATCTAATTCCAAATCACTTCTAGTTAGGGCAGCAGTAAGATATTCAAAATTAGGATCAGCAGTAACAAAAGTTACTAAGTTTGGAAGAGGAATTACAGAATTAACAGTATGAATTATTCCATTAGAAGCTCTATAATTACCATTTGTAATCCTAGCCTTACCATTTAAAGTTACTCTCATATTGACCTGTTTTACATGCATAGAAAGTGGCGTGTTAGAGAGTTCGCTCAATCCAGCAGTTTTATAATAACCTGTTTTAAAATCTTGATACTCAACTTCGCCGGCCATAACATGATTAAGTAAAATTTGCTTTAACAATGCTGTTGGAACATCATCTACAGTGCTAAAACCGTTTGTCATTAGAAATTGTCTAAATACCATATCTGATGGAGCATAGAGGGTGTATTTGTCAACACCATCTAAGACAGTGGAAAGATCAGTTTTTTGAAGAGCATAAGTTAAATACGTGTAATTTGTACTAACGTTGACTACATCATAAATAGACATTGGTTCATTGACAACATCTTCATCCTTGCTACATGAAAGTATAGAAATTAACAAAATGCTTAAAGTAATTTTTGAGAATAATTTTTTCATAATTAATTTTTTTTCCATTAAATCAAAAAGCATGCCAATAGATTTTTATTTTTAAGATTACTTTAAAATAATTAATTTTGGTATTGATTATTAAATGGGTTAATTATTTGTAAATCAACATGGTACGACATTTGTATCTTACAAAAAAAATATAATTGTGAAAGAAATAATTTTTAGTTTGGCATTCTTGTTTACCAATGGAAAGATAATAGATACGAATTTAAAATTACACAAATACGATAAAGAGAATTTTAGAAAAATTTATTTTTCAAAAAACAAAAATAAAATTAATGCATACTGCATAAAACATTATGAATCAGAGGATATAGAAAAATCAAACTTCAATCATCATAATGAGGGTCAGAAGACAAACTACAAAGTTTCAAGAACTGAAAAAAAGACTGATGCTGAGGTTAACAAAAATCAATCTGATAAATAGAGTTTATTAATATTTTTTTATATGATTTAATATTTCTTTTGAAATAGTTTCAAAAGAATCTTGAATTAACCAATGAGTCAAATTTGTTTTTTTTAAAAAATATGGGCCCTTCATATATTTTTTAGTTTCATCTACTGCCTTTTCTCCGATAGCTAAGTCTTTCTTTCCATATATCATTAATGTGGGAACATGAATATCTCCAATTTTTGTTGGGCTATTTAGCTTTGTGGCACGATACCAATGTAATGCAGTTTTTAAAGCATTTTTTTGACTAAATACACTCATGTAGCTATTAATTTCCTGATCGTCGCTACTAGTCCAAATTCTTTTTAGATTGGCATAGTTTGACATTTTAAAAAATATTTCAGGCAAAAATCTAATCCTAAAGAATTTTATATATGTACTTTTTTTCTTTTGAATTCTATCATTTAAAATAGCATCACCAAATGCATCTAAATGTGGAACTGCTAAAGCAGAGTAGCTAATAATCCTATTTTTATTAAAAGCAGATAAATACCATCCGATTGCTGAACCCCAATCATGTCCTACAAGATGAAATTTTTTTGCACCAAATGAATTAGCAATGTTTATTACATCTTGAGCAAGTTTATGTGCAGAATAATCCTTTACTTTCAATGGTCTAGCACCGCTGCTATAACCTCTTTGATCGGGAGCAATCACTCTATAGTTTTTTGCGCTAAGAAAAGGGAGTAGTTTAGACCACATTTTTGATGTTTCAGGAAAACCATGTAGCAGAATAATGGTTGGCCCAGTATTATCTATACCGGCAACTCTACATGTAAAGACTAAGTTATCCTCAACATACACATCAGCAAAGTCTTCATTATTCTCACTATAATATTTTATGTTTTGAGCATTCATCTTTGCAAAGGTAATCACTATTAAAAAAAATATTTTATTCAAATTCATAATTTTTTAGTTGATCATGTTTTAAAAATAGATATTTTTATTAAAAACTTTTAACTAGTTTAATACTATAAATTAATGAAAATCTTTAAAACCTTAATTTTTGCTTGCATTGTTTTAACATCTTGTAAACAAGAGACAATTAAACCTAATATTGTTTTTATATATACCGATGATCAAAGATTTGATACAGTTGGAGCAATTGGCAACAATGAAGTATATACTCCAAATTTAGATAAGCTTACTGTTAATGGAACTGTTTTTTCAAACACTTATAATATGGGGGCTTGGCATGGAGCTATATGCGTTGCGTCAAGAGCAATGATTATTTCAGGAAAATCTGTTTGGAGGGCCAAAGAGCAAAGTAATCTTTTTCAAAAGAAAGACTCCTTGGCACTCTCTAAAACCTGGCCAAGGATATTAAAAAAAAATGGATATAAAACATATATGACAGGAAAATGGCATATAAATGCTCCAGCTGAAAAAGTGTTTGATACTGTAAAAAACTTAAGGCCAGGAATGCCTAGTGATAATAGAGGCGAGCTTTGGCAAAGTTTAGGAAAATGGAAAGAAAAATCAGGAAATTTAAAAGATTTAGAAAACTTTATGCCAATTGGCTATGGAAGACCTAAAGATGAAAAGGATAAATCATGGAGCCCATATGATACAATTTATAAGGGATTTTGGGAAGGCGGAAAACATTGGAGTGAAGTCCTAGCCGATGATGCTCTAGAATTTATAAATGATGCAAAAAAACAAGAGGACCCCTTCTTTATGTATTTGGCTTTTAATGCTCCTCATGACCCCCGACAAGCACCTAAAAAATTCATAGATTTATATCCAATCAATAGTATTAAATTACCCAAAAATTATTCTCCACAACATCCCTATATGAGGGAGATCGGTAATATGCCTGGTCTAAGAGATGAAGCACTTGCTCCCTACCCAAGAAGTGAATATGCAGTAAAAAAACACATTCAAGAATACTATGCTATAATAAGTCATTTAGATGAGCAAGTAGGGAAAATAATTGATCACCTTGATGATAAAGAAATGTTAGACAATACATATATTATTTTTACATCTGATCATGGGCTTGCTGTCGGTCAGCATGGATTAATAGGCAAGCAGAGTTTGTATGATCATAGTATAAGAGTGCCAATGATAATTTCAGGGCCTGAAATTGAAAAAGGGCAAAAAATTAGCCATGACATATACCTTCAAGATATAGTCCCAACAACTTTTGATTTAGCAAATATTGCAATTCCTGAAGAAATAGATTTCAAAAGTTTTTACCCATTAATTAAAGGAGTGGATCAAAAAAGCAAGCATTATGGAATTTACGGGACATTTGGATGTTGTGATAATAATTATATTGATTATCAGAAAATGATAAGAAAAGACGGATTTAAGCTTATGTTGTTCCCAGTAAATAAAAGAATAGAATTATACGATTTAAATAATGACCCTTATGAAATTGAGAATCTTGCAGAAAAGCCTAATTACAAGAAGAAAATAAAAAATCTTTTTGAAGATTTAATTATTCTACAAAAAGAAGTTGGAGATACGTTGAATTTAAAACGGGTTTTTAAAATCTAATTTTTAAGAATATTTTAATTTATGTTAAGAATTTTAGTATTAGGGGTTTTATTTTCGGGAGTTTTAGGGTACTCTCAAATACTTCCTAGTCAACAGGCAATTCACTATAAAAAAAACGCGTTAGGAGGATTTTTCTCAGTTAGAACATTTACAAATTGTGGAAAAACTGGCAGAACTGGCCCTTCTCAATCAGATTGCAATACTGCATATGCTTCAACAGGTTTAAATGGGGAGGTAACACTAAGTGGTGGAATACAATCTTGGACAGTTCCTGCTACTGGAACTTATACAATTATTGCATATGGAGCTAAGGGTGGAGGGCCAAATGGAGGAGATGGCGCTAAAATTAGTGGACAATTTAGTTTAACAGCAAATGAAGTCATTAAAATAGTTGTAGGCCAGAAAGGTAGCTATTTTGAAAAAGATGCATCTGGAGGAGGAGGAACATTTGTAACGAAAAGTCCTCATAACGATAACTCATCAATTATTGTAGTTGCTGGAGGAGGAGGAGGATCATTTGTTGATAACTCAACATCTAATGGTCAAATTACAACAGCCGGAGCAGATGGATGCTGTAGTCAAAGCAGCCTCCATAGTCCTTCAGGGGGCACTAATGGAAATGGGACAGGCTATACAGGTAATTCATCACTTATTGGTGGAGCTGGCTTTTTAACAAATGGAATTGGTCCTTCTGGCACTAAGTCTCAATCCTATCTTAATGGAGGAGCTGGTGCTAATAACGAATGGTCGGGAGATACTGGTTTTGGTGGTGGTTTTGGNGGNGGNGGNGATGCTAATAGAAAACATNNTNNNACNTATGCNNNTGNAGGAGGNGGNGGNTATTCTGGTGGTGGANNNGNTTATTNTTTTNNTNNTAATACTCCAACTNGNGNTGGNGGNGGNGGNTCATANAATAATGGATCTAATATATCAAATGTTGCTGGGAATAACTCTGGACATGGTAAAGTAGAAATATCCTGGTAAAGCTTAATTAAAGCTTAAGGTTGCTTCCAAATCAATATCGTCTAAAATTAATTTATCACCAAGGTTTTCAAAGAATGATCCAGATCTAAATCGAACATTGTGTTTAGCCCTGTCAAAAGTTAATTTACTATTCCATGAATTAGCAGCTTCATCTAAAATCATAACAAATTCAACATTTGAAGCAATTCCTTTAATTGTTAGAACTCCCGAAACTTTGAGGCCATCAGCATTTTTAGTACTAGAATTTATTTCTAATGAAGCTTCATTATGATTCTCTACTGAAAAAAATTGATCTCCTTTTAAGTGTCCTTCTAATCTTGCTTTGCCTCTTCCTTGAATATCTTCCACATTTATGGTTGTCATATCAACTATAAATTTCCCGCTTTTGATAATTCCGTTGGAAAAAACAACACTTCCATTTTTAAATTTTAAAGATCCCCAATGAGACTCAGTAGTTATTTTTTTCCCTGTCCATTTTAAGGTGCTATTATCAACATTTAATTCAGCTGTTTGAGCAGAGACAAAAAAAGAGTTAATCAAGAAAAAAAGAAATAGTGTTTGAAATATTTTCATAATAATTTGTTTTTGTGAATTTAAATATGCGATGGAATAAAATTAATTTCCTCTACCAACTTTTCTTACTCCTGAAGATTTGGCTTTATTATTCTTATTATTAAACTTTTGTTTTACCCCTTTTTTACCTTGAGGTTGTTTTTCCATTCTATTACCAAAAAATTTACTTCCCATAATTGATAAAATTATAATATAAAATTAATAAAACAAGAATAAATTAAGCTAATAATTGTTCAAAAAACCCTCCAATTTGTTTTTTTCTATCTACAAAATGGATTTCTAATATCCAGTTTCGAACTTTACCTTTTGTATCTCCTTTAAACATATCTTTATTGTTTTTTGGATGGATGTAATTGGTTTTATCCTCTTTTTCTAGTCTTTCATGTGGGTAGTTTCCAATAATATGTCCAGCAATTTCTCCTCCNAATTCCCAATTGTAATCTAAAGCCAAATCACAGGCATATTTATAAAGCTCAGCACCAGTAATTTTTTTTTGAGTATCAAAAAAGTTTTTACAGTTATGCCAGGCAGACTCAATATCTTGTTTAAGTTTTATTTTATATGGATCAGTACCTATTACGTAGGTTCTGCCAAAATCTGCTTCCCATTCTTCGAAAATTGGGCCAAAATCAATAAAAAGAATATCATCTTCTTTTAAAATTAGATTTTGAGGATTTTCTTTGTAGGGCTGTAAGGTGTTTTTTCCACAACGCACAATTCTTTTATGCCAATATTTCTTNATTCCAAACATTTCAAAAGCTAAATCAAAAATGGAAGTATTAATTTCTTTTTCTGATTTACCAGGCGTTAATAGTCCATTATTTTCAATCTGTTTAAATAGTTTAGCTGCTTTTTTTTCAGCTTCCATTAAATTTTTTACAGTAGATGTCAATTGGGAAAATTTAATTTAAATAAACTTGAAAGAAGGATAACGGGTTCCCAAACTTTAGACTTATTACAATACACTATATGATTTGTGCTTTTTGGCTCAAGATATTTCTTCTTTAATCCACTTTCAATAATAAACTCCTTTGAAAATTTTTCTTCAAAATCTGTTTTTACATCTTTTGAAAAATAATCTATTGTTGTAACAGGGACTTTTTTAAAACCCAACTTTTTTAGAGCAAAGAATCTATGGTGACCATCAATTATAACCATACTTTTTGAACAGCATAAAATNGAAGAGATTATAATAGAATTGTTAAAAGACCTTAAATAATCTATTAACAATGAAGTTTTTTTATCAATGACTTTTTCGTGTGGAAAAATTAAATTNTGATCAAATAAATGAAGTTTTTTAACTAAATTTTTATTAAAAGAAATTGAATACATTAATAGTAAGTAAAATAAGCAACTACAACTGCAATAATTACCAATACAATGATACAAAGTGTAACTAATCCGTAANCATTATTAGAAATTAAAAAGTTATTTTTTTTTTTCATTTTCAATACTTTTTTAAATAAAGGTAAATAAAAAGCACCAATTAAAACTGATCATAAACTTTGTCAATACTTGTAGAGATTCTTATCTTTAAGAATCTATGAGAATTACAATTTCTTTTTTATCATTTATAATTTTTGGGCTACATTTTTCCAATGCGCAATCCAATAAATTGTTTAATAATTCAAATTCAAATTACATTGAGTTTAAGGGTAAAATTATAAATTCAGAAAATAATGAACCCCTAATTTTTGCTAATGTTAACCTGTTAGAATCTAATATAAGCACTATTAGTAATAGCGAGGGGGATTTTGCAATTAAAATTCCTAGATCACATTCAACGTCAAAAGTGAAAATTTCATTCATAGGATTTAAAACTAAAATATTGGATTTAAAATCATTTGATGATAAAAAAAATACAATCTCTTTGGATGTTTTTATTACACCCCTTTCAGAAACAGTTTTAACTGTTCCTAAGGATGTTGAAAGATTAGTTAGGGAAACTCTAGCCAACTTAGAGAGGAATTATTTAGAGGATAATACATTAATGACCGCTTTTTATAGAGAAACAATAAAGCGGAAAAGACGAAATGTATCTTTATCTGAGGCAGTTGTTAATATTTATAAGTCACCTTACAAAGTATATAAAAGAAAAGATGGAATTAAGATTTTAAAACTTAGAAAAGACACTGATTATTCAAGATTAGATACCGTAGCTTTTAAACTTGCAGGAGGTCCATATAATACTTTATTTCAAGACATTATTAAGTATCCAAATTATTTTATTCCATCATTCATAATGTCTAATTATTCCTTTTGGGTTCATAGAAATTCTAAAATTAATGATACTCCTGTATACGTTATAAGGTTTAAACAAAGGGACGATATTAATGAGCCTCTCTTTTATGGAGAACTTTATATAGATGGGAAGAACAAAATTTTATTAAGCGCAAACTATTCACTTAATGTTTCTAATAAAGATATGGCTTCAAAATTATTTGTTAAAAAGAAACCTAGAAATGCAAAGGTATGGCCAACAAAAGCTACTTATAGAGTAGACTATGCCGAAAGAAATAAAAAGTGGTATTATAGCTACAGTAATGCTTCTATTGATTTTAAGATAAATTGGGACAAAAGAATATTTAACTCCACTTACTCTTTATCATCGGAAATGGCTGTTACAGATTGGACAGAAGACGAAGCATTAAATTTTCCTAAAAGAAAAGAACTAGTGGACCCTTCAGTTATTTTGGCGGATTCAAAAATAGGATTTAAAGATTTAAATTTTTGGGGAGAAGACAATATAATTGAGCCAGAAAACACTATCGAGAATGCTATCAAAAAAATTCAAAGAAAACTAAAAAGGCTTAAAGAGTAGGTTTTAAATATTGAATTTATTTTTTATAGATTTCAGTCATTTTTACAATTCTTTTTGCCGCTGAAATTGCTGACGAGTAATCTTGTGAAAAATTTAATCTTATACTATCCTTACAGCTTGGTTGAAATTCAGTACTTGGCGAAACTATAATATTTGCTTGATAGCGCAGTAGCTGTATAAAAGTGTGTAAATCTACACGCAATGGTGGTAGCTTTGGAAATAGATAGCTCCCAGCTTGGGGAGTAGCAGTATCTAAATTTCCAGCTCTAAATATTTTCAGCAATTCATCTCTAATAGATTCATGTTCTTTTATACGATTTTCCATCCATCCCTTAGGCTCGTCAAACCAAGAACTAAGAACGGATTGGTTGTATCCAGCAGCACGTAAAGAAACTATAGCTTGAAGAGACTCCATTCTTTCAACCAATTTCGAGGTTCCAAATGCAACTCCCAAGCGGAATCCACTAAGAGACTCAGTTTTTGAAGGGCCCATTATAGTAATTAAATTTTTAGGGCGGACATTACAAGAACAAAGATGAGTATATTTTTCTCCGCTAAATACCATTCTAGAGTATAGCTGATCAACGATTAAAGTAACATTATGGGTTGCTGCAAGACTTGCTATTTTATTTATTGAATTTTTAGAATAAACAAGACCCGTTGGATTATTTGGAGTTGAAAACACAAAAACTTTTGCGCCATTTTTAAATGCATTTTCAATTTGATTTAAGTCTGGAATATTTTCAGATTTAGAATCTTTATAATTTAAAGAAATTGGAATAATTTTTCCACCAAAGAATTTCACTAGTTTACGGTTAGCAAAATAGTCTGGCTCAACTACCGCAACTTTAGTACCAGCAGTAACAGTTGATCCAAGTGCTAAAAATAATGCACCTTGTGTTCCAGGAGTGATAATCAATTCACTGTTTGATTCAAGGGGTTGTCCTGTAAACCTACCAAGTTTATCAGCTAATTTTTTTCTTATATCAGCCGATCCTCTGTATTCAGTATATGCTTGACTTGCTCCTCTTGAAAAACCATCTTTCCAAACAATTTCAGAACTGGGAGTTGGAGGAAATGCATCCACATCCCCGTGGGAGAAATCAACTAGAGCTCCATCAAGCTTTTTCCCAATTACAATGCCCTTTAAATCTTTATTTATTTTCCTAACCTCTTGTCCAGGGGCATTTTTTGTTTGAAGAGCTTTAAATTTTTCATTAAGTGTCATTGCTTATGTAATTTAAAAAAAAATATCATAGTTTTTTTGAATTTTTTAATTGAAAATAATGATACTGTTATTATGTGCGCGCACACTAATTATTCAATAAAAAATTATCTAGATTTAAACCTCATTTTTAGTGAATTAATAATTGAAAAATAATTAATAAAAACTCTTTTTTTTATTAAAATGATAAAATAAACATTCTAAAATTATAAAATTGTCAAAAATTAAATGGAGTATATATTTTTGTCTATGAGCTATAATATTTTATGATAAAATTTTTTTTTATTTGCAAGCTATTAATAATAAGTTAGTTACGTTAAAAAAAAAATTATGAAAAAAAATTATTATTTATTTACGCTATGTGCAATCCTTTTTGGATTCACAATTAATGCTCAAACCAATAGAAATATTGGAATTAGTGAAACTACTACCGGATTGGCAATAACAGCTAACACACAATTAGTAAAATCACTTATCATAGGTGCAAACACTGTTAATGCTGCTGGTGCGACTGATGCAATACAAAACACAGGATTTGGAGTCCAAGCGCTTGACAACCTAAAGCAAGGTGATAACAACACTGCTTTTGGATATAATGCAGGTACAGCAATTGGTGGAGCTGCAGGATCAGGTTCAGGTAACACATTAATAGGAAGAGCTTCTGGTTATCAAATTGGTGCAGGCGAATACAATACTGCTGTAGGAAATCAATCAGCCACTGAAGTTATTGGTGGGGACTACAATACTTTTATTGGTTCTGGAGCTAAAGGTGATTTAGGTAACGCTCAAGGTAGAATTGGGATAGGACAAGGCGTTGTAGTATCATCTGATCTAACTGCTGTAATTGGTAAAAATACTGTCACTAATGTTTACTTTGGTGGAATGGCTGCTGGTGAGTGGAATGCAACATTGCATGCTACGGGAATTACTTTAGAAAATTCTGAAACGATTACAAATGCATCTGATGGTACTGTTGTTGTAAGTGGAAATTTAACCGTAAGTTCTGACATGAGATTAAAAGACAATATTAAATCATTAGGAAATACAATTTCTGAGATTTTAAAATTAGACGGAAAATCTTACACTAGAGATGGAAGAAATGAAATTGGATTACTTGCCCAAGATTTAGAATTGGTTTATCCAGAACTTGTAAGTGTTGATGGAAATGGCATGCTTGCTGTTAATTACCAAGCATTAGCACCTGTACTTATAAATGGAGTTAAAGACCAAGAAGCAAGAATAGCTAAACAAGAAGAAAGAATAGCTAAATTAGAAATACTAGTTAATCTTTTATTAAACGGAAAATAAAAAACAAATGAAAAAATTAGTTTATATACTATTTCTTTTTCCTCTTTTTTTAGTTTCACAAAATCTTGATGTAGCTGACAGTGCAACTTTGACTATAGGAACTGGAGGTTCTATGACAATAACTGGAACACTTACTTCAAATACAAGTGGAAGTATTATTATTCAGACAAGTAGAACAACTTCTGGTTCGTTAATAGCTAAAGCTGGCGGAGCTAGTCAAGGTAAAGGAATAACTTTGGCAAGATCTTTAGACGGAGGAGATGAGTGGGCACTGCTTGGTGTTCCTGTTACAGGAGAAACATCTTCCGATGTTGACGATAATTTACGTACTAATGGAGGAAAAAGTGCCATAGGACATTTCGATCCATCTGTTAATAATGGAGAATTTGTTTATTACAATACTAATGCAGGCACTTCACTAACAAATGGTAAAGGTTATTTAATAAGCCCCAACGGAGCCCAAACTGTGAATTTCACTGGAACAATGTCAGTAGCTAACGTTACTTATGATCTTGCTGATGAGACTGGAACTTATGGAAATTGGAACCTAATTGGGAATCCATATCCATCATATTTACATATGACAGATGATGGTGGAGACGCTACAAATAATTTCTTAACTGTAAATGCTGCAGCTATTCATGATACTTATGAAGCTGTTTATGCTTGGGATGGTGCCAATTATGATATTTATAATCAAACATCGAACTCTATTAATCACATTGCCCCTGGAGAAGGGTTTTTTGTCTATGCTGTTGCTGGAGCGGGTACAGATGCTTCATTTACTGAGGCTATGCAAACAAGCGGACAGGGAGCAAACTTTAATGCCAGTGTCGCAAAAAATGATTTTAAAAGAGAATCTGTTTTTAAAATAAAACTTAAAGACGAAACAAATAATGAAGAGGATTACCTTAAATTATTTTTTAGTGATCAAACTACAAAAGGCTTAGACCCAGGTTATGATGCTGGGAAGTTTTTTCAAGGCAGTGAATCTAAAGTATTTTCAAGATTAATTGAAGATGATAAGGGAATTGACTTACAAATTCAGGCGCTTCCATACAATGATTTAAAAGATGTTGTAGTTCCATTAGGAATAACAACTAAATCATCTAGATTAGAACTTTCTGTTGAAGACAACTCAATTGATCATCTTTATAATATCTTTTTAGAAGACAGATTAAACAATACTATTGTTGAATTTGATAAATCTATAGAATTAGATTTTGAGGATGATAGTAAAGGCTTAGGAAGATTTTATCTTCATTTTACTGACGGTATGATTCCTGAATTACCAACAGATGGTGATGACTTTAGAATTTATAAGTTATCTAGTAGTGAATTAAGGCTAATGGGATCTCCCGACACTATGTATAATGCCAAGGTTTATGACTTTTCTGGAAGATTAGTAAGAGACATAGATTTCACTCATAGAGTTAATATCAATGAAATTGATAGTAGAGGAATTAATATTTTAACTATTGAGAGTAAGGATAAAAAAATAACCAAAAAATTCAAATTAAATTAACATAAATGAAAAATCAAGACAAAAAAATTGACAGAAAAAAAGCCCTAAAAAAAATGGGTAAGTATGCCGGTTTGACTGCTTTGGGTACATTTATGTTACTTAATCCAAAGAAAGCTCAAGCACAATCTCCACCAGCACCTGGTGACGGTTGGTAGTAGATAGTAAATTTTCATAGTTTGAATAAAGCAACTAGATTTATTTCCGATATCTTGTTTGATAAGGAAATAAATCTAGACTTTTTCCCATCAAAAAATAATGATAAATTTTGGGATAAGTTTGTGGAAATTGGCAGTTCCCATTACGTTATACCTGCACTTTATTATAAGCTAAAAGAAAGAAATTATCTCAGGCTCCTTAATGATAAATTAGCTTCATATCTTAAGGAAATTTACACTCAAAATCTTCACAGAAATACTCAGCTTGTAAAAGAAGTTAATGAGATCTCTCATCAATTAAAAAGCAATGGCATTGACCATGTTTTTTTAAAAGGTGCTGCATTAATATCTTCAATTTACAAAGATTCTATAGGTATAAGAATGGTAGGAGATATAGATATTTTAATAGATGAAAAGCAAATATTCCAGTCTAAAAATATTTTGAAAAGTTTAAATTACAAAACTATAGTCTCCCCATTTAAATCTTTCTTTAAAGATGATTCGAATCATATTCCTAGACTTGTTAATAAAGAAAAGATATTTGGAGTTGAATTGCATTTTAGAATTACGGATAAAAAAAATAGTTACAATAATAAATTTATTCATCTTAAAAAAATAAGCAATGAAATTTTTATTCCAAATAAACCCAATTTATTATATCACACTATAATTAATTTTCAAAAAAATGACTATGGAAGTTTTAAGACAGCATATCATTTTCGAACTTTATTTGATATTATGAATTTGATTTCTAAAAAACCTGATTTAATTGAAAAATTGCCTAATTCAGTTCATATTTCTAAAATTCAGGTTATAATGAAAAAATTTAATCTCATTGATCATAATATACCTTTAAACTTATATTTTTTTAGTAAAAAATTTGATTTAATAAATTCAATTTATATATTTTCAATTTTAAACAAATTATTGACAAATACTTTTATTTTGATTCCCCTAAAAATTAGAATAATGCAAATAAAAGCTTTGTTTTTAAATCATGATTATAGATTATATGCTTTAAAAAAAATTGGAATTATAAAATAATTGAAAAATAAATTTTATATATCAAAAAAAATTGACAAGAACAATCACTTTGTTTTTCTTAAAGAATCCAAGAAATTTTTGATAGTTGATGATCTGTATTTGAGCCTTTTTAAAGATTTTTATTCCCAATCTAATAATGATTTAAAAAAAACTATTTCAAAAATTTCCTCTAATACAAATAAAATTTACTTAGAATTAAAAGAATTGTTGAATAAGCCATCTTTAAAATCAACTAAAATAGAATATAACTATGTGATTCCTAAAAATCTTAAAAAATTTAAATTAAAATTAGGAGATAGTTGTTTTACAATTAACTATGATGATTTTGAAATTATAAATACGGTAATTGGTCAGCTTTTTCATCTTGAAGATTATTCTAATTCAAAATCCAAAAATTATTATGTTTTTAAGAGTAACGGTAGATTTTTCTTAAATAATGATAATGGAAATTTAGGATCTTGGAATAAAAAAGAAACACATTATTTAACAGGAAAAGTTTTATCCTTAATTATGTGTGATTTTCATGAAATTGAAGAAGAAAATTGGTCAGGGTTTTTACATGCTAGCGCTGTTTGTAGAAATAATATTTCTTATGTCATAGTTGGCGAATCAGGGAGTGGAAAAAGCACCTCCTGCGCAATTTTATCTAAAAATGGATATAGTTCAGTTTCTGATGACATAACTCCTATTTCTAGAAATGGAGAAATAGGCAATTTCCCAAATTCAATTTCTGTAAAGGAGCCAGCATTTAAAAAGGTTTCTAATTTATATAATCAGAAATCTTTTTCAGCATCAATTAAAATAAGTAAAGGCAAAATCAAATATTTGAATCCTCACAAATTAGAGAATTTCTCTCCTTCAACTTTTAAATGTTCAAATATAATCTTGATTAAATACGATATTTCAAAAGAAAACTCTTTAAAAGAATTAGAGTTAAAAGATTTATTGCCCTTAATAGTAAATGAATCTTTTTTTCCAACAAATTCAAAATCAGTTAATGGATTTATTAACTGGTTTATTAAATGTAAGTGTTACGCGTTAAACTATAATAATGACGAATCATTAATTAATTTTTTTGATTTAATTGATAAGGAGAAGAGCACTCTTTAAAAAAGAAAATTATTCACATAAATAGTTGTATTCTGTAAGAACATATGTTTCCCAACATCCATTTACAATTTCATAATTCCAAACTTCATTATATCCATTAATACAGACATATGTATACCTTACATAGTCATCTCCATAGTCAACGTGATGGGGCATATTTAGAGGTGAATCAGGAAAGTTTTCTGGGTCACATAAATCGTTGTCACAGCTTAGAGAAAGAATCATTAACAAGACAATAAATATTTTTTTCATATTATGTATAAAACAACTATTATGCCAATAGATTAACCAGTAATTTAGAAAACATGTTTTTCTAAAACCTTTTCCCAACTGAAACGCCTCCTCTAACTAATCCGCTACTTCTTTGTGGGAAAAAAGGGCTGCCATTATCATCACTTTTATATAAGAGATTTCGTCCAACTCCAAAATATAATTCAAATGTAAACCCATTTCTATTTATCCATTTCCTTCCGACAGCTAATCCCGGAGCAATGTCAAAGAAACTTTCAGAAATAGCTTCTCCAGAATCTTGTATTTTATCAGCTTTACCGAAATGAAATTTTGAGAAAATTTCCGCAAATATTCCATATCCTCCAAAATCTTCTGATTTTAAAAAATAGAATCTATAAAATGGGGTTAATGCAAATTTATCATTCCATTCTATATTTGTATCACTGTTTGCTAAATTTAAAAAAAGAGTAGTCCCAAATCCTGACGACGAATTATTAATTTTTTCATATCCTACGCTTATAGCAGGAAATACTAATAAATCTAAAAAATCTACCCTCAGCTCGCGATCACCTAATGATGAAGTAAATGCTTCTATTTGCGCATCAGATTTTATAACCTCAACTTTTTGGACCTCTTCTTGCGATAAAGAAATAAAAGGAATTAATAGGAATAATAAAGTTAGTTTTTTCATTTTGAAAATGGATTCAAATATACACAATTATTATATGTGTGTGGAGAAGATGGGACTCGAACCCACGACCTCTTGACTGCCAGTCAAACGCTCTAGCCAGCTGAGCTACATCCCCTTTTGTACTCTGTNAAGAAGCTATTTTTTCTGAACTCTACTTTTTGTATTAAAATATACATTTTTCGTGTTCCAGTTATTAACATTATTCAACAAACCGAACTTGGCTTTCCTATTTAATAGGTGCAAGTTTGCCAAGAGTTAGATATTTACTAATTACATGGGTTGTTAGAATAGTCCATATATTGATACGATGTTTCACCATTTTTACCAACATAGGTAACTATGTAGTTTCTATTTCCTTGGTTTGCAATAGTTATTACTTTCCTACCCATTTGACTCATTTTACTTCTTATAAAAGACTCATCTCGACAATTAGATTGTATATCTTTTTTTTCACTCTTAAAAAAATCTTTTCCTCTTGTTGATTCAATTGTATCAGGATAGTTTGGAATTTCAATACCAAATATTTTTAAACGAGTTTCGTTGTACTTTTCTTGACTTCCAATCATACGAATTGAAAATAATAAAATAATTGGTATTAAATATGATCCTATGGTCAACAATAATCCTTTTATAAAACCCTTGTTATAAAAAGCAAGGAATATTCCAACAAAGAACAAAGGAGTAAAAAAAAGTATTATTATTACTATGTAATATTCATGCCATTTTTTTTTCATAATTTTTTAAATTTAACATTTATCAAATTCCTTATAAATTGAAGGCTTTTTATTACAATTTAATTTCGGTTTAGGGAGATCCCAGTTCCAAGTAGCAACATCAAACTCTCTACATTGATCTAGATGAGATAAATCCCACTTCGACAAATCTTGATCAAATTGATAATTTCCATAAAACATTCTATTAATACATTTAACATTACTAACATTCCAAGATGAAATATCTTGATTAAAAGTAAAAAGACTCGATAATTCTGAATAATCGTAGGATAATTTATAAATTTCTTTTTGTGCTTCTTTTGACCAGTATTTTTCAGGATAATTAACCCTCCATAGTTTAAACATCTTTCGAATCCTGTCTGATGTAGAATTGCTTACATCAACTCCTCCAAATGTAAAAGCCATTGATTCTACATTTGACACATCCCAATTACTGATTGGAAGATTAAAATTTGATCCAAAAAACATATATGACATGTCTTTTAAATTGCTTAAATCCCAATTTTGGAACATATTTTTAGGCATTGGTGGATCAAGATATTTATCAGGTACTTTACCTTCATGATTTAATCCAACACCTAATGGCTTCAATCCTGCTATAACTCCTTCTGGAGATACTTTAAGAAGAATATTAGCTTCATTTGAACCGCTTCCTCCCTTTACTACATACTCTCCAACTGGTGCNGGAAANTGAATANCTACATTATTAATATCATCATAATAACCCATCTGNTTTACTTTNTTNCCAATTNNCCATTTANNAGCTNTAAAAATTTCATAATCATCTGTGTTATTATATCTTTCAATATCCNNTNTCATTTCCCTNTNAATATCTTTTAATTCCTGAGGAAAATCAGCAAAGGAATCATATGGTAACTCATCCCACTTANANNTCCCNAAACGGTCAATTTTTAAATNTTTTAAATATTTTTCAGGATAATTATAATGTCCCATCTCATTAGTAGTAATAAACTCTCCATTCGCAGTCCACTTCACTACACTCCCTTCCATCCATTCTGGTGTTCTTACTTCCGAATTCCAATCACAAGTTAAATTACAATCTTGATAATAACTTTTACCAAATGGTGTTCTAAAAAACATTCCTTTCATACTAACAACATTACTAACATCCCAATAAGAAAAGTCATAACCTTCTATTCTCTGTAAAGCAAACATGTAATCCATACTAGTAACATTACTTACGTCAAAAGAAGATAGATCACCTGGAATATATTGACCTGCACCACCAGTTGAGGTAGAAATTTCTAATTCACTATCATCAACATTCTCATAATCAATAGTAAAATTTTCTTCATATGTGTCGTTCTCAAAAGTATCTCTAACTTGAAACATGGTGTTCATATTAGTTATTCTTGATGTACAAGGTTGTAATTCCCCATCAAAAAAATCAACTTTAAAAGTACCTTGAGCTAGTTTTCTGAGGCCAAGGCTATCAACAATAATGTAGCTTAACCCATTTAATTTCCCAATAAAATTTATTTCAGCCCAGTCTTTAGCTTTGACTGTAACTCCATTAGCATCAAGGTAAATAGGGTTTTCATCAAGCGGATTTCCATCAGCATCATAGTAATCTACCTGACCTCCACATCCAATTAAAATAAACAGTAATAGTATAAGTAGTTTTTTCATAGTTTATAAAAGTTAAATCTTTCTATGCAAGTTAGTTAATTATTTAAGCTTTTAGATAATGGTTATATTAGTATAAAATCTTAATTATGAAATATATTAGAATAATTTTACTTACAATTTTTTTTATATCATGCTCTAAAGACATTAAGGTAGAAAGCAGTTTGGCTTTTGCAGAGAAGGACTATTCAGAAGCTTTTCAATTAATTGAATATTGGCTGGATGCACAAAAGGATTATGAAAATTTACCTGGATTAACAGCAATGATTGGCAATGAGAATGGGGCTGTTTGGACTGGTGCTTTTGGAATGGCTAATGAAAATGACGCTATGAATATTGAAAACACGTTTAGTATTTGTTCTATTTCTAAACTATTTACTGCTGTTGCAATAATGAAGCTTGTTGAAGAAGAAAAAATAAGTTTAGAAGATCCAATAAATAAGCTGTTACCTTGGTTTGATTTAAATCAACAATTTAAAGATTCTCCTCCATTGACAATCAAATCGATACTTAGTCATTCTTCAGGGTTGCCTAGAGAATCAAATCACCCATATTGGTCCTGGCCCGATTTTCCTTTCCCATCCAAAGAAGATGTTATTAAAGAATTGAAGAATCAGGAGATGCTTTACCCCAGTTCACAATATTACCAGTATAGTAATTTAGGGCTTTCTCTTTTGGGATATGTAGTTGAAGAGGTTTCAGGGGAATCTTTTGATAGCTATGTGACTAAAAATATTTTGAATCCTTTAATGATGAACAGCACAAAAACTATAATGTCAAAAGAAGATTATGGTAATGTTCTTTCTGTAGGATATTCTTCATTAAATAGAGATAGAAATAGAGAAAAAGTTAATTTTTTTAATGCCGATGGCATTGCAGCTGCAGCAGGATTTACATCAAATGTGAATGATCTTGGAAAATTTGCTGCTTGGCAAATAAAACTTTTAAAATCATTGGAAAAGAATATTCTTTCTCCAAATACATTAAAAGATATGCACACAGTACATTGGGATGATGAATTAACTTCAGTGACAAGAGGCCTTGGCTTTGGAGTATACGATAGTAATGACGAAGAATGGGTTGGTCATGGTGGCTCATGTCCAGGTTACAGGTCGCAATTATCTTTAATTCCAAATAAAGGAATTTCTTATTCAGTTATGATTAACTCTAGCGGCACTAATCCTGTGAAGTATATATTAGGAATGCATGAGATATTAGAAATGGTTAAGAAAAAGAAAGGGACACCTTCAAACAAATTTAAGGAAATGGAAGGCCTTTATATTTCACAGCCATGGAATAGTGAAACATATATTCAATCCTGGGGAGATTATTTAGGGATGTTATATATGCCAACAAGTTCACCCAAATTAACCTTATATAAAATGACTGAAAAGGATACTTTTAAGAGAATTTTGAAAAACAATGAATTAGGGGAAAAGCTAGAAATTTTAAGAGATGATCAAAATAATATAACTGGATTTAAATCACATCAAAACATTTATTCTAAATCAAAATAATTTTATTTTAAAAGGGAATCATAAACAAGCCCTCGAAACTTATCTGCCAATTTTAGTTTATAGGTTTCAAAGGATTGAGTCATGTAAATAAAAAT